>JADJRI010000001.1 GCA_016712275.1 Planctomycetota bacterium
GCGTGACACGACAGGACAAGGCAAGGTACTTTATGCCAGGTTCCGCACATTCGAACTGCACGGCCAACCTCGCAGACATCTTTTCGTTCCGCACTACCGGCCCTTACCGCCCGATGCCATGCGCATCGTCTCCACATACGCCATGCGAAGCTGATACAGCGTGGTGTTCAGCACCTGCTTTTCCTGCTCTTCGAGCTTGCCTTCAGTTTTCTGTTCGAGAATCGACAGGAGATCGATGTGATGCTTGGCGACTTCCAGGTTCGGCGGAATATCGCGCCCGTCCGGACCGCGCATCCCCCCCAACCCCACCATCGCCTGCATGGCAAGAATCTGCACGATTTCAAGAAACCCGGGCTCCGGCAGCGGCCCGTATTCGCCCTGCTCCGGTCCGCCCTCAACCTCCGCCGCAAGCTTTTCCTTTTCAGCAGCGGCCGCCGACTTCCAGTCATCGTCGATTTGCAGTTTTCTGTCCTCATTCGCCATAGGGTGAACTCCCTAATAAGTGTACCTGGTTGTTATCCAAAAGTGGCCAGATGTCCGGTACGCGATTGGGGGGTAACCGCGTGGTGGCCGGAGCATCTGGCCAATTGCCCATCTTAACGTCTGAAAATAAGTGAACAAGCATTTTGAAAACGAATTCCGGCATTGATCGATCAATCAACTCGGTCCTCAAAGACCACCTCTCCCCCGATGATAGTCTTCACAATTTTCGTTTCCGGCAGAAGCAATCGATTTACCACCGGCTCCGACGAATCATGCAAGCGAAACACCGCGAAATCCGCCAACCGACCGGCCTCCAGCGCACCCAGCCTGTCACCCAATCCCAGGGCCTTGGCCCCGTTCAGTGTCGACATCTCCAGCAACTCACTCGCCGCAACGGTCGGCGACAATCGACGCGCTTCGCGAATCTCATCGAGAATCGAAAGTGTGGGCACACAGCCCGCGCTATCGGTGCCGAGTGCAACATTGATGCCGCGCGCCACCATGTCGCGCCACGGATGATTGCGATGGCCGTAAAAAGAATGCGCGCGCGGGCACCAGATGACCGTTACGCCGTTCGTCGCGATTCGCGACAAATCCTCGCTCGAAGGATAGTTCACATGTGCCAGCGACACGGCCGGTAGCGGGCGCACCTGTTCAAGAAACTCGGCGACAGACGCATGACACGATGCCGCCCATTCCGCGGACTCCTCCGGCGTTTCCAGATAGTGAATTGTAAACGGCACATTCCACATTGATGCCAATGTTGCGGCACTCTTGAAATCGGCGTCATTCACCGTGTGCGGCGTGAGGTGAGATGCCGCAAACAGGGCGATCCGCGACTTCCGAGCTTTTTCAGCTTTTCAAAGACACGCCTCAGGGAATTGCCGTCATTCGGCGGCAGCCGCGCCCCGCTGATCAATTCGATAAAACACACTTTGCGTATCGGCGATTCCGCCAGTTCGACGACCGACATGCCGGTGCGCGAAATGTCACCGACGCAGGTGATGCCGGCCGACAGCATTTCCGAGGCGCCCTGGATGACGGCCGATCGCTCCCGTGCGGCGGCTACCGGCTCCAGCCGCAGCGCGATGAGTTTCTCAATCCAGGGTCCCAAGGGTCCCTTCGGCAGCTTATTCCTGTAACATGTCAATTCGAGATGGGCATGGGCGTTGACGAATCCAGGTGTCACAATTACGTCACCCAGTTCGATGATTTCGCTCCCGGCGCTCAAGCGGGCAAGCACCTCTCGCGCAGGGCCGACGGCCGCGATGACGCCCTCAACGACCGCGACGCACCCGTCCTCAATGACAGAACCGATCACCGGCGCAATCCACTTCGCTCGAAATGCTCTCATTCGATGGGTCGTTTCCTGCTAGACCCGCCCCGGCTTGCCGCGCTCAAGGAACTGGCCCCAGCCGTTCTCGCCGCAGAATTTATAGTCATCGACGATGACTTTTCCGCGGCACAGCGTCGTTCGCGAGAATCCGGCGAGATTCCAGCCTTCATAGGGCGACCAATCCGCATTGGTTTCCATTTCCGCCGGATTCACCTTGATCTTCCGATTCGGGTGCAGAATCGCGATGTCCGCATCATGACCCTTCTTGATCTGCCCCTTTCGATCGCCCAAACCCATGATTTTCGCCGGCGCGGTGCTGCATTTCTCGACCAGTTCATTGATCGTCAGCCTGCCTTTTTGCACGCCATAGGTGTAGGCCAGCGGCACCATCGTCTCCAGCCCCGGCATGCCCATCGGGATTTTCGTCCAGTCGCCGTTCCACATCGCCTTTTGTTCGCGCGTAAACGTGCAGGTGTCGGTCGAGATGACGCAAACCGTGTCCTTCTTCAATCCCTTCCACAGCCGTGCCTGATCCGGCTTTTTCTTGAGTTGGGGGCAGCAGGCAAACAGATGCCCATCCTCGCGTTTGAAGACCGAGTCGTCGAGCACCAGATACTGAATGCACGTTTCAGCCAGAATGTTCTTCAACCCGCGCTTGTGGGCATCATTGATGATGTCCGTGCCCTCGCCGGTCGACATGTGAACGATGTAAAGCTTGCCGCCCGTCACCTCCGCCCACTTCACCGCCCGCTGAATCGCCTCGGCCTCGATGAAATTCGGCCGCGTGATGCCGTGTAATTGCGCGCCCAGCGCCTTCATTTCCTCCTCGTTGTGATGGCGGGCGATAAGTTCATCCAGCACGCGGCTGCTTTCAGCATGAATCAGCAGCATAGCGTCTAGCTCGCGGCACTTCTCCAGCGCGCCGAAAATGGCCGCGTCATCCGCCTGCCAGCCTTCCTTCTCGTAGATCATAAACTGTTTGAACGTCGTCAGCCCCTGCTTCACCATGTCGGCCATTTCGTGCTTGTGCCGGTCCCATTTCGTGACGGCCACATGAAAGCTGTAATCGACACATGACTTTTTCGCCCGACCCTTCCAGTTATTCACCGCATCCTGCAGCGACTCGTCGCCATACGGAATCGCAAAATCAATCACTGTCGTCACGCCGCCGCGCGCCGCCGCCTTCGTGCCGCTGTCATAGTCGTCTGCCGATGTCGTGCCGCAGAATGGCAGCTCCAAATGCACATGCACATCCAACGCCCCGGGCATGACAAAGCAATCTTTCGCATCAATCACCCGTGCGCCGTTCGTATCGCCCTTTTTTACCAGCCCCTTTCCCACCTTTGCAATTTTCTCGCCGACAATGCCGACATCGGCTTTTTCATTGCCTTTCGCATGGACGATCGTCCCGCCTGCGATAATCACGTCGTAAGCCATGATGAATCCTCCAACTGGTCGATTTGCTCCCTCTAATCACGCCCTCTCCAATGGCCTATTGTGCGACGCGCCATATCCACGGTCAATCCGCGCCGTTACAGCCGAAAAACGCTGTCATTGATGCACAGGATTGCTTCGCGAAGGTGCTGAAACAGAATCCATGCAGTTGCCGCCCCATCCCCTTCTTCATATCATCTAACTTTCCGCAATGCGGTGGGAGGTCCAAGTTCGTCACATGCCCAAACGGGTCATCATCCTAGGCTCCACCGGTTCAATCGGATGCAGCGCGCTGAGCGTTGCCGACAACCTTCCCGGCGAATTCGAAATTGTCGGGCTGGCCGCCGCGACGAGCGATCAGCGGCTCGCCCAACAGGTGGAAAAATACCACCCCAAAATCGCCGTACTTGCGGATCAGTCCGCAGCCCTCCGAATTCGCGATCGTTTGAAAAATTCCTCCCCTGCCACCCAACTGTGGTCCGGTCCCGAAGCACTCGTCAGGCTCGTGAAAGAGGCCGACGCCGATTTCGTTCTTGCAGGTATCGTGGGTATTGCGGGCCTTTCCGCGACGATGGCCGCAGTGGTGCGCGGGTTGACGGTTGGCCTCGCCAACAAGGAGTCGCTCGTCGTCGCCGGTCAATTGATGGTCGATGCGGCGACGAAGTCCGGCGCAAAGTTGATCCCGGTCGATAGCGAACACTCGGCTGTCTATCAATCGCTCCACTCGGGCCGTCACGAAGAAATTGAGCGCATTTTGCTCACCGCCTCGGGCGGACCGTTTCGGACGTGGACCCGCGATCAAATGCGACACGCAAAACTGGCCGACGCCCTAAAACATCCCATCTGGGACATGGGACCGAAAATCACGATCGACAGCGCTACCATGATGAATAAAGCGCTCGAAATCATCGAGGCAAAATGGCTCTTTAATATCGATCCGGATCGCATTGAAGTGCTCATACACCCCGAGTCGATTATTCATTCGATGGTGGCCTTTCACGATGGGTCGATCGTCGCACAAATGGGCAGCCCCGATATGCGAACGCCCATCCAGTATGCCATGACCTATCCGCGAAGGCTCGCCGGCTGTACCGACCGGGTTGATTTTTCGAAGCTTGGCCGCATGCACTTCGAGCCGCCGGATGAGTCGCGATTCCCATCGCTGCGATTGGGGCGCGAGGTCGCAAGAAAGGCGGGAACCGCCGGCGCGGCAATGAACGCCGCCAACGAAGCGGCCGTGGAGCTGTTTCGACAGGGGCGGGTCTCTTTTTGCGAAATCGCCGAGACCGTGGAAGATGTGCTTGGTCGACACGAATATGAGGAACAACCGAGTCTGGCGACACTATTTCGTGTCGATGCCTGGGCTCGCAACGAGGTAACGCAATGCTGCAAAGTCTAGCCGTTTCGTCCCCGCTGATTTTGGCCGACGTCATGTCGACCCTGTCGTCGATCTTCTCGACCGCGTGGGGCTACATTCTCATCATCTTCGGTTTTTCCGTGGTGGTATTTGTTCACGAACTCGGACACTTCCTGGCAGCCAAATGGGCCGATGTCCGCGTTCAGGCCTTTGCGATCGGTTTCGGCCGCAGACTGTTCGCGTTTCGAAAGGGAATCGGAACACGATTCGGCTCGACCGATGCCGAATACCGCGCCCGGGTCGATGAGCGCCTGGTTTCCACCGGAGTCGCGACGCGTGAACAACTCAGCGATCCGGAAGGCCCGAACTTCGACAAGGAGCGCGTCGAAGCAGGCCGCGCGCTGGGCATCAGCGAAACCGAGTATCGCTTTAACATTCTCCCGCTGGGCGGATATGTTCAGATGCTCGGGCAGGAAGACTTTGTTGTCGACAAATCCGGTGAGTTGAAGGTCAAAGCCGACCCGGACAGTTTCACCAGCAAGCCCATCGGCAAGCGCATGGTGATCGTCAGCGCCGGCGTCATCATGAATCTCATCTTTGCCGCAATCCTATTCACCGTCGTCAACATGGTCGGCATGATGAAGCCGCCGCCGATCATCGGATACGTCGCCGAGAACACACCGGCCGCCCGGGCGGGCCTTCTTCCGGGCGACCGGATTCTCGAAATCAACGGCGAGGAAATCTCGGACTTCATGGAGCTTCATGGGCGAATCGTCCTTTCAGGACCCGAGGAATCGCTGGTCATGCGCGTCGAACGCGATGGCAAGACCGTCTCGCCCGCCCCGGAAATTCGCCCCGAATTCGTCGAAGCCCGCGAAATGCGCCAGATCGGAGTCGCCCCCGCCCAGACGCGCCGCGTCTGGGGAACGACCGTCGCGGACATTTCCACCGCCCGGCCGGACGAGCTGCACAGAAATGACGAGATTCACGCCATCAATCTGAACGGCAAAACGATTGAGTGCCGTGATGCCGGCATCATCCGTCGTGAAATGATGCGCGCCGAGGGTTCCCCGATAGACCTCATTGTCAAACGCCCCAAAAACCCGGACGCCCTCACCGACGAACAATTGATCGAGTTCGATCCCCCCATCGAAACCGACACCGTCACGGTCAAGACCAGCGCCATGTGGCTGCCGCTGCCTTACGACGCCAATGATCGCTCCAGCGCGTCGCTGCTGGGAATGGTCCCGCGACTGACGATTCTGCAGGTCGACGAAAAGAAGTCGTTCGACAAGGCCGGCGCGAAGTCCGGCGACGTCATCGTGCGAATTGGCAAGTACGATTACCCAACCTACGCGGAGCTTGAATCCGCGATCAAGGGCGCGGGAAATGAAGGTGTGGAGTTGGAAGTGCGGCGCAAGGGTGTGCCCGTCGAAGGTCTGACGCAGGCCGAAGTTGATTTCTGCATTGTGCATCGCGAGGAACTGATCGCCGCGGCCGTGAGCGACTTCGCCGGCGCGCCCGCGAAACTGGCGGAAATTGCGAAGGCCGATGGACTCGATGATGCCGCCATTGCGTTTCTCAAGAACGCCATTGCCGCCCATACTACCGCAGATGCATGGCGAAAGTGGTTTGAGAAAATCGATGTCATCAAATTGAACCCGATCAAACCATCCGCGCCGTTTGCGCTCTTCAGCAGCCCGTCGCCCTCCATCGACGCTGATATTCGAAACGTCGATGAGGATCATCTCGTCGTCGCCGATGTCGTCGCCAAATACGGCGAGCGCAGCACTCCCGCAAGGACCGCCGGCATCGTCCGTGGCGCGGTCATTCTGGCTGTCAACCAGAAGCCGGTTCATCACTGGTATGAATTGAGCCGCGAATTCATGCAAAACGCGGGCAAGACTGTTGACCTTCAATTCCGGCTTGTGGACAAGATTGACACGGTCAAATTCGAGGTCCCCGGTTCGCTTCAAACCGCATTGGGTCTGGCGTCGGACGATCGCGTCGTCAAAATCGGAGATAAGTCCCAGTGTCTGGTAACGGTCCACGACGCCCAGACCAATAGTAACAAAGTGACCACTCGCATTTGCCCGACTGGCGCGATCGAAGGGCTACTGAAGGAATTCGACGGCAAAAGGTCAAAGTCGAATATGTCACGGCCGATGGCGATCGCAAATCCGGCGACTATACAATTCGCGCCGACAACAAGGATCCCTGGCCGGCGCGGGTTCAGTATTATGCCATGACGTTTATTTGCTACCCGCTTTTCGAAAAGCACCCGATCGCCAATCCCGCGAAGGCCTTCGTCGTCGGCATTCGTCAGGCCTATCGAGCCACCGTCGCAACCGCGCAGACCATTCGGCACATGCTGTTCACGCGGAATGTCGGCCTATCCAACGTCAGCGGTCCGCTCGGAATTGCCCACAAGGGTTCCGAAGTGGCGCAGGGCGGCCTCATTGCACTGTGCTGGTTTCTCGGGCTGATTTCGGCAAACCTTGCCGTCATCAATTTCCTTCCGCTGCCGATCGTGGATGGCGGCCTGTTCTTGTTTCTGATCCTCGAAAAAATTCGCGGAGAGCCGGTCAGCATCAAGACCCAGGTCGCGACGCAGCTATTGGGCATCGCCCTGATCGCGACGGTGTTCATCCTCGTCACGTATCAGGACATTCTGCGCTTCTTCTCATGAGCTGAATGCGAAGGCGAACCCGCAGGCATCATTGCGGAGCCGATGGTTGAACCGGGCGTTGACGGTTTTGATCCGCCCGGACAATCGCGCTCCCGCTCGGTGATTTTCCAGGTTGAGGTTTCTCCAGCCTTCAGTGTGCGTCTCACCGGCCCCCATGTGTCGCAGTACGAACGCCCCACCAATGTCACTCGCCCCAATCGTTCGGAGCGAATACTCATGATTGCAAACGATTCGCAAATGCCGATGTACTCGTCGTCGATGAAGATCTGAACCGGGCAATTGGTTTCGTTCGTGATAACAAGCCGGCTGTTGCCGGTGGATGACGCCTTCGAATTTTCGTTCGCGGTGGCGGGTTCGCCGGTCGAATCCCCAAATAAATTGGTTGGATGCACTGCGATGGCAAGCAACACAAAAATAGCCGAAATGAGCCGTGACATGACCGGGCCTTTCGAAATGCGCCCCATCTGGCGACATCGACAACCCGCGGCCTGCCACGCCAATTTTTCCGACGCCGGGATCAGCCGCCGCCGGAATCTGCCGGCTTCACGGCTTCCTTGACCTCCTCGACCGCCTGGGTCGCCGCGGCTTTGACCTTTTCGGCCGCCTGCGTCGTCAATTCCTTGGCCTTTTCGTAGGCCTGAGTCGTCGCTTTTTTCGCCTCGTCCACATAGGGCTGGGCTTTTTCCTTCAATTCCACCGCTTTCTCTTTGCCTTCCTGATAAAGCTCCTTTGCCTTTTCGATCCCCTGATCGACATAGGGCTTGGCAGTCTCTTTTGCGTCATGGGCGGCCTGAGTCGCGGCGTCCCTGGCTTCCAGCGCTTTGATCGCCGCCTCGCGCTTCGCCTTTTCGACGGCGGCCGGGTCGCAGGCGGCGCTCAACGGCATGCCCGCCAGTGTCATTAGTATGACATATCGAATCGCGCTGCGTCCCTTGGCGGCTCTCGTTTGCATGACCTTGGATTCTATGCACATGGTTCTAGCCCTTTCGAATGATTCGACATAAGCAAAACGGCATGCCCTTATTTTTCGCTTGGGGCGGCAGTTGCGTAGGCTCGCATTTGAATTTGTCGCATTTTCCCGCTTTCGGGGCGCTTTCTTCTTCTGCTTCGGCTGCGCATCGATGACAAAATCGTTGTCCGATAGCGTGATGTTTGTCTCCATCTGGCCGTAGATGTACATGGCGTCGAGTGTTTGGTCGGTGCGCTCGCGCTTTTCCTCGGTGAGCCACAGATACACGGCGACCGGCAGCCGCGTATGAATGTTCACATACAAGTCGAGCAGCTTGCAGGGAAATTCGTCGTTCTTCGGAAAGAGAAGCTCGATGTGATGGCATTCCTCCTCGCCCGGTCCGACCTTCGCAACGCCGACATGCCTGATCTTCGTGCCGCCGAGCGGTTTGGCCTTTTCGATGCGATCGAAGAGACGTTCGAGCATCAGCCGCGGGCCGAAGTCCGTGATCGGTTTCTTCGATTTCCCGAACGCGACGGCGAAACTGGGCGGATAGCTCACGACGCTGGGCTTCGAGCCGAAGAGTCCCTTCCGGGGAAGGAGTGCCACTTTGTTGTCATTCACGCCATCCACATAGACCGCCTGAAGATATTCGGAGTCCTCCTCCTGCCACGTAAACCGGACGCTGAAAGGTTGCTCGCGAAAATTCGTGCGCATGCGTTCCATCGGCCGCAATTCCGGCACGAGGCCGACGCGATCCTGACGTTGAAAATTCATGCGCGCCGTCTTCACCTTGCGGGCTTCGGTCAGCGATTTGTTCATATAGGCCATCGGATCGGCCGATATCTTCGCAATTTCCGCCTCGCTACCCGGCGGCGGCTCCTTCATCGCGGTCACACTGTCCGCCATTTTCGCGCCGCAGCCCGTCAAAACGCCAAGAAACGCGCCAATCAAGACCACGCATCCATGCCGATTAATCATTCCGTACCTCAATCTCAATTTTCCAATTCTTCCCACCGCAAAGTCAGTAATAAACTGTTCTTGTTCGATGATGCTTGACCGACACCGACGCATCATGCGACAGCCCCCACAGATACCAATCGACTTGCCAGGCTGTCGCCCTGCGCCCCGCCTTGTTGGCGGCCTTCACCATCAGATCGACTGCATGAATCGTAGCCGCCCGAATTTCGATTTCCGCCTCCGAGTCGGCCGCCAACTCCTTCTCGGCTTCGATCGCGGCTTCCAACTCGCTTGAGTATTGAAGGATGTCGAGGTGCCGCAGGGCCTGAGGCACGCGATAATCGGCAAAGGCAGTCAGTTCGCCCAAGCCTTCCAGCGCACCGTGGCCCTTACATTCCCATGCCGCGGAAAGATCCAACGCGCAAATCTGGGCCCGCTTCATGAAATAAACGGGCTTGCCACGATGGTTGCTCACATCCCGAAATGAATCGAAATTCGTCATCAGCAGCACCGCCAGCGGCCAGGCTTTCTCGCCGACCGATGCGACGGCCGCAGCAAAACTGCCATCGAATCGATCGACCAGCACACGGCCTGTTTCGCGAATCACCTTTTCTCGCTCGTCCATCAAGAGCAATTCGCCGTTGCCGCTGAGAACCTGACGAATCTCCTCGCGTGAAACGACCATCCAGAATTCAGGATCGAACCATCGCGCATCGGATTTGGCCGCGAGAATCAGCGACACCATCATGGCACTAAATCGCTCATACGTCCGGCCCCGCCATTGAATGCGAATCGGATTCGGCGACCAGAAGCAGAAGTTCAATGCATCGAGCAGAAGTGTGAAATTCGCGATTTGCTCGCGTGTGCCGGGAATGTGCTCAATGAGCTCGTGGCCGGACGGCACGAGCGTCGTCGACGTAAGCGAGCCGGCCCATGCCGCGATCGCATCATGGTTAATCCGCACATGGGCGGCCGCATCGGCGACGGCTTTGGTCGTGTTCAACACCAGCATAATCGACATGCTACTCAGGAAATTGAAAATAAAAAAGCACGGTGCAGTGGCGCCGCCGGCAGGCAGGTCATGGCGTTCTTTGACTTTTTGCCGCTTTGACGTTTTGCTAAGGCCATGCCACGCGCCGTCGGACAGGAAATCATCGACACCGCCGAAAATGTCTTTCGCGAATTCTGCCGCGATCGCGGACTGAAATACACCGCCGAGCGCAGCGACATTCTTCGCGCCGTCATGCAAAATGAAGAGCATTTCGAAGCCGAGCAGTTGCTCCTTCTGATGCGGCAGTCGGCGCGGCGCGTCGGCAAGGCGACGGTCTATCGCACGCTCAAACTTTTGGTCGAATGCGGCATCGTGAAGGAAGTTCACTTCAGCAACAAGCAGGTTCACTACGAACATACCTATGGGCAGGACCCGCACGATCACATGGTCTGCCGGCGTTGCGGAAGAATCATCGAATTCGGCGCGGCCGATGTCACGAAGCTGCGCACCATCATCGCGGCGGAAAATCGCTTTCACGCACTGTCACATCGGTTTCAGATTCTGGGGCTGTGCGAGACGTGCGTGAGGACGTGCCCGATCGGGCTGACGGCGAAGAAGGTGAAGCGTCGATCCGGCGTCAACACAGCGCGAGATAGGTGAAGAAGGCGAGGATGAGTATCTTCGCCCTTTTGCGTAATGCCTCGACCGCGAAATCCGCCACTCGGATAAGCATGCCGGACAAGAGGCAAGCGGCGGACCGGAATGTGGGGCCGGATTCCCGTCGGCTGTAAATGGCTTACTGGCGGTTATTTAGAGCACAAAACGCGCGTCTAACCAAATTCGAGGCAGGGGCCGTTTATGCCGGTTTGTTGAATGAATGCTACTTTGCCCACCTTCGATCAAGGTTTCGCCCCGACCTGCAACATGAGACGGGCATCCGTTTATTCTGGTGATCCCATATTGTGATCGGTGTGGCACCGGCTAATAGCCGGTGACACACAAATGGCATTTTCGTCGCGTCGCCGGCGTGCGTACTATTTCCCCGCCTCGCAGCAACTCGCTTCCCCCTTCACACAAAAACAGCTCGTTTCGATCTTGATGTCCGATCGGGCCCAGGCCTTGGCAAAGCGCGCTTCAATTTTCTTCGCCTCGTCGGTCTTGTTCTGCCCGCGCAGGCACTGGGCCAGCCCGTGAAGCGCCCAGCCGTTCTCGGGCCAGGCCACTAGGTCATCGCGATAAATCTTCTCGCCTTCGGCATAGCGCTTGGCTTGCGTCAACATCGCGCCGAGCGCGTGTCGAACCGGCTGAATCCACTCCGGCGGCTCCATGTAGAGCAGGTCGTCCTCGATGGCGATGGCCTCGCGCAAATGCTTCACGGCCTCATCCAGCTTGCCCTCGTGGTAGGCAATTTCGCCGGTGAGCATTTTGTCGGCGATCGTGAGCACCTTGTGCGCCGGATTAATCCCCGTCAGCGCATTCTCCGGCACGCGCTTGACGGCCGCGCGAAAAGCGACTTGTTCGCTGTGCGCCTCCGACAGATTGCCCTTCGAAGCCTGCGCCACCCCGCGCGAGAAATGCCACATGGCCATCGAGATCGGAAGCCGGCCGCGCGGCTTCGGCTCGCGGAGAATCTCGTCCCACTTGCCGAATCGCTTGAGAACATCGGTCGCGATGGACATAAACGGGTCGGCAAACTCGGGCTGATTCTTGATGAAATCCTCCGGAATGCTGGCGAGCATCGCTCGGGCCGATTTCGCGCCATTTCGCTGCGGCCTTCCATCATGCACGCGAAAGTAAGAAAATGATGGTTGTGCGCCATGTACAGATTGTAAAACCCTGCTTCGGCGAGATTTCCCGATAAGCCCGGTCGGCCGCAATCGCCTTCTCATTCTGATCCGCCGCCATCGGCCACCGCCCGACCTGCACGTCAATGTGCGACGGCATGTGAACAAGGTGCCCTGATATCGGCACCATGTCGCGCAGACGATCGGCCGAGGCAATGCCGCGCTCCGGCGCGGTCGATGCTTCGACGGCATGGATGTAAAGGTGATTCGCCCCCGGATGCTGCGGATTGATCTTCATCGCCTGCTCCAGCAGCGCAAGAATTTCATTGGTGTTGCCCTTCGGCGAACCGTCCTTGTTCCACAAATCCCACGGCTGCAAATCCATCAGCGACTCGGCATAGAGCGTGCCCATGTCTGCGTCGTTGATGTTCATCTCGTACATGTCCTTCATGGCGGCCGCGTAGGCTTCGTCCAGCGGCCGGCGATCCTCGGGATGGGCCGGCGCATAGCGCGCGGCGACCGCCTCGATAAGCTGCTGCTCGCGATAGTTGCAATTCTCCTTCAACGAGCGTGCCTTTACCACGGCATCCCAAGCGGCCAGCGAACGATCGGGGGTCATGATCGGATTGTTAATATGCGGGCCGTTGCAGAGGGCGATGCCCCAATACGCCATGGCACAGGAAGGGTCGTAACGGGCCGCCTCCTTGAACGAGCGAATGGCCTCATCGTGGTTGAAGGCAAATGCCCAGGTGAGCCCCTGATTGAAATAGGCCTGCGCCTCGGGGACATCGGTGGTGATCCAGAAGAAGTGATGGCCCATGCCCTCGAAAAGCGGCGGCGGGCCGGATGCTTGCTTGAGACCGGAATGGGGATTCGCGCAGCCGACCAGTGCGGCCACCGCAAACAATGAAATCAGGAATTTGGCATGCGACATTTCAGGCGTCCTCGGTTCTTGAATAGAAATGATGGTCTGACAGTCGGATTTTATCGTTTCTACGGGGGAATGCGACAAATTTCGAGACGATTCACGCAAAATTCGGAGTATTGTCGCAAAAAAACCGTGAAGCCAGCCTTGCCGAAACGTGATCAAGTTTGCAGCAGTGGATCAATTCAGGAAGCGTGGGGTAAAAGGCGCCAATAGTTCCATCCCGGTCGCCGCGGCGGAGCATGCTTCCTCCGTCGCGGTTGAATTCATCGGCGCAAAGGTGTGGCACCGGCTAATAGCCGGTGCCACCCGCTCGCGCCCCATATCATTGTTCGTTCAATTCATCCTCGCAAATCCCCACCTCAACCTTCTTCTCAATCAGCCGCTCCAACTGCTCCGCGCCCGTGTACGCCGAATCCGGCCCCCAACGCTCCTGCATGCACCACAGCATGAACGCCTCCCATGCCGCATACATCTCATTCGACATCACACTGTAATCCGCCGGCCAGTAGCTCGCATCGCAACCGGCTCCCTCTCCTTCGAAGGGAGAGGGTTGGGGTGAGGGTGACGATCCGCCAGACGACTGCGATTCACTCGACGATTCTCCGCCGCTGGAACCCCCGCCCGACATCATCGACTCTCCGCCCCCTTCGCCCCCGCCCATCAGTGACTCCTCCTCTTCGCACTCGTCCGGAATCTCATTCTCATTCGCGTCCAAACTCCCGAATGGCGGGCCCTCATCGATGTCACAGCTATCCGGCCACCCATTCTCATTGCAATCCGGATCGACCCATTCGTCCCCATCCGGGTCCAGCGGATCGAGATCGCAATCATCCGGCACGCCATTCTCGTCGCAGTCGTATTCGCACGCATCGGGAATGCCGTTTTCGTTGCAGTCCGCTTCAAGTTCCTCGCAGTCATCGGGAATGTCGTTGTCGTTGCAGTCAAAGTCGCACTCATCCGGCACATCGTTCGCGTTGCAGTCCTCACTGGTTTCGGTGGCGATGTCATGGTCGTCCGGAATGCCGTTCGAATTGCAGTCGGGCTCACATTCGTCGGGAGTGCCATCGGCATCGTCGTCATCGGACGTTTCCGACGCAATGTCGCACTCATCGGGGATGCCGTTGCCGTTGCAATCGGCGCTGTAGCCGGTGACTATGTCGGTTTCATCGGTTTGTCCGTTTGAGTTACAATCCGAAAGTCCAGCTCTCGGTAGTCCTTCGATTTCACAGGCTGGCTGACCGCACGTTTCGCTTTTATCCAAAAGGCAATTGACGAACTCGGCAACATCTTCGATGCCGACCCCTCCCGGAAAGACATAGTCGCCACATTCGCAATGGCATGCCTGTTCGCTGCGTTGGTTAAGAAAACAGTCAACGAATGGCTGTATGTCGAGTCCGTCTCGCTCCGTATCGCCGTTCATATCGCCCAATTCGTCGCAAAAGCACTCCTTCTCATATGCACCCATATCGACGAAATCCGGCGTTCCGTTACCGGTATCCACGATCGGCAAATCGATATCTCTCAATTTGTTATCCAATTCCGGCGTCAACTCGTTGGTGAAGGCATCGTCATCTGCATTTTCGTCATCATCAGGTATTGGATCGCTATCGGCGGCATCCAGCGCAGGGCTGCATCGATGAAGACGATAATTGTGCGCGGCAGGTTCGAAGAAAATGGGGTCAAGGTCGATGTTTCCGGTTCCCGAGTAAGGAGTGCTGGATTGCGTGCCGTCCGCAATACAACTGTAGGTTGCAACAATGGCCGAGCCGGAATCGACGCTGAGTTGGGCATCGAGAACGGAACTTGCGTCATCGACATTCTGCCAAAGAATACAGTTTACCAACGTGGTCGGCGAAGACGATCCCAGTGAATAAATGCCGCCGGTCAAGACGTTAGCGACATTGTCGGCAACGGTGCATCCGACAAACGTGGGCGATGATGCCAAGTCGATGCAAACGCCGCCGCCCTTGTCGGCCATGTTCGAGTGAATCAAGCAGTTCGTCGAGTGCAATTTTCCGGCTGTCCCACGAAGATGCCTCCGCCTTGGCTGAACGTCTCCTCATGGCTTGTAGTCGCATCATTGTCATGTATCATTGTGTTGATCAATCGGCTTGCAGGCATGTTTTCCTCATCGGTGTCAACGTACACGCCGCCGCCATCCACAACGCCAAGGCCGCTCGCCGAATTGCCTTCGATCGTTGTCGAAACAATGTCTGCGCGAGACCTACCGGCCACATAAATCCCGCCGCCGCCACATACGAAAGCGCCGGTGTCAATCGCTTCATTGAGCCTGACTGTCGAGTTTTTCATGTAAAGTTCTGCGTCCTTGACAATTCGAACGCCGCCGCCGGCCGGTCCATACTCGCTGATGGCCGTGTTTTCACTGACGTCGCAATCGAGCAAAGTGAAGAGTGCAAAATCGTGTGCCATGAGTCCGCCGCCGCCCACGCCGGTGGCCTTGTTGTGGCGCACCGTGCAACCGGTGAGTCGCGCTTTGGAGTAGTTGGACAAAGCGATGCCGCCGCCCGCCCCGGATTCGTTATCTTCGATAACCGTGTCTTCGATCAGTATTGTCAGATTAAAGAGACTGGCGTTCATTTCGACGTAGATTCCTGCGCCGTCGGAGCCGAGCCCGTTGTTAATGATTCGGTTCTTCTTGATGACGCAGTTTCGGATGTTCGGATTGCAATCCGTCGGAACAAAGATGCCGGCACCAAGCCAACTGTACGAACTTTGGCCGTCGCGAATAACCAAGCCGTCTAATTCGGCAACATCATCAACAGGTGTGGAAAAATCACTCACCTGCACGACAAGAAAGCTGTTTTCATTTCGTGCCGCCTGATGCAGGCCATCCACATGACTGTCGACATCGTCGTCATCCAAATCGCCGCTTAAGATGGTAACATATGTGGATGGATCGCGGTCGTTTGCATTGGAAGGTAGGCCGGCGATTCCACGAAAACCGCCGCCTATTCGCATCCGCGGCTGAAGAACGAAGGATTTCGACTGGTCCGTGTTGTTAGGGCTTGTAGTAGTATCTCCCGGGTGGTAAACACCTTGAGCCACAACTATGAAGTCGATATCCGTGGTGTTCGTGTCGCTGATCGCTGCCTGAATTGCATCCTCCAAAAACGGCAGCGCGAGGGACCAACTGCTCCCGTCGGGCGCAGGGGTTGTCTGGGGTTTGGCCGGCATCCACATACCATGTTCCACCCCATGCACTCATGGGTGGTGCGGCGAAGCCGATAATTGCCGCAAGTAACACTGTCATCACATACCTTGTCATAATTCGTTTTCCTTGAGTTAACGGGCACTCGAACCTAAAATCACATGACATAGGTCTCTCGGCCCTCTTGATAGGAAAGAAATGAAGTTGCGATCGCTTACCGTATCCGTGGGACTACTTCTGCTCCTTTCTGCACACGTGAGCGCTGCCGGAATTAGTGTCACCTCTTGGAACCTCCGAACTTCGACGAGCGAAAGTATCGGCTTTCCTTCACCTTTCGACTGGGACGAGGTATTGGTTGTCACTAATCCACTTGTCCACATTGGTGACACGCAAGTGGGCCAAAACTCCACGCACGTCGAATACGATTGTTCTTGGCTCATGGACGAAGCATTCGGAACATTTGGCTCAAACTTCACGCACGTCACTCGCACTGTGCGCGTGCGGCAAATATCAACCGTTGCAATCAACATCATTCCCACGGAAGACATCCGCATCACCTTCGACGCCTCGGTTACTTATGCGCATACGCCCGGCGATGAAACAGTCGTTACGTTTGGTGGGGGCGTCGCGAATCTCACGCAAGGCTTCCCTGTGTTCGTCGAAAACTTCAACGCGGGAAACGCCTATTCCGAGCCGGCCTCCGACGTTCTGACCATTCAGGGCGAAGCCATATTGCTTGCGGGCAACACATATCGTCTGGGCTATACGCTCGACACCGACAACGGCGCCGACTTCACCCATCCGCCCACCGGCATCCTTGATGCAACGGGCTGGGCCAACTTCACCATCGCTCCCGTCCCCGAACCCTCCACGGTCTTTCTCATCGCCGCCGCGCTCCCGCTCCTTCGCCGCCGACGGGCGCAGCGCCGATGCAGTCATCGCAAATAGCGCGATTACCTTCAAACAAACAGTCCACGATGGGGGTGTCGTGCGGCATGAAGCTGAGAGACGCGCCGCCGCCGCCCACGCTGTTGACGGTCGTGTTGTCGATGAATTTGCAATGGCGAAGCCGAACGGTGCCGCTGTCGACCGAGAGCCCGCCGCCCGCGGCGCCGGATTCAAGGTTGTCGCTGAATTCGCACCGGGAGACGTTGGCCTGGGCGAAGTCCACGCAAAGGCCCGCGCCGCCGAAGCTGCTATTCACAAGCGTATTACGCCTGAATATGCACCGATCGATGGTCGGGTTGCTTTGTCCGCCGCTGATATACATTCCCGCGCCGCCGGACACCCCCGAATTAATGCTCTCATTGTCTTGGACGATCAGGTTGCGAAATGTCCCGCTGCTGCCGGCAGGCCCGGACGCAATAGCGGTGATCGCGTTTTTTCTGTGCCCCCTCAATCGTGAAGCCGTCAAGCACAAAATCGGTGTCATCGCCCGGTGCGGTGACGATGACCTCGACGTTGTCGAAGTAGCCTGTGGAGTCGATCTCGCCGGAAAGTATGGTCACGTTCACGAGCTGCCCGTCAACGTCGAATTCGCGGGGGTCGTAGGTGTCCGAGATCGGCGTCAAGCTCTCCGTACCATCGAAGCCGCCGTAAACACGGACACCTGATTCCAAAAAGAATGAATCGGTCACAGAGTTCGGTTTATACAAACCTCCTTTTACCCAGATTTGATCGCGAAATGGTGTATTTAGCGGTATGGCATCGTCGATGGCCGATGGCAGATCAGGGAATGCGTCGAGCCATGCCGTCCCATCCCCTGCGCCTGTCGCCGCCGCGTTTACAAGGATTACTCGTTGCCCAAAACTGGGGCGGGTAAGCGAACCGATGGTAATGAGGCCAATAACGAGGCCAACCGTTGCGCGTCTGTTCATTTTAACTTCTCCGGTTGATCCAGTTTCTTACCCCCTTTGGCTACATCGCCATAGAATGTGGGGCTAACCTACAGTAGGGAATTACAATGCGGAGTACGATTGTTAGATGTTTGCCGCTATTACTTACGGTTGCTGGGTCGGCCCCAGCAGCTGAAGTTGACGTCACTGCTTGGGCACTCCAAACGACCGTTAGGGTCGGAGGGGGCGATATCGCGGACGGCACAACCACCGTCATGAACAACCTCGACGCTGATTATTCGGCAATGCTTCAAAACTCGACCTCGACGTGCTCCATTTCTGCAAACTGGGACACCGCCGGATTCCTCGAATTCCTGCTCGAAGCCGAACACGTCGGCCAAGGCAACGCCAGCGGATTCAGTCGATCGACCGGCAGCGTGCAGTTCATTCCCTCCGTCGACTCGATCCTCACCATCGACGCCGAATACAACTACATGCTCGGCAACGGCGACCGCGAAGCCATCATGAGCATCGGGGCGGGGCTCTACCCTTCCCAGCAAAGCACGCTCTTCAGCACGTTTCAAATCGCCATCCCCATTGGCGGCGATTCTCGAACGGGACACATAGCTTTCACGCATCCGGGTTGCTCGTTGCGGGGGAGCAATATGCCTTTGGCTATCACCTGAGCGTTGCCTCTTACGGCGGCAGCCCGTCGAGCCTGTCGCACGCCAACGGCTTCTTCCACGCAACCATCCAGCCCGTCCCCGAACCCGCCACGATTTTCTTGCTGATTGCTGCAATTCCGTTGTTGCGGGAGCGACGATGACGGAAAAAATCAACCTGACCCGTTTGTATCCACACCCCGTCCCCTCAGCCCCGCCCCGCTCCGCCCGGTAGGGCGCACGACCGTTGCCAGACACTTCAGTGTCTGGAAAATGTGCCCCAATGACTTCTCCGTCCGGCAGGACGGGCGAGTCACACCGAGCGCCAATTGCCGCGCCCATGACACTCCCATTCACCGGCCATAGACGTTATCATCCCACCCATGCCCAAATGCCCCGACAAAATCCTCCGCCTGATCGACCAGTTCAACCATCAGGCCGACCAAATCCGTTCCCCCGACTACAACGAAACAAAAATCCGCATCGACTACATCAATCCCATGTTCGCCGAGCTCGGCTGGGATATCGACAACAGTCAGGGCTATGCCGAGCAATACCGCGAAGTCGTCCACGAAGACCGCGTCAAAGTCGCCGGCCAGACCAAAGCCCCGGACTACTCCTTCCGCGTCGGCGGCCAGCGCAAGTTTTTTCTCGAAGCCAAAAAGCCCGCCGTCGATATCCGCAATCACACCGAACCGGCCTACCAGCTTCGCCGCTATGCCTGGAGCGCCAAGCTCGCGTGCAGCCTCCTGACGGACTTCGAAGAACTCGCCATCTACGACACGCGCGTGCAGCCCAAATACCTCGATAAAGCCTCCACCGCCCGGCGCGAATTCATTCTCTACACAGATTACGAAAAACGCTGGGATTTTATCGAAGGCACGTTTTCAAAAGCCGCCGTGTTCCGCGGCGATTTCGACCGCTACTGCGAATCGAAAAAGGGCCGCGGCGCGCAGCTCTTCGACGACGCCTTCCTCGCCGAAATCGAAGAATGGCGCAAGAGCCTCGCCACCAATCTCGCCAAGCGAAATGATTCGCTCGACGAACCCGCGCTAAACTTCGCCGTCCAACGCATCATCGACCGAATTCTCTTCCTCCGAATCGCCGAGGATCGCGGCACCGAAAACGTCGGCCAGTTGCAGGGCCTGCTGAACGGCGATCATGCGTATGAAAAACTGGCTGCGCTCTTCCGCCGCGCCGACGAGCGATACAACTCCGGCCTCTTCCACTTTGAAAAAGAAAAAGACTGCGACGAGCCGCCCGATACCCTCACGCCCAATCTCAACGTCGACGACATAGCGCTCAAGGAAATCATCAGGGCGCTTTACTACCCGCAAAGCCCCTACGAATTCACGATGGTCTCCGCCGACAGTCTACGAGCGATTCCTCTTCAAAGTCATCACCCTAACCAAACGCCACACGGCCGACATCGTCGACAAGCCCGAAGTCCGCAAAGCCGGCGGCGTCTATTACACCCCCAAGTACATCGTCGACTACATCGTAAAAAACACCATCGGCGCCCTCCTCTCATGTGGCACCGGCGTCCCGCCGGTGGAGCACGTAGCGTCCGGCCCCGCTGCGGACGGAGCGAAGCGACGCCTCCTGCTCCCTCTCCCTCGAAGGGAGAGGGTCGGAGTGAGGGTGACGAACGCGAAAAGCTGTCCGCCTCGCGCGCACCCCTAACCCCCAAAGAAGCCGCCAAACTAAAAATCCTCGACCCCGCCTGCGGCTCCGGCTCATTCCTCATTGGTGCCTACCAATTCCTCCTCGACTGGTATCTCGAACAGTACACCCGCGAAACCCCCGCCGCGCTCGCCACCGGCAAGAAGCCAGTCCTGCGCCCATCGCCCTCCGGCGGCTGGGCACTCACCATCGCCGAGCGAAAGCGCATCCTCCTCGACCACATCCACGGCGTGGACCTGGACAATCAAGCGGTCGAAGTGACAAAGCTAAACCTCTTGCTCAAATGCTTGGAAGGTGAAACCAGCCAAACCCTCGGCTTCGAACAGCGCTCTTCCGCGACCGCGCCCTCCCCGACCTCGGAAAAAACATCCAGTGCGGCAACAGCCTCATCGGAACGGACATCATCGGCACCAACAGTTGGAACGACCTGATCGATGAAGATCGTCAACGTGCCAATCCATTTGACTACGAACGAGCATTTCCGGCGGTTTTCAATAGGAAAGAGGCTGGATTTGATGCAGTCATCGGGAATCCTCCGTACGTAAGGCAGGAGGGCGTTTCTGTATCCAAGGAAGCCTTGGAATCACGATACAAGTCGTACCATGGTCTCGCCGATCTTTATGTGTATTTTGTCGAACGAGGAATTGGACTGCTGCGATCGAATGGCCTGCTCGGTTACATCGTGTCGAGTAAGTTCATCCGCGCCGGATACGGCGCACCGCTTAGGTCGGTATTATCCAAAACCGCATTACGTGAAATCATCGATTACGCGGATCTTCAAGTATTTGAAGGCGCAACGACATACCCTGTAATCATTATTGCGGAGAATTGTTCGTGTAAAAACAGTGTCCGTTATGTGAAAGCTCGCCCGAATGACGAGCCGGACCCCACGGCTCTCGCCGCGAGATCACACGACGTCAGCATGGCAACGCTGGGTCCGTCACCGTGGACTATGGTTTCGTCGTCGGGCGAGTCAGTGCTTGCAAAGATTCGGGAAAACGCCGTTCAACTGCGTGACGTTTGCGGGCCTGCACAACTGGGAATTAAGACAAGCCTCAATGCCGCGTACGTCATTGACGCACACGTCGCCAGAGACCTGATCGAGGAAGACAGCCGCTCAAAGGAAGTTATCAAGCCATATTTGCGCGGCCGTGATGTCGATCGGTGGCACACACAAACGAACGGGCAATTCTTGGTGTGCATGCGAGAGGCGCTCAACCTAAACGAATACCGGGCGATCGCGAAACACCTTCGTGGATTCGAGAGGGAATTACGCGATAGGTATGAAGTGAAACGCGGCGATTATGATTGGTGGGTTATTCGACAAGTCGCGGACGTGACTATATTTGACGGCCCGAAAATTGTTTATCCCGACCTCTGCCCGAATCCGCAGTTTGCGCTGAATCACGATGGGAGCTATCCCAATAACACGGTGTTCTGCCTGCGCTCTGACTCGTATGGCGTTCTCGGCTTTCTTAACTCTAAGCTTGGTTGGTACTGGATCATTCAGCATTGCCCCGCCAATCGAGGCGGCGCGTACCGACTGTTTAATCAGTACATAAACGCAATCCCGATCAGAACGGACGTTACAACACACAACCGACTCGCATCCCTCGTCGACAACACGGTAACGCTCAACAAGAAACTTGCAACTGAACAATTGCCCAATCGCCGCGAACAACTCCAACGCGAAATCGACACCACTGACCGCCAAATCGACCAACTCGTCCACCAACTCTACGGCCTGACCGACGACGAAATCCGCATCGTCGAGGAGGCCACGGCATGAATGTCGATAGGAAGAAACTCGCAATCGATATCGTGCACACTGCGTCGATGATGATACGGGAGTATGCGCGGAACGTTGACACCGACGCCAGCCTGAAAGAGAAGATCTCCATGCTGTTTCTCGCCCGCTCGATCAGGCAGCTACAATCGATTTTCGGGCTTGTTGGTCATTCGTTTGTTTCCGATGGACTGGTGCTGTTGAGACCACTATTAGAGCGCTATCTGCTCTTTCGCCATCTTTGCCAAACGGACGAATTTGCAGTCTTCGACGATTGGTGCTTCAGGGAGAACTACGAACAACTAAACAGAATTAAGAGCATCAACGCCTTTGCTGGCAAACCTGAAATGAAAGGACGTCGATTCACACTTGATCAACAGAACCGGTATAAACGTGTGTGCGCCGACAAACAAGTGACATGTTGGCGGCGACCCGACATGGAGGATGTAGCGCGCAAGCTGGAAATGAAGTTCCTTTACGATGCTTGTTACGTATGGGCCTCCGGCTATGTCCATCCCTCGACACAAGAAGGAGACTCAGATTTTTGGGCACTGATGGGCAAGAAGAATGATGAGGCACAGGATGAAGTGGACGTGCTTCTTCGCAACGCGGCACTCGTCACCATCCTTCACATGCAGCATTTCATGAATGAGCCGGAATACAATTGGCGAAAGGAACTCTACGATTTGATCGACGGTTTCGCAAAAGTAGCGGGCCGCGAGCAGAGCGACTACGTTATGCAACTCGACGATGTGGTTCGAATCCATGAATCGGGAGAGGGACTCCTTGCACGCGCTAAGGCAACTTGATTTTATCGACGCCTCCGACCGCCAGATCGACCAACTCGTCTACCAACTTTACGGCCTCACCGACGATGAAATCCGCATCGTCGAGGAGGCCACGGCATGACTTCTCCATTCCCCAACGGGGATTCGTCACGTAGCCCAGGGTTGTGCCGAAGGCGCTACCCTGGGTTCACGATCGCACGTCGCATTTCAACCTCAACGAGGTTGTGCCATCCATTGGAGTTGAGTGTCACAGTGCGGGCGCCAATGCGCAACTCCGTTGGAGTTGAATGGATGATCGCGTTCTTGATTCTATCTTGAAAGACAATGGCTTTGTAAACCAACCCGAACTTCGCTCCCAGTGGTGGCCCGCCGATCGCCGGTTCATGCGCGAGGAAGAGCTGAAGCTCATGAACGAATTGCGAGCACGAATTGGAAAACCGCCCGCCTAGACAAGAGAATTCGACCACACCAAATATTCGTCTCGCATCACCTACCCAAAAATAATTTATTCCATTCATAACCCCCGGTCGTACAACACCATCCGTACATTCCCTAACTAAAAACAACATCCCGTCCGACAACCCCAATTCCGGTGCTATATTTGACCAGCGGAAAAACCACCCCGCCGCCCGAAGCCCGCGGCCGGTGCCTTTGTTTTGACTTTTCGGCGTTTCGGCGTTTTGACGTTTTGACGTTTTGGCGTTTCAAACCATGCTCGCATCGTTCGCCAACAGCCTCGCCCGCCCGCCCCAAAGCCTCCCCACAAGCGCCCGACTCCTACTCGCCATCCTCCGTCAAAAAAGTCCGCGACCTCCTCTTCATGCAGGCCGCCGAAAAGGGCATGCTCGCCGGCATCGCCAAAACCCTCGACAAAGGCATGACACCCCGCCAGCGCGATAAACTCGCCAAGGTGCTCATCAAATTCGCCAAACTCTACAAAGAGATCGGCCACCCCCCAAAACAGCTCCTCCCGATTCTCCAAAAACTGTTCCAGCTCAGACTCGCCGATGCAAAAGCCGCGATGCAAAAAATCCAATCCGCCCCCGTCCCGCCCGCGCGCAAAAAACCCGCGCAGCGAACCTCCTCCACTCGGCCCCCCGGCCCCTTGCCTCCTCGGCCCCTCTCTCCTTCCGGCGTTTCGGCGTTTGACGTGCCTGAATCAAAGTGTGAGTTTGCGCAGCGCAAAAAGAGGCTGAATGCCAAAATCCTAAACACCGAACATCTTGCTAATATACAGCGTACGAAAAACGGCATGCCCGAACATTCAGCTGAAATTCAGCCTGAATCGAAAGCCGAATGCTCACCCGCCCTTCACCCCAGCCCGCGCCTGCCTGCCCTTCGGCATTTCCTTCCGCTCATTCCTGCCTTAATGGCTTCCGTATTCAATCCCTGTCGTGTCGTCGCCATGACCCTTCACACACTTGAAATATCATCCCGTCAACCCGCTAATACCCCTCAGGCCGAATTGAAGGGATGGTCGCCCGCGCATGGCAGCTCGAAAACGCAAATCGCTCATCGCATGCGGGCTCATCCTGCTGGCGACCGTCATCGGCGCGGCGGCTTATCCGCGCTGGGGCTGGTGGGTCGCGTCGTTCGCAGAAGCGCGGCCGGCCGGACCCTGGCGAATGCCCAATGGCCCGGTCAACGTGGTGACATACAACATCAAATTCGGCGAAGGGCTCGACGAAGCGCTCGCGGTGGTCCTGGCGGAGAAGCCCGACATCGTCTGCCTGCAGGAGACACGGCCATCGCAGACCGGTGAGATTGAAAAGAAGTTGGGCATGGAAGGGTATTGGACGCCGTCGTCGAACTTGATTGGCGACGCGGCCTGGGGCAATTCGATCTTCGTGCGCGGCAAGCTGGGGCCAGTCGAGGCGCTGCGGACGGATGATGGAAAGTCGTTCGGCGTCTGGGGAGCAGCCGAGGTGAACGGAGGGCGGTTCATCGTCGCCTCGGTGCATTTGATGCACTTCAAGAAGAAAGGCGATTTCGGCGTTCGCCAACGTTTGCGCGAGACGCGGGCGATCCTGAAGGCGATCGAGAAGCTCGATGCGCCGGCCATCGTGGCGGGCGACTTCAACGAGCCGACGGTGGCGAGCTTCATTCATCCGATCATGCGGCAGCGATTTGAGAACGCGGTGCCCGACTGCGCCGCGACGCTGCCGGCGAACATGCCTGTGGTGTGTATTGATTTTGTGTATTGCACGCGAGAGTGGGAAGCGCTGGGCGGCCGGGCGATTGGGACGGCGATATCAGATCATCGACCGGTGGTGGCGCGGGTGGGGATCGCTTCCGATGGAAAATGATGATATGATATGAGGTAAGAACGACGAGGCGGAAATCGGAGTTAGCCATGTACGATCGAATTACAGTTGATCCGGCACAAATGGGCGGCGTGCCTTGCATTCGTCACATGCGCATACCCGTCGCGACGATCGTGGGCCTGATGGCCGAGACGAAGTCTGAAACTAAAATACTTGAGGATTATCCTGATTTAGAGGCGGAGGACATTCGTCAGGCGCTTTCTTACGCGGCGGAGGCGGTGCGTGAGCGTCAGATTCCCCTGCGCGTGGCTTGATGAGATTTCTGATCGACAATAGTTCGTCGCCTCGCCTCGGGGAAGTTCTACGGAAATGCGGACACGATGCTATCCATGTTCGCGACATCGGATTGAGCGATGCCGATGATGAAACAATTTTCGATCGTGCCGCGAGCGAAGGCCGAACGGTTGTTGCGCAAGACACCGACTTTGGCACCATTTTGGCCCTGCGTCGCGTTGCCAAGCCATCGGTAATTCTCTTTCGGTGCCAAGTCAAATCGACCGAATCATTGTCGAGCATCCTCTCGTGCAATCTTGAAGCGATCAGCAATGACCTTGAGTTGGGAGCTGTCGTGGTGATTGAAGATGCACGGATTCGAATTCGTCGGCTTCCTATCATCTGAATCAGGCCGGAGATGAAAGAAAAATGGTAGCGATTCCCACCTCCCACATCAGCGAACTCCCACTTCATGACGCAGAGTTTGTCTCGATATCGATCAGTTACGAAGTCAATAATTCCAGTCAAGCAATCATCAGAGTGATTTTCCATCCCGACGAAGACCCGGCACCTTTGATTCCATTCGGGGTGAATGGTCGCCGCGTTGAATTTACAATCGATTTGAATAGCATTCAAATCGATGATGTTGCCGGCATAAATGCCGGGGTGCAGACTCTGGATGGCTGGAAAATTGTCCATGATTCGGCAAGAGACGAGCAATCGCCGGCTTCAAAATTCACGCAGCATCGACTCACATTTTCGAGCGGTTCGGTGTACAACATCGCTGCCAGACAGGTGCATGTCGCCAACTGGTAATGAGACGATTTGCCAAGTTAGTGGGTTACTCATCGAGAGACGAAAAAAATGGCGAAAGACGCGGCAAAGATGGAGAAGATCGTCGCTTTGTGCAAGCGGCGCGGGTTTATTTTTCAGTCGTCGGAGATTTACGGCGGCATCAACGGTTTCTGGGATTACGGACCGCTGGGCGTTGAGCTGAAGCGTAACGTGATGAATGCGTGGTGGAGCTCAATGGTCCATCAGCCGCCGTTGGGGCCGAGTGGCGACGAGTTTGACATGGTCGGGCTTGAGACATCGATCATCATGCATCCGCAGGTGTGGAAGGTGTCGGGGCACCACGACCTGTTCGCGGACATGATGCAAACATGTCGTCAATGTAAGAAGCTGTACCGTTCTGATCATGCATGGGAAGAACTTAAGGACGCAAAATGGGTGGCGTCGTTTGCGGAGGTGGCTTGTGGCTCGACTGATAAAGGAGCCGGAATCCGTTTCAACACGATCGCGGCAATAGGATGGGCCAAGACGAAGGGACGCAAACTGGCACCAGGTCTAGCGCTTGTTCGCAACCCAGAAATCACCATTTCTTGGCTTACCGAGGACATGGAGAAAGACCCCAATTTGGAGATGGACATTCCCATGCTTCTTCAATACATGGCCACGGAACAAAAGCGACTACGGGACTTCAGCAACCCTGTCCAAATTGCGGCGGAGATTTGACCGAGCCACGTCCGTTCAACCTAATGTTCATGACACATACGGGTGCACTTCAATCGGAAGAAAATCAAGCCTTCTTGCGACCTGAAACGGCGCAGGGGATGTTCGTTAATTTCAAAAATGTGTGCGATACGTCGCGCGTGAAGGTTCCGTTTGGCATCGCGCAGATGGGGAAGAGTTTTCGCAATGAGATCACGCCGCGCAATTACATTTTTCGCTCTCGCGAATTTGAACAGATGGAGATGGAGTTTTTCTGCCACCCGAGCGAATCGCAGGCGTGGTACAAGTTTTGGCGCGACACGCGCATGAAGTGGTACACCGATCTTGGGTTGGCAAGCTCGAATTTGCGGCTTCGCGAGCATGAGAAGGACGAGCTTTCGCATTATTCGTGCGGGACAAGCGATATCGAATATGCGTTTCCGTTTCTGGCGGATGGCGACTTTGGCGAACTCGAAGGCATCGCCCATCGCGGCGATTTCGATTTGCGCAGTCACATGGAAGGCAAGCTCGTGGCAAAGGACGGGCAACTCGTTGTCGAGCAGGGACCGGACGGCAAGCCGAAGTGGAAAGGCAGCGGCAAGGATCTGTCGTACTTTGATGATGAGCGCAAGGAGCGGTACGTGCCGCATGTCATCGAGCCAGCCGCTGGAGCGACGCGCAGCACGCTGGCGTTTATTTGCGAGGCGTACACTGTGGATGAATCGCGGCCGTCGCCGGAGTTGATGAAGTTTCATCCGCGACTGGCGCCGATCAAGGCGGCGGTGTTTCCGCTGGTGAATAAAGATGGGTTGCCCGAAATCGCGGAGCCGCTCTATCGCGAGATTCGCAGGCGCTGGCCGGCGCAGTATGACGGGAAGCAGAGCATCGGCAAGCGCTACGCGCGGATGGACGAGGCCGGGACGCCCTACTGCTTTACGATTGATGGACAAACGAAAGAGGATGGGACGGTGACGGTGCGCGATCGGGATACGGGCGGGCAGACGCGGATTTCAAAAGACAGCGTAGTTGCCTTTCTGGAAGAAAAGCTGCGAACGTCGATCTAGTTCCTGACAGTCTACGCGGCAATCGTGCCGTACTATTGACACCCAATTCAGAATCGGGTGCGTAGGTAACACCGGATTCGCCGCATTGACTCCATTGGTCGGTGCAGGCAAAGAGACCCAAGTCTTAGGGATTCGAATTCGAATCCGACGAACCCTATATACCAAGTGGGCATGATTGCGTCGGTTTGGAGTGCACCATATTGCGTTGACACAACACCGGTCCGAGAAAAGCATCATCCTTTTCATTCGATTTATTGGCCTGCCGAATGCACATCGATATTTCGACCCGAGTCCATCTGGACTTTGAGCGGCAGCATGGTGAAAATAGACAAGGGTGCCAATGGCGACAGCCGTCCGGCTGTTCGTTTGCGCCCGTGTGACAAGTTTTTCTTGTCATCAAGGCCGCTTTTTTTTCGGGTGAATAGTATGGATATGAAGAAGGATTCGGCTCAAAGTCGGAGATTGGTGTGCGCGCTGACGGCATCGCTCGTTGTCGCCCTGGCCGGGGTTGTTACTCCGGCCAGTGCCGCGACGTTGACAGTGACGAATACGAACGACGCAGGAGCGGGCAGTTTGCGAGACGCGATTACCCAGGCAAACGGCGCAGCCGGCGCCGATGTCATTGACTTCGCGGCGGCACTCACCGGCACCATCGCGCTGGGCAGCGACCTGCCCACCATTACGGAAGAATTGACGATCGCCGGCCCAGGGCCGCGCGTTATCAGCATCAGTGGCGGAAATGCACGCCGTATCCTGAATGCTGAAGCAAAACTAACGATATCCGGTTTGCGGCTGGCGAACGGTTTCACGGATCGTGGAGGAGGCATTCGATTTGCGATTGCCAATCAATTGCTCAAAGTCTTCGATTGCCATTTCGATCAGTGTCTCGCCCTGAACGAAGGTGGCGCGATTTGCATCATTGACGGCAGCATTGAAGTCGAGCGCGTCACGTTCACCACGGATCAGGCGGCCGGCAGCGGTGGATGCATCTGGTATGGACAGGGCACCGGCTCGCCGACGGCGAAGATCACCAATTGCACGTTCGTGAACAACTTTGCTTCACAACAAGGCGGCGCCATCCGGCAGTTCGACGCGACAGCTTTCACGTCCGAGATCACCAACTGCACGTTTGTCGTGAATAATGCCGGAAACAACGGGGGTGCCATTGCGGTTGCCGGCGGAACGATGACACTTCGCAACAGTCTCTTTACGGCCAACGGAGCGGGCGGAAATCCGGGCGGACACATCGGCACGGTCGCCGGAACAACCACGTCGCTGGGGCACAACCTGTTTGGCCACCTTGATGGGGCAAATTTCGCGCCCGACGCGACGGACAAATTCGGAACGGTGCCTGCCCAGCTCAACACCGGAATTCTTATTGCGTTTCCGTTCAATAACGGCGGACTCACCGACACACTGCCCCCAGTCAATAACACCTCCATTCTCATCGACGGCGGCGATCCCGTCGGTGGACCCGTTGCCGACCAGCGCGGGTTTGGACGGGTCGGTTGCGCACCGGACGTTGGCGCCTTTGAAGTCCAGACCGTCACCGACACGGATGGCGACGGCGTGATCAATTGTCTTGACCTATGCCCGAACACTCCGGCTTGTGCCTCGGTCAATGAAACCGGATGCCCGACGGACGGTGATGCCGACGGCGTCTTTGACGGCTGCGACCTTTGCGCCGCCACCAGCGCCGGTGACGCCGTCGATGCAAGCGGATGTTCGACTGTCGACGAAGACGCAGACGGCGTTCTGAATGACGTGGACGATTGCCGTGGAACGCCGCCTTGCGCCATTGCCTCGGTCGATGCGGCTGGATGCCCTGCTGATGCGGACGCAGACGGTCTCTTTGATGGCTGCGATAACTGCCCCGGCGCGGACGATCTGACCGACACCGATGGCGACGGCATTCCCGATTGTCTCGATGCCTGCCCCGCTGTGGGCGACAGCGATGCCGACGGTGTGCAGGACTGCCAGGATGGATGCCCGGCCGATCCGCTAAAAATTGCCCCCGGAACCTGCGGCTGCGGCGTTGCGGATGCCGACGGCGATGCTGACGGCGTGGCAGATTGCGAAGACGGCTGTCCGGCTGACGGTGCGAAGCTCGATCCTGGCGCTTGCGGTTGCGGTGTGGCTGATACGGACGGCGATGCTGACGGCGTGGCGGATTGCGAAGACGGCTGTCCGGCCGACGGTGCGAAGCTCGATCCCGGGCGCGTGCGGATGCGGCGTGGCGGATGCGGATGGTGATGCCGACGGCGTGGCTGATTGCGTGGATGGATGCCCGGCCGACGGAGCCAAGCTCGATCCGGGCGTTTGCGGTTGCGGCGTCGCGGATGCGGATGGGGATGCCGACGGTGTTCCAGACTGTGTCGATGGATGCCCCGCCGATGGCACCAAACTTGATGCCGGCCCGTGCGGCTGCGGCGTTGCGGAAGTGGACGCCGACGCGGACGGCGTGGTCGATTGCCTCGATCTGTGTGCTGCGACGCCGGCTTGTACGACCGTGAACGAGACAGGGTGTCCGATCGATTCGGACGCCGATGGTGTTTCGGACGGCTGCGACAATTGCCCGGGTACGTTTGCGGGCGACGCGGTCGATGCCAATGGCTGCTCCACCGATGATGAAGATGCTGACGGCGTCTTGAATGATGCCGATGCGTGCCGTGGCACCGCCGCGTGTGCAAAGGCGGGCGTTGGCGCCGACGGATGCCCCGCGGATGCCGACGGCGATGGACTCTTCGACGGCTGCGACCAGTGTGCCGGTACGAATGATCTAACCGACACCGATGCGGACGGCGTTCCCGATTGTCTTGATGCATGCCCGAACGACGGCGACACCGATGGCGACGGCGTGCAGGATTGCCAGGACAACTGCCCAAGCGACGCGCTCAAGCGCGATCCCGGCACATGCGGTTGCGGCAATACCGATGCCGACACGACCGGCGACGGCATTCCCGATTGCGTCGATCCCGCACCCGCACCGCAGCCGACGCCGAATACACCGGGCATTCAGCCGTTCATCGCACTGGGACCTGTTCTTCCAGGCGGATTTGTGTGCGGTATCGGACTGGCCGGACCGATGTGGGCCATGGCGGCGGCGTTCCTGCTGATTGGCGCACGGGTGCGAAAGGGACGCCGACGCGGCATGCACCGTAATTGATGGCGTAGTTGGTATTTGATTACGTGAATCCTAGAGATTGTGCGAGGAGATTTGCTTCTCGCACAATCTTTTTTTTTGCGCCGGCAGTTTTGTCACGCTTCCCAAGATGAGGACGTCGTCTCGGGCTGTTGCGAGATGTTCGGCATGCGCCAAGGACGCGCAAGGGTGTATCATGTACGGACGTGAACACCAACGAAGCGGCCCCCGCGCCGCAAAGCAATCAAACGCCCCGAATCAAGGCCAACCGCCGCATCGCGCGATTTGCCGCCCTGATCGCGGCGAGCTTGTTTGTTGCGCTCCTGCTGTTGGAGCTGATTCAGTGGACATTGTGGCCCGCGGCGCATCCCTTGCGACGACGGCCGGGACCGGCTGTTTTCACGTTTCAGACTGACGGCCGGTTGCTTCCCGGCATTTCGGGCGAAACCCACTTCACAACCGAATCGCACGGACTTCGCTATCCGCGAGAAATAGCCGTGCCGAAGCCGCCGGGCATTTATCGCATTTTCTGTGTGGGTGGTTCGACGACGGAATGCACTTATCTGGATGACGCGGATGCGTGGCCGGCACGGGTGGAGTCGGCGCTGCGATCTCGCTTTGCGGGGCGGGCGATTGAGGTGATTAACGCGGGATTCAGCGGACTGACGAGCGCGGATCACGTCGAGCAGATCGAGGAGCAGTTGCTCCCGATGGAGCCGGACTGCATCGTGCTGATGGCGGGCATGAACGATCATATTCGGCGGAATTCACTCGCTGAGCCAGCGGGTCGTTCGTGGTCCAAATTGGCGATAGATTATTCGATGACGGTGCGGAGGCTTGTGCCGGCGTGGCGGGCGATCGGCGGTGACACCGGCGGCGACGGTTCATACGCGATGGATGCGAGCGGGGAGATTTATCGACGGCTTCGAGCAGAAAGCGCGGCGACACCGGTGGCAACGGACACAAGAGAATTTGACGCCCTACCCGATCCCTTGCCATACTTCGAAAGGAATATTGCCAGAATTGCGGACGTTTGTCGGGACCGTGGTGTGACGCTGGTGCTGGCGACGCATCCGACGATTTACTCGGAGTTAACACAAGGCGATATGGAATCGCTATTATGGATGAAGGCAATCTTGGAGGTGGGCGGCGCGCAGGCACCCATGGCGTGGCATGTCGCGGAGATGAAGCGATTGAATGACCGGACGCGCCGGTTTGCACGAGAACACGGCTTGATATTGATCGAAGCGGATGCGGCCCTGCCGAAGAGCAGTGAGGTCTTCTATGACGATTGCCACTTGAATATTGCGGGTTCGCGGTTGCTGGGAGACATGGTCACCGATGAATTGGAACCGCTGGTACGGAAGTGAAGTTGAAACGGATGAAACTCGAATCCCTTAACTGTTATCGAATATTGCCGTTGATGGGAAGCATTCCGGCCATCGCGATCTCGCTTGTATTTGTAAGCGGTGTGTTGGCACAGCCGATCGCCATAAACAATGCCGGATGCGAAGAGAATACGGTCTCCGCGGGCTGCTTTGCGGTTTTTGTGCCCATCGGATGGGAAGTTTATGACCCGAACGGAATTTATGACGGCGGAGCGGACTCGGTTGGTTGCGTTCATGCCGATGGATCGCCGTACTACGATCTCGGCGCGCCGGAAGGCGTGAACATTGCGCTGGTGTTTCTATCGGGGAATGTCGGCCAGGGGCCAATGGGGCTTCGTCAATCGCTGCCCGAGGTCTTGGAGGCGAACACAAGGTATGTCCTGTCGGCAGAGATTGGAAATATTCGCGGGGCTGTGGGTCCGCCGCCGTGCGACGATTTTGGATTCTTCGATCTTGACGGCTTCCCAGGATATCGACTGCAACTGCTCGCAGGCGGCGTTGTTGTGCTGGAGGATGATAACTCGTTGATGGGCCAGATCGACGAAGGGCAGTTCATGCCGACCTCGGTGGAACTGGTCGTGGGCAACACGCACGCTCAGATTGGCGAGGGGCTCGAAGTGCGTCTTATGAATTTGAATATTCCCGGTCCGCCGGGCGAGCCGGGGATTGAGGTGAATTTTGACGATGTGCGGCTGGAGCGGCGGTGCGTCGGCGCCGGCGATCTGGATGAGAGCGGCGTTGTCGACATGGGCGACCTGATGACACTCGTCGATGTGCTCATAGGTCTGGATGAGGATGCGATGCACATCGAGCGGGCGGATGTCGATTGTTCAGGGGTTGCGGATGGCGCGGATGTGGCGGCTTTTGTGGAGCGGGTGCTGAGTTGAAACACCGCTCCATCGATTGCCTCAAGAATAAGACTTCAACGAAATGTAATGGGCTTATTGCCCTTGAAGCAATCCACGGCCAATCCCGGCATCAACCGCTGAATTGATAAGGGCGTCTCCGATTACTTTGCAGATTCACCGCGCGTCGCGGGAGCGGCACTGTGAAGTTCCTTCGGCACGTTTCGAACGTGGATGTCGAGCTGGGGAAACGCGATTTCGATGCTGGCCTCGCGAAATGCATCGTCGATGGCGTAATACAAATCGTCCCTCGTCGGGACGAGGTCGTCGGATTTTTCGACGAAGGCGACCACCTCGAAATCCAGCGTGCTTGCTCCAAATCCCTTGAACAAAATGCGATGCGCAGGATCCTTGATGATCTTCACATGACTCGTCACGACCTTCGTCAGCAGATCCTTGACTTTTCTTGTGTCCGAGCCGTATGCAACGCCGACTTGAATCAAGATGCGCTGCACTTCATCGGTCAACGTCCAGTTCATCACCTGGCCGGTCACGAATTCCTTGTTGGGAACAATCAGCTCTTTTCGCTCCCAATTCAAAATGGTCGTTGCGCGCATCTGAATGCGCGTGACGCGGCCGTCGACACCACCGACCGTGACAATGTCGCCGACGCGAATCGGGCGCTCGAAGAGGAGAATGAGGCCGGAGACGAAGTTGGCGAATATCTCCTGTAAACCGAAACCGAGGCCGACGGTCATGGCGGCGGCGAGCCATTGCACCTGTGCCCAGCCGATGCCGATCGCGCCGAAAGCGAACAAGACACCGAGGATGGTGATGACATACTTTAGGATCGTGGTGAGTGCGTAGCGCTCGCCGGCGCCAAGGGACATTCGTCGATAAATTCCGATTTCAAGCAGGCCGGGCAGGTTGCGAATGCTGATCACGGCGGCGAGCAGATATAGAATCGATGCGAATAAGTCGGTGAGCGTGATCCATTCCATCCGCTCGCTGGTTTCGATTCTCGGCTGGCCGTCGGGGCCCGCGATTGTATCCGAGTACGTGACTTTGGCGGACCACAACTGCACGTCGTCGAAGATTCTGAGGGCGGGAATGACATCGGCCCAGACGGTCCAGAAGACAATCACGAAGCCAATGATCGTAAGGGCGCGCAGGATGGCGCGGGTTTGTTCGTTGAGGCTGGAGATATCGATTTCGGGTTCGGGCGGCGCCTCGGCCACACGCGACTCGGCCTTGCCCTCAGCGGACGCATCGGCACCATCCTTCTCCGCCTCGGCAAGTTGCTTGGCTTCCTGGGCCGCACGGCGCTGTCGGGCCTGTTCGATGGCCAGCTTGCGACGCGACACAAGGAGCCAACGTAAACCAAGGCCGTAGAGAATAATCAGACCAAAGAGCAGCCAGAGGGTTCGATTGAATCGTGAGGCAATCTCGACAGCCGTATAGTGGTAGCCGAAGATCGAAATAACCATGAGGATCAACGGCGCGATCACCATGACGGCAAATGCAAATTTGCCGAACTGCGCCTGCCAACCGCCCTTCTGGATCAGCGGGATTTCCGCGAGTACTCCGGTCTTCGGCCGCAGGACGCGCCAAAGCACGAAGCTCATGAGACACTGGCCGAGACAAAACGCGAGTCGCCCGAGTGAACGGTGCCAATGTTCGTTGGATTTCCAATCGATCATGATGGCGACGACACCAAGCGGCACACCGATCACGATCAAGAGCCAGCAGGATCGGTTGATGAGACGGACGATTTTTGTGGGCCAATTGTAATGGGCCTCGCCTAACCCCTGTGGGCGACAGGTTTGCCGCAAGAGTTCAATCGAAAAGACAGGAATCACGAGAACCTGAAGCGCTCGTTCAACCGCGCGGACAAATTCGTCGGCTCCATATTGCAAGCTGATCAGCCATCCCATCGTCCAAAAGAAGAGGGGCAGAGTAATGGCGGCAAAAAGGGTCAGCAGAAATGCTTCAACAGTCGGCGCAAACACCGCGGCATAGCTTTTTGAAACAGTGGCGCCCTTGGATCGGAGCGACGAACGAACGCGCGGCTGCACGAGCACGACTGCCAGCAGGAACAAACCTGCAAGCGCGGCTTCGAAAATGTGGAGCTTGGCGGATTCAATCAGGGTTTTTCCCACGGCCGCCCAATGGGATGGACTGGTGAGCCATCGAAACGCGGCGATGAGATGCTTCTTGTCATCCACGTTCGGGAGTGTTGTGCTCTTGGCCCAGAAAATGTGCTCGTTGATGAACGCGGCGAATGATTCGGTGGTATCCAGGCGCGCCTGAAGACTATCCACAAGACCATCCGTGCCGCCGAGTTGTTCGAGATAGTTGTTGTAATCGGTCCAAAGGTCCTGAATGTACTTTTTGCGGGACTTTAGAAGCTCAGTGACCTCCGCCCTGATAGCCTCCCTCGTTTTCTTGGGCAAACCGGGCTCCACCTGAAGCATTCTTGCATTGAGCTCGGCGTCGAGTTCCTTGGCTGCCTCCCGAGTGTCATCCAGAACAATCGTTTTGCTTTCGGCGTCCTTTAGTTCTTGCTGTGCTTCGACAAGCTTTTGGCGCAATTCGCGAATATTCGGTAGCTGCTCACGATAGCGCCGAAGAACGGTCGCCAACTGCTGGCTCATGCCGGCAGATTCGACTTTTCGCTTGGTGGAGGACTGTCGATCGGCAATTTTCTTGAGGTCGGTCTCGATGTTCTTCTTGCGGCTGGACCAAGTCCTCGATCTTGGAGACAACCTCCTTTCGTTGGTCGACAAAGGTGGAGTTTTCGCGGGCAAGATTGGCAACTACGGCGTGCGACTTTTCGGCCTCCTTCTCGGCCTCCTTGGCTTTTTGGGCGGCCGCATCCAACTCCGCGCGGCGGCGTTCGTTGACGATTTCCTGCCATTTCTTGACGACCTTTTCCTTTTGTTTTGCTTCGCGGGCGGTGTAGTCCCGCATGGCGGTCAGAAAATCGGTGCGTTCGAGGTCGAGATTGAGGCCTTCGAGCTCGCGACCGAGCGAATGAGCGCGGGCCATCCATTCAACCCGCTTCGCCGCGGCGCGCTCGGGCGGTTCCTCCGTGATCGCGGGGTTTGCGAGCGAGTTGCTAACCTCTTCGAGTTCCTTGCGTTCCTTTGCGATGAGATCGGCGATCGCCTTCAGGCGTTCGTCGCGCCCCTTGAGTTCGCCGTCGAGCGAGGCGAGGCGACCGGCCCACGTTTTGTATTTTGTTTCGGCTTCGGCCAGTTGCTTTTCATAATCGCTGAGCTTTGCAGCCGGATCAGGCTTGACGTCGGGATCCGGAATGGGCTCGGCGGCCATCTTGGTCATTTCTTCAATGGTGCCGGGGGCTTCCTGCCGCTGCTTTTGAAATTCAGCAATGCGGGCATTCCATTCTTCGGCGCGTCCGAGATCGGCAATGGCCTGGTTATAGATTTCAACGATTTTCGATTTGGTGCCATCGTCCAGGCTTGTCTGTTCCTGAACCAATTTGATGCGCGATTGAATGCTCTCGACCGTCGGAAGCTCGGGGGCTTTGGCGGAAGTCGGCGTTGGCGTGGTGGGCGCGGTGGTAACGGGTGCGGAGGTTGTCGTGGGCGCGGAAGCGGGCGTCGCGTCATTGGGGGATGACTGAGCGGAAATCTGTCTGGTGGCAAGGAGCAGTGGAATGGAAAAATAAAGCGCCGCAAGGCATTGTTATCGGCGTATCGCAGTAAATTGCATGCGCGGAAGCTCCTGAGTGAATTCCGTTCGGTGGAGATATACGGTTACAAACGCATCTTAGGAACGAAGTTAAGTGATGCCAACCCAATGTTTCGACGGCTAAGAAAATGCGAACGAAGCGCGGCGAAGGGAAACTGGGCGTTGAGGGGCTCGAACCCCCGACCTCACGGGTGTGATCCGTGCGCTCTAACCAACTGAGCTAAACGCCCGTCTTGCATGAATCATTCTATCATGCACGTTGAAAGCGGCAAGGTGGGGACATTCGAGACCCTTGAAGCACTTGGATACAATAGCCGGTCGATGTGCACGAATCATTCCATCGTCGTGCCGCCAAACAGCATACGTTGTAGAATTCCAGTCTGAGATTTGACGCGTGGATGTCACAGTTAGTACAAACCCTGCGGGGTTGGATTTGACCTTCATCGATATCATGAGTTATGCGCACGGCAAATTGCGATCATTTCCGGCACGAATAGGGAATCGCCCATGGCGGATCGAGCGACCATTAGATAAATGGTTATGCGCAATCGGAGGTCTCGTTCAATTCCCTGCTTGAGGACGGTTACATGCTTGAACAAATGACGGAAAAATCGGTGCAGGCCTGGCTAAACGATCCCGCAATCGAGGAAGTCGACAAAACGGAAATTCGCCGACTGGTCGAGAGCCGGGACGACGCCGGATTGACCGATCGATTCTATCAGGACCTTGAGTTCGGCACGGGCGGAATGCGGGTGCTGGGGGCCGGGCGGAACCGGATGAATGTGTACACCGTCGGTTCGGCCATACAGGGACTGGCGAATTACATTTCGAAATCCGGCGAGGCGGCAAAAAGGCCGGCGTTGCCATTGCCTATGATTGCCGGGCGCATGAGCGATGTGTTTGCAGAACGGGCGGCATGCGTTCTGGCGGCCAATGGAATCTATGCCTATTTGTTCGATGCGCTGCGTCCGACGCCGGAGTTGTCGTTCGCGGTTCGACATTTGAAATGCACCGCGGGCATCGTGATAACGGCCAGTCACAATCCGCCGGAGTACAACGGATTGAAAGTTTACTGGTCCGATGGGGCGCAGGTGGTGCCGCCGCAGGATGGGGCGATTATTTCCGAGGTGCGGGCTGTCGGGTCGTTTTCGAATGTTCGTCTTGCGGAAGAAGGGCCGGAAAAAAAGCATGGGCTGATTCGACGAATCGGCACGGAAATCGATGAGGCGTTTCTGGCGGGCGTGGATGCGTCGTGTCTTTGTCCGGAATTGTGTCGGAAGCACGGAGAGCGAATCAAAATTGTCTATACGCCGCTGCATGGAACCGGATATCGACTGGTGCCTGAGGCTTTGAAGCGGCGCGGGTTTCGGAATGTCATGGTGGAGGCATCACAGTCGGAGCCGAATGGTGAATTTCCGACAGTGACATCGCCGAACCCGGAAGAGGCGGCGGCGATGGAGCGCGGAATCGCGCTGGCCATCAAGGAAAACGCGGAGCTGGTGATTGCGACCGATCCGGACGCGGATCGGGCCGGCATCGCGGTTCGCAAGCGCGACGGGTCTTTCGCACTGTTGACGGGAAATCGCATCGGGGCGCTATTGACCCATTTCATTTGCGAGCAGTCGAAAGCAAACGGCGCCATGCCGGACAACGGCGTCGTCCTTAGCACGGTGGTGAGCAGCGATCTGGCGAAGGAGATCGCACGATCGCATGGGGCGGAGGTGATCGAAACACTGACGGGTTTCAAATGGATCGCCGAGGAGATTCGAAAGTTTGATGAGTGCGGTGCGGGGGAACGGCCGACGAAGACATTCCTGTTCGGCATGGAGGAGAGCTACGGTTATCTGCCGAATGCGTTTGTGCGGGACAAGGATGCGGTGACGAGTTGCGCCTTCATCGCCGATGCGGCGGCATTCGCGGCAGAGCGCGGACAGTCGTTGTATGACATGTTGGAGGCACTTTTTACCCAATATGGCTATTTTGAAGAGGGCGCGAAGAGCGTCACCATGAAAGGGAAGCGCGGCGCGGATCAAATCAAGGCGCTGATGCATTCGCTGCGCGAGAATCCCCCGCGGTCGCTTGCAGGCGTTGCGGTCGAGACCGTCGCGGATTTGATGACGGGCGCCGTTCGACGTGCAAGGGATGGCGCGGAAGTTGGACGATTCAAGCTGCCCGCAAGCGATGTGGTGATGTTCTCGCTGGCGGATGGGACGAAAGTGATCGCGAGGCCGAGCGGGACGGAGCCGAAGATCAAATTCTACATATTGGCCCGATCCGCCGAGAAAAATCTGGCGAAGGCCGAGTCAGCCTGTCGCGAAAAAATCGCCGCGATTAACAATGATCTGTCGGGGACTATTGAGCGAACGACGAACGGGTAAAGCGCTCACTCAAGGTTTCAATCACTCGTGTCACGCAAAATCAAAACCAATTTTTCCACGCGAAGAATCCTGCAACGGCCATGACACCCAGGACAAGTATGGCAATGATCCAGTTTCCACTGGATCGCTTTTCACCGATATCCAGCGTTTTGGCATCGCCCGGGCTTGCCGTTGCCAGCGTGCCGGCGATGCGGATGAGTTCGGTTGCGAGAATTTCGGCCGATTGATAGCGATCGGCCGCGTCGGCGGCGAGGCACCGCGCGAGAATATCGCGCAACTCGGCCGGCCAGAAGCTCGGCAGGTCGGCCGGATTGATGCTTCTGGCGTTCTTCTGAATCTCCATCATCGCGCTCTTGGTCTTGGCCTTGATGAGTCGCTTTCCGGTGAGGGCGAAATAGAGTGTCAGGCCGACGCCGTAAATGTCGCTGGCGGGCGTGGCACGCTCGCCTCGGGCGACTTCGGGCGAAATCCAACCGGGCGTGCCGAGGGCGACGCCTTCGATGACGCCAATGCCATCATCTCCGGCCACATCGGCAAGGCCGAAATCCGTGAGCTTCACCAAGCCTGATTCGTTCAGGAGAATATTGCCGGGTTTGACATCACGATGGACGACCCCGCCGGCATGGCCGACCGAGAGAGCCCGTGCGGTGTGGGCGAGAATGAAACATGCCTGGGCCACGGGCAGCGCGCCGCGGGCCTTGACGAGTGCCATGAGTGTGACGCCGTGGACCAGTTCCATCGCGAGATAAAGCGTGTCATCGGTCTGGCCAACATCGAACACCGTTACGATGTTGGGATGCTGCAGGCGTGCGGCCGTTCGCGCTTCCTGAAGAAAGAGCTTTTGACCGAGTGTTTCGCGATGATCCGCGCGGATCGGCAGAATCTTCAGCGCGACCGTTCGCTTCAATTCCACATCGAGGGCTTCATACACATAGCCCATTGCGCCCTGGCCGATGATGGCTTTGACTTCGTAACGGCCGATTCTGCGGCCGACATATTCGCCGGCCGGCGGGCGGGAATCGCGGCCGGTCTGGGCGACGAGACGGCCGACGGAGGATGCATGATCCGCAGCACTCAGCAGCGTCGAGCCCACCTGAGACCAATGGGAGACAGCGCCTGCCAGCGCGTCGGCCACTTTTTCGGCTGCGAGGCTGTCTTCCCGCCAAACATGGCCGCAGACCCGGCAACGAACGCGCTTGCCTTCCATCGATTCGTTGGTGTCGTAGACCGCCTTGCAATGGGGGCACGCGAGCAGGTGATGCGACCCGGCTTCGCCCGCACTGGCATCTGGTGGAATATGTGATGTCGGATCGGGCATTCTATTATTCTATTGCTATCCAAAGGGTTGAGTCTTGAACCGGGGCTCAAGGTCGCACACCACAGCCTGAGTTGAAAGTGATTATAGCGGGTGGACGGAGGATTCCGAGCGGCTGATACTACGATTATGGAACAGCGCAATACCCAACGGCAACAAAAAGAAGCTCCGGTGGACATGGGACACTGGCGCGGCGTTGCCCTGGCATATTTGCGGGCGCAATTGCGCGACGATGCGCCGCAGGAATTGGGCGAGGGTGTTGCGTTCACCTGGTCGCCGCTGGAGGGCGACGGGCTGACCGTGGTGTTCGAGTTCTTTGCGACACGCGGTACGCCCGAGCGCTTGCGGTTTTTTGTCGTCACTGGCGAGACGGAAGCGAATTACTATCCGGCCGAGGACCTGACGGCGGAGGAGGCGTTTGAACTGCCTCTCGGAACGCGGTTCATGCTGGTGATTGGAATCTCGCAAGTGCCCATTGCGGAGGCGGAGCGCGACCCAACATACGATGCCGCGGGATGCGGATGAGATTGTCGGCCGTGTGGCACGCGATGCGTTGGCGGAGGATTTGCAAATCGCCGCGATGTTCCGCGTGGCGGAAACTCAGCATGCGGTCTTGAGGTGCCGAATCAAGGGCGAACCTGTTTACATCATGGGACGGGATGCGCCGCAGGGCTTTTCCAAGAAAGTGCATTTGCATCCGCATGTCGCCTATCGGTTGCACATCGGCCATGTTCTTCGGCGCGAGGCGAAGCCGGATTCGTAATGCGCGTTTGGCGATGTCGGGATGAGGCACAATCGTGTTATTTAGGTCGGACCACATTCATGGAGACAAGCACTTGGCACATCAACGATTAGTTCAATCATCCGCGGCGTTCGGAACTTTGATGTTGCTATTCAATGCACTCGGTTGTTCACAATCGCAGGAATCGAACATTGTGCGAATGGCGCGGGCCATCGATTCGGCGCAGATCAAGATTGCTGTTGAATCCTTGGCCGATTTCGGCACGCGCAACACAATGTCATCCTCGGATCATCCCACGCGCGGCATCGGTGCCGCGCGGCGATGGCTGGTGTCGCAGCTCGAAACCATCAACAAGGCCAATGGCGGGCGACTCACCCTTGAAGATGATCGTTTTCTGCATGGGCCCGATGGCAACCGCATCATGCGGGAAACTGAAATCGTCAATGTTGTCGCGACGCTGCCGGGCACTCAGGCCGAATCGCGCGACCGAATCTATGTGGTGAGCGCCCATTACGATTCGATGTGCAACGACCCGAAAGATCCGGATTGCGACGCGCCGGGCGCGGACGACGACGCCTCCGGCTGCGCGGTCGTGCTGGAGCTGGCCCGGGTCATGAGCCGCGAACCATTCGACGCAACGATCGTTTTCATGTTCGTGGCAGGCGAGGAGCAGGGACTCATCGGCTCGCGTCATTGGGCCAAGGCCGCGAGGGAGCGCGGGGCGAACATCGCGGGGATGATCACCAATGACATTGTTGGGGCGTCGCGCGGTCCGAGCGGCGTCGATCATCGCGGGCGTGTGCGCGTATTCTCCGAGGGTGTCTCCATGACGGCATCGGGCGAGGAATTGAAATTGCTGCAATCGACCGGCTATCTCTCGGACGCGCCGGCCCGCCAACTGGCGCGATACATCGACGAATCGGCGGCGCGTTTTCTCGGTGATTTCGACGTCGTCTGCATTTTCCGTCGCGACCGCTTTCTGCGGGGCGGCGACCACACGGCTTTTTCAGAGCAGGGTTACGCGGCCGTGCGGTTCACGGAATTCGAAGAGAATTACGATCATCAACACCAGACGCCCCGCGTTGAGGAAGACCGCGCGTTTGGCGACTGGCCGAAACACTGCGACCCTGAGTACATCGCTGACGTCGCGCGTGCCAATCTTGTCGCACTGGCCGGTCTGGCGATGGCGCCGGCATCGCCGCGCGATGTGAAGATCATCACGACCCGGCTCACCAACGACACAACACTGAAGTGGACGCGCAATTCGGAGCCGGACCTGGCGGGCTATGACATCGTTTGGCGTACGACGGATGCGCCGTTCTGGCAGCGCTCGCTGAGCGTCGGCGATGTGGGCGAATTCACGATGCCCCTCTCCAAGGACAACGTGATCTTCGGCGTGGTGGCGGTTGACCGCGAAGGCCATCGCAGCCCGGCCAGCGTCCCGATGCCGGCCACGGAATAAGCCAACTCATCGATAACAGGCCTGGGAAAGCGCCAAATTTCAGTCGATTTTGGCCGATTTGACCTCCCCGCCGCAAATCCTGATATATATTTGAATTAATGGGAAATATCGCGCAGGGCCGGTTTCCGGTCGATCGCGGGGGTTGTCGGAGGCCATTTGATTCGTAGCTAAACTCTGAGCCAAATCGAACCGACAAGCGAACGGGACACTTGTTATCGGAGAATGTCAGATGATGGATTCGGTCACACTCGACAAACGCCGCGAAGTTCGGCTGGACTCGCAGGATATCATTCGCTGGAAACGACCCGGAAGGATCGAAGACCACAAGGCTTGGACGGTGGATCGGTCGCCATCGGGCTATGGCTTTATGTCGCGCATCGACGAGGCGCCGCGCGTGGGCGATTTGATTCATGTTCGACGCTTCGACCATGATCGATGGGCTGCTTTCGAAGAGCCGTTCAAGGTGGCCCGCATTCTGCCGGCGACGGATGAGCTTGTCGTGGTGGGATGCACCGTGAATGATTGAATCGAGCCATCGATTCTACTTTGAGAGTTCTTTGATCAAATCCGCATGCAGCAGGCGATGAAACTGCTGCTCCCCCGCTTCTCTTCTGACGGACAATCGACCCGTGTTGTACGCCCGCGATTTGAGCCCGCGCTGAACGGACTCGCAGACGTCGATGTCCTCTTGTTGCACGCGCTCCCCGACCGCGATGCTGCGCTGGTTATGGTCGAGGGCATTCGGGCCGACATCGGCGAAAAAGAAATCGAAGATGACCCGGCAGCGGTCAACTCCCAGCGGCAGCACGAGATTCGTGTCCATCACCCCTTCGTACCAATTGAGCATGAAGTTTGGATAGACCCAGTAGTAATAGGCGGTTTCGCCGCGGCGGACGCTGGCGGTGTTGGCATCCTTGCCGGGCGTCATGGGGCTCCACTGGAGACAATAGTTGCCCTTGGTTTCTATCTTGTATTCGCTGTAGTCGAGGACGGTGTTGAGCCCCTTATGAAGATGTGGAACGTGGTAGCCGCCATCGAGGTAGTTATCGACGTAGACTTTCCAGTTACAATTGAGGTCGTAGCTGCGGCGCTCGAAGAACTTCAAGTCGGTCAGCTTCAATGGCGCGATGCGTTCGGGCATGTCGCCGAGGAAGGCGTCGAGCGTGTCGGCTCCACTTCCAAGGTTCGCGAAGACGAAATTCTCCCATGTGGCGATGCGAATCGGCACGAGGCCGAAATCGCGCTTGTCAAAATCGCAGACGCCCTCCCAATCGGGCATGCCTTTGAGCGAGCCGTCGAGGGCATAGGTCCATGCGTGATAGGGACACTGCATAACGGTGCATGTGCCCTGCGTTTCGGTCATGACCGCCGCGGCATGGTGGCGGCAGACATTGAAAAAGCCGCGCAGCTCACGATCCTGACCGCGAACAATGACGATGGGCTCTCCGGCGAGGTTGGCAGTTACATAAGCGCCCGGTTGACCAAGCTGATCGACGCGGGCGACGACCTGCCACGTGCCGCCGAAGACTGATTGATTTTCGAGTTCGGAGATGCGCGAGTCGGAATACCATGCGGCAGGAATGGTGGATGCGCGTTCGAGGGGAAGGTGACTGTGGTATTCGTCGAGAATCTTGATTAATGATTCCTGCATTACGATCATCATACCTGCCACTTGGCTGCGAATACAATTGCATGAAATTCGATGGTTCGATATTCGGCCGACAATCAAGAATCGCTCAATGTTCAAGAAAGCGCCTTGCAGGGTCGTGGCCGGGTGCCAATCGCCTTTCTTTGCAGGCAGTCCATGGCCAATGCGCATCTCTGCGCCCATCCAATTAACCGAAGTTGCGATTCGTGCTATCATCCGTCCATTCGGATTATTTCATCATGACACTCGCGGCGCTGGTCGCCAACATCCCGGAATTCATCGTCATGGCCATTTTGACGGCCATGAGCGGGACCATTTCGGCCAGCGAGACGGCACTCTTTGCCCTGAATCGCCAGCAGCTCAATCGCTATCGGAGTTTGAGATCGGCCTGGGCGGCCACGATTGTTCGCCTGCGCGAGAACCCGGCCGATCTGCTGGCGACGGTCCTGTTGTCCAATACCACAATCAACATTCTCTTGTATTCCATGCTGGGCCTGACCGTGGCGGAACTGTCGGGCGGTTCGGCCATTTGGGCGACCGCTCTGGGCATCGCGGCGTTTCTGCTGGTGCTGGTCTTCGCGGAAATTCTACCGAAACTGATCGCGCTGACGCTCAGCGATCGCATCGCGCCGGTCGTCGCCTATCCTCTGCGCGCTCTGGAGGTGGTTTCGGCGCCGATCCGCTGGCTGATGAATCTCGCATTCATCGAACCGCTGACGCGCATTTTTACGCCCACGCCCTCGGCCAACATCGACGAGGACGATCTTCAGCGGCTGATCAACATCAGCCGGAACGAAGGACTGCTCGGCGATGCGGAAAACGTGCTGCTGCATCAGATGCTGGACCTTAAGCATTTGCGCGTGAGCAGCCTGATGACGCCGCGCGTCGATGTGGTGGCCTTTGATCTGGCCGATTCGCGCGATCAATTGGTCCGAATGCTGAAGGCGCATCGACTCATGCGCATGCCGGTCTATGAGGAGGAGATCGATCACATTCGCGGGGTGGTCTCGGCGCGCGAGATTCTGATGAACCCCGAAACGCCGGTGGCGCAGCTCCTGCGACCGGTGCACTTCATTCCCGAGCAGGCCGGCAGCGAGGCGCTGCTCAAACATTTTCGCGACACGCAGACGCAGTTTGCCGTGGTGGTCGACGAATATGGCGGATTGGCGGGCGTCATTGCGCTTGAGGATGTCGTGGAAGCGATTGTCGGCGATCTTCGCGCGCCCGAGGAAAAGTCGGATTTGCCGCTGATCGAGCGAACCGATGACACACACTACATCGTCGATGCCGGCATGGGCGTGGGCGATTTCTGCCAGGCATTCGAATTGACGGAAGAGGAATCGCGCATTCACACGGTCGGCGGCCTGATCACGGAAATGCTCGACCGCCTGCCGGAGCCGGGCGATGAGGTGGTCATGGGCCATGCCACGCTGCGGGTGTTGTCGATGCGACGGCGACGCATCGTGCGTGCTCGTCGAACTCAGCCGCCCGATTCGAGACAATCCCGATTTGACCATTCTCCTGAAGCAATCGGAGCGACTCATCGAGCCGATTCTGCACACCGACCCGACGCCGCCCGGCGGGGAGGGCGCGCGATGACCCTTTCGTCCGCCATTCTTGCGACGATTACATGGCCGGAGACGATCTTGTGGATCACGCTCTGCGCGATTTGCGTCTTTTTCTCGGCGGTGTTCAGCGGCGCGGAGACCGGCATGTTCTCGCTGAACATGACGCGCATGCGACTGGCCGCGCATCAGAAAAATGCCTCCGCGACGCGCCTACAGGACGTGGTGCGAGACCGGGCCGCGTTTCTGTTTACCACGCTTTTTGGCACGAATCTCGCCAATTACCTGGCCCCGGCCTGCCTGACGATCATATTCGTTCAGACGATGTCCGGCCGACCACGTGACGAAGTCGAGAGACTTTCGGAGCTGTACACAACGCTGATTCTGACACCGATTATTTTCATCTTCGGCGAGGCCGTTCCGAAAAACGTGTTCAATCGCAACGCCGATTCGATGATGCTTCGCTTCTCGCGGCTTCTTGCTTTCATGCACCGACTTTGCGAATGGAGTGGCATTATCTTCCTGCAGCGCAAGTTTTCCGAGGTGGCATTCCGCGGGCTCAATCCACGGACGCGTGCGGCGACCGCGATGCAAACGCGGCTGGACGTCTATCAGATGCTGCGCGAAGGCGCTGCCGAGGGGGCGCTGTCGCTGACGCAGGTGTCCATTTTGGAGCGAATCGACCGGCTGCGCTCTTTACAGGTGATCAGTGTGATGGTGCCGTTTCATCAGGCGGTGGTGCTGCCGGCGAGCGCGACACGGAAAGCCGCGGAGCCGCTTCTTCGTGCCTCGCGCGTGTCGCGGCTGCCGGTCATCGGCCCCGACAAGCGCGGCGTGGTCGGCGTGGTGCATGTGCTCGATCTGATGACGGCCGGGGAGGACCGAACGGTGCGGGAGCTCATGCGTACGCCGGTTGAAATCACGCCGACGACGCGTGTGATCGACGCGCTCTCGCGTTTGCAACGCGAGTTTCGGCGAATGGCAGTGGTTGTGGATCGGAACGGACGGTGTTTGGGGATTGTGACGGTGAAAGACTTGGTGGAGGAGATCGTTGGAGAGTTGAAGGCGTGGTAGGCTTGTAAGAACAGGGACCGGAGAACTCGAATGAACCCGATACATTTGCTTGCCTGCAATCCGTTCGCAGGAGTTCCATGGGACAGCCTTTTCTTCATTTTCTTTGTGGTAAAACCCATCACCTATTTTGCATTCACCTACGCATTTCGATACAGAGTCGGCCACCGCATTCCCTTAACGACGGGACGCATCCTTGGCATCGCCATAGTTCGAACAATTCTGGGCGTGGCGGTCGTCGGAATTGAGGGCACTTATCTCGGGCTGGAAGGCAACCTATTCGCCTCATATTCGTACATGTACATCAGTCGATTCTTCGTTTGGTATTTCATCGGAATTCTCATGCTCAGTTTGCGAAAGGAAAGACTTGCACTTTGGGTCAGCGATGGCTTGGCGCTGAACTTCTTATTTGACCTGACGGTCGCAAACTTCTGTTCGAAGATTGGCGAATCGTGATGACCGCGGGCATTACCGCTCTACTTGCATATATGCTGATAACAGGCCGCCGCGAAGAACTTCGTTATCGGTTTGACGCGAATCGATGCAAAACGTGTGGATACAATCTAACCGGAAATGTGTCCGGCGTGTGCTCAGAATGCGGCACTCCGATCATCGCAGCGAATGCTTGAGGCACTTCCTTACCGAACGAAAAATCGGGTACCATAAGTCCATGTCCCTCACCATCCCCAACCGCTTCCTCTTCAAATTCGAATTCCCACTCCACCGCGCCAAGAAAGCCCCAAAAATCGACGGCAACCTCGACGGCTGGAACGACGCATGGAAACTCCCGGCCCTGCACACGCTCGACGGCGAACCGGGTTTCGCCGAAGTCTTCGCAACCTGGGACGAAGACGGCCTCTATCTCGGCATCCGCGTCGCCGGCAAACGAAAACCGCCCCAATGCGATGCGGAAAAATTCTGGAAATCCGACAACACCCGCCTGATGACCGACATGCGCGACACGCGAAACATCCGCCGCGACGCGTTTCTGCCAGCACTTCTACTTCCTCCCCACGGGCGGCGGCCGCGACAACCGCAAGGCGGTGGCCGGCGCGGACAAAGTCCAGCGCGCGACCGACGACGCGCCTCTGCCGAAAGACGGAGCGATCCCGGTGGCATCGAACGTCTCACGCGGAGGCTATTCGCTGACGGCCCATTTGCCCGGACCGGTGTTGAGCGGCTTCAATCCGGTCGAAAACCCGCGAATCGGATTGTTCGTGATCGTGGAAGACACGGAGCTTGGAAGGCAGTCGATCACGGTCGGCGACGAGCTCAACTGGTTCATCGATCCGAGCACGTGGCCGACGGCAGTGCTGACGCCCTAGCCTGTCGCGATGACCGCCCCAACATTCCACTCAGTGCTATCGCCGCCACGGGCACTGAATCTCGATCGGATTCGCCAGGAGACTGTTGGTCCGGCGCGGACGCCCTGCTAGGCGCCAAATCACTCAGACCGATTTGTCGAATACCATTTGCCGCTTTGAAACCGAAAACCCAAGCGACTCATAGAACCGGTGCGTCGCCTCCCGCACAACATTCGTACGAACCCGCAACCTGGCCATGCCACGTTCCCGCGCCCAAGCTTCCGCGCGGATCACCAGCGTTTTGCCAATTCCGCGCCCTCGCTCGGCTTCGTCGACAACCAGCCCGTAGATTTCCGCGAATGGCGTCGATTCAAGACACACATGCACGCCGACCTGTATCCAGCCCACGACCGCGCCGCCTTGGCACGCCACAAACACGTCGTCATTCGGCGCGTTTATCAGATTCTCAAGCCTGTTTGCGCGTCGCTTCGATCTCGGATGGGTATCCAAGCTGACCTGTCAGCCGATGAATCGCCTCGGCGTCTTCGATTCGTCCCGGGCGAATCTCCATTACACCCCCTCATTCGCCCGCGGTCATAACACCGCAATTAATGCTTGAAGTGCCTCGTCCCCGTGAAGACCATCGCCACGTTGCGCTCGTCGCAGGCGGCGATGGTCTCCTCGTCGCGCTTGGAGCCGCCGGGCTGGATGATGGCGGTGACGCCGGCGTCCATCAGGATTGAGGGGCCGTCCTTGAAGGGGAAGAACGCGTCGCTGGCCGCGGCCGCGCCCTTGAGCTTGGACTCGGGTTCATTTTCTTCGCCAGCCGTGTGGCGATTCGGCAGCTTCATGACGCGGCTCATCGGCCGGCGTTGCCGATGATGAGCATGCCGTTTCGGCAGAGGCTAGCTGATGGCGTTGCTTTTGGTGTGCTTGGCGATGAGCCAGGCGAGACGGAGGTCGGCCATTTCGGACTCCGATGGGGCGCGTTTGGTGACGACTTTCCAATCGTTTTCGTTAAGGCCTACGAGGTCGGGCGATTGAACGAGCATGCCACCGACGATGTGCTTATAGGTAAGGTCGGCGGGGTCGGGCGCAATGGACATGTCACCGACTGCAAGCAATCGAACATTTCTCCCCATTTCCTTTTCGTCCGGATGACTTGATGGGCATCGTCACTGAACGACGGGGCCACCCAGACTTCAACAAAAAAACCTCCGGCGCCGGCTGATTTGCCGAGGCGGTCGTAGGACTCCATAACGGCAGTCGCGAATTCCGCGTTGACATCGAAACTGCAGGCGAGGATGCCGCCCATGGCAGCGTTGGGGTCGCCGAGGTAGGCACGGCGATAGGACTCGTCGGGCGACTGTGCGATTCCGACACCGCACGCGTTCGTGTGTTTGATGAAGAGTGAAACAAAGGGATTAGAAGTTTTTGACGCAGAGCCCCGAACTTCACCACGAGCGAGTTCAGCACATAAGCTTAGTGCCGCGTCGGCGTCAGCGTAATTATTGAAAGAAAGTGTATTTTGATTGTTGCGAGATTTCACACCCCATGAATTCCCTTCAAGGCAGAGCTTCAATACACCTCCTCCATCCATGAGTGCCGCAAATTGTGCGCGCTGGTGTGGATTTTCTCCGTATCGCAAGGGTTCCGGAATCGCAAACGTGGGTAGCAGCATTCGATGACCGCGAGCCGCCTTCACGTCCACATGCAACTCCTGAGTTTCATCTTCGACAAATGTCTGGTCGCCTGACATGATCTGACCGATCAGGTAGTCGCAGATGTGTTGATCGTATGAAGCTGTTGCGGAAAAGACCTGTCGGGCAAGCCAGCGACCTTGTGCCGCAATTTCTGTATTATTGTTGGATCGAAGCATACCTAGGACGTGGGTATACCAACGCCTCGAAACAACCGGCATAACGTGCTTCTGATTCTTCGCCGCCGCCCGCAACATGCACGGCCCGCCGATGTCAATCATCTCAATCGCCTGCTCGAACGTGCAGTTCGGATCGGCCACCGTCTTCTCGAATGGATACAAATTCACCACGACCATATCAATCGGCTCAATCCCCTGCTCAGCCAGTTGTCGTGCTCGGGGTTGTCGCGGTCGGCCAGAATCGCCGCGTGAATCTTCGGATGCAGCGTCTTCACCCGCCCATCCAGCATTTCCGGAAAGCCGGTGACCTCTTCCACCATGGTCACGGGAATGCCCGCTTCCTTCAGGTGCTTGGCCGTTCCGCCAGTCGAGATGATCTCGATGTCGAATTCATCGACGAGGCTGCGGGCGAAATCGACTATGCCGGTCTTGTCGTAAACGGCGATGAGGGCACGCTTGATTTTCCGGTCGGACATGATGAGTTACTTCGCAAGGCGTTGAGACCAAAGAAAACGACCGGCTCACTCTTGCGAATGAACCGGTCGTCAGAATAACCTCGAATATGCGATCGGCCAACTGTATTGAGGCGGCCGTGGCTTAACAATCCAACCGCGAATCACGGCTCGTCGTCGGATTCCTCATCATCGGAATCTTCATCGTCAGAATCATCGTCCGAATCTTCGTCATCATCGCCGGACTCTTCCTCGTCCTCGGATTCATCGTCCTCATCGGCTTCGTCATCGTCGCCGGAGTCTTCGTCGTCTGAATCGCTATCGTCATCCGAGTCGGCTTCGTCGCTGTCTTCGTCTTCATCGCCCTCATCTTCATCGTCGGAATCGGCGCTATCTTCATCGCTGTCTTCGTCGGAGTCAGCGTCTGCGTCATCCGAGCTCTCGTCTTCGTCCGAATCGGCATCCGTTTCGTCTTCATCCTTCGAGTCGGCGTCTGAATCGTCCGTGTCCTTGGCAGGCTTTTCATCGACCTCGACCAGGCCCCTGCCGCCGGCAGGCTTGGCCGTGCTTTGCGATCCGAAAAGATCGTCCTCATCGATGAACTTGATGTCGGGCCGCTTGATTTCTTCGGGCTTCTCCCGGGTCTGGGCCATGGCCCGCTGCTCGGCCGTCATCCGGGCCAGCTCGCGCGCCCTGGCATCGTTCTGCAAGACCGCCGCCAATTCGGCCGGTTGCAAGGCCGGCGCGGTCTTAGGACGCATGCACATGACGGTCCCGCGATCATTGGCCAACAGGATGAGCTGATCGTCGGGACTGGCCTGTGCGAATTGTGCCTGTGAGGCGCTTTCGCGCGTTTTTACTTTTCCGGTGGCGGCATCGAGCCGCACGACGGCGGGATAGGAGGTGCCAGCAAAGACGTAACAATCCTTGCCGAAATGGGCCAGGTAATGCGCAGGTTCCGGCAGGTGCCAGACGCGGTCGCCCGTTGCGGCGTTGATGCAATACAGGCCCTGGCCGGCAATTGTTTGATAAACCCTTCCGCCGGAAACGACGGGGGCCGCATTGGGCGGATTGTCAAATCGCTCGAACCAGAGCCGCCGACCATTTTTTCGATCGATGGCGTAGATCAGCCGGTCATTTGAAGCGACATACACTCGCTCCGCGTCGGCGGCCAGGTCGTAGAAGATGGGCCCTTCTGTTTCGAATTCCCATTTCTTGCGTGCCGGTGTCCGTTTGCCGCGCCGAGTGTCGCACGTTACGATTCCACCCTGCGAGCCAAAGTAAAGTTCATCGCCGACCAACAACGCGCGCGGCCGTGACAGTTTTGGGAACTGTGGTTTCCCAGTTTCGAAAACCGCCAAGAATGTCGAGCGAATAGACACGCTGATTGGCCGACCCGACGAAATGTTGTTGGCATCCGCGATGGCCGGCGAAGTTGCGGCGAAGGGCAATTTGACCGACAGCAAAGGGAGCTTCACATTGGCAAGCAATCGCATACCGGGCTCGACCTTGATGACTCGACTGGATCGAATGACTCTGCCTTTCGCGTGGCGTTCGCCCACCTCGGTCGCGCGAAGCTGAGCGACGACCCGCGCGGGATCCTCTTCGACGACGCCAATCGGATACACATCCAGAATATCGTCCGCTCGCAAACCATGCGCCCGGCCGATCGAAATGTCGGCAATGTCGTGGTTGATCTCGGTGATGACACCGCGAAGGGTGCGCGGTTCCGAGGCCAAATCTCCGGTGGCGCGATCGATCACCTTGACCGAGGCGGGACCGGTGAAGAAAACGTACTGGCCGGAGTGGGTCGGGCCGCGCAGGGTCTGCCCGGGCTCGGCGGCCTGCGCCGTCCACCGAATAACGCCCGTTTTGGCATGAACCGCAAAGACCAGGTTTTTTTCAGTGAGGAGATAGAGGTTGTCGTCGAGCAACACAGTGCGCGACACCCGATCATCAGCCGGGATCGGCGCGGCCATTTGCCAAAAGCGGCGCGCCGCCAACTGATCGATCGAATCAGCGGACAACAACTCCGCCGCCTGAAGCGCCGTCGGCAAACCGGCGACGAGTGAGATGAACATGGCAAACGGCATCGAGCCGAATTTGACGGTGGGCCTCATCGACTGTCTCCTCGTCGAAAGGTATGGTTGCAGGCAGGTGCAAACACTCCGGCGTGCGCGCGAACGCGATTATGACATCGCCAACGATCGCAAACCGTTATTTCACCCCAATTGGCGGACGCCGGGGTAGGCATGAAAAAGGCGTCCCTATCCTATTGAATTTAATCGTTTTGAGGGTCGGGGGTCAAGGCGAAGCAGCGATTTGCGTCCCAAATGAAGCGGACGTTGACGGGATTCCCGACGACGATCGACGGCACGGTGTTGCGATGGAATTCAATCCTTCACGGATTCCGACGGTTCGATTCTGGTTTTCGGGCGACATCGGGGGAACCAAGGTCCGTGGATCATTTAGAGTTTGATTGCAGGGCTCCGGGGGCTTGCAAATCGCGTGTGATCGGGGGATAATCCATTGATTCCGTTTACGAACTCCGACGCAAAGTTGGAGATTCGCGAAATGGACGGAACCACGCCTAAACGCACTGACTTAGCGAAAGGCTAACACGGATCGAATCGCCATCCGCCCAAAGGGGGGCGTGCATTGTCGAGGCAGTTAGCGCTGTCTCCCGCCGATTCGGCCCGCAAACCATAACTCCTGACTGGAGGAATCGACGTGAGCGTTCTCACCAAGGTCTTTACCATTCTGCTTGTGTTGCTGTCTGTGGTGCTCAGCGCCTTTACGGTTGCCGCGTTTTCCCAGCAGGAAAACTGGAAGGCATCGGCTAGTGACTGGCGCGAAGCGGCGCTTGCCGAACAGGCCAAGTCGCGAAGCATCGCCGCGAACGCGGCGCTCGAATCGCAGAACGCCCTCGCACGTCACCTCAGCGATCTGGACGAAATCAACAAGATCAAGGCTGAAGTGGCCGACAAAGAGCGCAGCCTGGCCAAACTCGAAAGTGACTATGCTGCTGCCCAAAATCAACTGTCGGTTGAGCAGAGCACGGTCAACAGCACCAGCGAACACAACAAGCTTCTCGAAAACGCACGCAATCGCGATGGCGAATTCATCGCCAAGCTCAGCCGACGCAACAGCGAACTTGAACGCCTGAACGTCGACCTGAATGATCGCGTCAAGGAACTGACCTCCAGCGTGGCCATGGCCCAGTCACAGATTCGCGCCCTTCGCCAGCAGATCGAAACGATGTCCGGCGATCAGATTGCAGGCGTCACCCAGATTCCCGGAAGCTCGGGCGTGCAGACCGGCATTCCGAGCGTTGCACCGTCGTCGGCCCGGCCGATCGTCACGTCACCCATTCGCGGCGAAGTGACCGAAGTGAAAGACGGCCTGGCAAGCATTTCGGTCGGATCGACCGATGGCGTGGCCGAAGGCATGACCTTCCTGCTCTATCGGCCGGGTGTTTCCGGCTCGAAGCCGCTTTACCTTGGCACGCTTCGCGTGACCCGGGTCGAGGCAAACAACTGTGCGGGCACGCTCGAAACGACTGAAGGACAGGTGCAGCCGGGCGACCTTGCCCGAGACGAAGCCAGCTTCGCTTTGCGAGGATGACCGACCGATCCGGCAAGTTCCCCGGAATTGGCACGAAAGGCAACACCCGCCGCAATCGGCGTTTATGAAAGTCGAGGGAGTTTGAACCATGGCAGCACCTTCCGGATACAGCTCACGACCGGCACCGGCAATGACATTTTCACGATTCTGATTATCAGTGCGTTTGTCATCGTGGCGGCCACCCTTGGCTATGCCATCTTCAAGTGCACCGAGCTGCTCGGCATACCCTTCCCGATTTTTGCATCATGATTTGACACGGACGGCTTCGATTGCATTGTGCGATCGAGGCCGACCGTTCAGGCTTCAAGTGTTACGCGGCCCATCCATGGCCGCGTATTTTTTTTGTACCAGCGTCGACGAAGTCGGGCCATGCGCGTGTGATTTGATTCGCCTCGAAACATCGCCGCGCTCCCTTTTGAAAATCAATTCACAACCTTGACGCAAATTTCCTTACATTCCGCGAACGTCCCTATGACGGGACGACGTATATCTGTAGAATGCCCGACGAGCGCGCACGCCACGGCAGGATGCCGGCGAAATGCGATCGTCTCACGTCATTCGCCGACGAACTTGAGGATTCCAGTTTGTTATTCGACTCCTTACTAGGCATGTTCAGCGTCGACATGGGTATCGACCTGGGCACTTGCAACACGCTCGTCTGCGTGCGCGGCGAGGGCATCGTGCTCAACGAGCCCTCTGTTGTCGCTGTGCGCAAAGGAACCAACCAAGTCTTGCAGAATGGCAATGCCGTCGGTCTTGTAGCAAAGGAAATGCTCGGCAAGACCCCCGGCTCGATCACGGCCATTCGCCCGATGAAAGACGGCGTCATTGCCGACTTCGACATCACCGAGGCCATGCTCGGTTATTTCATTCGCAAGGTTCACGGCGGGCGCAGCCGGCTCATACGTCCGCGCGTTGTCATCGCGGTGCCATCGGGCATTACCGCCGTCGAAAAGCGCGCCGTCTATGGCAGCGCTGAGCGCGCCGGCGCACGACGGGTTTACCTTGTCGAAGAGCCGATGGCCGCGGGCATCGGTTCGGGGCTGCCGATCGCCGAAGCCCGTGCCAGCATGATCGTCGACATCGGCGGCGGCACGACCGAAGTGGCCATCATGTCGCTGGCCGATATTTCCGTGAGCACCTCGCTCCGAACGGCCGGCGATGACATGGACGAAGCCATTCAGGCGCACATGAAGCGCACCTATAACCTGCAAATCGGCCCCCAGACGGCCGAATGGCTGAAAATCGAGATTGGCTCCGCCTCCCCGCTTGAGCAGGAAGTGGCCGTCGAAGTGCGCGGACGCGACATGATCTCCGGCCTTCCGCGCAAGACCGTGGTGACGAGCCAGGAGATTCGCGAAGCCCTTCGCGAGCCCATCAGCCAGATTCTCGATTCCGTCACCCACACGCTGGAAGCCTGCGAACCGGAACTGGCGGCCGACCTCGTCGATGCGGGCATTCACCTTTGCGGCGGCGGCGCGCTGTTGCGTGGGCTGGACAAGGTCATCAGCGACGGCACGGGCCTACAGTGTCAGGTGGTGGATGATCCGCTTTCGTGCGTGGCCCGCGGCACGGCGGTTTATCTGGAGAATCTGGCCGAGTGGAAGGACACGCTCGACTCGGATCATCACAATCTATAGTGATTCCCTCTATTTCGGCGGATTACTTTCTTGCGTATCTGACCTGAACGCGCGTCACGTGACGTGGATATCGCGCCGGCAGAATTTCACCAGCCCCACAGTCCAGAATAGCACGCCGACAGTCAGAAGGACGGACATGTCGCGCCAGGGCACATGTTCGCCCAAAACGACGCGGAGCGGTGCGTAGTAATAGAGAAAGCCGGTAAAGGCGATGTTCCGCGCTGCCGGCCAGAATGCCACGAGCAAATTGAGAATGAACGAATAGAAGATAATCAAAAAGCACCATGTCAGCGCCACGCCGCGCCGTTCAAATGTGGCCGACATGCACAGTGACAATCCGGCGATCAACACATACGCGGCATAGAAATTGGCGGCGACGATTGCCAGCTTTCCCATATCCGCGACATGAGACAAACCCGCCACCTTGGCCCCACGTTAACGCCCAACCAAGCCGCGAAAAGCAGCGGCAGGCCGTAAACCAGCACGACAGCACTCACCGAGGTGTAAAGCCGCACCCGAGAGATGGGCAACGTCGCTAAGAGATCGATCGTTCCGCGATCCATTTCCGCCGAAAGCACGCCGGTTGAGATGGTCAGCGTAAATGATACGACCAGCACCCACGTGAAGGGGTGGGTGAATACGAAGCTTGAAATGCCGGTCGGCGTCAGCGCTTCGGCCAGATCGCCGCCGATCATGGCGTTCACCAGTTTCTTGATCCAATCGAGCTTGAGCCACTGTCGGCCCTCCTCGAGCGGAATCGAGTTTGTCGCGAACATGAAGAGAATGACAAACAGAAAGAGGATGGCTGTCGCACCTGCGCCGATCGGCAGGTAGTTGCGGAATGTTCGGCTGAATAGCTTAGGATTTATCAACTCTCGATCCTCGCTTCGGGCCGGCTCGACGAATCGTTTCCCGCACCCTGAATGACTTCCAGTATTTTGACCCTGCCGCGCGAGCCGGGCATGCACACGTCTTCATAGTCATGCAGAACGCGAAGCCACGAGGTGGACCGGAACATGTTCTGCGTATTTCGGTTCGCATTGACAAGGAACAGACATGCTCTTCGAGGACGCTCTGCCGCCGAAAGTTGAATACTATTCAGCAGTTGGGCAAGAACCTGGGTAAATCGCTCGACAACACAATGACGTGTGGCGCGACGCCCCTTTTGGCGGTGCCCATTGAACAGGTTACGAAACTTTTGAAGCATCGCATTCAGCGCTCGCGGTAATACGCAGTGAACAAATCTTCCAAGTCCGGCGCACCGATCATCACATCCACCACGCCGACCTCCAACAGCCACTTCAGCAACGGCTCCACATCGCCGCGCCAGGTGGCCGTCGCCAGGGTGCTGTTCAGCGTGAGATTGTCCAGACCGGTTGGCGCCGAATTGGTTTTCAGTTCCGTGCCGCGTTTGAGCCGGATCTCTACACGGCGAAGGGCCCGCGATTTCAGCGCATCGATCGTGGTGTCCTCGATCAGTTTCCCGGCGCGGATAATCGCCACCCGATCGCACAGCGCCTCCACTTCGGCCAGGGTGTGGCTTGAAAACAACACCGTGCGCCCATCCCCCACCACGGCCCTCAGTTCATCGTAGAGGGTCTGCTGCACCAGCGGATCGAGCGCGGTCGTCGGCTCGTCGAGAATGAGCAGTTCGGGTTTGTGCATCATCGCCTGCATAAGGCCGAGCTTTTGCTTCATGCCGCGGGAATACTCACGGATCTTTCGTTCGAGATTGAGATCGAATCGCTCGCGAAGCCGGCCGATCTCCGAGGTCGCGCCGCCGCCGCGCATGTCGTTGCAAAAGTCGAGAAACGCCGCGCCGGTCAGGTGCTGCGGAAAGCGAACGTCGCCGGGGAGATAGCCGACGCGGGCGCAGACCTTCGTCGAATCCTTCCACGCATCCAGCCCCAACACATTGGCCCGTCCATCCGAAGCTCGTAGCAATCCCACGAGAATACGCAGCGTCGTCGTCTTCCCCGCCCCATTCGGCCCAAGAAAGCCAAAAATGGTCCCATACGGCACGCACAGCGAAAGATCGTCCAAAGCCCGATGCGAGCCATAGCGTTTCGTAAGTTTGTCAATTTCGACGACGTTCATAATTGAGTCACGAGTTCCAGTAGCGAGTATTGAGTTCAAGTCCCTTTTTTTGCACGCTTGCGTGCCTTATCACGCGACCCGGATCCAGTTTACCCGCCGTCGCCTTTGGGCGGTTGTCGATCCGGGGCCTGTTCAAAAAGACCCGGCATTCGACCTTGTAAAAACTCTTCGCAAGTAATCCCAATCTTGCGTTTTCGTGCGAAGTGAATGCCGGCCTTGTCATTACAGGCCCCGGTCCGTGCCGGACCGGCTCGCGATACGTTGCTTCGCCCTCGATCGCAAACGCGAGACTGTAGCACGCCACCCGCCTTGGCCGCTACACTGCCAAGTGCATGATATGAAAAATGAAAAGGGGCCAACACATGAAGCCATTCATTCAAGGTCTTTTCCTGGTCATTCTCCTTCCGATGCTCGCCTGCTCGCAAAACAAGCAAGGCGATCTCCAATCCGCTCAAACCAACGAGAATGACCTGCTGGTCATCAATGCCAAAATTTGGACGGCCGATCCTGATGAAACGAAGTTTGACCGCGGCGTACTTTCCACCGGCGCCCCGATTCGTGACCCCATCGACGCCATGGTCATTCGCAAAGGTCGATTCATCTACGTCGGCGACGAACGAATGGCTCGCAAGGTCGCCGAAAAAAACGCACGAATCCTCGACGCCCGCGGCCGCCGCATCCTCCCCGGCCTCATCGACTCGCACATCCACCTCATCGACGGCGGCCTCCAACTCTCTCGCGTCAACCTGCGCGACGTCCCCGACCGCGCCGCTTTCATCGCCACCATCAAAAAACGCGCCGAACAAACCAAAGCCGGCCAGTGGATACAAGGCGGCCGATGGTCCACCGAAAGCTGGCCCGACCCCACCCAGCCCCGCAAGGAATGGATCGACGCCGTCACACCAAACAACCCTGTCCTACTCTCCCGCATGGACGGCCACGGAGCCTTGGCAAACAGCATAGCCTTGGCAAAAGCAGGCATCGACAAAAATGGCCCGGCCGATCCACCCGGCGGTCAGATCGAACGTGACCCTACTACCAAAGAACCCACCGGCATTTTGAAGGACGCTGCCATCGAACTCGTCGCGAAACTCATCCCAAAGCCAACCGACGACGAACTCGACGCAGGTCTAAGCGCCGCAATGAAACACGCGAATCAGCACGGCATCACATGTGTTCACACGATGTCGGAGTGTAGGCATCTTGCCTCGTTCGAGCGTGCCCGAAAAAGGGGAAATCTAACAGTTCGGATACGTCTTTACATTAGCGAGAATGACTGGTTGCCATTCATTGACGAGGCAAGGAAGCACGAAAACAATGATTGGGTCAGCATTGCAGGATTCAAGGCATATGCAGATGGATCGCTTGGTTCACGTACGGCGCTTATGCATCAGCCGTACGCGGACAATCCTCCTGATAACGCCAATTGGCGGGGTCTTTCGAGATTGGATCGACAAACCGAGGCAATATTGGCTAAAGGCATGACGAGGGCCTTGCTATGTGACTTTGCCCCCGCAATACACTGCATTGGAGATGCTGCGACAGAGGAAGTGTTGTGGATGATGCTTACCTGCGCCGATGTTTCCCTACATACATGTAGGTATCCATATCCAAGACTAAGCGAGACATACGATACAACGGAAGAGTGGCTCAAGTCATTGGCACGGCGACCTCGAATAGAACACGCTCAACATCTTTCACCTACCGAAATCCCTCGCTTCGCCCAGCTCGGCGTCGTCGCCTCCATGCAGCCCCTCCACAAAGCCGACGACGCTACGCCGAAAAAGCCATCGGCCCCGAGCGATGCAAAACCAGCTACGCCTTCCGCTCGCTCCTCGACGCCGGCGCGCCTCGTCGCCTTCGGCAGCGACTGGCCCGTCGTCTCGCTCGACCCCTTCCTCGGCGTCCGCGCGCCGTCACCGGCCTCTCGCTCGACAATAAGCTTTTCGTCCCCGAGCAGAACATCACTGTCGAAGAAGCCCTTACCTGCTACACGCGTAACGCCGCCCGCGCCGCCGGCGACCAGGATTCGCTCGGCATGATCCGCGCAGGCTACCTCGCCGATTTCGTCATCCTCGCCGACGATCCCTTTACAATAGATCCCAAAAATCTCGGCGAGTTCCGCGGAGATACCTACGTCGCCGGCAAGCTCGTTGCATCGACATCCACAAATCCACCCGCGTCAGTGAAGCATGCCTCCGCTTATCCCCCAAGTGCTGAACCCGATCGAACGTCCCATGCCTGCCATTGCTGCAACCGTTCGTCTCCCGCTCGTTCATCAAAGCAAAAAATGGGTGGCATGGGCAACCGCTCGCGGGGTCTCGACCTGCATTGTAAATCCGATCATCGCGAATCTGTCGAACACAGAGCACAGGAATAAGGTTGCCCGTGCGAGCGCGGAACAACGCTTTGAATGGAAAAACACAGAATTCGTCAATGAAACGCAAAGATTGCGCCCTCTACAGCCCGTGCACGCCCCAGCACGGGCACGCAAAAAAGGCGCCCACCCCTGCCTCCAGAAACAGACGGATGCCACCATAATGACACAGGATTTCCTAATAGAAGCACTTCTCGCCGCCTCGAAGCAGGACCTTGAAACACTTTCAGAGGAACTCCGCAACAACCTCGCCACCGACGAAAAACAAAAACTCTTGATCGCACTGCTCACCCTCCTCTATCGAGCGTGGCGCGACCCCGTCGACCAAACCCAACGCTTCAACACCGCCCAAGCCATGGGCCTGCACGTCCTACCCGTCCATTTCTACAGCCCCATCCCCAACACCGCGAAACTCCCAGCCGAACTCTGGCACCCGCGCGAAACCCCCGGCATTGACTGGCGCGAATCAAGTCAGCTCGACCTCGTCGCCAAACTCGCCAACTGGTCAAACGAAATCGCTGATCTGCTAGCCGCAGAAAAAACCGACGCAGACCCCCGCCGCTTCCGTTTCGACAACGACACCTTCGCCCTCACCGACGCCGCACTCCTCTACGCCTTGCTCCGCGAATTCAAACCTGCCCGAATGATCGAAGTCGGCTGCGGCTGGTCCTCCCTTATCGCCGCCGAAGCGTGCGGCAAGCAGGCAACCGAACTGGTTCACATCGAGCCATTTCCCCCGCCTTGCTCGCCGACCATCCGCTGCTGTCACAAAACCGCTTCATCGCCAAACCCGTGCAGGAAATCGAACTCTCGCTATTCGAATCGCTTCGCGAAAACGACGTCCTCTTCATCGACACCACCCACGTCAGCAAAATCGGCAGCGACGTGAACCACCTCTATTTCAACGTCCTGCCGCGCCTCGCCCCCGGCGTAATGATCCACATTCACGATATTTTCCTGCCGGGTGAATACCCCAGGGACTGGATCAAAAACAATCGATATTTCTGGAACGAGCAATACCTCGTCCACGCCTTGCTCTTGTTCACCTCCCAATTCGAAATTCTGCTTGCAAACACATTTCTCCGCGAACGCCATCCCGGTGAATTTGCCCGCGCCTTCCCCGCACTCCCGCGCCAAAACGGCGGCAGCCTCTGGCTTCGCGTTCGCGCCAACGGCGGATAACCATCGCAACGTCCGCAAAGGAACCTTCATCTGGAGATGGCGCGAAAAACTGCCGAAATCGGATATTAGATTTTTCCCTAGTGTCGTACGCGCAATTTCGTAGGTGCGTCTAGAATTGAAGGGGCCGATTTCCATGCAGCTCAATCCCGCGTTAAACAAGAAAACCTTCGGATCACCCATAAAAACCATCTCAGATGGCTGGTTCGAACTCCTCCTCATCACCGTGGTGCTCGCGGCCACCGTCGCGGCGCACCGGCTGCTTAACGCGACAAACGTGATCTCGCATTTCTTCTACCTGCCCGTGATCATCGCGGCGCATTATTTCGGTCGCGGCCTGGCCTGCGCCATTGCGCTTCTCAGCGTGTTGTGTGTCGGCGCGTTCATGTTCATCTCGCCGAAACACTACATGACGTCGATCGACACGCCGATGATGCTGCTCTTCACCACCATCGCCTGGGCCGCATTTTTCGGACTCAACGCCCTGCTCATGGGCACGCTATCGAATCAGCGGGCCAAGGCCATCTCGGAATTGAAGGAAGCCCACATCGGCATCATCGAGATTCTCTCGAAGTATCTCAACGCCGCCGACCAGTACACCAAGTCGCATTCGATGCGCGTCGCCGAACTGGCCGAATCGATCGCCGAGGAGATGCATCTGCCGCAGACGACCATCGAGAACATTCGCGTCGGCGCACTCCTGCACGACATCGGCAAGGTTGAGATTTCCACCCGGCTCATCCAAAAGGCGGCCGCGCTCGAAAGCGAGGAGCGCGCCGAAGTCGATACCCACACGGTGCGCGGGGCCGACCTTGTCGGTTCGCTCGGCACGATTCTCGAAGGGGCCGTGCCGATCATTCGACACCATCACGACCACTGGGCCGAGGAATCGAAAAAGGAAGGCTCGCACGGCGATGCCATTCCCGTCGGCGCCCGCGTAGTGGCCGTCGCCGATGCGTATGACGCCATCGTAACCGACCGCCCCTACCGCCGCGGCCGCACGCCGCAGGAAGCCCTCGCGATCATCCGCGAATCGGCCGGCAAGCAGTTCGACCCAGCGGTGGTCAAAGCCTTTGACCGCGTGATCTCACGTCGGTCAGACGAGCCGGAAGTGGCCCGCAACGTGACGCAGCCGATGTCGCTCGCGGGGATTGGGGCATAATCCCGGCGGGCTGTCGGGACATTACAATTCACTCTCACGAGAGCCGGGTCGGAAGACCCGGCACTTTTTTGATTAATCGAAGCACACCTTTATTGTGGAATACTTGCTAACGGCGATTCCCGTATATGATTGCACCCCATGCACAAGCGGCCTGCCGTTTTTGGATTGCGAAAATTCGTCCTCTGCACGATTTCATTTCTGCCGATTCAAATGGCCGGTTGCGATACTTCCGCTGATCGACGCGACTTTCGTGGGTTTGCCTTGCCCTTCAATCTTTCGTCTGAGAGCTTGGCGACTTTTCCGGACCAAAGTGAACTTGACGAACCCCTCTTCGACGACATCCCCGGCGCCGCCGGCCATCACGCCGCCACCATCGCCGCCTTTCCCGACGGCGAACTGATCGCCGCGTGGTACTCGTATCGCGGGCCGGAGGAATTGGACGGAGCGGCGATTTACACGTCGCGCCGCCGGCCGGATGCATCCGCATGGTCGCAACCCAGGCTTGAAATCGCCCGCGGCGACCCGGTGGGCAACCCGGTTCTCTTTGCCGAGGGGGAGGACCTTTTGCTCTTTTTCGCGGTCGCCCCCTTCGGCTGGAGCAGCGCCCACATCGAGATGCAGCGGTCATCAGACCGGGGCATGACATGGAGCAGCCCCATTCGCCTGCCCGGACCGATTGGATCGAACGTGCGGTTTCCACCCATTCGATTGCATGACGGCCGGCTACTGCTTCCTGCCTATGACGATCTATTTCACCGCACGATGTTTCTCACCTCAAACGATGGCGAATCGTGGGAGCTGATGCCGATCGTATCGTCCGGCGAAAACGGAAAACCCATTCAGCCGAGCGTCGTCGAACTCGCGGGCGGCCGATTGCTTGCCGTCATGCGAAACACGGCGAAGGGTTGGCTCTGGGTGATGGCTTCGGATGACATGGCCCTGTCATGGTCGCCCCCGGCCGACAGCGGATTTCCGAACCCCGGCAGCGCCGCGGCGCTGCACCGTCTCGCCAGCGGTCACCTTGTTCTGGTTTACAACGACAGCCCGCGCGAACGCCGCCCGTTGACGGTGGCGCTGTCGACCGATGAGGGCAAGACCTGGCCCAATCGGATGATTCTGGCGGATGGGGATGAGACATACAGCTATCCGTCGATTACGCAATCGCCGGATGGAATGATTCACATCGTGTATTCGCTGGCACGGCGAAGCATTCGGCATGTGGCGATCGATGCCGATTCGATTGGGCGGTAATTGTTACCCATGTAAACACGTCGATATTGGGACGGAAGTGTGGCACCGGCTATTAGCCGGTGCCACACTTCCGACAGCACAGGTTGCCCAGCGGCTGTTTCGAATAACCGGTTACGATTTCTGCGGTCCGAGATTCGAATGGGTCCGCGCGATCTCCGCATTCCGTCGCCACATGTCCAGTCGCGCTCGGTCCGTTGCTTTGCCTGACACCGCAGCTACGTAGTCCGCCTCATTCCATCCGGTCACATCTTCCAGCAACGGGTACGCCGCATCGGGCGCAGCTTCTTGCAAGACCGGAAGCCTGAATCGCGGCTCACTCGTGTCCCGCATGTCGGTTTGCGGGCAGACGTCCTGGCAGACGTCGCACCCGAAGACCCAATCGTCCATCTTCGCGGATAATGCTGGATTGATGGCACTGCGATGTTCGATGGTCAGATAGAAAATACACCGGCTCGCGTCCATCTGGTACGGCGCGATAAAGGCCTGCGTCGGACAGGCGTCGAGGCAGCGCGTACAAGTTCCACAATGGTCGAGCGACGGCGCATCCGGCGCAAGCTCCAAGTCCGTGATGATCTCGCCCAGAAAAAAATAGGACCCCAACTCTTCGTGCATCACCATCGTGTTCTTGCCGATCCAACCCACCCCAGCGGCCATCGCTAGCTCGCGCTCCAAAATCGCTGACGTATCGACGCACACCTGAAATTGCCCGCCCACGTCGTTTTGTAATGCCGCGGCCAGCGCCTCCAGCCTCTCCCGCAGGACAACGTGATAATCCTCACCCCACGCATACATTGCCACACGGCCGCGGGGCATATCATCGGGTTTAGCAGGCGCCGGTTGCCTGTAGTTGAGAGCGACCACTATCACACTCTTCGCCCAAGGCAGCCACGCCCGCACATCGACGCGAGAGGCCGTATGCCGATGCAAATATCCCATCGTGCCGGCATATCCCCGAGCCAGCCAGTCGCGCAGATACGCCTCGCGGGGCATCGGATCGGCCGATGCGATTCCCGCACCGGTCGAATCCGGCACTGTTTGCAAGAGCCTTGATTCGTTCACTCAACTCGGTCGATCTCGCGTTCATTGCACCGGTTTGACAGAGCAGCCGCAGCATCCTAAATTGCATCCCGATCTTATCTTACGAAAAGCGAAGCGACCAAGGAATCCTCATGATTTTCAACTATGACTGGTGGTTTCACGGGACCTATCAAGATCGCCTGAATGAAGCCAAACGGCGGTGCTCTGCAGCCCATTTTCCGGAAATGACGCCGGAAAAAGCCGACAAAGACGCCAAATACAAGAAATTCAACAAAGAACTGGAAGCACGGACCATTATGTACCTCCGTGACGCCTTCTCCTACGAAATCAAGGGCATCATTCCGGTCCCCACCACGGTCGCCATGACCTTTGAGTGCATGGCGGCGGACGATGCCTACAAAGTCGGCTGTTTTGTCGTGACCGTGCCGTTTGAGGACATTGTTCGGGTCGAGGTGTTCGCGGTTCACCCCAACGAGAAGCCGGAAGACATGCCTTCGATCAAGGGCTTCTCGAGCTCGTCATCACAGCCGGGTCAACCGAAACGGCCGGACGAGCGCCCCGGACGCGCCGAGGGAACGGACTGAATTCATTTCAATCGTGGGCCGTGAGAATGGGCCGACGGGTGCGTTAAATCCTACCGTGGACAGCACTCCGAATACGGACCGCAACGTCACGAACTGACCCAGTTAGTCGAGCAAAATAATTTCAATGGCGGCCCCAAGTCTCTACCGGAGGAATCACGTTCTTGCGTGCCGGGAGGCGATTCAAGGGGTTGCCGGGTAGGAAAGTGGAGAACAAAGATGAAGAAAATGAGAATTCGAAATGTCGCATTGATCGCCGCAGCCGCAACGAGCCTTCTGCTCGGATCGACGGCTCGGGCATCGGATGGTGACATTGTCGCCATGTTCAAGCTCAGCGGACCCCTGCCGGAGCAACCGAGCACCAACAGTCTTGCCGCCCTGCTCGGCGACCATGCTCCACCGACCATGTTCGACATTATGGAGAAGCTTAAGAAAGCGCGAACGGACGATTCGGTCAAGGCTGTCATTTTTCAAATCGATGATGCCGCCCTGGGCATGGCCCAGATTCAAGAACTTCGCGGCCAGTTCGAAGCGCTTCAGGCAGCCGACAAGGATGTGTGGGTATTTTCCGAAGGGCTCACCAATGGTTCGCTGCTGCTTGCCTCGGCGGCCAACCATGTCGTCCTTGTGCCGGCCGGCGAAGTTGTAATCCATGGAATCTACGCCGAGTCGCTTTACTTCAAAAACATGCTGACCAAACTCGGTGTCGAGGCTGATATTCTGCATTGCGGCGACTACAAGTCGGCCGGAGAGATTTTCTCGCGCAGCGGCCCGAGCAAGGAAGCCGAAGCGCAGACCAACAAGCTGATCGACTCTATGTTTGAGAACTGGATCAAGGATGTTGCCAAGAGTCGCAAAATCAGCCCGGAGGCCGTGCGGGCGCTGGTTGATAAAGCGATTCTGAGTTCCGCGGAAGCGCTCGAAGCAAAACTCGTGGACAAACTGATGTACCGCGAAGATTTTGTTGAATCGATCAAGACTCGATATGACGACGCCAAAGTCGTTTCGAATTATGGCGGACAGAAGGGACTCGATGTCGATCTCGAAAACCCATTTGCGATTTTCAAACTCTTCGGCGATTTGATGAAGGCGCCGTCGGCGTCGGGCGACCCCGCAATCGCCGTTGTCTATGTCGAAAACTCGATCACCAGCGGCAAGACCGAGGAAGGCATGTTCGGCGGCACGTCGAACGCCGGCTCAGACACAGTCAGAAAAGCCATTGCCGAAGCCGCGGCCGATGATTCGGTCAAAGCGCTGGTTCTTCGGGTGGATTCGCCCGGCGGATCAGCCCTTGCCAGCGACATCATGTGCGAGGCAGCCGAGCGGTTTAAGAAGTCCGGCCGACCGTTTGTTGTCTCGATGGGCAATGTCGCGGCCAGCGGCGGTTATTACGTTTCAGCCCTGGCCGATAAGATTTATGCCGATCCCAGCACAATCACCGGTTCGATCGGCGTGGTCGGCGGCAAGATGGTAACCAAGGGCTTTTGGGATTGGGCGGGCGTGACCGGCCATGAATACAAGCGCGGCCAGAATAGCGACATCATGAACACCAACCGCACCTGGGACGATGACCAGCGCAAAGTCATGATGGACATGATGAACCGCATCTACGGCGACTTTAAGAACCGCGTGCTTCAGGGGCGCAAAGATCGCATTAAGGGCGACCTTGAAAGTCTGGCGGGCGGCCGGGTTTACACCGGCGCTCAGGCGCTCGAAATCGGGCTTGTGGACGAATTGGGCGGCATGTCGGAGGCGGTCAAGTTCGCTGCCGGTGAAGCGGAGATTAGCAAGTATGATCTTCGGGTATTCCCACGTCCGAAATCGATGGCCGATGTTTTTGGCGAAATGTTTGGAGGGAAAGCAAAGGAAGACGATTTCGTTTATCACAATAACCGCGGCGGTCAGGGGCTTGCGAAGCTTCCCACCATTGCGGCAACACTCGATGCTGTTCGGGCGGTTGACCCGCAAAAGGCCGCGATCATGCAGAATTTCCTGATGCAAGTGGAACTTCTGTCGAACGAAGGCGTTCTACTGGTAGGACCGCACAGCACATTGCTGGTTCGTTAACAGAGAATTTTGCGGTTTGTGCCCAAGACGCCCAAACCGCTTACACAAACCCCACTCCACCCTCTGGCCCGGTTGCCCAGGCTCATGCTTTGGCAATCGGGCCACCCTCATTTTTCGGTCACTGACACTGTTGGTGAAACCATCGTGACGCGATCACCGGCGAGCCAAGCGCGGTTTCATTCAAACTTCTCGCGTGGCCAAGGCGCGCAACACGGCCCACGGTACCATGAGCCGCATGGAATTCGACCCCAACGTGCTTCCCGTTCCGGACCTCGGACTGTGCTGCATGCAATGCGGTTATGCGCTCAGGGGCCTGCCATCGCATCGTTGCCCTGAATGCGGACGAGAGTTCACGCTGAACGAGTACATTCCGCGTGGAGATTTTCCGGTTGTGATTCGTCACGGGCGCGGAAGTTGTGCTTGATTCCACAAAAGCGGAAATTATGCGGCGCGCGGGAATTCTCCATATGGTCCACCAAATTCCCGCCGAGGCCATCTTCGGCATCGGGTCGACCCATGCCCGCGACGGCAAGCTCGCGGTGGAGCGCGGCCGTTATTTCGAAGCGATTCACCTGCTCAATCAATTTGAGCAAACGGGTGAAATGCCGCCGGAGCGCTCACCGTCCGGCGACGATTGGACATGTGCGAGTTGCGGCGAGGAGAATCCCGCCACATTCGATGTGTGCTGGAGTTGTTCGGCGGAGCACAATTCTCCGCGCGATTGAGCGACTGTTGCGAAATCAACTCGCGCCCCAGACTGAGTATGAAACCACCATTTTTGACTTTGTGACGACAATGCGCATGGGTTGCGCAAACGCGGCTTCGAGGGTTGGCGTTGTCGCGGCCGGCAAGATATCCGGAATGCTCAATCCATTTTTGCCACTATACTTCAAGTAATGCTAACGCCCGATTCACCACATCGCCGAAGCCGGTTCATCGAGCGTGCAGAAGCGGCGACGGCGATCCTGTTTCTTGTATCCGCCTTCGCGCTCACCGGGTGCCGTAATAACCGAACGCAGGATGTTCCATTGAAAGGTGCCGAAATCATGACACCCACCACCACAGCTTCAACGCACAAACACACGAACGAACTCATTCACGCAACGAGTCCCTACCTGCTGCAGCACGCCCACAATCCCGTCGACTGGTATGAATGGGGACCCGAGGCGATGAAGCGTGCGCGCGATGAGGACAAACCCATCTTTCTTTCCATCGGCTACTCCGCCTGCCATTGGTGCCACGTCATGGAGCGCGAGAGCTTTGAAAACGAAGACATCGCCGCCGTCATGAATGAGCACTTCATCTGCATCAAAGTCGACCGTGAAGAGCGCCCAGATCTCGACGACATCTACATGATGGCCACACAGGCTCTCACCCGCTCCGGCGGCTGGCCCATGTCGGTCTGGCTCACGCCCGATCAACGGCCATTTTTTGCCGGCACCTATTTCCCGCCCGAAAGCCGATATGGACGGCCGGGGTTCAAGGATGTGCTTCTGTATCTGGCCAAGGTCTGGAAAGACGAGCGCGACAAGGCACTGCAACAGGCCGATTCGCTCACCGATGCGGTGAAATCGCTGACCGTCATTGAAGGCGGCGAGCACCTTCCCCCGCCGGAAATTGTCTCGACGACGGCCGACATGTTTGCCCGCGCGTTCGATACGGTCAAAGGAGGCATTAGCGGCGGCGGCACCAACAAGTTCCCGCCCTCCATGTCGATGGATCTCATGCTTCGCGCCTATCACGCGTCCGTTGAAACGGGCGCGCCGAAGGCGGGTCTCCTGGAGTTGGTCGAATTAACGCTCGACAAAATGGCCCATGGCGGCATTTACGACCAACTCGGCGGCGGTATCTGCCGATACTCGACCGATGTCGATTGGCTCGTCCCCCACTTTGAAAAAATGCTCTACGACCAGGCGCTGGTTTCAGACATTTATCAGAAGACCTATCAACTCACCAAGAAGCCCCTTTACGCCCGGATTGCCCGCGAAATCTACGATTACGTCATTTCGGATCTGCAAAGCCCCGAAGGCGGCTTCTACTCCACGCGCGATGCCGACAGCGAAGGCGTCGAGGGAAAATTCTACGTCTGGTCTCACGACGAAGCCATGTCGGCGCTGGGCGAAAAAGATGGCGCGTTGTTCTGTGACTATTACGATGTTTCGCCGGAGGGAAACTGGGAACATCAGAATATTCTGAATGTACCCCGCACGATCCAAGCAGTCGCGGGCCAGCACCAAATCGATTCTTCACAACTTGAGGCCCGACTGGCCATTGCACGGAAGAAGCTTCTTGCCCTGCGCGAAAAGCGTGTTCATCCTCACCTCGACGACAAAATCCTGTCATCCTGGAACGGCCTCATGATCGCCAGCATGGCCAAAGGCGCGCGCATCTTTGAAGAGCCTCGCTATCGCGACGCCGCGATCCGGGCCGCGGATTTTGTGCTGAAGGACATGCGCGATGATCGGGGCCGCCTGCTGCGCACCTATCGTCTGGGCAAAAAGCACACAACCGGGTATCTCGATGACTATGCCTTCATGATTGAAGCCTGCCTGAATCTCTACGAAACCACCTTCGACATACGCTGGCTGAAGGAGGCCGATCGGCTCAATCAGCATCTCATGGATCATTATCGCGATGCGAAGGAGGGCGGCTTTTTCTTTAATGCCGACGATGCCGAGACCGTACTGGTCCGGGCCAACAGCGCCACCGACAATGCGATTCCGTCGGGAAGCTCGGTTCCATTCATGACTCTGCAACGTCTGGCCGTCCTGCTTGATCGTAACGATTTGGCCGGCGAGGCCGAAAAATGCTGCGCGTCTTCAGTCGCAAGCTGGCCGAATCGCCTTTCAGCTCCGAACGAATGCTCAGCGGCGTCGATTTTTTTCATCGACGGCCGAAAGAGGTCGCGATTGTCGCACGTTCCACAGACCCAGCCGGCCTTGCCCGATTGGCCGATGCAGTCTGGCGCACGTACATCCCCAATCTGGTTGTGGCAGCGACGTTTGAAGATGATGCCGACATCGCGGAATCGTCGAAACGCATTCCGCTTCTCTCCGAAAAAAAGACCATCGACGGCAAGGCGGCCGCGTATGTCTGCAAGAATTTTGCATGCAAGGCGCCGGTCACCAGTGAGGCCGACCTCATTGAGCAGATTATGAAATAATCAACAAGCGTGTTGCAATTTGATTAGGGCCTAATTGTCCACCGTGCGCCGATTCGCCCCGATCCTGGCAAGGCATGGTTGCGTGGAAACTCGAAAACGCAAATACTGTCACCCGAATGAATGGAGGTTTTGCATCATGTCACACTTAAATTCAATCACCATCGGCCTTGCCCAACATAAGAAGTTCATCATCTGCCTGACCCTTTCGGCGGTGACACTGGTCGCGGTCCATGCGGATGATCCGCCCGCCAAGTCGGGCGACACAACGACCCAACCGGCATCCAAATCAAATGACCCGGAGCCGGTACGCGAACCCTCGGCCAAGGAGATTCTTCGTGAATTGCAGGAGGCTTCACGAAAGGATGCCAAAGCCGTCGTTCGACCCGGAATCGAGGGTGTGCGGCCAAAGCAGATCGAGCAGCCGATCGGCAATCCCATCGAGCCGGTCCAAGGCAAACTCCTTCCCGATGGATCCCGTCTTGTTGATCGCCCCGGTCGGCTTGCAAAGGAAGGCGATGGTTTTGTTTTTTCATTCGAGAGCCGCGGTCAGGGCGCTCCCGACCGGCCTATTCGCCTGCTGCCCAACCGGTTGCTGGAAGACATGGAGATGTATTCCGAAAACGCCACCAAGTCGATCGTTTTCATCATCAGCGGCGAAATCACCGAATATCGTGGTGTGAATTACCTTTTGTTGCAGAAGCTTCTTGTTCGACCGGACACCGGCAACTTGAAGTGATTTCGTGGCTCCTTGCGCTGGTTGTGCGTACATTTCCGCAGCGTTAAAATCCGCATCCAATCCGATGTGTCCGCTGAAACGCGGCAATGGCCGTACTTTCAAGAATCCATGGCATTCGGGTTGCAACCAGCTTGGTAGCCAATGGATTTCGCTGTGAACATTCCACACAACATGCAGATCGAAAAATGAGTCACTGAACCGTCGTGTTCGGAAAAAGGAGCGAAGCTCATGTCTGAAATGAATCCCTTTTTGATCGCGCAACAACAACTTGACGAGGCAGCAAAAAAACTCGGTCTCGACCCGGCCACGCATGAACTGCTGCGCTGGCCACAACGCGAGTTTCGTTACACCGTACCAATCAAATTGGACAACGGTCGCACCAAGATTTTTCATGCCTATCGCGTTCAATACAACAGCGCCCGCGGCCCGACCAAGGGCGGCCTTCGCTGGCACCCCGATGAGACCATCGACACCGTTCGGGCGCTTGCAGCCTGGATGACATGGAAATGCGCCGTGGTCAATATTCCGCTGGGCGGCGGCAAGGGCGGCGTCACCTGCAATCCCAAGGAAATGAGCGAAGGTGAAAAGGAACGGCTGGCCCGTGGCTATATGCGCGTAGTCGCCCGGGAGTTGGGGGTTCATCGCGATGTTCCCGCGCCGGATGTTTACACGACGCCGCAAATCATGGCATGGATGATGGATGAGTATGAAGCGATTGTCGGCAACAGCCATCCGGGTGTCATCACCGGCAAGCCCATCGCCATCGGCGGCAGCGAAGGCCGCGGCGACGCCACGGCCCGCGGCGGCGTCTATGTGGTTCGCGAGGCTGCAAGGAAAATCAAACTCGATGCATCCAAGGCTTCCTATGCCATACAGGGCTTCGGCAATGCCGGTCAGTTTGCGGCAACCCTGCACACAGAGATTCTGGGTGGCGGCAAGCTTGTCGCCGTGAGTGATTCGCGCGGCGGCGTCATGAACAAGAACGGCATCGATCCCGAAGCTGTCGTGAAATACAAGCTCGAAACCGGCAAGGTCGAAGGCTTCCCCGGCACGCAGCCGATCAGCAATGCCGATTTGCTCGAACTTGATGTCGATGTGCTTTATCCGGCGGCGCTCGAGGGCATTATCACTGAAGCCAACGCCGGAAAGATCAAAGCCAAATTGATCTGCGAGCTTGCCAACGGCCCGACAACACCGGGAGCGGACGAAATTCTGCACAAAGCGGGCAAGCTCGTTCTGCCGGACTTCATGGCCAATGCCGGCGGCGTGACAGTCAGCTACTTTGAGCAGGTTCAGAATACCTACAATTACTATTGGTCGCTGGAGGACGTGCATCAACAGCTCGACCGCCGGATGACCGATGCGTTCAATGCCGTTTACAATACGCGCGAACGGGCGAAAGTACATATGCGACTGGCTGCTTACATGGTCGCGGTTACGCGCGTGGCCGAGGCCTGCAAACTGCGCGGATGGGTATAGTCGTTAAATGAGATTTTGAGCATGGCTGACCAGCAGCCGATCCGGAATCTGAGTGGTGTGGCATCGGTCGACGGCCGGTGACACACCACTCTTCATTGACAGCGTCTCATTATTCGATTCACACATTGGAGTCGCCATGCCCGCGCGAATGATTCCCTATTCGTTGCCTGCACAGGAGATCGAAGGGCAAGTCCAACGCGGCAAGCAGTTGCTGGACGCGATGAACGGCCGGCGAAGTTGCCGCTTTTTTTCCGATCGGCCGATCGATCGTCGGGTTCTGGAGCTTGCCCTTGCGATCGGCCATTCCGCACCGAGCGGCGCCAATCGCAAACCCTGGCGGTTCGTGGTGGTGGACGATCCCGCGCTCAAATGCGAAATCCGAGAGGCCGCGGAAAAAGAGGAACGGGAAAGCTACGACCACCGAATGCCACAGGCATGGCTCGACGCGTTGGAGCCCTTGGGCACGAATTGGGAAAAGCCGTTTCTCGAAATCGCACCCTGCCTGGTCGTGCTTTTTCGCATCGACTTCGAGGAATTCGACGGCCGCAAAGAGCGCACCTATTATCCTGCTGAGAGCGCCGGCATCGCGGCGGGCTTCTTTCTCATGGCATGCCACCATCTTGGCATTGCAACCCTGACCCATACGCCCAGCCCGATGACGTTTCTGCGCGACCTGCTGGGGCGGCCATCGCATGAAAAGCCGTTTCTGCTCATACCGATAGGCTATCCCGCCGTTGACTGTGTTGTGCCCGATGTTTCGAAAAAGCCACTGAGCCGCGCCATGCAGTGGAATCGCAGGGATGCGTCGACCGCACCTGTTGATTGAGCGTATTGCCCAAGTTTGTCATCACGGCTGCCGATTTCGTTCAGTTGCCGAGACGACCGGATTCGATTGCGCTGCGAAGTTGCTTCGCGCTTTCTTCAGCGCCGAGCTTCTCAGCTTCGGCGCATTGTGCCAGCGCGCCGTCCTTGTTCCCTATCGCAGCCAGATCCCGTGCCCATTGCAGACGATCGCCCGCATTGTTGGGTCGAATCTGGACGACTTTTCCCTGATACTCAGTTGCATCGCGCAATCGGCCTTCCGCCCGCGCGGATTTCGCGGACGTTCGGGCCAACTCCAGCGCCTCCTTCACGAGTCGGTTGGCCTCGTCGACGCGTCCCATCTGCATCAATAAACCGGCGAGGTTGAACTTGGCGCCAATTGAATTCGGGTCCAGCTCAATGGCTTTTGTCAGACTTTGCACCGCCTCGGGAATTCGATTCGCGCGGATGTGAAGATTTCCAAGGTTGTACCAGGCATCCTCATATTCCGGCCGCAGATGGATCGCCGATTGATAGGCCCGGGCCGCTTCGTCGTCATTGCCGGCACGCGTAAGGATCAGCCCGAGGTTGTACATATTCTCCGCATTTTCGGGTTCCAATTCGGCCGCGCGCCGGGCCTCGGCTTTGGCCTCATCAACCCGACCGAGGTTGCTCAACTGCACGGCCAGCAGCGACCGTGGCGCGGCATATTCGGGATCGAGGCCGATAGCGCGGCGCAGGCCGGCCTCTGCGGAATCGTTTTCACCCCGCTTGAACCGAGCCCATGCCAGGTTGTATTCGGCTCGCGCGTTCTGGGGGCGCTGTTGCAGCACATCGGACCAAATTGCAACTTCCGAGCGATAGGTTTCATTCCGCAGTCGTGTCCGCCAGCCGAGTGTCAATATCACGGCAGCAATCGCAGTCCACGCCCCAATGGCCATGACACCCAAGGTCTGTCGTGCGGGCATTCTCGCTTTGGTCGATTCAAGAGACCGACGCCGAACAACCAGCCAATAAGCCCCACACACCACCCACGTCGTCACGCCGGCCAGCGGCAAATAGACGCGATGTTCAAATGCCGCATCCGCGATCGGTACGAAGCTCGATGTCGGCGAGAGAATGAGAAAAAACCAGCAGCCGCAAAACGCCCATGCTGCGCGCCGCCAAAATCCCCACGCCGTCAGGGCCACGAGCAGCGAGACCACCGCCATCGAGCCGGCCACCTGCCCGATGGACTCGGGCACGGGCCATGCATAATCGAGACATAGTCGCGATGGATAGAAAATCAACTTCAGATAATGGAAAATCACCTCGAATTGGCCAAGCCCGTAGTGCCATGGCGTCGGCAGTCCATCACGGAATCCGGCCGACTGGGAGCGAGGCCCGGTGGACATAATGTATGCCAGGACAAGCCAAGTTGCTGCCAGGCCTGCATAAAAGAACTTGCGCCGCTGAATCGCACATCGAAGATGGCCACTTACAAAAAAACGATCGAAGAGCAGCACCATGAGCGCGCCGTAACCACGGTCTCCTTTGTTGCCATGCCCGTGGCACATGCCGCGAGTGAAGCGCGAACCATGCCCGGTGGCCGCCCGTCGCCCCGCGAAGAAAAGCATAGAGCGTCGCGACATAGAACAAGGCCGCGAGCGATTCGGCCCGCTGAACGATGTAGGTGACACTTTCGGTTTGCAGCGGATGCACCAGCCAGATCAGTGTCGCGGAAAACGCCAGCTCGTTCGATGCGCCGACAAATCGATCACGCAGCGCCGGCAATGCAAGCGTTCGACGAATCAGTCCCATCAGAAGCAGTCCAACCGCGATGTGGATTCCAAGATTGACCGCATGATAACCCCAGACCCAAAGCCCCCCGAAATGATAATTGACTGCCAGAGACAGATTCAGAATCGGTCGGCCCGCGCCGGTCGATTGCGGCGGCGCCGACATCGCCCGATCGAGCGGCCAAAGCGCGCGGATGAACGTGTTGTCTTCAATCGCATTTTGGTCATCAAATAGAAATGGAACGTCGAAGCTATTCCAATAAGCGACAATTCCAGCTCCGATCAAAACAACCCCATAAAGACAGTGCTTTAATCGCGTCGGCACCGGCGAAAAATATGACGCATTCGACCTCGAATCCAAGGCCGATTCGTTATTGAAGCTGGGCGCGTCGTGAGTCAATCCATCGAGTCCGTGATATTGTCGCGGTGAGAACCGTGCAAGACCGACCGGCCGATCCAGTCAATCATCGCTTTAGAGTATAACTCGATCGCAGGATTGATTCGCGTTGAGAAACATCGGCAGGTAAATGGCCTGAAGCTCATTATGATTCACTTCGATCATGAGTACATCGCGCGGTCGAAGAGCAACACTTACCCCATTTGGGCGTTGCGTTCCTGCGACCGCAGTCGAAGGCGAATCTGCAATTCGATGCGTTTATCCGCCCCATAACAACTTGTCACGCTGGCAAATCATTGGCATGTTTTACAAACTTGGCCGGATTCCTCGCCCACGATGGCCGGTGAAAGCGAAGGCGATGACATGACAAAGCGAAGACCATGTCCGGTTCGAAGACATCAACGACGCGCGGCCAGCCTTGTTCGGACACTTGTTTTATCAGCCGTCATCCTGATCGCCGTGGCCAATCTCTATCACATGGCCGCCAGGTGGATGGCGAAAACGGCGCTCGAAGAGTCAAAGAAGGCCATCGCGGAATGCCCGCCCATTCCGACATTCGATGTGCAATCGAATTTCGACGCGGAATCGCTGCAGGACATTTCGCTGACGCAGCCGATTGAACTCTCGTCGGAGTTTGAGGCGGAATGAGACGTTGGCGCCAAATTTAGGGCATGAATTCGACACCCTCCTAACCACCGCAGTTGTTGGTGGCTGATTCGACGTGAGCGGCTGTAAACGACGCGATATCGATTACCCTGCCGATCGTCGTGCTCGCTTCTTCATGCCGGTGCCGCGAATCAATGGGGCTTGGGTGCAATGCTGAATCGCGCGAACAAAAGTGGGCCGGACGCTTCCCCCTAGAACGACGGCTTAAAGGTCGTACACGTCAAATCCCCAAGCAGCTTGTGCCACACATGGTTCGGGTTCTGCTCGACGGCCGTCACGATTTCCTTCATCCGCACCAGGACTGCAGGCGTCTCTTCGTCATACACTTCGCCCTGCAGAAGCTTGAGCACATCGAGCCGGTAGCGTTTGTCCTGAATGAACATCGTGAACAGCACGTTCAACCGGTAGTACAACGTGATAAAGTCGTACCAATTCCGCGTGCCCCAGCGCAGCGTGCGCTCGAAGGTCTCGAAACTCGATTTGCCATAATCGCCCTTCTCGGCGGCCGCGCGGATGTCGGCCTGAATCAGCCGTGCGCCGTTCATGGCGATGGAGACGCCGCTGGAAAAGATCGGGTCGACGAAACGCCCCGCATCCCCCACCAGCGCCCAGCGGTCACCACAGACTTGTTTCATGGCATAGCTGTAGTCGCCCTCCTCGCGAAACGGCTGGCAGCGCTCGGCCTTCTGCAGACGTTCGTAAAGATCGGGGCGCGTTTTGATCGTATCCCAGAACCACTGCTCGCGCTCTTCGCGCGTCTTCGGGAAGTGCTGCTTCTGTGTCACAATGCCGATGCTGGTGATGGTGTCCGTGATGGGAATCTGCCAGATCCACGAATTCGTGATCGGGAGGAAATGAATGAAAATGTAATCGGCCTTGTCCGGATGGCGGGATCGCGACGGTCGAAGCCATCGAACCACGTGTGAAACGCGAATTGATTGAAGACCGGGTCCTTCACCTTCACACGTAGCTGATTGCCCAGCAGTGTCTCGCGGCCCGACGCATCGATCACCATCTTCACGGTGACGAACATCTCCTTGTTGCCGATCTTGAAGTACATGCGCGGATAGGGCTCGGCATCGAGTTCGACGCGCGTAACCTGCACGCCCTCGTACACCTTCGCGCCGAGCTTATTGGCATGCTGGAGGAAGAGCAGGTCGAACTTACCGCGATCGACGTGGTAGGTGTACTTCTGATTCACGCCTTCCTGCTGGCGCTCCTCGAAGCGAATGTCCGTGAAGTTGTCGGCCGGCAATTCGTCCCAGTCGTGCGAATATACCGGCGCCTTGGACTTGGCCGTCCAGACCGCGCCGAGTTTCTTGGGAAATTTCGCCCGTTCCATTTCGTCGATGAAATCCAGCTCGCGAAAGACGCGCGTCGTCGCCGGAACCAGCGACTCGCCGATGTGCGGCCGCGGAAACAAGGCGCGTTCCATGACGACGCACGGTATACCTGCCTTGCCGAGATAACCCGCAGTGGCCGCGCCGGCCGGCCCGCCGCCGATGATGCCCACTTCAAAATCAGGTTCGCCGTTGATGATCATGAGAAGGAATCCTCCTTGTTTATGCAGCGGAAGCGTACCGAATTGGAGGGGGATCGCCAAGCGAGAGCGGTGGATTTGGCGATTTGGCAATTTCGCTATGGAAAATAACACGTTGAAAACTCTGCGCATTTTTTGACTTTCGCGAAATACGCTGTATGTTTGTTGACATGATTCAGTTTCGCGCTATCTCCGCTGCCGTTGAAGAACGGGCGAGCCATACGGGTCGCCTCGGAGGATATCGCGCGCTGCAATAGACACTGAATTGCGAAAAGCGTGTTTCCAAAGCCGGTCGACCCCTGTGGTCGGCCGGCTTTTTTTGTTGGCCCGTTGGTGCAGAGGTAGTCACGCCGCACTTTCCATGCGGAGACGCGGGTTCGATTCCCGCACGGGTCAATGTCATGAATTCGGCACCGAAGACCGCCGACCGCGGTATCGGTGCGCTCTTGATTGGCCCGTTGGTGCAGCGGCAGCATCTCGCACTCTCAATGCGAAGACGCAGGGTTCGATTCCCGCACGGGCCGATTTATGGAAAGACGAGTGGCATGATTGAGGGACTTACTCGCGCTCTGCCGCGGCATCGACCACGGCAACTGCCTCAATCTCGATCATCGCATCGGGGGAATACAAAGATCGCACCTCAACGATCGTGTCCGCCGGATACGGGGCTGTGAACCAGCGGCCGCGCAGCTCGACGATCTTGTCAAAATTCGAAATGTCTGTCAAAAAGATGGTCACCTTTACGACTTTGGCCAGGCTCGATCCACCGGCACGCAGCACACGATCGAGGTTTCGGAAAACCTGCTCGGCCTGACGGTCGAAATCACCCACGCCGACGATTTGCCCGTTTGCATCGATCGCAGCCTGTCCGGAAATAAAGAGCAATTCGCCAACCCGATACCCTTGCGCGAGGCGAAACGGCTCATAGGGATCGGGATTTACCACGATACGCTCTAACTTACTCCTTCATGACTGCCAGATAAGTTAATCGTAGTTGCGTGTATGGCCGTGGCCCCGTCGCGACGGAGGATTTCCATTTTTTCGCAGTCCCACGTTGGAAATTGTCATCCCTCATCAGGAAAACTGTCCCGCAACCCCTACCTGGAGCCTTGAATCATACGTCTCGTCGGCGCTTGAGTTTGCAATCCGGGCCATTTTCCGAAAATTCTCCTAACTTTGCGATTGAAATCGCCGTTCGGCTTTTGTACGCTTCCTTGTCATGTTAGCGACAGCCCCCGACAATGCCGTCCGCATGACTAAGAAACCGCCAGTCCGGCAGAACGCCGTCCTCGACGTTCTCAAGCAATACTGGGGCTACGATTCGCTTCGCCCCCTGCAGGCCGAGGCCATCGCCGCCGGCATCGACCATCGCGATTCGCTCGTGGTCATGCCCACCGGCGGCGGCAAATCCATTTGCTATCAGATTCCGCCGATGGTGGCGGACCGCACCGATGTTGTCGTTTCACCTCTGATTTCCTTGATGAAAGACCAAGTCGATGGCCTGCGCGAATGTGGCTACCCCGCCGCCTGTCTTCACAGCGGCATGACCGACCGCGACCGCCGCGAAGCCCTCGACGATGCCATGAACGGCCGAATCAGGCTGCTCTTCGTTGCACCAGAACGTTTGATGATCGACGGCTTCCTGCGCTCGCTCGAACAGATTCAGGTCCGCTCATTCGCCATTGACGAGGCCCATTGCATCAGCCATTGGGGCCACGACTTTCGGCCGGAGTATCGCAGGCTGGCCGAATTGAAACGCCGATTTCCCGTCGCCAGCTTCCATGCCTATACCGCGACGGCGACCGAGCGCGTCCGGGCGGACATCATCAAGCAGCTTGGCTTGCGCGATCCGGCCGTGCTGGTCGGCAACTTCGATCGGCCGAACCTGACCTATCGCGTCATCCCGCGCGATGATGTGTATGGCCAGGCGGTCGAGGTGATTCAGCGGCACGCGGGCGAGGCCGTCATCATTTACTGCATTTCCCGCAAAGACACCGAGGAGATGTGCTCGCATTTGCGGGCGAAGAAGATCAAGGCCGTGTTTTATCATGCCGGCATGTCGCCGGACGCGCGGCGAAAGTCGCAGGAGGCCTTTGCGAATGAGGAGATCGATGTCGTCGTGGCGACGGTCGCCTTCGGCATGGGCATCGACCGCAGCAACGTCCGCTGCGTGATTCATGCGGCCATGCCCAAGTCGATCGAGCACTACCAGCAGGAGACCGGCCGCGCGGGGCGCGATGGGCTGGATGCGGAGTGCGTGCTGCTCTATTCTCCGAGCGATATCGCGAAGTGGAAGTACATCCTCACGAAAGGCGCGGAAGAAGGCGGCGAGGGCGGCATGGCCAATCTCCAGCCGCAGTTCGAGCTGCTCGGCCATCTACAGTCTTACTGCCAGCCATACGACTGTCGCCACAAGCGGCTGGTGGAGTATTTCGGACAGCGATTTGAGAAAACGAGTTGCGATGCCTGCGACGTGTGCCTGAATGAATCGGGCGACATGGTGGATGCCACAGTGTTGGCACAAAAGATACTCTCGTGCGTCGCGCGGACAAAGGAAAAATTCGGCGCGAAACACATTGCCGACGTTCTGCGCGGCGGCGACACCGAGATGATCCGAAAGTGGAATCATCAAACAGTGAGCACATACGGCATCATCAAAGACATGACGGTTCGGGATTTGACCATCGCGACGAATCAACTGGCCGATCTGGGTTTGTTGGATCGCTCAAATGACGGCTACGCGACGTTGAAATTGAACGATGCTTCGTGGGCGGTCATGCGCGGCCGGCAAAACGTGCGTCTGCCGAAGGCGCCGGTGGCGGTAACGACGGAGGATCGGTCGCGAGAAATTTCATGGGTCGGAGTGGATCGCGGTTTGTTCGAGGAATTGCGTCTGCTGCGCAAGGAATTTGCCGATGAACGCGGCATAGCACCGTTCATGGTGTTCGGCGATGCGAGCCTTCGTGATATGGCTCGACGCCGGCCACGAGGGGAGCGATCGTTCCGCTCGATGCAGGGCGTCGGCGAGGCAAAGATGCAGGAGTTCAGCGCCCGGTTCATCGCCTGCATCGACCAGTACTGCGCGAAACAGGGCTTGGCCGAAGACATGTCCGCGGGACCTCCGCAATCGGCCTCGGCACCCCGCCGCGAAGGGAAATCGCCCAGCGGCCCAGTGTTGCGAGCCTATGAATTGTTTGCGTCCGGGGCGTCCGTCGAGACTGTGGCTGAGGAATTGCACCGCGCTCCCGGCACAGTTGAGGGTTACCTCTCGGACTTCATTGAGCGGGAAAAGCCATCCACGATCGGCGCGTGGGTGAGCGACGCCGATTATTGCAAGATCAAGGCGATTTCCGCCGAACTTGGCACGGCGCGACTCAAGCCGATCTTTGAGGCACTAAATGGCAGCGTGCCCTATCCCATTATTCGATTAACGACGGCCCACATGAACGCTGTATCAAACGGGCGATAAGATGCATTTTTTTGCCGTTATGCATCCAATTGGAATTCGTGAAATTGACATCGCACGGTACCGACGGGTTGCATTGGTAGGCTTCGCAGTCAGTGTTTTTTCGGGCTGCGCGAACAGCGTCTCGAGCAGAGAAATCGTTCGCGAACAATATGTTCGTGAATACAAGCAGTATCAATCAGCAAGTTCCCTTGAGTGGCTTTCAAAGACCTTCCTGAAACACGGTCTTGAAAAGAACGAAATCATTGCGACGCTGGGAGAGATGGAAGAGTATAATTGGGGCAACGACGAAACTATTCCCGCCTAGAGGTGCAAGCGAGACGAGCCCGGTGGTACCTGGTTATTGTTAAGTTTCGACAAGCATGATCGACTGGAATCATGGGAATGGGCTTCTGAGTGATTGGAATACAGAGACGTCGAGAATTTCCAATATTTCTTTATGTCGCGATTATCGAAGTACATCCCAAGCCCATCAACCGTAATGTCAAAAATAGCCGCCCCAATTGGGTTGCTTGGTATTGCCATCGTCGGGTATGGCCAAGCTAATAGCTCACAAGCCCACGTCGTTGCCGGAATGTACATCGCTGTCGCGGCGCTGGCGTTGATACCAATCTCGTTTCTAGTCGCCATCCTCGTTGCTGTCCTTGAGCCCGCTTCGAGACGCAAGGATGACTCGAATTATACGTCGTAGACTCGAAATCTATGTAATCGTAAAAATTCGCCAATCCAATTTTATCCACCAAGTTCGCAAACATATCCTGTGAGAGCAGTGTTTGGAGAGTACTTGATTCCACACTCTGCTTTCTCTCCGCCCTTTTCCGGCATTTTCATAATTCCTTACCGCTACCGAACTTAACTAAACCGTTACACACTTCAAATTTTCCTTGCGGAGCGCTGAGCAAGATGTCCATGTCAATCCCTCCATCGAAGAATCTGAACTTACGCCATTTTCGTCTTCGTTCTTGTCTGTCCGTTCGCCAGATATCGCGTTCGGCTGTGAACATAAATCGATTCGTCATAGCGTTGCCCCGTGCGCTGCATCGCCAGGATGATCTTCAGCCATTTATTCGCCACGGCCCGCAGCGCCGCGTACTGGCCGGCCCCGCGGTCTTTCTGGCGCTGATACAGATTAGCGGCCCACTGGCACTTCCTTCGCGAGTGATATGCGAACCACAGCAGTGTCCGCCGCGCGAACTTCCAGCACGCCCGGCGCATATGCACCACGCGCGACTTGCCGCTCGCCCTCGTCACCGGCGCCGTGCCCATGAGAGCCTGCGCTTCGCCCGAGTGTGCAAAGCGCGTGGCATCGCGGCCGATGCACGCCAGCAGCGACGGACCCAGGGTCGGACCCGCGCCCGGCAGCGACGAGATCCAGTCCGACTCCGGCAGTGCCGCGAACTGGCCGCCGATCGTGTCGTCCAACTGCCCGATCTCATCGTTCAACTTCATCAGCGAAGAGGCCAGATAGGTCAGCCGCGGAACCTTGGCCGTCTGCAAATGATCGGCCACCCCCAGCACCGGCGACGACAACTGTTCGGTCATCCCCTCGATCCGCTCGCGGCGTGGGTACTTATGCTGCTTGAGCCAGTTGCGCAGCCGCGCCGCCGACAGGCTTCGAAACTGCTTCTGCGTCGGAAAGGCGAGGATGAACTGGAGTGAGATTTGACTGTCCACGTCGCCGAACAGGCCCAATATCGCCGGATAATACGTCTTGAGCCCGGCGATCAGCTCGTTGAGCTTCGCCGTCTTTTCCTCCACCAGGCGAATCCGATCCTGACAGCCGATCCGAAGCGCCACCAGCGCCGGGTCATCCGGCTTCAGCCTGCGAAGCTTGGAATGGCAGCTCTTCAGGTGAAGCGCCAGAACATGACGGTCGATCGAGTCCGACTTGTCTCCAGCCGCCGACATCGCCTTGCGAAAGTGATCGGCCGACTTCGGATTGATCGGATAGACGCAATACCCGTGATCCAGAAGCGCCTGGACCCACGGACCGTGAACCGTCTCGATGGCGATGTGGATCTGATCCGCAGCGGCCTGCTGATCGAACCGGCTAAACAGATCGGCCACCCCGTTGACATCGGGCTTCACTTTTCCCTGCAAGAGAACACTGCCGTCCTCCGCCAGCAGTTCGTAGTCCAGAGCCTCGTCGCTCCAGTCGATCCCAGCCCACAACATAAGAGTCTCCTTCGCAATGTCGGGCGCCGTCACGACGACAAACGCCTTCGTCAAACAACTCCGGCCGCGACCTCACGGCCCACTCACTCGGATTCATCTCGCCGGCCGAGCGGCCGGATCGCCTCATAGAAGCCCTCGAAGGGCCGATGTCCATTGTTCCTCACACCGCCGGAATTGGAGACGAGGCGGGCCATCTTGCTCAATTCCTCGAAGGAACAGACTAAAAAGCCCTGCCACGCCTCCGGCGAGACGAATCACACCATTTCACACAAATCACAAAGAAAAAAGAACCAAAAAAGAAATTGACCGCCACAACGACTACGCTATAGCCCGCGTCATGAAAGGATAGGTCTATGAGACTTATGGGCGCAGGAATGTGCCTATGGTTGACAAAGACATGAACAATCAATCCACTGTTACCCGTTTCGACGTTCCCCGGCGTCTTCCTGCTTTCATGCTTTCCTTATGCGACCTCTGTCGCGTTGCGGCTTCGTGGTTTGTCTTCTTTCCGATTTCAATCGCCAAATCGCCAAAACCTGTCCGCCGGCGCTTTTTGGCGGATCGCCGGATCAGATTTCCAGCTTATTCCAGCTTTGCCATTTCTCTCACCTTCAACTGCTCACCCGTCGCCTGTTCTGTTCCGGCAGGTCCGATACAACCTGACTGACCCCTCGTGGAGTTTCTCTAATGAAATCGCATGAACAAGAAAACCCCAAAAACCTAACTTATGACGAACAAACGGCTTGCAAAAACTCACATGCTGACTGTCACCTGACTAGTCAGCCTGACTGCCAACCTGACTGCCCATCGGGTACTCACCCTAATACGACGACCCCAAACGCGCGCAAAATGCCCTGCCGCTTCACTTGCTGGCGCTGCCTGTTCCAAGAGGTCTCAAACTGGGAAGTAATGCTCTTGAACGGGAAAGTTCGCGCTCTACAACACAAAATCCGCATCATCCGCCCGCGGATCATAGACCGGCGGTGGCGTGGTTTGTTTGCGCTTGGGAAGGACCAGAATCATGGCGACGCCGCTGATAAAGCCGCCGATGTGGGCCCAGTAGGCAACATGCGATCCGCTGCCGAACGAGGCCGGATAGAGGTTTTGCATCACAAAGTAGAACGCCAAATAGATCCATGCGGGCAAACTGAAAGTCGCCGGGTAATAACCGATGGGTACAACCGCCAAAATGCGTGCGCGCGGGAACAGCAAAAGGTATCCACCCATCACGCCGCTGATCGCCCCGCTCGCGCCGACAAGCGGCACGAAGCTCGGCTCGAAAAACGTGTGCATCAGATTGCCGCAGACGCCGGTCGCCAGATAGAAAATCAAAAACAGAACCGGCCCCAGCCGATCCTCCACGTTGTTGCCGAATATCCAGAGAAACAGCATGTTGCCGATCAGGTGCATCCACCCGCCATGAAGAAACATGCAGGTGAAAATATTGATCGTGGCGGGCACGGCCTCGGCGGCGCGCATGGCGGCGATGTCCGGTTCGAGGATAGGCTGACGCGTAAATGGATTGATGAGCGGCCGCCCCAATCGATCGGTCGCGACTTTGGGCGGCGGATTCCTCTCCAAGCCCGCGTTGAATTCCTTTTCGGAAGTGACGAATTCCGCGGGAACGAATCCATATTTCCATGTGATGCGGTTCGAGCCATCGCCGGGCTGGCTGAGTTGCAGGACAAAAATCGCGACATTCGCGATGATGAGCGCGATCGTCACATAAGCGGTCGAGTGGCTGGGGTTGTTGTCGCGAATGGGAAACATGTATGGCTATTGCCTTCTTGTGGGATTGTATTGCAATCTGTAGAAAACGGGCATGGAGAATTCGGACGAGAAACGGTCGTCCGGAGAATTCGCCCGCAATTGCATTCAGCTCAGCCGCCGGCCTCTGTACTCGACTGGCAATCCACTTTTGTTTTTCCAATACCTTTAGTACGTGCTTGATGGCCGGAGCCAGCAGCTCCAAGCAGTCGGTCACCCCACGCGGGCTGCCGGGCAGCATGATCACGAGCGTGCGGCCGACGATGCCCGCGCCGCGCGAAATGATGGACAGCGGCGTCTCGGCGAAGCTGCCGGTCCGCATGATCTCTCCAAAACCGGGAAGCAATTTTTCCAGCAACGGCTCGATGGCGTCCGGCGTCACATCGCGATCGGCGATGCCGGTGCCGCCGGTGGTGACGATGAGTTGCACATCCTGAACGGCTGAACGCACAGCGGATTGTATTGCGGCGACTTCGTCGGGAATGATCGCTCGATGAGCAATCCTGATTCCCATCGTGGCGAGCGCCGATTCCACGGCGGGACCTCCCTTGTCTTCGGCGAGGCCCTGCGAACGCGAATCGGAAATGGTGAGAATGGCGGCATCTGGCATGACGGCATCGTAGTCGCGCCATTCGCAGAAGTGAAATCAGGGCACCGGTCAAATGGGTGCGACATTGGAAATCGGCGCGATTCTCGGCCTGCTGCGAGAAATCTGGATCGCAGACTTGAGAATCTGCGTCAATCAATGGAATTCAAAAAGGGCAACGCGCGATCCCTGTCGTGCCGCCTTCATTTACGCAAGATAGGTCGCAAACAGAAAACAGAGCACCAGATTGCCCGCCAGCAACAATGGCACGATGGCGGCAAGAACTGCGCGGCCGCGCGTGGTGCCATTGAAGTGCTCCACCCCGCTGGAGACCACATTGATATACCACGGCAGCCCAACCGGCGGCAGGAGAAACAATGCGGGGAGAACGGCGCTCCCATACGCAACCGCATGAACCGAACGGTCATAGTCCCCGGAGGGCAGGCCAAGCAATTTCAACACCGCGAAGATGAAAAAGCCATACATGTAATTCCACGCGATCTGCACTACAGGCACGCCGATGGCCAAGACGATCCAGAATCGCGGATCGGCCAGGAACGCCGCGCCGGATGCCGCGCCAATGACATGGCCCTTGATGAGAAACGCGAAAAGCGCGATGGACACGGCCGCGGAAAGATAGGCGCAAAGGATGCTGAACAACTGCGAACCGCGGGAGCGCGTCGCCCTTCGAAAATACTCGCCGGGCTGCGTCGCGAGCCTGGCAACGCCATCGAGCAACGCGGGTAGAAAGCCAACCCGATCGCGATAGTCCCACGGCGTGCCATGAATCTGCGGCTCGCCGAAAGCGTCATCGGTCAGCGGATGAACCGACATGGTGGAAACATCCACCGATTCGCGGCACCGAAGGCACTCAAAGCGGCGTGGCGCCGGCAATCCCATTTCGTCCGTGCCGAGATAGTGTTGTTCGCAGTGCGGACATGCAAAGTGAACGCAGGCCGGTTGAAACGCGTAATGCGTGACATCAAACGGCTCGGCGCATTCGGGACAACGGCACTCGCGCAAGTCCCAAAGCAAATAGCTACATTTCGTGCAGTTCATTCCGGAACGCGCTTGATCTCCGCACCCAGTGCATTGAGCCGTTGCTCGATACGGTCATAACCGCGATCGATGTGATACACGCGGGAGACCGTCGTCTTGCCCTTCGCCACGAGGCCCGCCAGAACAAGGGCGGCCGATGCACGAAGGTCGCTGGCCATGACCGGTGCACCGATCAGTTGTTTAACGCCCTCCACGATGACCGTTGGGCCTTCCTTACTCAGGATGGCGCCCATTCTGTTAAGTTCGGCAACATGGACGAAGCGATCCGGATAGATTTTTTCAGTAATAATACTATTTCCGTCGGCCAGGCATAAAAGTGCCATCATCTGGGCCTGCACGTCGGTGGGAAAACCCGGATACGGCTGTGTGGTAATCTGCACAGGGTTCAGCCGGCGTGCCGAGGAAACATGAACATACCCCTCGGGCGAACGCTCCACGTGAACGCCAATGGCCTTCAGCCGATCGACGACGGCCAGCAAATGATCGAGCCGGCAGTTTGTCAGGCGAACATCGCCATTGGTGATGGCTGCTGCGATCATAAACGTGCCGGCTTCGATGCGGTCGGGAATGACGTTGTGCTCGCAGCCCTTCAGTTCGTTCACACCTTCAATCGTGATCGCGGCGTGCCATGACCGGTAATTCTCGCGCGCAGGCGTTGAGATAGTTGGCACAATCTACGACTTCGGGCTCGCAGGCGGCGCACTCGATGACGGTGGTGCCATCTGCAAGACACGCCGCCATCATGACGTTGGCCGTGCCGAGAACAGTGGAGCCGAAGGGACCACCAAGGAAAATCTCGGCCCCCTTTAGCTTTTTCGCCTTCACATGAATATCGCCGCCGGTCATTTCAACCGTGGCGCCGAGAGCCTCGAAGCCCTGCAAATGCAAATTGATCGGGCGATAGCCGATGTTGCATCCGCCGGGAAGACTGACCTGTGCCCGGCCGCGCTTAGCGAGAAGCGGCCCCATGACACACACGCTGGCCCGCATCTGCCGGACGAGTTCATACTCCGCGTGGCAATTCATTTCATCTTCGACTTTGAGGCTGATGTTGCCGTTGTCGCCGTGAAAAACTTTGACGCCGAGCTTTTCGAGCAGATAGGAAAGCGAGCGAATATCCGTCAGGTCGGGCACGCCTTTCAGGACCGACTCCCCTTCGGTAAGGATGGAGGCCGCCATAATGGGCAGCGCCGCATTCTTCGAGCCGCTGATGGGAACGGTGCCTTTGAGTCTCTTGCCGCCATTGATAACAAAGCAATCCACGATCCATACCCCCGTGAGTTCGTAAGGGTGACTTCCATGTCCAATCCAGTCTATATCGGCTGGAATGGTGCGCAATTATAAGACGTGCCGCGATTCCCCGAAAGACTGTTCGGGCGTCGGCATCGTCCGGCTGGAGCCTGTCTCCATTCGTGATTGACAACCCGGGATGGGTCAATCTTTGCTCGCCCTGCCCGGACCCGCCGTACCGATTTCGAATCTGAAAATGGGATCAAACAATTGGACCTTCATGATTCGGGCGACCATGGGGTCTTTGATCAGGGCAATCTTCAGAGTATCAGTCGTGAATCGCGCGTCGTAGTTGCTTTCGATGGCCCGACCCATTCCCTCCAAGACCAGAAGGTCGCTTTCCATGGCCGCTTCGCAACATTCCTGCGACAATGCGCGCAAATCAATCAATGGCGATGTGCAACCGGATTCAACGACGCAAATCGATCCTTCGTGTTGTTGCTCGACAGATTGAGAAAGTAAGCCGGAAAGCGTCGCATCCAATTGTGCCATTCTCTGAAGCAAAACCATCAATTCGGCCGCAGTAATGTCATTCAAGGCGGGCTTGCTATTGGCCGCCAATACCACCCGCGTTCCTTGCATGGCCAATTCCCGTACAAACGGCAACACCCCCAGCACAATGTCCGGTCCCGCATTGTCCACGAAAAACAGGCACTGCCGGTAGCGACCAGCCTGTTCTGCCCATGTGTCGAAATCATCGACCGGCCAGGGCCTCGGGCGCACCCGCGCCAGGGCGGTTGCAAAAACGCCGCCATCCTCTCGAAAAGCGTCGACGGCCGCCTTGGAGCCCATGTCAAACATATTGCCGGCAAATAGGCCGGTCGCGAGGGTCTTTTTTCGCGGCTCCGGCGCCATCGCATCCAACGTGGCCACGACATCCGAATACTGCCGGAGCGCAACCTCGTTTTCCGTCTGCTTCAAATCATGAAATGGGTCGCCGAATTCAAAGGCCGCCAACCTCTCGTCGCGATAGCGTGTCAATTCCAATACGGAAAGCTCGCCCCGTGCATCCGGCTTGCGGCGGAGTTGCGCCAAGCCGGCCAGATAATCTTGCCGAAAGTCGCCCCATGCCGGGAGGCCGTCCAAACGTCCGCTCTCCACCGGCAGCGTCGCAAGTGTTTCGATATGACGCTCAAACAGGGTCAGCCAATATTCAAGGATGTCTTCGCCGTCGCGAAGCAAATCCTGAATGCAAGGACGGTAATGGGCGGGATCGGCGAGAAGGGGCATTGTTGGCATCGTTTAACCTCATGGGGTTCGAAACATGCTACTATGTTGCCGGATAATTGCGAATCAACGGAAGCATTCGACGCACGACATTGATCGTTAATTCGACGCTGGGGCATGCGAGGTGAGTTTCAATGACAGGTTCAATTCATGCGAAAACGAGTCGTGTCCTGCATTTCGCCGGTTACATCGCAACATTGACGATGCTTACGTCAGTCCCAAGAGTTCTCGCTGATATCTTTGTGACGAAAGCCGGCGATGAAATCGAAGGCGAATTGATTGAAACGCTCGACAAGGCCTTCCGACTGAGAACCCGGCTGGGGATCGTGGATCTCGAAAAGCAGCGCGTCGAAAAAATCGTTCCCAAAGAATCGCCCTGGGCCAGATATGACGCTCGCCGAAAAAATGCGCCAACACCGCCATAGCCCATTACGAATTGGCCCTGTGGTGCAAGGAGCTGGAACTCGACACCGAGTATCACGACGAATTGGAACGCACGATTCAGCTCGATGCCAATCACGAGGCCGCCCGCGTCGCACTCGGATTCAAGAAAAACAAAAAAGGAAAATGGGTTCGTCCCAAGTCGAGTCGAGCGCCGACACCGGAAGAACTCGCGGCAAAGCGTCGACAAGAAGACGAGGAGAAACTGGTTCGCAAACTGGTGACGGAATGGTTCATAAAGATCAAAGCCATCCACAAAGGCCGCCTTGGGGGCGACGGGTCCTCCGCTTCCGGCGACAAACTGGCAAATGGCCGCGAACAGATTCTCGCGATTCACGATCCACTGGCCATTCCCGCCATTTCCGGCGTGCTGAGCACAGGCAACGTAAAGGCCCGGTCGGTCATGGTCGAGTCACTGTCGCAATTCAAGGAAGATGAAGCAACGATGAATCTGCTCGTGGCGTCGCTATTGGATCCGGATGAAGGCGTGCGCAAGCTCGCCGCTCAGGCCTTGTTTCCGCGCCATGACAAACGGGTCGAGTCGCGATTGATCGACGCGCTGTACAGCGACGAGGAGTTGATCATTCGTCACGCCGCAGTCGTTTTAGGCACGCTGAAATCAAACCCCGCGATCGAGCATTTGATTAATGTTCTGTCGAAGGAGACACGCCAGAAGGTGGTCGTCAACCGGCATGTGATTCTGGGCGGCGTCCGATCGGACTTTGGCGGTATCAATCGATACGTCGATGGCAATCGCGTCATTCGATATCAGCCGACCACGATCAATTGCCTGGGGCGCGGCACGATGATCGGCACCTTTTCATCCCTTGAAATGCAAACTGTGATGATACACCGGACCGAAGTTCAAGAGGCGCTGATCGCCATCACCGGACAGAATCACGGCTTCGATCAAGAAGCATGGAGCAACTGGCTGATTCAGCAACCGAAGCCATAACTCGAATGGACACGGGACTTTCGATGTCCGAATGCGCGGGGTCGTGGGCATATTTTTCTGCAATTTCAGCCGAATAACACCGTGCAAATGCCCGCCCAGCCGATGCATTCATCCCCGCTTTCCCATCGACGCCTCATTCGCTAGAATCGACCCCTAAGTGATCGGTTCCGGTCCTCCGCCGGCTCCAAGAGTCGGCTTTCGGATTCGACTCCATTATTCGAGCGGTAGCACGGTTCCATCGATTGAAAGGTCTCTGCGTGCCTCGAAAGAAAATCGAACTCGAAAACATTGTTGAAAACATCTCCATCCTCGACCAGGACGGCAACGTCGACAAAGCGCTCGAGCCCAAAATCTCGAACGACGACCTTCGCCGTCTGTTTCGGGCCATGACACTGGCCCGCCGATACGACGAGCGCATGCTCAAGTTGCAGCGACAGGGTCGAATCGGCACCTATGGTCCCGCGCTGGGGCAGGAGGCCGCTTCCCTCGGTCCAGTCTATGCGATCAACAAAGACGATTGGTTTGTGCCCTCCTTCCGAGAGCCTGCGGCCACGCTGTGGCGCGGCTGGCCCATCGACAAGCTGATTCTCTGGTGGGGTGGCAATGAGTTTGGTGCAACGCCGCCTGACGGGGCTCATGATGTGCCCATCTGCGTGCCGGTGGCATCGCAGGTTCAATATGCCGCAGGCATCGCGTGGGGTTGCAAGCTGAAGAAGAACGGCGGCGTCGCGGTTGCGTTTGTCGGCGATGGCGGCACCAGCGAGGGCGATTTTCACGAAGGCATGAACTGCGCCGCAATTTTCGGCGCACCACTCATTCTCATTATCCAGAACAATCAATGGGCCATTTCGCTTCCGCGCAAGAAACAGACCGCATCACAGACGCTGGCCCAAAAGGCCATTTCCTACGGACTCAATGGTTTGCAGGTCGACGGCAATGACATCCTCGCGATGATCTATGCCACCCGTGAAGCCGTTGACCGCGCTCGCAAGGGAGGCGGACCGACCATTATCGAAGCGGTGACGTATCGAATGGGCGTCCATACAACCGCCGACGATCCAAAAAAGTATCGCACCGAAGATGAAGTCGATTGCTGGAAACCGAAATGCCCGCTGGCGCGATTCTGGCTTTACGTCAAGGCGAAAGGCGTCGTGACGGAAAAAGACCGCGAAAAAATGGAAGAGGAAATTCAAAACGACATCACGGCGGCCATCGAGCGTGCCGAGCAATATGCACCGAATCCGCTTGAGCCGTTTGAACATTGCTTCGCCGAAATGCCGTTGCACCTCAAGCGGCAACTCAAGGAATTCAAGGCGTATCTTGCCGCAACAAATGGTGAAACATCTTCGGCGGACGGCAACCCGGAGAATCTTGCCGGCTATAGCAAGCATCTGCATTAAGAACTGACAATCGCTACGGATTCGAATAACAGTCGATTGACGATCACCAAGATTAGAAAGCTCCGTGCGTGAGGCATTCGATTCACGCCAAATCGGGTGATCCGAGAATGGCACGAGGAAACTTGAAACCAGGAATCACACTATGGCTCAATTGACAATGGCTAAGGCGCTTAACCTCGCTCTACGAGAGGCCCTGCAGGAAGACCCGACGACGCTCATCATGGGGCAGGATGTCGGTCAGGATGAAGGCGTCTTTCGCATCACCGAGAATCTGTTGAAGGACTTTGGCGCCGATCGCGTGGTGGATTTTCCCGTCGCCGAATCCTCGATTGTCGGGCTTGCCATCGGCCTTTGCTTCACCGGCATCAAGCCGATCTGCGAAATGCAGTTTTCAGGGTTTGGTTATCACGGATTCCATCAAATTGAAAATCACATTTCGCGATTTCGAAATCGTACGCGCGGCCGACTTACCTGCCCGATGGTGGTTCGCATGCCCTATGGCGCGGGCATCCGCGCGATCGAACACCACAGTGAAAGCCGCGAGGCGATCTGGGCGCACCTGCCGGGCCTGAAGGTCGTCATTCCATCTGGCCCGCGAAACGCACGAGCGCTTCTGAAGGCATCCATCGCCGATCCCGATCCGGTCATCTTTTACGAACCCAAGGCCTGCTACCGCGCCTTCAAGGAAGAAGTTCCCGATGCACCGGAATCCATGGAAATTGGCAAGGCCCAGGTCGTCCGTGAGGGAAGCGATGTCACCATCATTTCCTACGGCGCGTCGATGCGGCCCGTGCTGGAAGCCGCGGATGAACTAAAGGATGAGTATCAGCTCGATGCGGAACTGATCGACCTGCTCAGCCTCGTTCCACTCGATACGGAAACGATCATGGCCTCGGTTCGCAAAACCGGCCGATGCGTGGTTGTGCATGAAGCGCCGCGGAATTGCGGGCCGGCGGCGGAGATCATCGCCCGAATTGTCGAGGAATCGCTGGAATTTCTCGAGGCGCCGATCGAGCGCGTCACCGGCTATGATCTGGTCATGCCGTTCTTCAATCTGGAACGACCCTACCTGCCCGATGCAACCAAAGTCGTGTTGGCGGCACGCAAGGTGGTGAATTACTAGAATTTCGTTCGCCCGCGCGCGATGGTTGGAAAAAGCCGCGACCGAATGGGAGCGGCCTGGCGCTCGAATTCGGAAGGGTGTCTCGAATTCCGGGCGATTCAATAATATGAACACCCCGCCGCTTCCGTACCGGGGCGGCTCTGCAAAACCAGGAACTGACATGGCCAAAGAATTCAAGCTCCCGGATCTCGGCGAAGGCATCCACGAAGCACAGGTCGTCAATGTGATGATCAAAGAAGGCGACACGGTCACCGAAGACCAGGCGGTCATGGAAGTCGAAACGGACAAGGCCGCAGTTGAGTTGCCCGTACCATTCGCCGGTACGATCAGCAAACTCAACGTCAAACAGGGCGACACGGTCAAAGTCGGCCAGGTTCTGCTCGAAGTCGGAGGCTCAGGCGAGGCGCCCGCTGCAAAGCCGGCCGCAAAATCCGCGGAAGCGCCGAAGACCGCTTCGGCCCCGGCCGCTAGTGTCGCCAAATTGCCGATCAGCCATGCCGTTGGTGGCGACAACCGCCCCGCTCATGCGCATGCTGAGGTTTCCGCGCCGCCCGCGCATGCCGATGGCCCGATACCGGCCGCCCCGGCCGTACGAAAATTCGCACGGGAAAGTGATATTGACCTGCGACTTGTGCATGGCACTGGTCCCGGTGGACGCATCGTTCGCGAGGACGTTGAGCGATACAAACTGGCTGGACCGACCGGAACCGGCGCGCCGCCCGCGACGCGATCGACCGCCGCCTCGCAAGCACCTGCGGAATCTGCTGGAACACGATCGAGCGCGCCGGCCTCATCGCAACACCCGACCCCGATGGTTTCCGCGGAGCCTCTGCCCGATTTCTCCCAATGGGGCCAGGTTCGCCGTGAGAAAGTATCGCAAATTCGCAAGACCATCGCCCGCCAGATGCAGCGTGCGTGGACGCTCCCGCGCGTCACCCATGGCGACGAGGCCGATGTCACCGATCTTGAGGCCTTCCGCAAAGAACACGGCAGTATCATGGCCGATCAGGGCGTGAAGCTGACAATCACGGCATTCATGATTAAGGCCGTGGCCGGCGCCCTTCGGCAATTTCCGGGTTCAATGCGTCCTATGACGACACATCGGGTGAAATGATCTTCAAGGACTATGTTCACATCGGCGTGGCGGTGGATTCTCCCAAGGGTCTCATGGTTCCGGTCCTGCGCGATGCCGATCGCAAGGGACTCATGACCATTTCCAAGGAAATGAAAGAGATCGCCGACAAGGCCCGCGAGTTCAAGCTGGCGATCGATGACATGCGTGGCGGAACGTTCACCGTCACCAACGTCGGATCGCTCGGCGGTACGTTTTCAACGCCGATCATCAACTATCCCGAAGTGGCGATTCTCGGCATGGGCAAGCTCATGGAAAAGCCCGTCGTAAAGAACGGCCAAATTGTCGTTCGCAAGATGTTGCCGCTTTTCCTTTCATTCGATCATCGGGTGGTCGATGGCGCGGACTCGGCACGATTCTGCAGGACGATCATCAATTTCCTTGAGAACCCGTTGAATCTATTGCTTGCGTCTTGATTCGTTTCAAAAACGCCGCGGTCGCTTCCGAAGTTGATTGGGGAATTGCACGATCCGGCGCATGTTAGAGCATTTTTCAATGGAGTGTAGCGGTATTTGTGGCATCGGCGTCCCGCCGGTGCTCACCGCCGAGACGGCGGTGCCACAGCGCAACGATACGCTCGAATGAAATATGCTCTAGTAAGCTGTGTGCCCCGCGTGTCAGTTTGCCCGAAATTCACCCGTCATCTCATCGTAATACCACGCGCTCGTGCCGATGGCTCCGTCATCCACGCTGTCGGCCGCGCTTTCCGCGAAGGGATTTGCAGGAATCTTGTTGAGATAGGGTCCAAACGCGCCGGCGCCGCTCACGGCGCCGCTCTGGTCGGTTTTCTGGGTCAACTGATCGACAATCGTTGTAAGCAGCGGAACCGCGCCCTTGTGGTGCAGGCGATACAGTGCGATCGTTTTTTAACCACTGCAAAGTCATGAATCATTGCACTCAGTTTGGCATCCTGCGACGAATCGCTGAACCGCGGAATCACGACGGCGGCCAGAATCCCGAGAATAATGACAACGATTAGAAGTTCAACCAGTGTAAAGGCGCGGAATCGTTGAAGCCGGCCACTTGCCGTTTCACCCACTCCCAACCGCACACGCCTCACTTCTGGCCTCCAATGATTCGTTAATCAAGCAATCCTTCATGTATCATCGGATCATCGAGGTGCGAGATTTGTCGTGCAGAAATGAGAGTTAATCTGACCGGGTCCATCCCGGTGTTTGCGGACCTTGGCGTAGCGCCAATGGTACATGGCGGCCGGACTCCCGATATCGTGCGCGCCTTCTGAACAAAGCGTCTGTCCATCGGGCGTGCCCGACAATTGGGATCAGGGTCTTATGGCCACTTTATCGACCCCATATTACATTCGTCGCTCATGACCCAGACGAATGCCAGGCAAGCGCTTCCGCTCGGTCCTTATGATCGGTTCTTCCTGGCAAGCGGCATGGCATTGCGAGCGAAAGGGCTGCCGGAGCATCACGTCTTTGCGCGCGTGCTTTTGCGGGGATCCATCGATTGCGAATTGCTTCGCAGACAGATTCGTTCTCTTTACGAGCGAACGCCGCTGTTAACCGCGCAGCTCCGCATATCCAAAGTGCTCAAGCAACCTTCTTGGCGCTTAGGGGAAATGCAAACCATAGATTCTCGCATCCAACTCGAAGTGATTGATCTTCGCCGCGAAGAAGGGCCAAGTCGTTCGCGCGACGAGTTGCTGATAGCAGCACTCAACGAAAAGTCCGCCTGTTTTGGCAATCCTGATTTGCGGTTTTGGCTTTTGCATCACTCGGACGACGAATACGAGCTAGTCATTCGATGGCCGCACCATCTGACTGATTTGTCGGGTGTAGAGCAGTGGCTTGGTGAAATCGGCAAGACTGAATCCGGCCATGCATCACCCTTTCCTCCTCATAGAGTTGGCAAATCCCATTATGGCGGCCTTCGGGCTTGGCTTCGAGGGATGTGGCACCTTCGCACCATCAGTTTTCTAAAGGGAAACCGCCTCAAAGCAAAACCACCGAAAGGCGGGCAGTCGACCGAGACCCTGCATCATGGTTTCAGCGTAAATGAAACCAGCACCATCGTCGCAGCAGCCCGCCGGACATGCACGCCGGGGCCCCTGCTGCACACACGCTGGCAGTTGGCCGCCGTGGTTCGCGCAATAGACTCCATATTCGCGCGGTCCGATGTTCACCTTCGCGACAATTACCTGATTTCGCTGCCGATGCGAAACAATCACTCAGCTGTCGCCCGTCAACAGTTCGGCAACAACATTACAATTGATACGCTGGTGCTGAATCGTGATTGCCTGAAGGACCCCTGTGCCACGGATCGCGCCCTCGCCGCCCAGTTGTCGGATCACAGCCGCCGCCGGCTTGATGATGCAAATCTCGCGACGACCGCTTTCGTCGGCAAATTTCCGCTTCCCTTGTATGGCTGGCTCTTAAGACGATTCAGAATCTTCCCGCGGTTCTCAATTGCATTCACCTCGTATCGCGTCGATGCCAAGCTCGGTGAGTTTCTGGGCTGCCGTGTGACGGACTTTTCGACGTGGGGTGTGCCGACATCGCCGCCCGGCATCATCGCGGCGTTCTGCCGTTTTGAAGATCGCCTGAATTTCAGTCTGACCTATTTCACACATGTCTGCTCGTCCGAGCTTGCCCGGGAAATCTGCTCGGAAATAGTCGCAAAACTTGGAATCGGCGTTGATTCAGGCGAAGGCGTGCGAACGAACGAGGTGTCAACTTCGCAGCGTGCTACGAATTGAAGATCATGATCGTCCCGAAGGAACCGGGATTGTACCAATCGTTGTATTCCTCTCGGAGTACAAACGGCCCCTCGCCCTTGAACAACCGCTCCGCGTCCTCGCCCGGATGAACATAAACAACCGTTAGCCGCCTCGGAGCACGATCGAGCGAATCGCAAAGCCGCTGATACACCGACTCAAGCACGCCTCCTCGAAACGGGTTGAAGAAAAAGGCGATGGTGACATCGTCCGGCAACTCGTATTGCGTTGCATCGGTCACGATGAATTTTACGTCTTTACACTTGAGCCGGTCTTTGGAATTCGCAAGGTTGTCCAAGGCGCCGCGCGTCAATTGCTCGCTAAGTTCGACGCCGATGACCCGTTGAAGCGGAAATGTGGCGGCAACGAGCACGACGCGCCCCAAGCCCGAACCATAGTCGATTAACACATCCTTGCCGGCACGAATATCGATTCGCTTCAAAATGCGACGCAAACATCCGAAGCTGATGGGCGCATAGTCACTATGCTGCGATGTCGGAACGCCGAGTTCGCTCAGCCGCACAACGCCGGTCGTTCGAATCCCCAGCCTTCGTTCCTGAATCGGCCACGTCACGCGCTGCCAGAGATAATCCTGTGATGGGCGAAACCCCATGCCCCGAAGGCGAGTTGCAAGATTCCTAAGCTTTGTAATCAAGCGCGTTTTTCCATGAAGCAAACGGCCGTCGTAGACAAGAGTGCTATCCGATGAATTCAATCTTGCCCGGATCGGGAACCATTCCCTCCTCATGGGCACGCTCGAGCAGCTTTCGCACGGCAGCACGGCCGCGCTCGCCGTAATCGACGGTCCATTTGTTCACGTACATTTCGATGAATCGATCGGTCAACGCCGTATCAAGGCCGCGACCGAACTGAAGCGCATATTCCACCGCTTCTTTCCGATGTTCCAGCCCATACTCGATGGCGGCCCGGAGCTGCCTTGCAACAACGTGCATGGCCTTATCGCCAAGGCTTCGAAGCACGACGTTTCCGCCGAGCGGCAGCGGCAATTCGGTCTGCCCGCCCCACCATTCGGCAACATCGACGACCTTGTGCAGGCGCTTTTTTTTGCCGCTGATAAGTCAGTTGCGCTTCATGGATGATGAGTCCCGCATCCACCTCGCCGCGCTCCACCGCATCGGGAATCTCGTCAAACATGACAACTTTGTGCCGGAAAGTGTCACGACCGAGACATAGCATGAGCGCCAGAAACGCGGTCGTTCGCTCGCCGGGAATGGCGATCAGCTTGCCGCGCAAATCCGCCAGCGACATCGGCCGGTTCGCAACGACCATCGGACCGTATCCATCGCCCATGCTGCAGCCGCAGGCAAGCAGCGCGTACTTGTCACGCACGAATGGATACGAGTGAATCGAAATCGCCGAGACCTCCAATTCGCCGGCCAGTGCCCGACGATTCAGCGTCTCGATGTCCGCCATTTCGTGGGTGTACCGGTAAGGCTTGGTATCTATGAGCTCCCGCGCCAGTGCATAAAACATGAAGGCGTCGTCCGGGTCGGGTGAATGGCCGACGCGGATATGAATGGTATTTTCACTCATGTGCATTTTGCTTTCTCTTGACCGTTTAGAAACGCGACATTCTCCGCGTCATTTAATTCACAAGCAGCGAGATTTACTTTGTCGCGCATTGTCCTGGCAAATCGTTCACATGGCGGAATTATAAGGATGATCAGGAATTGGGACAGATCACGCGACAGGTGATTAATGGATTTGAAAGGAATGAAGAATGCCAGTGGACCGGGGCGAATGGATAGTTCTTAGCGCGAATCACCCCGGCGTTTCATCATTTTCGAACGGGCATCTGACATCATGCCTTCTCCACTACCCCATTGCACATGCCGGTGCGGTCCAACCTACGGACCGCGCCGGCCATTTTTCTTTACGGGGATAGTCCACAATTTCAAGAGATTATTGGACACCACTTGCGCCCGATAGTCGTTTCCGCTCGCTTCCCCAAATACGACTTCGAATCCGCCACTATCAACAATCAAATCCTCAGCCGGTCGAATGAATCGTAGATTGATTTCGCCGAAGCGCCTTATTCCACGACAACTATCAGTGCTGCGAACTCGCGATCGTGGTCGACTTAGCCGATGTAGCCCGGCACGAGGCGCGATGACCGATTGACGTCAGGGGCGATAAGTCACGATCATGAGGCACAGTTGCAAAGCGGAATGAAGCACCCGAACTCCAACATGAGTGGCACTGTCGCGACGACCGAGGGTCCGGACCCTGTCGCTTCCCCGGACATAGTCCGGACGGCCACGCTGCGCCTCGGCATGCGATTGACCAAAAACCTTTACGACGCGGCCAATGGCATCCTGCTGCTCGCCTCCGGCACGACCATCACGCCGGAGTTTCTCGCGCTCCTGCGCGAACGCGAGATCCGGTATCTCTCCACCAGTGCAACGCCGCAGCGAAATGTCGTTGAGGTCAAGTCGCCGCAACTGCATCTGGTCGATCGAATTACCGCCGATGTGAAGCGCGAGGAAACCGAGCTTCCGGTGCGTCCGCTGTCGGCCGAGCAGCGGCCGCGCGTCGCACTGGCGATTTTGGAAGAAAAGGCGGCCCGCGGCACCAAGTCGCATGCGGTGGCGGCGCAATCCGTCGAACACTTCTGCAAATCGCTCAAGCTGGACGACAAACCGAGAAACGACGGCCTTCATCGCGTTGTCCACGAGTTCATGGACATGGTGTCGGTCGATCTGGATCTGATGCCCACGATCCTGAGCATGCAGCAATCGCGCGACGAATACCTCTTTCAGCACAGTGTCAATGTATCGGCACTCAGCATGAACATCGCCACGCAGCTTGGTCTGCGGCGCGAGAAGATCATGGAAATCGGCCTGGCCGGCCTGCTGGCGGATGTGGGCATGCTGCGCGTGCCCGAGGCGATTCGATTCGCGCCGCGCCCCCTGACCAACGAAGAACTCGAAGAGGTGCGCCGCCACCCGCTCTACACGATCGAATACCTCGAAAAAATTCCGGGACTGCCCCGCGAGATCAAGTGTGTCGCCGTTCAGTCCCACGAGCGTCTCGACAAAACCGGCTATCCGCGCCACAGCGGCAGCAGCCTGATCCACGCCTACGCCAAAATTGTCGGCATCGCCGATGTGTATGCCGCAATGACCTGTCCCCGCCCCTATCGGCAGGCGATGTGTCCGCACGATGCGGTGAAGCGCATTTTGTTCGACTGCGGCGCCGGGAAGTACGACGCCTGCTTCGTGCGCGCACTCATCGACGGCGTGTCCGTCTTTCCGATCGGGAGCTATGTCGAGCTCGACAGCGGAGAATTCGCCGCCGTCATCCGCGCAAACACGACGCGGCACACGCGGCCCATGGTAAAAATTCTCGACAAACGCGGCAAGGCAAGCGGCGAGATCATCGACTTGTCCATCAACGGAGATGTAAACATCATTCGCGTCATCCGCTCGATCAACGATGAAATTCGCCCGGAATCGAAGTAAGCCTCGAAGCGACGCGGAGCGGCGTTTCGGTGAAATCAGTCGATACCACGCGCGAAAAATCACACGATTACCTTGCAAATCGACAAATCCGCCATTGCAACGCCAAGCCTGCTGTAGGTCCTCGAGCCACCATACTTGGCATATACATACGGCTCAATTAACCTTGTCCAAGTCTCAACAGATGCGATCTCCAACCGGCAGAATAGATAGGCCGGCAAGGCGCTTGTTCAAGAATAAACGCCGCTCGTTTGGAACCCGGACGGAGCCGCCGATCAATTGAATCCCACACCTATTCAATCCAATGCAACCGCTCAACGCACTCCCCCCTACGCGCTCATCGCACTCGTTCTCTTCGGCCTCTCCCTGGGCGCTCTCGGCGTTTCCGCATGGCTCGTCCTGAAGCCCGCGCCTGAAACCGGCTTTCGCCGTGGATACACGCCGCTCACCAACGAGACCAATCTACCCAAGGTGTGGTTGCCCGATCCCGATCTCGAACATCGCCTCGGGCCCGGCGTGGATTTCACTTTCAAGAACGAAGATGGCATCAGCGTCAATTACCGCTCCGTGCCCGTCGGTGCGAACGGCGTCTGCTTTCGCGACGACGGCATCAACGGCGAAGTCTTCGCGATCGCCGTCGGCGACAGTTTTACGTTTGGTCACGATTCGCCGCTCGAAGAATGCTGGGTCGAGCGGCTGGAGAAATCGCTCGGAGCCGATGTGGTCAATCTCGGCGTGACCAACGTCTACGGCAGCACGCAAATCCAACGAACGCTCGAAATTCACGGAATGCAATACAAGCCCCGGCTCATCATCTGGGCCGCATTCACCAACGACTGGTGCGAAGATACGATTTTCCTGTCCTGGGAAAAAATCGCCCGGCCGCTCAAGGGCCAACTGATTTTCCAAGATCGACGCAAATCTACGATGCCATGCGCCGAAATATTTACCTGCGACCCTCAGATATTCCCGGCGAAGAACCGCAGAACCCGCCGCTGGACGGCCGGTTGATGTACGAGAGTGGCGAGCTGCGCCTTGAGTTCGATGCGACCTCTTATGCCGCGCAGGACCTGTCCTTTCCCTCCATCGCCAACGGCTGGGCCAGCACACGCGAGGCCCTGCTGCGCGCAAAGTCGCTCGCAGCATCGATTGATGCGACACTCCTGGTCGTGCCCATTCCCGCAAAGGAGCAGGTCTACCACGAGCGCACTTGTACGTTGATTCGCTATGCCCGATCTCAGGACCCTGAGACCTTCTGCCGATCCTACGAGTCTTACTGCAGAGACAACGGCATTCGATGCCTCAATCCACTCAAAGAACTGAGCGACCGCGGCCGCCGCGGCGAAAAACTCTACTTCACCATCGACGGCCACTTCAACCGCGCCGGCAATCATCTATTTGCAGAAATGATTTTGATTATCTCAAGAAGGAACAGCTCACGCCGGCTTCGGCTTCGCCGCGGCTAATGCATTCTTCGAATGAGCGAATTGCTTTAATGCGACACCGCCGTCTCGGCGGTGAACACCGGCGGGACGCCGGTACCACAAATACCGCTACATCCGTTCGAAAAATTGCTCAAGAAACCGCAGGCGAAGCAATACAACGCTGCGTCATATCTTCTTTTGCTGCTTTCTTCTTCTTGATGCCCAGCCGATCCTTGGTTTCCTCGATGAGTTGCTTCACATGTTCGATATCCTTGGTGAAGGACACGTGGCCGTCCTGGAACAGCACATTGACGCCTTCCCGCTGGTGATTATCAAAGCGCTCATAGAGGATGACATTTCTCGGATCGCTCGATGTCGTGGAGCCGGGGATGTAAACGTAGCACTCGGTCAATTGTTTTTCGGTCGGTTCCTCGTGCGGAACGGCCACCGAGCTGGGGCATACGAATTGCCGCGAAGTGACATTATTCTCTTCAATCAACTCGCCCAGCTTTTTGGGGAATTTCTCATCGTGGTCCATTGCATGAATATACATGGCTTGTCCGATGCCGCGCATGTTCGCCGCGCAAACGGTTCGCTTGGATAATTCACGGGCGCGCGAAAGCGACGGCAGGAGAATGGAGATTCCAGTGGCGACCGTCGCGACATTGGCCGACAGGCCGGGACTGCCCGGCAACGGCCACGAACCATACGAAAGCGATACCATGCCATCCTCGACATTGCGCGAGCACCTCACATCGGCAAACATGTGACGCGTCAGCGTCGCCAGGGATGGGATCGACGAAAGATCCAATTCGATGCCCTGCCCCTGTGCCATCGACGCGACAGCCGAGGCAAGCGGGAGTAACAACGAATAGGTCATGCGCAACCCGGCGCGACTGTCCACAAACGAGAATCCCGCGTCGCCATTGCCCACAACTTTGCGAGCCTGAATGACATCCGGATGCGCGAGAATCGACGTCTCGCTCAATTTCTGATCGGCAAGGCGGTCGATCGTGGCTATCACCATCTGCGGATAGGCGCCGACGATGAAACGATCCTCACAAACCGTCCACGCGGGCGTGACCACCATCGGAAGCCCCTTGCCGTTGAAGAACTCGATCAAATGGCCCCGATGCTCGATGCGGCCCACCTTGAACGAGATTTTTCCAAAAATCTCGCTGCCCGATGGCTTGGGCACCTCGATCAGCGAAATCAGTTGACCCAGTCGTTCTCGAAGCTGCCCGCCATCCCTGACCGACATGACAACAACGGTGCCGGAAAAGAGGAAACCGCCCGAGTCGAAAGAGTCGTACAAAACAAACGAATCGCCAAAGAGAGACAGGAAATCCTCATCGATCTTGAATCCAATGAACTTCTCGACCTGTTTGATGGCGTCGTCCACATTTTGGACATCGATTTCCACTTCTTCAAGGCTTCACGAACTTTTCGATACGTGCCCGCCATGTCAAACTTCGAAGCAACGGCCCAGCTGGCATCGCGTGGAATCCACTTGAAATCGTCATCGCTGAGTGGCTTTCCGGGCGAACCCAGCAGACCCGCAGCGCCGCGCGGCATATGAAGAAACCATGCCCCAACGCACCCGCCGTCGCGGTAATGGCTTTCCCATACGATTGAATCAAGACCATCCAGCCCCAGAACCGATTGAAGGCTCTGAACCACATTCGGCAAATCCGGATCGCTCATCGCCAGCATGGGGACGAATGCGTTTACGATGGAACGAATTCCCGCCACATTCAAAAAGCCGCTTATCACGCGACTCTCTTCATTTCCCTGAAAATGCTTGCGAGCCGAGACAACGCCCTCATGAGCGGCGAGCGATTTCTTTTCGTCCCCGACAATGAGATCTGCGACTGCCTGTGCGCTCTGCCTGCCCATCGACGCGACAAAGAACTGATCAACTTTGCCGAAGTAGATTCCATTGGGCGGTCCATCCACATGGACGAATGCGTGTTGACCCAGCTTCACGCGGTTTTCGCCCGTCGTATCGATCTCGAGGGCATCACCGATTTTGCTGAGAAACGATTCGGCCCGATCACCCATTTCGCAAATCAAGGCCGCATCAAAAACGGGGCCGGCCGGACTGATCGCGATGTTCTGCACAATCAATGCCGTCGGAAATTCGCCCATGCCCGACAATAACTCGTAAATAAGTTCGCGGGCCTTTAACTCGTCCTCATCCGGTTTTCCCAAGGTGAGAATCGACTGCTCGACGGCCCTGCACAGCGAGGCCCGAAACCGAACCATCTCCGGCTCCGCCAGCAATTTGCCCCACGAGGTGTCCAGGGCCGTTTTGTCGATCTGCGCGTTGCCGCTTCGAGCCAGGAAGAACATCGTGTTTTGCGGCGCATACCGGGCAAGGTCATCAGCGCAAGCCTGCTTCACCGCGCCTGCACACATCAAACCCATCGCAGAAATCGTCCACGTCACACGGCGAAATATTCGAAACGGCTGTTTCATGGCACCCTGCTCCCTTCGTTTGATACTGCCCAAGTAGCCCTGCCGGCACATCTTGCCCGAGGAATATCCCTCAAAGCGTATCGTTTTGAGGCCCCGCGTTCAATGCGCCGATCCAGCTCGCCGAATTGGACGTCTGTAAGGCGCGGCGTAAAGCCATTAAACTCCGTATAAGTGCAATCAACCGCCACGGAGAACATTGAGCCAACATGGACATCATTCAATCCAAACTCAACACCGGCGATCAGGTCTTCAAGGAAAATACCGCGCACATGGCCGCTTTGGTCAAAGATTTGCGCGAGCGCATCGCCACCGTCAAACTCGGCGGCGGCCCCGAGGCGGTCGCAAAGCATCGCGGGCGCGGCAAGCTCGCGGCGCGCGATCGCATCGACCGGCTCACCGACCCTGACAGCCCATTCCTCGAACTCACCCCGCTTGCCGCGTGGGAGCTATACAACAACGACGCGCCGTGCGCCGGCGTCGTCACCGGCATCGGCCGCGTGCAGGGCCGCGAGTGTGTCATCATCGCAAACGATGCGACGGTCAAAGGCGGCACCTACTATCCAATCACCGTAAAGAAACATTTGCGCGCCCAGGAAATTGCCCGCGAAAATCATCTGCCCTGCATTTACCTCGTCGATTCCGGCGGGGCATTTCTGCCGATGCAGGACGAGGTTTTTCCCGATCGCGATCATTTCGGCCGCATCTTCTACAACCAGGCACAGATGTCGGCGATGGGCATCCCGCAGATCGCCGTCGTCATGGGCTCTTGCACCGCAGGCGGCGCCTACGTTCCGGCGATGAGCGATGAGACCGTCATCGTCCGCAATCAGGGCACGATCTTTCTCGGCGGCCCGCCGCTCGTGAAGGCCGCGACCGGCGAAGAAGTGACGGCCGAAGAACTCGGCGGCGCGGACGTCCACTGCCGAACGAGCGGAGTGGCCGATCATTACGCAATGAACGACGAAGACGCCCTCGCCATCACCCGCAGCATCGTCGCCCATCTCAACACCCGGCCGCGAGCCCACCTAGCGATGGCCAATGTCGAGGAGCCGCTGTTCGAGCCGCGCGAAGTCTATGGCGTGATCCAGAAGGACATCCGCAAGCCCTACGATGTCCGCGAGGTCATCGCCCGCATTGTCGATGGCAGCCGCTTTCATGAATTCAAAGCGCTCTATGGTACCACGCTCGTTACCGGCTTCGCCCACATCTGGGGCAACCCCGTCGGTATTGTCGCCAACAACGGCGTCCTCTTCAGCGAGAGTGCCCTCAAAGCGGCACACTTCGTCGAAATGTGCAGCGTGCGAAAGATTCCGCTGGTGTTCCGGCAGAACATCACCGGTTTCATGGTCGGCAAAAAGTACGAATCCGGCGGCATCGCCCGCGACGGGCGAAATGGTGGCCGCCGTCTCGAATGCCTGCGTGCCGAAATTCACCGTTATCATCGGCGGGTCTTATGGCGCGGGAAATTACGGCATGTGCGGCCGGGCCTATCAACCCCGATTCCTGTGGATGTGGCCCAACTCGCGCATCAGCGTCATGGGCGGCGAACAGGCGGCCAATGTGCTCCTTACCGTGAAAAAAGACCAGATCGCCGCAAAGGGTGGCAAGGCGATGACACCGGCGGAGGAGGAGGAATTCAAGCGGCCGACGCTCGAAAAGTACGAAATCGAAGGCAGCGCCTACTACAGCACCGCCCGCCTCTGGGACGACGGCGTCATCGACCCGGCCGACACCCGCATGGTTCTGGGCCTGGCCATTTCGGCAAGCCTGAACGCACCCTGGCCGGAGCGTAAGGTCGGCGTGTTCAGGATGTAGGCAAAAAACCGGGTAAACCAGGATGAACCGATTAATAAGTCACCGAGACATGAATTGGGGTGTCTCAGGCTCTACAATGTGAGACCGCCGACCACCATGGTGGCGGCCAATGAAGCACGATGTTGATGAAACTCCTCCCGTGGCGGCGGGAAAAAACTCGGAGCACTCGATGAGCAGCGCGGAAATCGAAGTATCGCAGGTTCGCAAGGTGTACTACAAAGACCGGCTTGAGATCCCGGTGCTGGACGGCCTGAATCTCAAAATCGCGGCCGGCGAATTCGTCGCGCTGATGGGTCCCAGCGGCTCCGGCAAGTCCACCCTGCTGCATCTCGTCGGCGGTCTCGACACGCCCACCGGCGGCAGTGTGCGCGTCGGCGACGCCTATCTCGAAAGCATGACCGAGCGCGAACGCACCGCTTGGCGCAGCCGGCACATCGGTTTCATTTTTCAGATGTATCACCTCGTGCCGGTGCTGACGGCCGCCCAAAATGTGGAGCTGCCGCTTTTGCTTTTCAAAATGGCTGCAAACGAACGCAAGGAGCGCGTGAAGACGGCCCTCACGATCGTCGGCCTTGGCGACCGAATGGACCACCGGCCCAACCAGCTCTCCGGCGGACAGGAACAGCGCGTGGCGATTGCGCGGGCCATTGTGACGGACCCGGATGCGATTCTGGCGGACGAACCGACCGGCGATCTGGACGCCAAAACGTCCGACGAGATTCTCGATCTGCTCAATCTGCTCAACAGTGAATTCGGCAAATCCATCCTGATGGTCACCCACGACCCCAAGGCGGCCTCCCGTTCCAACAGAATCGTGCATTTGGAAAAGGGACTGTTGGAGCGGGAAGAGATCAATCCGGTGACGGTGCGGGAGTCGGCCGTGGCGTAAGAGATATCCCGGTCGACGAGGCGAGCGCGAATCCACTTCGGAAAATGCTGCCATGACATTGACACTCGTGATGTTGAAGAATTTCCGGCGAAATCCCCTGCGGGTGGCGCTCACCGCCGTGGCCTTTGCGCTGCCGATGGCGATTTTCGTTGCCGCGATTTCAATGGTGGTGGCGCTCAACGAGGCATCGGCCAACACCGAAAAGGAACTTCGCATCGGCGTGCATCACAAAACCTCGCTCGTGAACCCCCTGCCGGAGGGCATGCGGCGCAAGATCGAGGGGCTCGACCCCGATCGCACACGACTGACCGGCGTATGCGGAATGCGCTGGTTTGGCGGACGCGTGCCCAATACACAAAACACACTCACCAGCCTCGCGGCGGATGCCGACACGTTTCCGACGGTCTATTCGGACACTTACATGCAGCCGGCGGAGATCGCGGCGTGGAACAAAGACCGTCAGGCGTGCGTGGTCGGAATGAATCCGGCGGAGGAATACGGTTGGAAGACCGGCGATCGTGTCACACTGGAAAGCACGGTGCCCCCCTACCTTCAACTTGAATTTCACATTGTGAAAGTGCTCGACAATCCGGAACGGGCGAATTTCTTCTGGTTTCGTCGCGATTATCTGGTCGAATCGCTCAAGGAAAAGGGCGAGGATGATCCCCGGTGCAACATATTCTGGGTGAAATGCAACTCGGCTCAAAGCCTTCGCAGCTTGCAAAAGGACATCGACGCGCTGTTCGCCAACACTCCCGATGAAACGAAAAGCGAAGACGAAAACACGTTTGGTGCGAATTTCATTCAGATGGCCGGAAATATTCCGGGCTTGATGCAGGCCATGTCGGTGGTGGTGGTCGTGATAGTCGCGATGGTGGCGGGCAACACGATGATGATGAGCTTTCGCGAGCGCACGCGCGAGTTGGCCGTTTTCAAGGCCATCGGGTTTCAGTCGCGAAAGGTCTTTCAACTTGTCGTCGGCGAGAGTCTGCTGTTGGCGCTTGGCGGTTCGCTGCTTGGAATTGTACCGATCTCACTGGTGCTGTGGTTGCACCCCATTCCCATGCGGCAAATGGGCCCGGTGGGTTCGCTGGAAATATCATGGATGGCCGCCGGCATTTCACTGGTCATCGCCCTCGTGGTCGGACTTGCCGCGGGATTTGGCCGGCCTACCAAGCCATGCGTTTACGAACAACAGATGCGCTGCGGCGCGCTGTCTAAGGATTGAAAGAATTTGAATGGCGCTGCCTCTTAGTTATCACTGGCGAAACCTCTTTGTTCGAAAGAACACGACGATACTGACGGTCCTCGTCATAGCGGCCGTCGTCGGCGTCTTCACCTGGATGATCGGATTTCGTGGGGCGGTCAATCAATCGCTGTCCGTCGCCGGCGAAGAGCGAAAAATCATCGTGCTCAAAAAAGGCGCGACGGCCGAAAGCAACAGCGCCATTCCCATCGACGAATACAACAAATTGGGGCAGCTCAATTCGGTCGAGAAAAACCCGGCAACAGGCCAGCCCCGATTCAGCCCGGAGATGATTATTCAGGTATCGCTTCCGCGCTTGGCTGACGGCGGAATGACATTCGCCAATGTCGCGGTGCGTGGTGTGACCGACGATGCATTCGTTGTTCATTCAAACGTGAAAGAATTGGGCACACGGTTTTCGGTGGCCGAGCGCGAGGTGATCGTCGGCGTTGCGGCGTCGAAACAGTTTGGCGGGCTGAACATCGGCGACATCGTCAATATCGGCTTTGGCGGCGACCGCGGCTACAAGGTCGTCGGCTACTTCTCGGCGGACGGCGGACCGATGGAAAGTGAGATATGGGGCTACCTGCCGTCATTGATGAACGCCTACAACCGAACAATGTACTCATCGGTATCGCTCCGGCTCACGCCCGACGCGGACCCCAAGGAGGTCATCGCCCAGATCGAAGGACCGGCCATCCAATTGACCGGAAAAACAGAGAAGGACTACTGGAAGGAACAAACAAAACTCACGCAGATTTATCTCTTCGTCACTGGCGCTTTGGTTGCAGTGATGTCCATTGCGGCCGTATTTGCCATTGCAAATACAATGTACGCCGTCGTGGCTGGACGAACCCGCGAAATCGCCATGCTTCGCACGATCGGATTCGACGGTTACACAATCTTGCGCGGACTGATTCTCGAATCTGTGATGGTGTCGTTAATGGGCGGCATCATCGGATGCCTCGGCTGCGCGGCGTGGCTCGAAATTGCGGGAAACACCAAGGACATGTTCGGTGCGACGACGTTCACCACGATGGCATTCGAGATTCACCTGACACCCGTCATTGTCGTCGCCGCGATGATCATGGTTACATTGCTGGGTGTTGTCGGAGCCCTGATGCCGGGCCTTCGAGCGGCGCGGCTTGAGGTGTTAACGGCGCTACGAGAGGCATAGAAATATTTGATGGTTCTAAAGTGTCAAGCTACAATTCGTCGTCTCGGTTGTTAACCTGCCCAACGGAATCGCTGTGAATCTCCGCTTCATTTACCTGTCCCGCAATCTGACCCGCAACCCATTGCGCACGGTCCTGACCTGCCTGGCCGTCGCATTGCCGATTATCATTTACGTCCTCTCGATGTCCGTCGTCGATGGCCTGCAAGCCTTCCTCGACAATTCCGCCAAGCAATTGCGCCTGGCGATCACCCAGAAAACATCGATCATCAATCCCCTGCCGGCCGGCCATCGTGCCAAAATTGAGGCACTCGATCCGACCCATCAGCGAATTCTCGCTGTTTGCGGCCTGCGCTACATCGGCGGGCAGCGCCCCGGCGAACCGGTGCCGCTTTCAACGCTGGCGGTCGATCACGATTCCTTTGTCGCCGCGCTGCCGGAAAACAATCTCACTCCGGAGGAAATCGAAACGTGGAACAAAGATCGCCAGGCCCTCATGGTCGGTCGGGGAACGGCCGAGGACATGGGCTGGAAAGTGGGCGATCAGGTCACCATTTACCCGTCCATTCCACCGTATGTGAACATTCAGTTCCGCGTCGTCTCCACGCTGCCCAACGCGACCGACATCATCACCAATTGGTGCCGCCGCGATTACATGGAGGAAGTCCTGCGCGAGGCTTATCCCGAGGCCGATGAAAACGACGAGCGCTTCAACAAAGTGACCTTCTTTTTCGTCCGCTGCGCGTCGCAGGCAGACATCGACTACTACCGGCAGAAAATCGACGAGCAATTTCGCGGTTCGCCAGACGAAACAAAGACGCAGGACGAAAAAACTTTCATGAGCGAATTCATCACCCAGCAATTCGACCTGCCGAAAAACCTGACGATTCTGTCGGCGCTGACCGTGCTGGTGGCCGTGCTGGCTGCCGCCAACACGATGAGCATGAATTTTCGCGATCGCATCAATGAAATCGCGACGCTCAAGTCGCTCGGTTTCGGCGGCGGTTTAGCATTTGCCCTCATCCAGAGCGAAAGCCTGCTCCTGTGCGGCATGGGCGGCCTGATCGGGTCGCTGGGGCCCTACATCGCCTTCAACCACACGGGCCTGCGCAACATCACGCTGCCGGTGATTCAAACTTTAAACATCATGCCCTTCACCTGCATGAAAGCGATGGGAATCGCAATCGCCATCGGCATCTTTTGCGGCCATGTGGCCGGGCTGGCTCGCCTTCCGCATGAAAGTCGTTTCGGCGCTTCGGGACTTGGGATAACGCATGGTTTTGCCGCTGACTTACAACTGGCGCAACCTCTTTGTACGAAAGCTCAGCACGGCGCTGACATTTTCTGTGGTGGCCGTTGTGGTCGGCGTGCTCGCTGTTTTGCTGTCGTTCACCGAAGGCATAAAGGCGTCGCTTCGTGCGGCCGGTTCATCGCGCAACATCATCGTGCTGACGGTCGGCGCGACTGCCGAAAGCACGAGCATTATCTCCCCCGACGACGCGGGAAAACTCGTTCAGACGCCGGGCATCGCGCTCGATTCCTCGGGTTCCCCGATGATCAGCCGGGAACTTTGCGTGCAAACATCGATTCGCCGCCGGGGCCCCGAGGGCAAACCGGCCAACGTCGCGATTCGCGGTGTCGATCCGGTGGCATGGCAGGTGCATACAGAAACGAAAATCATCGAGGGCCGTCCTTTTTCTGACGGCGCCGCGGAAATCATCGTCGGCAAGGCCGCTTCCCAGCGATATGAAAACCTGCAGGTCGGCAAGAAGATCGAATTGGGGCGCACATCCACCACGATGTGCGAGGTGGTCGGCATTTTCGAAGCGGACGGCAGCGCATTTGAGAGCGAAGTCTGGACCTCACGGGGCGTGCTCTCCAACCTGTATGGTCGGACCTTTGTCTCCAGCGCCGTGCTAAGGCTCGCCGACAACGCAAGCCCCGACGCCGCAATAGCCTATATTCGCGGTCCGGCCGTCAACATGGCCGCCAAACTGGAGACGGCTTACTACGAAGAGCTTTCTTCAAAATCCACTCAGATTGTCGCCCTTACATCCATACTCATCGCCATCATGGCGGCTGGCGCGGTCTTTGCAGTCGCCAACACCATGTATGCAGCGGTCGATGGCCGTCGGCGTGAAATAGCGATGCTCCGCACAATTGGTTTCACGCGCGCGGCGATCCTCACCTCGTTCGTGTTCGAATCGCTGATGATTTGTCTGGCAGCCTGCGCGCTGGGCCTGTTGGGTGCGTCGTTTGCAAGCGGAAAGCGCGAAGACTTCTTATCGGACACCACGTGGACGGTCATGGCGTATGAATTGAAACTCACGCCGGCGATTATTGCCGTGGCCGTGATTGTTTCAACCCTCGTGGGAATTGTCGGCGCACTGGCGCCGGCGGCCAAAGCCTCGCGAATCAGCATTTTGGAAGCCCTACGAAAGGCCTGACGATCTGCTACAATTCAGCATAAGTATGTCATCGCAACCTGATATTCGCGCTCAACTCCGATCCCTTTCGATACCCAAGGATCAGCGGCCCAATTCCGCTTCCGGAAAAGGCGGCGGCGCCGGCGATCGCGCGACGGCTGCACCGCGCCCAACGGCCAAAGCTCGAGGCGGCTGGGGCAAAGTGCTGGGGATTATTGTCGTATTGCTATTCATCGGCGAAGGGGTGTTCTACTTCAAGGCCGGTTCGCTGTACCTCTTCGGATTGGGCGCGGAGTCCGGCAAAGCTGCTGCCGCGGACGTGTCACTCTTTACCGTCACTGAGCGTACGGACACCGGCCCCATGCCGGTGCATACAGCCACCGGAAAAATCGTTTCTGATCACAAAGTTCGCGTGACGACCAAGGTCTCCGGCCAGATTATCGAATTGCTCTTCGAACAAGGCGACATGATACAAAAGGGGCAGGTGCTGGCCCGGCTCGAAAGCGTGCTGCCCAAGGCCCGCCGCGATGAAGCGGCCGCCGCGCTGATCAAGGCAAAGGCCAATCTTGCATACCAGAAGACCAACTTCGAACGCATTGAACGGCTGTTCAAGGAGCAGAACGCGCCGGAAATCGAATATGCCGAAGCTAAACGGGCGTTTGAGGAGTCCCAGGCCCAGGTCGAGCAGAATCAGGCGCTCTTGGATTGGTCTGAAAAAGTACTGCGGGATTGCGAAGTCGTAGCGCCGATCAGCGGGGTGATTCTCGAACGTAATGTCGAAGTCGGCGATTTCGTCGCGGCCGAAGGCGGCATCGGCGCCAATGCCAACGCCCAGTTCGGCACGATCGCAGACATGGATGTTCTTCGCGTCGAGGTCGATATCAGCGAGCTCGACATCGCCCGCATCAGGAAGGACATGCCCTGCAAAATCACGCCCGACGCCTATAAGGATCGCAAGTATGAAGGCCACGTGATGTGGATCGATCCCGGTGCGAATTATTCAAAGGCAACGGTGCAGGTAAAGGTGCGCATCGAAAACCCGGATCGATTCCTGCGTGTCGAGGGCGTGGCACAGGTCGTCTTCCTCGCCCCGGACTCCGCTTCCGCCGGCGGTGAATCCGGTGGTATCTGGATACCCGCCTCGGCCTGTTCGGTTTCCAGCGATGGAAAATCGGGGCGCGTGTTTGTCGTAAATGACGGGCGACTGAAGGAATCGACTGTGTCCCTGGGGCAGAAGGTCGCGAGTCAGTTGGAAGTGACCGATGGCCTTACCGTCGGACAAAAAATCGCCTCCGGAAACATCGAAAAACTAAGCGACGGACAGCGCATTAAGGGTTGATCGTGCCGGCCCTTTACTTCTTCACCACATTGAACAAATCGTAAGACATCAGCCGAAATCGAAGCAGCCACTCAACAAATCGCAGATAAAAGAACCGCCCGCGAAATCCCTTGGCCGCTTTCCAGCCCTTTTTCCCAATCATCATCAGTCCGCCATAGAGCGAATCCGACGCGCCTTGGGTGACATCTTCATAGCGCACCAGCTCAAACCGATTGGCATCGAACGCCTCCCGATATTGATCGGGCGACCATAGATGCGACTGCGTGCTGAACTGGCCCGCCACATTGTCAAGCATTTCGAAACAGCGAAACGTTCGCCGCCAGCGCGTGCAAATATCACCAAGACAGAGCGTGCCGCCGGGCTTCAGCACGCGATGGCATTCGGCAATAAAACGATTCTTGTCCGAATAGTGCAGGGCCGATTCGAGATTGAAAATGACATCGACGGAGTCGTTCGGAAACGGCAGATGGTGGGCATCGCCGTGAATAAAGTACGGACGAGACGCTTTGCCGGTCCAGTTTCGCTCTGCGGCCCGCACGCTCGACGGGCAAAACTCCAGCCCCATTACGCGGGCCGGTCGAAATCGCTCAAAGATCCAACTGCTCGGCCCCCCGATGCCGCAGCCGACATCCAGCACGGTGCTCTCAGGGGTAATCGGCACATTGCCGATCAGCCGCCAAACCAGATCCTTCTGATGCTGATCGAACGAGCCCTCGCTGCGATTCTGTGCATATCCCGCGTTGTAGCCCAACAAGCCATAGGCACGGGTCAGTCGAAGGTTCGGTTCGTAAAAGGCGTGAAGACTCTGTTGACTCATGAGGCCGGTCCCGGGCGGCTCGCTGGAATCTCTCCAACGGCCAGTTCGAGGCCCTCGCAGTTCGCGCGTGGCTCGCGATGGGCAAGCCGGCCCCGACGGATTCAATTAATCGGCCACCATTGTAGTTTGAGACGGGAAACGTTCAAAGCGCCATTGATGGGGATCGGGATTCAATTTTGACCGCGGGAATTCCTTATATTCACAATTGCCCAAAACGAATGAAGGGCGAACCATCCGTCGGACGGTCCACCCTTCATTGAAAATCAATCGACTCAAAGTCCTCAGAAAACCCGGACCGCATTGAAAATGTCGGCCAGATTCGTAAACATCGTTTGAAGCAGTCCGTTCAGAAAGCTGAAAAACGCGCTGACGAAGTTCTCAAAGGTGTTGTTCAATTCGAGCATCGGTCTGTACTCCTTGCGAAATCTCGCTGGGCGAGGCCAGTGAATCATAACCGCGCGATTGCAAGCGGCGACAAAGGGTCGGCAAAATTCGTACGTTTCCGCACGCTCCTCGCCTCCCCATGTCTTTATCGTCAAACGAAACCGCCCGGCTTCGCATTCGAAGGCGGGCGGCTTTTTATCGTGGATAATCCCGGACGGTTGCCGAAAATGTCCGCCACCCCTGCGGGACAGCGCCCCATTCTCAGGATACTGCCGAAGTAGGGCAAAACGGGCTTACTTCGCGATTTCCTTTGCCACAGCAACAACCGCGTCATAGTTCGGATGGTTCGCGACTTCCGGCACATACTCGGCATACTTGATCTTGTTGTCCGCACCGACCACGAACACCGCGCGGCTGTTGATGCGATGGTCGGGAATGTAAGTGCCGTATTTCTTGCCAAAATCGCCATGCTTCGCGTCGCTCAGCGTTTTGAATTTCGCGGTGTCGATGCCCTCGGCGCCGCAGAACCGCGCCATGGCCACCGGCAAATCGAAGCTGATCGTGTAGAAATCGACATTCGGAAGATTCGCCACTTCCTTGTAAAATCGGCGCGTCTGCTCGGCGCACACCGGCGTGTCCAGCGACGGAACGACGCTGTAAATACGGGCCTTGCCGAAGCCGTCGCTCAGCTTGCCGTCGGTCACGAGATTCGTGCGAACGACCGCATCCGGGGCGGCATCGCCCACCTTGAGTTCCGGTCCTTCGAGTGAAAGTGGATTGCCCTTCAATGTGCAGGTTCTGCCCATGCGTGTTGCTCCTTGGTTGCGATTCGGGTGATTTTCTACCGAGACGATTGCGTCCAACAGTCGGAATGATAGGAGACTTTGCTCAACAAGGTCAAAATCGGGCGGGCGATCATGCCCTCGGGTTTGCTTACGCCAACCCTCGAATTTCTCGTGGCGAATTAACCCTGAAGTCAGAGTCATGCGCGGCCGGGGCCTTAAAGGGGGCACATCCAAAAAAAAAACGGCCCACCCCCCCAGAATTGGAAAAAAAATAAAAAGGGGTCCCCCCCATTTTTTAAAGGTTGGGCCCTAAAAACCACCCACGGCCTCCCCCCCCACCCCCCACACCACCCCACCAAAAAAAAAAAAAAAAAAAAAAAGGCCCCCCCCACCCGAAAAAAAAAAAAAAAAAGTTCCCCGCCGGGGGCGGCCTCTCCTCCCCCCCCGGGGCAACCCCCAACCCCGGGGGGGGGCGCGGCAAAAAAAAAAGGGCCCACGCGGCGGCACCACCCAACCGCCCCCCCTGCAATAACCCCCGCCACCCCTTCCCACGGGGGGCCCCAAACCCCGGGGGGGGGGGCCCATAAAAAAAAAAAATTTTTTGCCCTAACTCCGGTGCTCGTTTGCCGCAGCCGCCGCGCACAATCACAAGACCCACCGCCGCCCGATTCCACATCGCCATTCGCATGATTCGGCCTTTCCTCTTGACGCGTCGACCCGCCCACCTCGATTCCGATGAATGGTAGCCCTACCCATCGGCCGCGGCCTACGTCGCCTTCGGACACTGCGCCACCGACGCGAGTATCAGTTCGCGATGGCCCGGCTTCGCGCCTGGCGCACCGACCGAATGTCAATGGTCCGCGAAGGCCTTCCATCGCCCTGCAAGAAACCCTTGGGATCGGGAAGCGTCGCCCCCCTGAATGAAGCCCAGCCGACGACGCCCGATCGGCCATCGATCGTGCAGACGTTGCCCCCAATCGCCCCGTATGGGCTGTCCGCCATGTAGTAGCAAAGGGAGTGGAACTTGATCGCTTCGGTTACGCCGGGCGCGGCCTTCAGCACGACCTCGCGCATCGCCAGCACCAGATCGCAGACTTCGCCGGGGCACTGCTCAAGATAGGCGGCGATCTGATCGGGCGTCAGCCGGTGTTCGGACGGCACGATTCTTTCCTTCCCGTGAGCGATGCACGACCCGGTTCAGCGCAGACCGGATCCGCCCGGCGCGGCGGCTCATGGATAGAACCGCCCCATCATCCGCGGAAACGGGATCGTCTCCCGAATATGCTTCAGCCCGCAAATCCACGCCACCGTCCGCTCCACGCCGAGGCCGAAGGTGCGAAGGGGCGGGCGAAGTCATCCGACCTTCTTGGATCGCGGAGTGTGAATTTCATCCTCTACGCGCCTTGGGGGCAGCGAAATCGTCTTCCGGCCGGATTTCTGCAGGCGAACGCGCGCATCCTCACAGATCGAATGCAAATCACCGTGGAATCGCTCTGAGATTTCTTCGCGAATGCGATGGATTTCTTCGACGATCGGGTCATTTTTCATGGCGGCGTTTCCATCAGTTCATAGGGCGTGCAGATGTTCGGCGGAACATAACCTGCATCTCGACAGGTCTGCTCTATTTACGCCACAAAATCGCGTTGGCCAAGAAATGTTTGCAGTTCCATGTCAACAAATACTGAACTCCGTTGACCGTCGAAATCGCCAGATGCAGGGCATCGACTTTCGCTTTCGCCGGCAACGCGCCTTCATCGATGAGCCTCACAGCGAGCGGTTCCACCGCGGGCGTGATGGCGAGGAGTCTATTTCATCCAAGACGGCCATTCGGTCCGCCGCGCGAGCGTCTCCAACCGACGCCTCATCAACGACAAATTGCGATGTGACAAGCGAAAACTCCGAACGATGATCGCTCCACCACTTGACCGTCAGTTCCTGTTGACCGCGAATAATCGCATCGCTCGATCTACGCGATGTCAGGTAACTGATGATTGTCGTTTCGATGTAAACTGAAGACGCCATGTATCTACATTGTCCTGTTGCTTGGCGCTGTCACCACTATGTGATCGGGTTGGGAAGTCTAAACCGAATACTCTCCATGAAGGCAAATAATCCAATCGGTGCAGCCTGCTACGGATAAAACCGCCCCATCATCCGTGGAAACGGAATCGTCTCCCGAATGTGCTTCAGCCCGCAGAGCCACGCCACTGTCCGCTCAACGCCGAGGCCGAAGCCACCGTGGGGCACCGTGCCGTATTTTCGAAGATCGAGATACCACGCGTAATCGTCCGGGTTCAGGCCTTCCTCGTGGATGCGGTGCAGCAGCACGTCGTGGCTGTCCTCGCGCTGGCTGCCGCCGATGATCTCGCCGAAGCCCTCGGGTGCCAGCAGATCGACATTGTTCACGCGGCTCGCATCATCGGCGCTTTGCTTCATGTAAAACGCCTTGCACGCCTTCGGATAGTGCGTGACAAACGTCGGCTTGTCCGACAGGCGGCTGATGATGGTTTCGTCGCTGCCGCCGAGGTCGCCGCCGGGATCGAACTTCGCGGCCAGCTCGATGTGGTGCGGAATGTTGGTGACTTCCACCTCCAAATCACCGACTTCGTCCTTCAGGTCCGCGATTTCCCCGACCAGCTTGTCCTTCTCCCACTGCTTCACGCCCTGACCGGCGACCTTGGCTTCTTTCTCCGCGAGCAGCGTCTTGATTTCCGCGATGCGCGCCGTCTTTGCCGTCAGGTCTTTCTCCAGCAATTCCTTCGCACGCGGCCCACGCAGAACTTCCGCCGCTTCCTTGTGCGTCATGCGATTGAACGGCTTGGTGATTTTTTCGAGCGATGCAATGTTGCGGCCGAGGAATTCCAAATCGGCACGGTGATCGCGCAGAACGCGAGCCACGATCGAGCAGATGAAATCTTCCGCCAGAGCGACGACATCGTCGAGTTCTGCAAACGCAATCTCCGGCTCGACCATCCAAAACTCGGTGAGATGCCGGCGCGTCTTGCTCTTCTCCGCCCGAAACGTCGGCCCGAAACAGTACACCTTGCCGAACGCCATGCAGCCGGCCTCGACATAAAGCTGCCCCGTTTGCGCCAGGTACACCGGCTCGCCGAAATAATCGACCTGGAAAAGCGTCTGGGCCCCCTCGCCCGCGGCCGGCGCGAAAATGGGCGTATCGATCAGCGTGAACCCGTTGCGATTGAAGTAGCTGCGGATTTCGTCGATGACGGCATGCCGAACGCGAAGGATGTGCCACTGCCGTCGCGAGCGGAAATGCAAATGCCGATGCTTAAAGAGAAACTCGATGCCGTGCGGCTTTGGCGAGATCGGGAAATCCACCGACTCCCCCACCATCTCCAGCCCGGTCACCTCCAATTCGTGACCGCCAATTTGCTTTTCATTGGCCTTGACCAGACCTGTCAATCGAACCGCCGCCTCCTGAGTCAATTTGCGGGCCGTATCAAAAAATCCCTCCGTCGCCGGCGACTTGGCCACGACGCACTGACATAGGCCGCTGCCGTCGCGAAGGACGAGAAAGGCAATCTTTCCGGAGTCGCGGCTGTTGTAAATCCAGCCCTGAAGCCTGACCGTCTCGCCGACGTGATTCTTAAGGTCCTTGATGAGCGCGTGCATTCGAATTCCCCGGGGCGTGCATAAGGCACGCAAGTCTAAATAATGGAAAACGCTAGTTTTCAGGGAAAACGATTCGCCTCGCAAGCGGGCGGCACGAACGACCAATGCGGCTTGATTTCGATGGTATTCAATGGCGGCAATTGGAAGTGCAATTCGATTCACGGGCAAAGGACATGACGCAATTCCTGCGACATTCGCGCGGAGAATCTCAAATGGCAAGGCTGCCCTTATGTTTATGCAAATGATGATCTTTGAAGCCGACTCGAAGCGAATAGCGCATCCATTTCACACCGTCGCTGGTGCCGCGTCGCCAACGCCCCGCCCCTGTGAATCACAACAGCTTATCCACAATCCACAATCCGCATTGCGAGGCAAGCCCGCAATGGTTCGGCCACGAAGCCATCCTGTGAAATCCGGCCAATTCTGCGCAATCACCTGAATAATTACTCGAATACCGGCAAAGCCATAATATGCTAAGTAATCACAAGATACCGTCGGCTAGGCGAATTGCGTCCGTCGCCCTATCATGCTCGTTCATGTGAATTGGCCATCGGGGAGCCTGCGACCTTTGAAAGGCCATTATTCGGTTCGCAGGGTCGAATTATACAGGTTTTCAACAACCCCCATCGCCCCGCGGAAATCGTTCAGGAACCCCCTTGTGACGCGACTCCTAGAAGCGAAAAACCTCGTCAAGACCTACAGCGGACGAACGGTGGTCCAAAGCGTCAATTTCCATGTCGACCGCGGCGAAATCGTGGGCCTGCTGGGTAGAAACGGTGCGGGTAAGACCACCAGCTTTCGCATGACCGTCGGCATGGTAAAGCCCGATGGCGGCGAAGTCCTCTTCAACAACGATCCCATCACCGACTTGCCGATGTACAAGCGCACCCAAAAAGGCATCGGCTATCTCTCGCAGGAAAGCAGCATCTTCGTTCGCCTGACCGTGGAAAAGAATCTGCTCGCGATTCTCGAACTGATGCCGGGCCTGACCTCGGCCGAGCGAAAAAAGCGTGCTCATGAGTTGATGGAACAGTTTGGCTTGATGAAAAACGCGAGGCAGGAGGCCCGCACGCTCTCCGGTGGCGAACGCCGCAAGCTCGAAATCGCCCGCGCACTCGTGACCCAGCCCGCCATTATTCTGCTCGATGAGCCATTCAGCGGCGTGGACCCGATCGCCGTACAGGATTTGCAGCGTGAGATTCTGCATCTCCGCGGCAAGATGGGCATCTCTTTCCTGATCACCGACCACAACGTCCGTCAGACGCTGGAAGTCACCGACCGCAGCTACATCATTCACGAAGGAAAAGTTCTCCGCGAAGGAAGCCCTCGCGAACTGATCAACGACCCTCTCGTGCGCGACACCTACCTCGGCTCGACCTTCCGCGGCGACGAATTCGACAACCGCGCCGCCCGGCCAAAAACGGCTTAGCGAGAATCAAAGACAGAAGTGGAATTCGATATCCCAACCTAACATTTATCGCTTGGTATTCGAACGACGTGATTTAACTCAAAACGGCCGCACGAGGCATCACTTCTGCCGCTTCACCATCGCCTCCACTGCCACCGGCACGTACGGAATAATACACCCCTTCGACATCGGCCAATCCTTGTACAGCCCGATCTTCTCGCCGATGGCGATCGCCCGCTTGCGGAGTTTCGCGTCCTTGATGCCGATCGCCATAAGCGTGTTGTTCATCGTCCATTGCACTTTCGGTTTGGCTTTCGGCATTTCTTTTTCAACGCGGTCGAGCAGCGCGGCGAAATCGAGACCGTCGGAACACTTGTTCACGGCACTGGCCGTGAAGTGCCAGCCAGCGCGGGCGGCCCAACGGTCCTTGTCCTTCATCCACTTCGCGCAGCGCATCCTTCTCGGGATTGCGCGACGACGTAGCTATTCAGCCAGTCCGCCACCGGCGCACAGGAGATCGATCGCGTCATCGCATCGAGCTCCTTTGCAGAAAGCGACTTCGGCTTGATGATGAGCGTAGCCAGCAGCTGCGCTTCCATGTTGCCCGTTTCCCACAATTTGAGCGCGAGCTCGTGATCGCTTTTGATCTTCTTGGCGATCGCGCGAATGTCGCCCATCGGCACGCCGAACTGGTCGTCGGGCGGGGTCGTCCCGTCGGGCCCGACCTTGGCGTTGTGCTTGTGGCGGGCGTCATTGCCTTTGGACTTGAGTTGTGCAAGTACTTCTTTCGTTGTCATGCCGGTCATCATACCAACCGGCCTCTTGACGCGCAGCAAGCGTGTGCAGAAAGCAGGAAAGGGGTATCCCACTCAGAGGTAAGAACCCGTCGGGCAAGCAGATGGATCCGGCCGCGCTGGCGCGCGGTAATTAAGAAAACGGTAGCGGCCGGCAGGTGGCCAAATTCCGGTTTGATTTCATCATGGCCGACGAATGAGCGGCCGCCGTCCCTGACGCGGCAAGTCCTTATTCGGCGTCATAGCAAGTCGGATGCACCGTCTCATCATGATGCCGGTGCAGAGCGTGCCACAGCGAGCCCCAGAAATGCCTGATCGCGGACAATACCCTCGACATTCCATTTTCATGGTGAGTGACCGTTTTTGAGACAGAGATGGCGGATTCCATGATGAGTCTCCTGCCGGAAAAAAGCAGACCCGGCATTGCCGCGAGGCCGACCACTCCCTGCACGAGCAATGCCAAACCACCGAAGTCCCGCTGAAATGCCACGCTCCCCGTTGCCAGGCACAAAAATCGCGCAAGAACTCCCAAGTTATCCCCTGATTGGAGGTGAGAATTACCCACGTGGAAAGACAGGTGGTCGCCCGTTATACTTGAGACATACCAAGGTGGGCAGTATTGGATGGAGTGGTAACGGCGTCGATTTATAGATAGCAATTCTCCACGTTTTTTAGCCTCCCCGAGTCGTTCCTCCCCAATCCCCCCTTTTGAGCGATAACAGTTATCAGCCCTTTGGATTCCGCCGAATCATAATGATCGGTGAAAAAAACCGCCTAAGTGCATGGATTTGTGCTATTTAGGGATTCCTAGCATTTTCGTTGCAAGCCATTTTCCGTTTTGCAACGTCGTCATGCTTAGGATCAAAGGATGGGGTTTGCTGATTTCCGCCCACTGGGGAAACAAGCCGGCATGAGGCATAAACCTATTGGGATGGGCTGATTTCCGCCCGCCGCCATGTAGGTTGCGAATGCCTTCATCGCCTGTCCGTTGGAACGAAAATGTCCAAACGACTCGAATCGCTCATGTTCGTCCGCGAGCTTGGTACCGGGGCCGGTACCAAGGTCATGCTCATGCGATGTTCGCGACAACAAATTCTACTGCAAAAAATATGTCGGTGCGTCCGCCGAAAACTTCAATTCACAGGTCCGCCAGCTCAAAAACGAATTTGACGTCGGCATTCAAAACGAACACCCGGTTCTTCGAAAAACCCTCGAATACGGCATTGTGAAGCGAAAGCTCCGGGCCGTTGAAGCCTACAACATCCTCGACTATGTCGATGGCATTCCGCTCGATAAATACGTCGAAGACTGCTCGCCCAACCTGATCGTAAAAATCTTCTGGCATGTCGCCGATGGGCTGGCCGATCTGCACAACCGGGGTTACATCCACGGCGACCTCAAGCCCATCAACATCCTGTGCGCCAAGAACGGCCGGCCGACGTTGATCGACTTCGGACAGGCCTGCCCGATGTACACCAAAAAAGAGCGCATCCAGGGCACCAAAGACTACATCGCCAAGGAGCAGGTCGAACGCCGCGCCCTCGATCAGCGCACCGATGTCTTCGGCCTCGGCGCGACCATGCACCGCATTTTCTTCGGTCGCACGGTCGAAACAGAATTGAATTCGTCCGCCGTCACCAAGTCCGGCGTCAGTGTCTATACCTGGCGAAATGAAAAGCAGGATACGACATCCCAGTCGCTCGACCCGGCGCTGGTCAAACTCATCGATGATTGCTGCCAACCTGAACGCGAAGACCGGCCGAAGACGATGAATCTCGTGAAGGATCGGCTGGAAGTGACCTTTGAACGCATTTCAAAAACCGCCTGAATGGCTCACAGTTCGCGGTCTCGACCAATCATCCAGCCGGCTTTTGCGTTAATCGCTGCGTCAAAATCGCCGACGCAACCCCCAAGGCCACGCACGAAGCAACTGTGAGCACCCCCACCGGCAGCGCAATGCCCGAAAAACCCTCCCCCCGGATCAGTGCCATAATGCCGTCATAGGCCCAGCCGTTGATGGTCAAAAGGCCCAGTTGTTGCATAAACGGCGGCATGACAAACCGGGGCACCATGCTCCCGCCGATGGCGCTCATGGCGAGAATCGCGATCGAGCCCAGCGCATCGAGCTGTTCGCCTGTCCGGCAAATTGATGCCATCAGCATGCCCAAGGCCGTCGCGGCAAAGCACGTTGCCAGCGTCATGACAAAGAGGCCGGCCGTGACATCCCAAATGGCGACCCGAAAGACCAGCCATGCGTAGAGATACATCGCATAACACTGCACGATCGAGACAATCAGGCAGGTCAGAAGCTGCCCCGACAGAATATGGAAGGGCCTCAGCGGCGCCGCCAAAAGCCGGCGAATCTCGCCGCGGCGAAGCGATTCCAACATGCCCCGCGCCGCGCCCGCCGCACCGAACAGAATGAACATGGGCACGATCGCCGCCAGAAATGAGTTCTTTGCCGCATTCGGCATACCGCTCTTGATCACGCCGATCGGATTAACACGAATCAGTTGTTTTCTCGGCTTGCGATCGCCGGGCGTGCCTTCCGCCGCTGAAGCGGCCGGCATCGAAGTCGCATCCGGTTCACGATCGCTTTGAATTCCCATCGAGCTGCCAAATTGGTCGAACAACGCCCTGCCCGCCGCCATTTGCACCATGCCCGTGACGATTTCGGCCTCCATCTGCTGAGCATCGTCATAAATCACATCAACGCCGTAATGGTCCGTGCCGACCAGCATATTGGGCGATTTCGAATACCCCTCTGGGATAACCAGCGCCACCCGAAACAACCCTTCGTGCAAAATGGCCTCGCGAGCGGATTCAACCGTAAGCAGCGGCCGATTGGCATCCTCGCCTTCATTCGTAATGACGGTCACATTGTTGGCGCGAAGCATTTGAACCAATTTCGCGCTCTCGTTCGAGTGATCGAGATCAATGACCGCAACCCGAAACGGCCGACCGGCCGCGCCGGAGAAAATCGACGTAAATATCGTGTATAGAATAATGCCCGGCACGAGCATGAAGACAACCGTCGCCCGGCCGCGCAACAGCACGCGAAGCTGGGTGGAGGAGAGCAGCCAGATGATTCGAAAAGATCGCATAATCTGCATTGACTCACTCAGTTAGTCGGTAGCGCATTAACCGGGACTCTTGACCATTGTTGCAAAACGTGTTGGCGAATGCCGTCATTCCGGCACGGACCGGCCCCAATCGTTGCTGATGCATGTAGATGTTCAATGCCGCACCGCCGCACGAAACGCCAATCGAAATGCGTTCCAATGGGTAAACTTGAGCCCACGAAGTTGCAACTTGATGGATTCCTCATTTGAGGCGTTGCACTCCGGGCAATTCCCATCCAATTGAAGCCCGGCGAGAACGTATCCGCACTTTCGGCAGATTGGTCGTTGCGGCTCCCATGCCGGTCCCTCCATTGGTCCCGCATAATCGAGACCGGAACGAACCAAAACAAACAACCACCACGCACCCAGTATCGAAATTGCGACGATGTCGAATGAATCAAACATGAGATACGAAGGCGTGCTTGTTCCAAGAACCATGGTATCCTCGTTCGCAGCTTCCGGCTGTCCCATCGCGGCACGCAGTCCCGGCCAATACGTAAGCCATATCGCCATCGGTAGTAACATGGTCAGGCTCCAAAGCGTCAACTTGAGACAACGCGGATACAGCGAACTCAACCGCTCCCCTGCCGCGAAAAGAGGCATGAGCACTGCGCCAATCACAGCAACTGCGAGAACTAGAAAACTCAAGGCTACGAAAAGATAGACCTGCATTGTAGGATCGGACGCAAGCCCATGGACAACCACTGCCAACGCGGCAAAAGGAGATCGAATGCCCTCTTCAATTGTGAAGTTCATTTCGGGCGCGTGGACGGTAAAGCTCAGAAGCCCAGGAACCCCATAGCTGCGCGTCGCGTCGCGCAAATAATCGAATGCAACCGCTCCGGCACCAATCAAGAGGCTGAGAATCGCGTTTACGACGGACTCAAACCATCTCACCGTCGCAAGCTTCCGGCCTAAGGATCGCGGTGCGAACCACAGACCCAACAAAATGATAGGCAATCTGGCGATCGAGGGGCTTTGATTCGGGCGTAGCAACTTTGCGGCGCATCGCAGGAAGGAGATCGGAAACGATCCCTTCGAGGTCCGTCACAAGAGGTGAGAAAGGCGGCATCACTTTGACACCTTTTCCAGCTTGGGTTCGAAATAAAGTGCGTCGGTTCGCATGAAGTCATAAATCTGGTCTCCCTGCCTCGTACCTGAAATTACTTCAGAGGCAGGCATACCCGCGTCGTCTCGTTGATTCGGGCCGACGGAATAAAGTATAAAACCCGGTGACTTCGCGCGAGCTTGCATTCGCAAACTGTGTCCATCAAATGGATCAATGGGCACCGCGGATAGATACTCAGGGACGAGGTGATCGATCGACGCTGGCAAGCGTTGCGTTTCGGCTTGATATGCCGAAGTAGCGATTACCGTCGCGGCTGCCGCATAAATTGCTGTTCTCCCACTCGACAAAGTCAAAATGTAAGCGCCATTGGAAAGTGGCGTATTCATCCAGGCCGGGCCATCCAAATGATTCAAGGGATTTGAACGCTCCAAGTCATGGATGTATGTCGTTCCTTTTGAAAATGACATTTCGCCCGCCCTAAGCATCTCGCGTCGGATGAATTCAACTTTGGAAATGACCGTGCGTCTATCGTTAAACAATGGCGAAAGGAGGTTCCAAGCACCCAAACGAACTCCCGAATTCGTTGGAACGCTTGATAACACACCCGTTTGGTGACTCAGGACCAACCAGCCGTTTCCATTCATATCGATCGAATAGCAATTGTCGAGGGCGGCGATCACTTCTGACGTCGTCGCTTCCGTTATTAACTCGAATAGCGACGGGGACGCGCCCCCTGTTGCATTAATCTGCTTGATTTGGGCCTGCGCGAATTCGCGGGTGAGCGGCCGTTCGAGGGCCAACCGTGCCAATTCATGCAGAGCCATGGACTCGCAGGAACTTCCCGTCAGAACAAGTATTCCGCTTTCCATGCGCATGACGTTTTGAGAAATTCGAAGGAGGCCGATTAAATCGTCGAACGCTCCACATAGATCGTCTTTCTCTTCAGCCCTGTATCTCGCTCGCGTCGCCAGCAACCTAGCAACGGTTCGGACGGTGCTGGCTTGAATCGTTCGACCTTCGTACTCGCCGTGGGGAAGTGCGATGAGCGCGTTCAGCATGTTTGAAACCGCCGGCGTTTTCAGAAACGCAATTGTGCATTGCAGATTTGGTCGAGCCTCGATGTCCCATTTTCCATACATCGTTTCAGACGGGTCGATCGCCTTCGCGCTCCCCGTCCACCTCATGCCGTTCGGCGGCGGTGGAAGCGTGATCGGCGGCAGCGGAGGCAGTGCCGCGATTACATTCGCAAACGCGGCGTCACGCGGCACTAGTTCGATCGGATGACTCATCGACGCCGGAACGCCATTCCATCGCGTTACCGTCAACCACAGGACATAGATGGTTGGCACACCGCAGAAAACGGCTATGCAAACATGACGAAATGCAAGTCTGTATTTTGTCCGGCCCATCCCTCAATCTCTCAGTGCATGTCCTGTCAATTCCAAAAACACCGTCTCCAAATCCGGCTCATTCATCGCCGCATTCCGAACGCGAATTCCCATTTCGTGTGCCGTATTGATGACATCGACCATGCCGATTCGACCATCGGCAATGCTCAAACGAACGCGGTGATCCTCCATGGCCCATGTCACCCGGCCCAGCTTCGCCGACAAGCGCTCGACGCTCTCCGACGACAGCGCGTCCGCTTCAATCACGATTTCCCGCTTCGCCTTGATCAGCGCGATCAATTCCGAAAGCGTGCCGACCGCCACGATTTTCCCGCGGTCGATGATGGCCGTCCGCTGACACAACCGTTCGGCCTCCTCCATATAATGCGTGGTATAGAGTATGGCCTTGCCCTGGGAAGCCAGCCGCTCGACGATCTCAAAAATATACGCCCGTGCATGCGGGTCGACGCCCACGGTCGGCTCGTCCATCAGCACCACATCCGGACGATGAACCATCGCGCAGGCGATGTTCAGCCGCCGCTTCATCCCACCCGAAAACTGGTGAACCGGTTCGCGGCTCCTGTCGGCCAGTCCGACCGACTCCAATGTCTCCGGCACGCGCCGCCGCAGTTCATCGGCCGGAATGTCATACAACCGGCCGACAAAGGCAAGATTCTCCGCCGCGGTGAGTTGCTCGTTGAGGGAAATCTCCTGCGGCACATAGCCGATGCGATACTTGTACTCGGTGCTGCGCGACGTGATCGACCCCCGAATGCGCACCTCACCGTCATCCGGTTGCAGAATAGTTGCGATGATGTCGATCGTCGTCGACTTGCCCGCCCCGTTCGGACCCAGCAGGCCGAAAACCTCGCCGGCCTCGATGGAAAAGCCGATGCCGTCGACGGCCTTGACCCCGTTGTATGATTTCCTGAGATTGTGGATTTCCAGAACCGGCAATGTCGTCTCCCAATAGAAGGGGAGCCGGGATTCTATAGTGAATTCGGCAAATGCGTAGCACCGCGAAACGACGAAGATTCCGGCGTTTCTGATTTGTACAGACAATCCGGAAAAACGGCTGGTCTCGCCAACCCATTCCACCTTTCGCTCAAAATCCATACCATCACCGCATGTCCCGATCCGCCCTCACGCATTTGCTTCACGACATGCGAACACGTTTCGACGCTTCCAGCCGCAACCAGCGCCGCGAGCTGCTCAAGAAAGCCGCATCCCAGCCTATTCCCGATCTCGCGTCGCTTCGCAGCCATCACGACACGCTCCTTTTCATCGCCGCCCATCCGGATGATGCCGACATGCGGCGCCGGGCCGATCGTGAACTAAACCGCATCGCCAAAGCCGTTGCCGACCTCGCACCGCACCAGCGCAAGTCGCTCCGCAACTCCGGCATCGCCGGCAGCATCACAACCCATGCATTCACCCTGGACTTCATTCGATGGCTCATCAAGAGTGAACCGCGCGCACGTTGATCTCGAATGGACAAACACCGAAGCCGTCGAAAAACTCGAGCAGTTCCTGCCCCACCTCTGCGCTCAAATCGATGCCGACGGACTGCTCAACCAGAGTTTTGATACGCGCGAATGGATCGAACAAGCCCGCGGAAAATCATCCGCCCTCGCCTGGCTTCTCGATCGAATTGCGCTCATACCGACGACACCCGCGCTCCGCGAGCAGTCCTTCGAATCACTTGGATTCGACATCCATTGGACACACCATGACATAGGACGCTTGCGCACCGGCGCCCGTTTTCCGGCCCGGCCAATCCACTACCAACGCGGCGAATTCGCGCGCGGCGTGAATGTGAAGGAACTCCTCAATCGCCCGTTATCCGGAAACAAACCGCTGCCGATGAAACACGCCGCGAAGTTGCTCGATGCCTGCCGTTCGGCACTCGCGGCCCGCCGACGCGAGACCGATCCGGTCACCTACGCAAACGACCGCGAGATCACGCTCTTTCAGCTCGACCATGGCATCGATGTCGCCATCATCGGCATGAAGCCCGACCGTCGGCTGCCGATTGAGAGCTTTTTCGGCTATGTCGCCGCGCGAAATCGAATCCCCTGCTCTTATGGCGGCGGCTGGGTGCTCGGTCGGCGATGCGAAATCGGCGTTAACATTTTCGACGAATTCCGTGGCGGGGAATCGGCTCTGCTCTTCGCACAGATCATGCGTGTCTACCATCGGCATTTCGGCGTAACCCATTTTCTGGTCGATCCCTTCCAATTCGGCGCGGGCAATGCCGAGGCAATCAAGAGTGGTGCATTCTGGTTCTACTATCGCCTTGGGTTCCGACCCATCGATGCCGCGCTCCACCACCTTGCGGAAAATGAAGCCACAAAAATTCAGGCCGATCGAACCCACCGCTCCTCGGCGGCCACGCTCCGGCGACTGGCCGGCGACAAAGTTCGATTTGACCTCAATACTGCGCCGGCCGTGGCGGGTGATCTCGACCTGGCCGATCTCGGCATTGCAGTCACACATTGGATCGGAAGGCGATTTGATGGCGATCTTGCAAAAGCCGGAAAATGGAGTGAACGACATATTCGCGGAGTCCTGGGCATTCGTTCGATGTCCGCAAGGTCTGAGTTCGAGCGAAACGCCTTCAGGCAATGGTCCATATTGATGTCCATGATCGATGACATCAAGACATGGTCCGGGGAAAAACAACTCGCTGCTAAAATTATGCGCGCCAAGATCGGCCCATCGGAGCGGACATTTGCCCTCGCCCTGCAAAGACATCCGCGATTGCTTGGCGCGCTCGCCAAGATTGCAGTGGGCGGGTCCAAGCTGAATTCCACGCCTGATTCAAACTTGCCTTCCGTTTGTAATCAATAAATGATCCGAATTCAGCAATAATCCCGTCACGATGCCGAACAAAGAGAATAATCCTGCCGAAAAATGGTTCGTTTTCCTGGATGTGGGAATGGCTTCTCGACCCTGTAGCCTGGCTCGAACTCTTGTTCGAAATACTCTCTTCACTTTAAGGCCATGTCCACCAATGCCGTCTATTGACTTGGCTGAACTGGCGGAGCCGATGCCGTAGAGGCCGTTCCCACGCTTTTTTCCATATCTTTTTCATCCCGATGGAAATAGTTGAACGTCTCCGGCGTTTTTCCCTTAGAATATCGCGTAAGAACCTTCACCATCCAAATGGATACATGGCATGAACGCACTCTTCACAGCCATTCTCTCCCTTTCGCTCTTCGCAGGTGCGGCCGATAAGCCGAAGACTCCGGACGATCCCCTGGCCTCGACCCGCAAATGGAGCCGGAAGCACGCGGCCCATCTCCTTCGACGCGCCGGTTTCGGCGGCACGCCCGAGCAAATCACGTACATGACGTCGCTCGGCCGCGAAGGGGCCGTCAGCTATCTTGTGGACTACGAACGGATCGAGGGCGATCTGCCGGTTCCCAATGTGAGGGCTACGAGCCCCGCCGTCCGCGCGAGCTGCTCTCCATGGACAAAAAAGAGCGGCAGAAGGTCATCGCCCAACGTCGCCGCGATGATCGTTTTGTCTTCGAGCAGGTCGTTTCGTGGTGGGTCGAAGTGATGGTTTCCACCCCCCGTCCGCTGGAGGAAAAATTGGTGCTCTTCTGGCACGGCCACTTCACCAGCGGCTACCGCGAAGTGAAATCGGGCGCATGCCATGCTCGGCCAAAACAGAACTGCTTCGCCGCCATGCTTCCGGCAATTTCCGCGACCTGCTGCTTTATATCACCGAAGACCCGGCGATGGTGCTGTATCTCAATACCCAGCAAAACCGAAAAAACAGCCCCAACGAAAACTACGCAAGAGAATTGCTCGAACTCTTCACCATGGGCACGGGCAACTATACTGAGAAAGACATCAAAGAGGCCGCCCGGGCCTTTACAGGCATCTCGGTCGACCAGCAAACCGGCGAAGCAATCTATCGCGCCAATCAGCACGATTTCGGCGTCAAAACGTTCCTCGGAAAAACCGGCGATCTGCAACCGGCCGACATCATCGATGCCATCCTTGAGCAACCGGCCACAGCAGAGTACATCGCCCGAAAATTCTGGTCTTACTTCGCATACGCGGACCCTGATGATGCCATCATAAAGGCACTTGGCGGCGTCCTCAGGGACAACAAGTATGAACTCAAGCCAATGCTTCGGACCATGTTCATGAGCGAGGCGTTTTACGCCAAGCGCGCCATGCTGACTAACATTAAGAGCCCCGTCGAACTGGTCGTCGGAACCATGCGCGCGCTGGAAATTCCGCCGGTCGATACCGCCAACATCAATATCGGGATGCGTCTCATGGGTCAGTCGCTTATGCAGCCGCCGAACGTCAAGGGTTGGGATGGCGGCGAAACCTGGATCACCGCCAGCACCCTGTTCAACCGCTACAACGTCCTCGGCGCGCTCATCGCCGGCAACGACAACGAGCAGGGCCGTCGACGCCGGCAACGGGTTATTGAAGCGATACGAAACAGTACCGGCAAGGAGGGCCAGGCCGCCGAGGAGGCCCTGTCGCGCTTGCAGCCCCCCTACGATCCCACCGCAGCCATGCGAAAATATCGGCTCGTCACGGCCGAAAAGACCGTGGACCACTATGTCCAGCGACTTCTACAACGCCCCTTAAAGCCGGACCGCAAGAAAGTGCTGCTCGACGCGCTCAAGCCGAGATTTCGCGCTGGTGACATCGAGTCGTCACAAAATGTCGAACTCATTCGCGGACTGATTCACCTGATCGTGAGCATGCCCGAATATCAACTGTCATAAGGAACCCGACCCATGGCCGACGAACTCTTCTTCACTCGGCGCGACATGCTCAAGCGCGGCGCGACGCTGCTCTCCGCGGCCGCCACCGTTCCCTATTTCCTCGATCGCACGGCGCTGGCCATGGCCGAGCCGCGAAAAAGCGGGCGCAGGACGGGAAAAAACAATGAGCGCATTCTGGTCGTCGTGCAGCTCGCGGGCGGCAATGACGGCCTCAACACCGTTGTCCCCATTGGCAACGACCGCTACTACCGGGCCCGTCCCGCCATCGGCATAAAAAAGGAGGACACGCTGCGAATCAACGACGAACTCGCATTTCCAAAGTCCGCCGAGGGCTTCAAACGACTTTACGATGATGGCCTGCTTGCCGTTGTGCAGGGCGTCGGCTATCCCAACCCCAACCGCTCGCACTTCGTTTCCACCGATATCTGGTCCACCGCCGATCCCGATGAGCGCGTTCACAACGGCTGGATTGGTCGCTATTTCGATTGCACATGCAAGGGCAATGATCGTCCCGACCCGAAGACCGGTATCGCACTGGTGCAGGAGTCTCCGCTCGCCATGCAGGGCGAACGCTTCACACCCGTCAGCTTTGGCAGCCCCGAAGAACTCACCTGGCGCGGACCGGCCGCCGGCGGACGCGGAACAAACGCCTTTAACAAACTAAATGGCACCAAGCGAAGGCCCGGCAGAAAAAACGAAATGCCCGACGATGAAGCCAGCGCGCTGGCCTATCTCGAGCGCATGGCGATGGATGCCCGCGCCTCCGCCGAGGAAATCAAACAGGCCACCGGAACAAACAGCAGCCCTCGCAACGAGGGCATTCGCTTTCGATTTAGGAATCGCGGCGCGGGGGGCGACCTTGGCCAGAAACTGGAAATGGTCAAACGCATGATCGCCGCCGGCCTTGAAACGAAAGTCTATTATGTCTCCATGGGCGGCTTCGACACCCACGCCGGACAGCTCGGCCGGCATCAGACGCTGATTCAGCAGCTCGGCGAAGCCCTGCACGAATTCACCGCCAGCCTGCGCGAAGACAAAATGCTCGATCGTGTCACCATCATGACATTCTCCGAATTCGGCCGGCGCGTCGCCGAAAACGGTTCGCAGGGCACAGACCATGGCGCGGCCGCCCCGCTTTTTGTGATTGGCGAGGGCGTGCGTGCCGGTGTGCATGGCGAGCACCCCAGCCTCGAACCCGACCAGCTCGATGCCGGCGATCTGAAATGGAATACTGATTTTCGCTCAATCTACTCGGCGGTGCTGACCGATTGGATGAATGCCGATGCAGGTCGAATACTCGGAGGAGATTATCCGAAAATTCGCCTCTTTAACACCTAACCTTCCGCCGTTGGGTCGATCGTAAAATCCAAAAACCAATTGCCATCGGAGCCAGGAAAAAAGGCGGAAAAGGGCCACATGGCATTGAAAACACGGGTGAAGGTTCGTCACAGTCCGGCGTAGGGCTGTCACTCATCGCCTCATCAACCACATGGCCATCCATCGCCGTCGCGGTTGGCAGCCCAAGCAGGTGCAATGCGGTCGCGGCCGTATCCATGGTACGAATTTGTCGGCAGAGCGTTCGACCGGCCGCAATTCCCGGCCCCTGAATAATAAATGGGATTAGACGATCATCGGCAATGTCGAGCCCGTGGGACTTGCCGTGTCCGCCATGATCCGCGGAAACAATAATCACCGTCTCATCGCGGATGCCCTTCTCTTCCATGGCCGCCAATATTCGACCCAAAGCCGCATCGGACCGAAGCGCGGCGGCCAGATATTTATCGCTCATCCAACCGTGGGCATGGCCGGCGCCGTCCGGTTCACCGAAATGCAAAAAAATGAACCGCAAATCCCTTTGTTGAATGGCCTCAATGACCCGATCTGCAACGGCTTCGACACTCGACGCGACCTGAACCACCTCGGCATCTTGTTCACCACACAGGAATTTGAGCTTCGACTTTGTCGCGAAAAACCCGCTCGGCACGTGTGCATCCCGCGCTTCGTCGAAAATCGTTCGCGACTTGATCCGCCCCGGCAGATCAAAATTGAGCAGCACGCCATGATGCGCGATTGACAGCCCCGTCACCATCGAACTGTGATTCGGAAGTGTAATGCACGGCACTTCGGCCAGCGCGAACAACTGGCTGCTGCCTTCCTCGATAAGCGATGTCAATGTAGACAGTTGTGCCTTACTAATGGCATCCGGCCGCAGTCCATCGAAACTTACGATCATCACCCGCGGCGCCGCTTCGCCCATTTCCGCCATCACCTGCGATTCGATGCGGGCGTTCATTTCCGGGGAAACCGGCCGAACCGAACTGCCATTGTTGCAAGAAGTCGCGAATGCATGAACCCCGAGCGCGGCCGGCATCGCCATTCCCATCGTCAAGAATCCGTATGCCACGGCATGGCGTCGGCGCGTCTGTTTCAAGATGGACTCTCCGAATACGAATTGATCAAGTGCTCATGCATGGTCGGTGTCGCCGCAATGATGGGAAGGTCTTCGCCATTATACGCGTTCAAATCGATCGGCCAGATCGATCGGCCGGAGACGTCCGACACCCGTCCTCCGGCCTCCTCAACGATCAGCGCACCAGCCGCAAGATCCCACAGCTTGCATTCCGGCGCATAAGCGCCTTCCGCATAACCCGCCGCCAGCCAGGTGAAATGAACGCAAATCGAACCCAGGTTGCGAAAGATAAAACGCCCCATCCAATTGGCCACCATATCAGGTGGACGGTGCCGCCGAAAGGAGGAAATAAGCAGTACGGTGTCCGGCGATAGATTGCGATCCTCCATTTGTATGGTTTCGCCGTCGATATGCGCGCCGCCGCCGCGTGTCGCCGAATACACCCGACCCGACGACGCATCAAACATGGCGGCCGCCACCGGATTTCCGCGATGCAGCAACCCGATGGAAATGGCATAGACGTTGAGGCCGCGCGCGAAATTCCTCGTACCGTCAATGGGATCGATCACCCAGCAATATTCCGAATTCGCGATTGCGGCGTGCTGTTCCGGATCTGCAACCGTTTCCTCCACCAGAATCGCATGCTTCGGATGCCGCGACGCCAGAACGTCCAACAGGGCTGCCTGAACACGATGATCCGCTTCTGTTACGGGTGTGTTGTCCTGTTTGCGCGAAACGGTGACGGTACCCAACATGGATTGAGCCGTGCTCGCACCCAGTCGAGCCAATTCGCGAGCAAACAATTCGAATTCGGAATGATCGTCAGCCGATGCCATCATCGGTGATTGTCGCGTTAGATGGCGACCGATTCAAGCGAACCGACAAAGTCGGTACTGATAAAGTTTGATGTGGCACAGCCGCCCTCGGCTGTGGAATTTCATCAAACTTTACCAGTACCGCAAAATCATGCCGACAATCCTGCCGGCGAATTCAGCACGAAGGTCAGTCAAAAAATTGCGGGATTCGAAAATGCCCGGCTCAGACTGAGGAATTGTCCGCATGCGTTGGAACCGGCCGCAAAACGGTGATGCGGTTCTTGCCCCCCGCCTTCGCCAGATACAGTGCTTCGTCGGCCAATTGAACCAATTGCATCGGATCGGTCGGCAGTTCGTTCGCTCGACTGGCCAATCCGATACTGAGAGACGCAATGCTGGCTTCTGGAAGTTGCTTCGCCAATTCGCTGCGGAATCGGCTGATGATGCGTTCGGCCGATCGCCGTGCATCTTCCTGCGCGGTTTGCGGCATCAGAACAATGAACTCATCGCCGCCATATCGTACCGCCACGTCCGCCTCGCGCACACATTCCAATAGCACAGAAGCCGTCAATTTAAGCAGCTCGTCGCCAATCTGATGGCCGAGTGAATCGTTGACACGCTTGAAATTGTCGAGATCGATCATCATGCAGGTGAGATCGGAGTGATATCGGGTCGATTCAGCATACAACTGGCCGATCAGTTCGTTGAAGTGGCGTCGGTTGTAAAGCCCGGTCAGAGAGTCCTTCGCGGCCAATTCCTTGAATTTCGAAGTGGCCTGCTCCAGCGCTTCGGTTCTCTTTTCGACACGAGCCTCGAGCTCGGTGTTAAGGCGCAGCAGACTGCCATGCGACTCTTCCAGCGTGTCTGCCATGCCGTTAAAAGCCGCGGCCAGCTCGCCAATTTCGTCGTTGCGCTTCACATGCACCCGGGCCTGAAGGGCACCCTGGGCGATGCTCCGCGCCGCATCCCTCAGCTTGTTCAACGGTGAAACCAGGTTTCTCACCACTTCATAGCCGACCGGGATCATCAGCAGTGTGATGCCGATCGCAAGACCAACGGTATCGCGAAGGAGCGCATCAAGGCGAGCCTCGCAGCGCGCCAGGCTGACGCCGATTCGAACATAGCCGAGCGTCTGACGAACTTCGCTTTGTTGAACTAGAACGTGCTCCCCGTAAACCGGATAAACGACGTCGATGCGGGCATCATCTCCATCGCGATAGCTCAACTGGGGTTCGTCGATCGGCTCGACCGAGACCTTCTTGACATCATCCAGAAGATACTGGTTGATGTGACCGGCATTTTTCTGAAAGCCGGCGATCATTTCACCGCCGGCATCCGCGAAAATGACATACACCAGTTCGCTGTCGCGCGTGCACTCTTCTGCAACGGCAAGAAGTTCAGAACGATCGTGGCCTTGTACATGCTTGCGCGTCGTCGATGCCAGCGAGCGGGCAATGTCACGAGCATGGCGCTTGGTCTGGCTGATCGTAATCCGCGACGCGACGCGCAAACACGTGGCCGCGGTCAGGCCGGCGGCGGCAAGCACGACAAAGGTGAGCAGCAGCGTCGTTCGGAACTGAAGTCCCGACATCAGCTTTCTTGATTGGAGAAACATTGCTCGCACGTCGTCTCCCAACACGCCACCGATTCAATTCGTACCTGCCATTCACGGAGCGCAGTATTACGAATTAGGGAGGTATCCCTACGCTCATCATCGTCAATCATCGCTACCGAGTTCACGAATCTGAATCAGTTAAAACAGATTCCGGATGAACATAAGTCGTGGCATAACAAGTGCTTCAGCATTGCCGGAGGGCGGCGGGGACTTGCGGAACGGCATGTGTAGCGATAATCTATGCGGTTTCCGGTGGCGACAGCGGTGTATGAATCAGGCACCGTCGATCGCTCGTGCATATACTGTGCCAGGGCAGATTTTGCCTCGCTGGAAGGGTCCGGAAACGCCGCCGAGCGGCCGTTACCGGCGCATGGTGAGTGTAGCTCAGTTGGTTAGAGCACTAGGTTGTGATCCTAGGGGTCGCGGGTTCGAATCCCGTCATTCACCCGTTATCAAATCAATCATTTACCAGCCCGGAATGGGGACGCTTTCAATGGCAAAACACGCGCCTCGGTTTCTCGAATTGGTCAACGAATCACGCAAACGAATCGCGGAAACCACGATCGAAGCGATCAAGTCCCGTCTCGATGCCGGTCAGAAGTTTCACCTCATTGATGTCCGCGAAGACGATGAATTTGCCGCGGGCCACCTGCCGGGTGCCCTCCACCTCAGCAAAGGAATCATCGAGCGCGACATCGAAAAGGTCATTCCCGATGCCGATGCCGACATGGTGCTGTATTGCGGCGGCGGATATCGATCCGCCTTGGCCGCCGACAATCTGACCAAGATGGGCTACACCAGGGTCACATCCATGGATGGCGGGTATCGCGCATGGCATGAAGCCGGTTACCTGATCATTCATCCTGAGTAATCGCCAGCCCCATGATCCCCCCACCCGCACAGCGCATTGCTTCACTTCTCGCCGGTTCGACCGAAATACTGTGCGGACTCGGCCTTCGCGACCGGATCGTGGCAATCAGCCACGAATGCGATTTCCCGCCCGAAATCACCGATCGGCCGCGCGTCACATTCAGTCGCATCGCGTCCGATGCCAACAGCCATGCAATCGATGACCAGGTGAAGCGCATGTCTGCATCCGGGGAATCCTTGTATGGCATCGACGCGGAAACGCTCATCGCGCTTCATCCGGACCTGATCGTAACCCAATCGCAATGCGATGTTTGTGCCGTGCGCCATGCCGATGTTGTCTCGCTCGTGCAGTCCTCGTCCGCGCTTGCAAATGCCGGCATCGTTGCGATGAATCCTTCGCGATTGGATGATTTATTCGACGACATCGGCCGAATCGCGGGAACCGCCGGCCTCCCCGACAAGGGTAGTGCCTATATTGCGGCACTGCGCTCCCGGCTTGATGATGTCGTTCGCAAATTCGAGACCCGCCCGCGTCCGCGCGTCGCCTGTATCGAATGGATCGAGCCGCTGATGATCGCGGCCAACTGGATGCCCGACCTGATCGAACGCGCCGGCGGTCGTTGCGACCTGACGAAAGCGGGCGAACATTCGCGGTATTCCGATTGGCCCGATCTCACCCGGTCTGACCCGGATGTCCTGATTGTCTCCCCGTGCGGGTTCGATCTGCAACTCACGCTGGATGAAGCAAAAGTTCTGTTCCGACGTGTGGAGTGGTCGACCCTGTCCGCCGTCCGGTCAAAGCGCGTGTTTGCCGTGGATGGCAACGCATACTTCAATCGCTCCGGACCGCGCCTGGTCGACAGTGTCGAATTGCTCTCGTCGCTCTTGCATGATGACGCAATACCGACCGGAGCGCCCGCCGTCAGACTCTCGTGAGTCCGGCCGCAATGAGCAATTCCTGAAGGCCATCGACATCGGCGCTGTCGAAAGAGCCAACGTCATGGCTGTCCCACGTCCAGCACGCCCCAGCATTCCCCGGATTCCTCGAATAATGGGATGACAACTTCCGATCGATCGCGCGGATCACAGGCAATGTAATTCTCGCCCAGTTCGGCCACATCGCACACAACCAGCGGTGTTCGGGTGACCCAAGCCCGTCCACAGGCCCCGTGCAATCCGATCGGCGAACATGCCGGTTTGTCGCGGCGAGGTCCGAGTGTCATCGTTTCGTCATCGGACTTGATGTAGAATCCGATCCACGAAACGCCGGTCGGGCCCAGTACGCTCCACGAGGCATCGACAAACGCCTGCATCGCGTCGTCTCGGTCCAACCCCGGCTTAAGAGCACCAAGTATCGATTTGTAGTCGCGCCGCATGGCCCGAATATCCCAGAACAGCCTGGCCGCGCCAAGGACGTCGAACAGCGTTCCGACGTGCGAATCCGCAAAACTCAACCAGAATCGGATACCCGTAAATCTCAGGTCAGCCTGCGGTCATTTGCGATTCGAAACCGCAAAATCCTCTCTCGGCCCCTGCAAAGGGGGCAGGGCTTCACCAATCAGCGGCGCACAGGTTGTCCGGTTTCGACCCGCATCCTTGGACGCATACAGTGCCTCGTCGGCATGCTTGAGTAGTTCATCATAATTCGGCAGCGCCTTGGTGGCTTCGGCAATGCCAAGACTGATCGTCACCATGAGCGGCGTGCCCTCATAATCGACCGCGGTCGATTCCACGGCCGATCGAAGATGCTCCGCGCAAACACCCGCTCCCTTTGTTCCGACGCCGGGGCACAGAATCAAAAATTCCTCGCCCCCGACCCGGCAGACTAGATCGCTTTTCCGGCAATTCATTCGCAGCACCTGCGCGGTCGCCTTGAGCACGCGGTCGCCAGCCGCATGACCATGCGTATCGTTGAATCTCTTAAAATAATCGATGTCGATCATGATGCAGGAAAACAACTGGTTATAGCGACCCATCGAAATCCACAGCTGCTCAAGACGGTTCATCGCTTCGCGCCGATTTAACATGCCCGTCAGTTCGTCCGTGGTGGCCATGCGCCGCAACTGCTCGTTGGCCTGATTCAACCTCTGGTGGGTCAATGCCATTTCAGCATTAATTCGATGCACCTCACGCGTTCGTTTCGCAAGATCCGACTCGGCGCAGACAATTCGATCGGCCACCCGAAGTCGGGCCAGCAACTCCGCCTGTTTGACGGGCTTTCGGATGAAGTCATCCGCGCCGGCGTTCAATGCCTCAATCATGCCCTGCGAACCGGAATTGCCGGTCATCATGATAATATAGACAAAACGCACACCTTCATGGCCGCGCAGCGCGCTGCTAAGCTGTATGCCGCCCATCTCCGGCAGGTTCCAATCGGTGATAATCACGCGCGGTTCCTCTCCAAGGACAATGTGCATGGCTTCGGCGCCGTTGGATGCCGTCAGAATTTTATATTCGGTATCGGCGAGCAACTTGCTCAGCAGTGCGATTTGCAGCGGATCGTCATCGACGATCAGCAGCTTCTTGGTTCTGATTCGCTCCGGCTTGCTCATGCCTTCTCACCCTTCAGAGGACGCCATTCGCGCTTCCGCGCACTTTGCAGCAGCAATGGCCCGAACCTCACTCTCAAGCGTCTCGATCGCTGCCTTGGCTTTCGCCGAGCGTTCGAGTTCCGCCGCCGCATCCGTGATAATCGGATACCCATAGCCGCCGGCCGCGCCCTTCAGTTGATGGGCGATACGCTCGATCTCAATAACATTTCCGGCTTGAAGAGACTTTTCAAGGATTTCAACGCGTTTCGGCAACTCACCTAGAAAAAAATCGATGAGCTCCAGCATATCGGCGTCATTTGCAAATTCGCTCTGCAAGGGTGTTTGTACATCGATGGGAGCCATGACGATGTCTTCCTTCCGAAGTCGATATGCTCTCTATCTTTCGACAGCGGTTGTCGCCCACGAACCAGCCAACCGTCGATTCTCCCGGAAACCGTGTCGGCAAGCGCCAATCCAGACCAGTGCACCGGAAAGTCTGCACGAATTATCGTCTCGACCCAAATGACAAATTAGTATGAAGCATGTCCTCGAATTCACCCATCGGTCTTGCCAAGCACAATTGAGGGTGAGAATACTGATAATCCCGTAGTTTATTTGCTTCAAATCTGCCATCTTGATTGACTGAACGTACTTAGGTGAGTAAAACCCCGCATTGCGATCAGCGGCATTTTCGGACTTTTTTTTCCCGAGTTTGCTCGAACGCGCAATCACCAACGCTGCGAGCAACATCGTGCCGGGTGGCTCATGGAGAGATCGATCACTGCTTTTAGGGAATCGATCGCAAGCAGCGACGATTCCGCGCTGCGCGATCTGATTCGTACGAACCCCAAAAATGCGGGCGGCTGGTATTTTCTTGGAGTCTTGCACCTTCGTGCATGCCGAATCCGCGAAGCGGCACGTTGCTTCGGCGCGGCCTATCATCGCAACTGCGATCTGGAAACCGCAGTGCTTTTTACATTTGCCTGTCTCAAGGCGCGCGATGGCCGGCAAAGCGACATTGTCGATCAGCTTCTTGCCACCTGGAATGAAATTCGAGAACAGGATGCGCCGCGCACGCCCGATGATCGACGCATCGCAGAAGTGCTTGCTGAGACGGCGCCCACAGAAACGGGACTGTCGCTCCTCGGACGATTGATCTGGTCAGTCGTGGGTCCAGACCAGCGACAGTCGATTCTGACAATTCTCAAAACCGAGAATGGAAAAGCGCTGCGCGAATCGGTCTTCGCTTAACTTCCGGCCGCCGGGCCCGCGCCCGTTTCGACCGGCATTCCGGACGATTTCCAATCCGACATGCCGCCTTTATAGACCCATACATTCTTGTAGCCCCACGATGCCGCCTTCTCGGCTGCACGCTCTCCCACCGGGCACATCGCACCAGCGCAGTAAAACACCATGGGCTGCTCCTTGTTCGATGGCAGCATGTCAGGCTTCATAGCCTCATAGTCGATGTTCGTCGCCCCTGGAACGTGTCCATTCGAGTAGTTCTCAGCGTTCAGTGAATGCACGACCATAACATGGTCGCCGTCCATTTTCGCCTTCAATTCCTGAGCCGTGCGAATTTCCTGAACGTTCGCGCCCGACCCGGTCTTGTCACCGCACCCGCCGGTCGCAATGCCAAATGCAAACAACGATGCCATCAGCAGACTCTTGCCCGACTGCATGTCCACCTCCCTATCGAGTATTTTTAGATTGCACCAATTTGTTTCTCACGCCGACAATTCCAATAATGACTTCGGCGTTGTCGTCAGGTTTTCATAGCCTGACTCGGTAATCGCCACCATATCCTCAATTCGAACGCCGCCCCAGCCGGGATAATACAACCCCGGTTCCACGGTAAACACCATGCCCGGAGCGATCCGTTGCTGAAATGTCGGCTTGATCCGCGGGTTCTCGTGAATCGCCAGTCCGACCCCATGCCCCGTCCCATGCATAAAAGCCTCGACGCAGCCTTTCTCGCGGAAATAGTCGCGGCAAAGTGCGTCAACCTCCTGGCTCGCCATTCCCGGCTTAATCCCGTTGAGACATCGCAATTGCGCCTGCAACACCAACTCATAGACTTCCTTATGCCTTTGCGTCGCCTTGCCCATCACCACCATGCGCGTCATGTCGCCGCAATAGCCCTGATGCACCGCGCCGAAATCCAGCAGCACAAGTTGGTCCTTTTCCAGCTTCCGACTCGCATCCGGCCCATAGTGCGGCCGCGAGCTTGTCTCGCCAAATGCCACGATCGGACTGAAGCTGCTGCCTTCGCTGTGCCGCCGCAGGTACGTATCGATCTCAAACGCAATGTCCCGCTCCGACACACCCACGCGAATCTGCTTCACCACATGATCAAAACAGGCCCCGGTGATCTTCTGCGCCTCGCGAATCAAATCCACTTCCGCCGTCGACTTGATCGTGCGTATTTCAGACAGCAAATCGCCCGCCGGCTTCATCTGCATATCCGATAGACATTCAAGCATCCCAAGCGCATCCGAATACAACATCGCATCCGGTTCGAAGCCGATCGTCTTTCGCCCGTCGCCGATGATCGCCCGAATACCGTCCGACACGACCTTCGGCGTCGTCGGCGAGTCGATTCGATGCGGTGACACACCTTTCAATTCCTGGGCACCGGCGATGTAACGCCCGTCGCAAAGCAGGTGAACCTCGCCTTTGTATGCCACGACGAATCCCTCCGGATCGCCGACTGACTGCACTTCGCCCGGCATCGATGTGTGAAACCCGGAGTAGTAGTTCACATTCTTCGGATTGGTAATAAAAACTGCATCCAGCCCCGCCCTGCTCATCGCCTGTTGCAACCGATTCAATCGTGTCGTGTCCATGGTGTTACATGCTCCCATTCAAACAGCTCAAACCCGGGAACATTCTCAGTCCTACGCGTGCAACCCGCAACCATGTCGCGTCCGGCCCCCGTGGCGGACAACGAATATCATTTCCGCAATTGTCGCATCATTGGCTGTTTCCCACCCACGACGCACAATCTTCTGCAAACGTCCAATTCCAACCTGCCCCATAACCGCCTTCCGCTTGCCGAAGGCTAGAATCTATCTTACCTCTTTATCACATGTCCACGACAAACGAGGTCTGGACCGCAGCCGCGCCCGCACATGGGGCGTGATCCGTCGATATCCACTATCAAACAAGGGAGTCTCACCATGCCGGCCAACAACGACCGCAACACGCCCTCTCCGCGCGAACAACTCGAATCCATCGTCAATGAAACCTTCGGCGAGCGCACCCCGCGCAAGCTCTTTAAGCTCAACGTCGGCGATTTCAACATGAACACCGCCTCGGATTGCGACGGCCTCTTCGAGGAATATTTCTATCTTAGCGATGAAGAAGCCTTTGAGGTCTGCCGGGGCCTCATCGCCAGCCTCAAGCCCTACGCCAGCCGGCGCGCCGATCGCGACGGCCGACCCAAGAACGCGACCGCCGGCAAGCCGGGCCAGCAAAATGCAACCGCCGGCCCCAGCACGCCCGGCAACAATAACAACAACCGCAACAGCAACCGCAATCAAAACGCCGAAGAGCGCGATCTGGTCCACGCCTGATACGTTGGTGCCACGTACGCACCAAACCCCCGCGCCCCATCGGCGCGCCGGAATCAAGAACCCTCCTTCCTTCATGTGCCTCATGCGGCGGGGATCGACGACCGATCCCCGCCGCGTCGTTTGCTCCTCTATCGCGCTTTGCGGCCCTTTTGCCCCGCTCGTTTTTCCAAACGCCAACCCTAGTGCGACGGCACTTTCCACCGCCCTCAACCCGGTCTGACTGGCTTCCCGCATCGTTCCTGCTATCCTGCCCGTCATGGGCACGGCACTCAGCAAACTTCGCTCGCGTTACGGCTCGCTCTCGCCCGTCATTCTCATTGCGTCGCTTGTCATCGTCACCGGCACGTGGGCCTTCATCGAAATCGCCGACGAGGTATTCGAAGGCTCGACCCAGTCCATCGACGACCGCATCCTTTGCGCCTGCCGCAACCCGGACGATATCACCGATCCCATCGGTCCCGAATGGCTCGAAGAGGCCATGCGCGATTTCACGGCCATTGGCGGTGTCGCTATCTTGACACTCATGGTTGTCGCCGTCCTCGGCTACATGCTCATGGCCCGCAAGTTTCACGCCTTCTGGCTTGTCCTCGCTTCGACCGGCGGCGGCATCCTGCTCGGCTCGGTGCTCAAAAGCAGCTTCGCCCGCCCGCGCCCCACCATCGTGCCTCACCTTTCCCACATCATGACCACCAGCTTTCCCTCCGGCCATTCGATGCAGTCGGCCATCATCTATCTCACCCTTGCCGCCCTTCTCGCCCGCCTCGCCCCCGGACGAAAAACGAAGGTGTATGTCATTGTTGTGGCACTTGGCCTCATTTTCCTCGTCGGCATCAGCCGCGTTTATCTCGGCGTCCACTACCCCACCGACGTCCTCGCCGGCTGGATGGCCGGCCTGGTCTGGGCCCTCCTCTGCTGGCTCGTCGCCCGCCGCCTCCAGCAGCGCGGGGCCGTCGAAAGCGACGCAACCACGCCGGCGGAGATATGACTTCCTGCATAGAACAATGAATCGGCGTGGCAAAGCGAAGATTTGGCGTGTGCCGTGAAAGCAGAAATATCAATTCGACGAATGGCTGTTTGACGCTACCATGCCCATGATGCGAATCGACCTTCACACGCACATCCTTCCGGAAAACTGGCCCAACCTCCGCGAGAAGTACGGCTACGGCGGCTTCGTGCAACTCGACCATCACGCCCCCTGCCGGGCGAAGATGCACATCGACGGCAAGTTCTTTCGCGAAATCCAGGACAACTGCTGGGACCCGAAAACGCGCATTCGCGCGTGCGATGCCGCCGGCGTGCGGGTGCAGGTGCTGTCGACCGTGCCGGTGATGTTCGGCTATTGGACCAAACCGGAGCATGGGCTGGACCTTTCGCAAATGCTCAACGACCACATCGCCGGCGTCGTGCGCGATTTTCCCGATCGCTTCGTCGGCCTCGGCACGATTCCCATGCAGGATGCGGATCTGGCCATTCCCGAGATGGAGCGATGTGTCAAAGAATTGGCACTTCCCGGCATCGAGATCGGAAGCAACATCAACGACAAAAATCTCGACGACCCCGCGTTCTTCCCCATCTTCGAAGCAGCGCAGGAAATGGGAGCTGCCATTTTCGTGCATCCGTGGGAAGTCATTGGCAAGGAGCGAATGCCAAAGTACTGGCTCCCCTGGCTCGTCGGCATGCCGGCCACCACAACAATGGCCATCTGCTGCATGGTCTTTGGCGGCATCTTCGAACGCCTCCCCCGACTTCGCGTCTGCTTCGCGCATTGCGGCGGCTCTTTCCCCTTCACGCTCGGTCGCATTCAACACGGCTTCGACGTTCGGCCGGACCTGTGCGCGGTGGATAATCCGCGAAGACCAGGCGATTACGTCGGCAAATTTTATATGGACACGCTGATTCACGATGCCGACGCGCTGCGGTTCGTGATGCGGCGGTTCGGTGCAAACCGGCTGGCACTGGGAAGCGACTACCCGTTTCCACTGGGCGAGGCGGTGCCGGGCGAGATGATTCTGTCGATGAAGGACTTGTCGCCCTACGAGCGGGAACGGATGCTCTGGGGCACGGCGGCGGAATTTTTGGGACTGAGAATGGGATTTGAAGCATGAGCGAATCGACCTCCACAAGTGCATCTCATTTTTCGGCCGACGATCGGTATGCGTTGAGCATGGATGCCGCCGATCCGCTGCGCTCCTATCGCGAACGATTTCACATTCCCGTCGGCCCGGATGGAAAACCCGTCATTTATTTTTGCGGCAACTCGCTCGGTTTGCAGCCGAAGGCGACGCGGGAGATGGTCACCGGCGAGTTGGACGACTGGGCCACGATGGGCGTTGAAGGCCACTTCGAAGGACGGCGCCCGTGGTATCCGTATCACGAGCAGTTCCGGGAGATCGGGGCGCGGCTGGTCGGGGGGCGGCCGGGCGAGGTGGTGATGATGAACAGCCTGACGGTGAATCTGCACCTGCTCATGGTCAGCTTCTACCGCCCCACCGCCGGGCGATACAAGATTCTGATCGACTGGCCGGCGTTTCCGTCGGATATTTACGCCGTGAAGTCGCAGATTGAGTGTCATGGTTATGACGCTAATGATGCGTTCGTAACGGCCCGGCCGCGCGAAGGGGAGCAGACGGTTCGGACGGAGGATGTCGAAGCGCTGCTGGAACGTGAAGGTTCGAAGATCGCGCTGGTGCTGTTTGCCGGAGTGAATTATTTCACCGGGCAGTTTTATGACATTCCGCGCATCACGGCCGCGGCGCAGAAGCAAGGGTGCGTCGTGGGCTGGGATTTGGCCCATGCCGCCGGCAATGTGCCACTATCATTGCACGACTGGAATGTCGATTTCGCGGCATGGTGCACATACAAGTATCTCAACAGCGGGCCGGGGGCGGTGGCCGGCGCGTTCGTACATGAGAGACATGGTCGTGACACCACCCTGCCGCGCTTTGCAGGCTGGTGGGGCAACGATCCGGCCAAGCGGTTCAAGATGCACCTGCAGCCGGAATTCACGCCGCGAGGGGGCGGACGGATGGCAGATTTCCAACCCCCCCATTCTGGCGATGGCCCCGGTGCTGGCGTCGCTTCGGATTTTCGACGAGGCCGGCATGTCGGCGCTGCGGGCCAAGTCGGAGCAGTTGACGGGGTATTTGGAATTCCTCATCGAGCGCATTCCCAACAAGCGGTTCGAGATCATCACGCCGCACGAGCCGTCGGCGCGCGGGTGCCAGCTTTCGATTCTCGCGCATGACGATCCGAAGGGTTTGTTCGGCCGGCTCAAGTCGGCACACATCGTCGGTGATTTTCGCGAGCCGAATGTGATCCGGGTGGCTCCGGTTCCTTTGTACAACTCGTTCGAGGATGTGTGGCGATTTGCGGAAATACTGACCGGTCAAACCTGATTTCTCGGTGTAGCCGGGATAGAATCCCCAGACAAGGATCAAGTTTGCATGGCAACCGCTTTCAAATGGTTGACCGCCATTTTCATCACCATTGTGATTTTCGTCGTATTATTCACTTGGTATTGCATTTGGTACGACGAATTGCTCGATAGCCGGCCGCCGCCTCCGCGACCGATGTTTGCTGATCATTATCGAACGGACTTTGAGATGGGATTCGGAGGTGCGTGGCATGTCCCGAATCCAAAAAGTGACCGATCCGGTAACTTCGCCTGGTTTGACTCGGAATTGAACCTGATTGTGATAATCGTCACGTTGGAAAGCGACTGGACCGCAATCAGCATTACCGAAGTCTGCACTCCCGATTGCGCAGAACTTGGAATCAACTCTAAACATGAAGTGACAATCGCACGAACTGAGAATAAGTTGATTGTTGCAACGTTAAGGGGGATGTCTGTACACGAATTTCCAATTGGTCCCGGCACTGCCAAGCAATTGAAGGACAAAATCTCGGATTGGTTGCGAAGATAGCAACCGATGTATGTTTACTCCGCTGATTAAGTCGTTGGAAGAGTCAGTTGGGACCGAGCTTTGCGGCATTCTGCCGACCCGCCTTCGAAACTGCGAAGTTGATTGTCCGTAACCCAACACGCGGAATTCACCTGTCCCGTTGTGCGCATTTTCCGGACACAGCCCGCACCGAAGCCCCAACCGGGGCGTCGGACTGTAGCTACGCGTGAAACGCAGCCCACCGAAGGCGGGCGGAGCGCAACCCGCATACACAAACCCCTCCGCCCCCCGGTACGGGCGCGGACTGTAGCTACGGGTGAAGCGCAGCCCGCCGAAGGCGAGCGGAGCGGAACCCGTAGATACTCGTCTCCAATCCCCCTCCTGCCCCGGCAGGGGCAGAGGAAAACGCATGACGACCACGCGAAGTCAATCAAACACATACCGCTCATCAAACTCAACACCCTGACTTTTCAATAACCACAACAGCTCAGACTTGAAATCCTTTCCCATGTGATGCTCGCGCTGTCCCGCAATGTAAGCTTTCAGCATCTCCTCCCTCGACTTGGAAACCGAGAACACCGCGTACCCATCCTGCCACGCGAACGCGCTCAATCCTGAAAAGGTGTCGTGTATCCACTTCGACGAACGCGCTTTCACGGTGCGCATCAGATTCGACACCGACTCGTCCGTGCGCCAGCGGAAATAAAGGTGTACGTGATCCTCAACACCGTTAATGTCATACAGAACCCCCTTCTCCGCCCGGATGATGCCGCCGATGTAAGGATACAGTCGCTCGGCCACGTCGACCGTGATCCACGGCTCGCGGCGCTTGGTGCTGAAGACGGCGTGAAGCAGAATCTGCGAAAACGTCCCGGCCATGATGAACTCCAAGTCGACTTGAACAATTCCTCCGCCCCATCCGGGGCGGAAGGGAAAAGGACCATTCTCCACGACGGGTTCCGCGTCGGCAGGCTGCGCCGCACCGCCGCTCCACCCGTCGCTACATTCCATCGTCCCTGCCGGAGCGCTGAGTTCCCCAAGTCACTTGGCGACACCCCGCATCATAACAACAAGCAGCTATCGATACCAAACATTTTCAGAATCTCACATGATTTCGACCCACCCCCTGCACGGAATTCCGATATGCGCACCGACGAATGGTTCGATTGAATGGGCACTAGAAAAGAGTCTGGTGGAAATAAACAGGCGATGTGAATTTCGACCTTCCCTCTCAGTAAGCCGTCCCGGCCCATTCCTAACAAAATACAAACAATTGCTTGCCTTTCGCCAACCATGTGATATACTAACCCGCTGGCCTCTGCGCCGGCGGAAAGGGACGCTCCATGCCCAACCCCTCTCATTCCTTACTTTATTGCAATCGCCAAATCACCGGATCGCTAATTCGCCAAATCTGCCGCCTGAATCCAAGTGTGGAGTTTTCTCAAATGAAAATGCCTGAACACAAAAACCCAAAAAACCTAACACATGCCAAACAAAGCAGTTACAAAAACTCACAGGCTGAATTTCACCTGAACATTCAGCCTGAATGGATGGCTGAATGCCCGCCCGTCTTTCTCTTTTCCTGCCCTCCTACCTTCCTTATTCAAACTTCGTCGCATCGTGGCTCCGCCGTTTGCCCCGCCGGTAATTTTCACCCCTCCTCCTTTTTTGCGCAGTGCGAGGTTAATGGACATGTATACCGGAACCTAACCCTTGACGAATCCTGTACTTACAAGAACGCGGTCGTGAGGTAACCCCCATAAAAACACCCCCGAAAACAGAGTGAAAATCAAGGCAAGTACGCGTCATCTGGTCACCCAATGTCGCCTGTCTTAAGGAAATGGCATGACGTTTTGGACTGAGGCAATGAACGCACAAATAAACAGCGGCGTGCATGGCTTTCGCGATGCACTCCGCTGGTTGATGTCAGTGATATTGTCCGCTTAAAGTGCCTCGGCTGTTACACCCTCGGGCCGCCGCGGCGGGTGCGGCGGTTTCGGCGTTTTTGGGGGCGGGCGTTAGCGGGGGCAGCGTGGCGGGATGGACCGGTGACGGGGGCCGGCTTGCCATTTGACGCGGCAAGGTCGCGACGGCGGGGTTTGCCATTCGATTTGACGGGATCACGCGGGGCCGAGCGGCCATGCGAGGTTTTTTGGCCGGGCTGGGGTGTATGGCCGTGCGAGGTTGTGCGGTCGCGCGGAGTTGAATTGTCGCGTGGGGCTGCATTGCCATGGGAGGCTGAATTGCCGTGCGTTGCTGAATTGCCAGTCGAAGTCGAGCGATGCCGCTGGGCTGCGTTGCCCTGCCGGGCGGAATGGTCGCGCGAGGCGGGCCGGCCGGTTTGGCCCTGGTTGCTTCTTGACGGGGCGTGGCCGCGCGATGAATCGTGCTGCGGGCGCATTCGGCGCGAGGGCGGACGTGCGTGTGCGGAACGCCGCGGTTGGCTGTCATGCGAATCGTTCGATTCGGGAAACGCAGGATGCTGGGCGTTAACCGCGATGGTTTTTCGGGTGAGCCGCTCGATCGCTTTCAGATGCGGGCGCTCCTCGGGGTCGCAGAAGGAGACGGCCACGCCGCTGGCGCCGGGCGCGTGCGGTGCGGCCGATGCGGTGGACGTAGGTCTCGGGGACGTTGGGCAGGTCGTAGTTCACGACGTGGGAAATCTCGTCGATGTCGAGGCCGCGGGCGGCGATGTCGGTGGCGACGAGGACGAGCGACTTGCCGGTTTTGAAATTGGCGATGGCGCGCTCTCGGGCGGCCTGGCTCTTGTTGCCGTGGATCGCCTCGCTGGCGATGCCGACACGGTCGAGCTCTGCGACGACGCGATTCGCACCACTCTTGGTGCGGGTGAAGACGAGGGAGCGCGTGAAGTTGGGGTCGCCAAGCAGATGGGCCAATAGCGCGGGCTTGTTCTTTTTCTTCACGTGGTAGATCGACTGCTCGACATTGTCGGCGGTGGCCGAGACGGGTGCGACCTGCACGCTGACCGGGTTCGTCAGGATGCTGTTGGACAGGCTGCGAATTCGGGGGCATTGTGGCGGAGAAGAAGAGCGTCTGCCGCTTCGTGGGCAGGAGCGCGATCACGCGGCGAACGTCGTGGATGAAGCCCATGTCGAGCATCCGGTCGGCCTCGTCGAGGACGAAATACTCGATGGCGTCCAGGCGCAGGATGCCCTGGTTCATCAGGTCGAGCAGGCGGCCGGGCGTGGCGACGACGATGTCCGTTCCACCGTGGAGCGCTGCGGTCTGGCGATTCTGATTCACACCGCCGTAAATAATGACGCCGCGCAGGCCGGTGTGCTGGCCGTAAACGCGGAAGCTCTGGCCGATCTGGGAGGCCAGTTCGCGCGTCGGTGCCAGAACGAGGGCACGTATCGGCCGGATGCGAGTTCGAGCGCCATCGGCGGTGTGGAGGCGCTGCAGAATGGGCAGCGCAAAAGCGGCGGTCTTGCCGGTTCCGGTCTGGGCGCAGCCGAGGAGGTCGCGTTTGGCGAGGACCTGCGGGATGGCCTGCAATTGTATGGGTGTGGGTGTTGCGTAGCCTTCGGCGACGACGGCGCGAAGGATGGGCTCGATCAGCCCGAGTTCTTCAAATCTCATGAAACTTCCTGTGGGATGGGGACGAGAATGGAAAGTGCCGTCAAATGCCCGGACGCAAGTCGCGTCCTCTTCGAGTCATCGGAGCCAAGCAATCATCCAACGGCATCCAGCCCTGTTGAATATGTGAATTGTAGGGGGATTGGGTGTGTGTGTCCAGTGTTGGCGGCGTGCTGGTGGATAAGGTCGCTTAATGCCGAAGGGCTGTCCAAGGCGGCATTTTTCGCGATTGCAGTTCAAAAGATGGCTAGCGCGAGCAACCGCGTTCAACGAATTCAATGTGCTGTTCCAGGCCTCCTCGACTTCGTGTGTCCACACAGTGTCATGCTCACGTGCGGTTGCAAGAATTGAAGAACTCCACAGTTCGTACATGTCGGGCGTAATGTTCAGGTGTTTGCGGCTATGGGTTTCCGCCCGTTCGCTTAGTTGTTTCAGTGCCTCTGACTCGCCGGCAACCGCCGAGGCCAGGAGCCGCAACATGTTGGCGAGTTTTTGCGCCTGAAGTGTCATGTCCGTGCGGGCGAACCGGTCACGAATGGATGGCGATTGAGCAGGCGAAACGGGTGTAGAAATCGGGGATGAACGACTCCGAAGCAAGACACCGCTCGATGCTGTCGAGAAAGTCGTCCTGGGGTAGTTCTTTGTGCCATTGTTCCACGTCAGCTTGCCGTCACAATGTCTGCCGACGACATCAATCTCACGACGGCCTGATGCAATTCATTTCATCGATCCGGCACTTATTATGAAAATTGTCTTGCTCTTGTTTCCGGAGCCAAGAAAAGTCATTTTTATTGTCTCATCACCACCGCTGATTGAAATAGGGTATTTACCCCATACCGAAATTGCTGGGCGATTTTGGCAAAGCAGATTTACACGTTGTAAGGCGGGCACAAATACTCTGGTATTCTTCCGAAATTACGGCGTGGGCCGGCCTGATTAGGTAATGACGGTTTCTTGACGTTCGCGGCTTTGTTTGACTCGTCGGCACCGTATCCGGCGGCGTAATTTTCATACAGGACGTTGGGAGACATTCAAGCGTAATAACTCTTACCAACGACGATCAGGCCGCCGACCTTCAAAAGCGCGAATTGGCTGGAGGTACTCCCGCTCTGAAGGAACACCTTTTTCCATTGACGATTGACGGTTGTAAGTGGGTGGTTGCCGAACGGCCAAAAGAAAACGGCGTGCATCGCTTTCGCGAGACACGCCGTTGGTGAGTGTTTGCGATCAAGGCCTTCGGTACGGGGGCCAGGCGTTACCGGTCCGGCTCGTTGAGTCGTCAGGCTCTCGGATGGCTGTTGTCGTAGTCCTTCTTCAACTGACTCGTCGACACATGCGTGTAGATCTGCGTGGTGCTGATCGACTGGTGGCCGAGCAAAGCCTGAACGCGCAGGTCGGGCGCCGTTGTTGAGCATGTGGGTCGCGAACGTGCCGCAGGGTGTGCGGGGCTGATCGCGGATCGAGGCCGGCCATCGAGAGATATTTATCGAGCTTGCGGCGGACGCTTCGGGTGCTGAGGCGCTGGCCGTGCTTGTTGACGAACATGGCTTCCTGATTGAAGGTCGTATTGCGCGGATCGCTGTTTCGCATCGCGAGGTATCGGCCGATGGCGGCAATGGCCGTCGGGCCGATGGGGGTGATGCGTTCCTTGCGACCCTTGCCGCGAACGCGGAGATGGCCGCTGTCGCGATCGAGATCGTTGACGTTGAGGGCGACGAGCTGCTGACGCGCACGCCGGTGGAGTACATGCTCTCGAGCATCGCGCGGTCGCGAGCGCCGAGAAGCGTGGTGTCATCCGTGGTGCAGAGGAGCTTCTTGATCGCGTCGATATCGAGAACTCTGGGCGCGTTTCCGCTTGCGTTCGGATCGTGGCGACCGGGTTGGTCTGGATGTAGCCGCGGCGCAGGCAGAACTTGTAGAAGCTGCGAAGGGTCGCGAGCTTCCGCGCGGCGGTGGCCTTCGAGTACTCGCGTTCCGTGAGGAACGAAAGGAAGGCGCGAATCTGGTTCGCGTCGGACGCAAGCAGCTTCTGCTTGATCGTTTCCACGTCGGTCGCGGTCATGGTGGCGACGGCCGTAGAGCCCGAGCCGCCCATGGCGTGCGAACGCAGGGTCATGTTGGATGTGCCCCGCGCGATCGGCGCTGCCGCGTTGATGGCCGCCTCAGGTCCGCCAATGAGAAACTGGCTGAACTGATGGAGGTCAGCGGCATAGCACTTACCCGTATGCGGGGAGAAGTGCCGCTCGTAGCGAAGGTAATTCAGAAACTCGGTTACCAGCGGATGTTCTTGACTCATGATCGCGACACTCTTTTCGGCGAATGACTGACTACTGTTATTTTGCCGCGCTTCCTGGCAACGCTCCGCGGCCTCCCACCATTACTCACACAGGCACGAACCACACGCGGTCTAGACGCATCGTTCGGCGTCGGACGCTCCCGTCCGAGGGCTGAATCCACTATCGGGCTATTCAATTTCAAGATTCATAAATAAATTGAGACTTAAACGCGCAATTCCTCAATTTCCGTTTCCAGACGCCGCCCCATCTGATAGGAGAGGACAGCGGCATCGAACCAGTCGAAATCGGTGGAGCCATCACTGGCCAGAGCTGCGAATGCGCCGATGACATCGGCCTCATTACCGGGCTGATACCGGAAAAGGAACCGGTGGCCCCCCTTAACCAATGATAGCTGTCGAACGTCCGTTTTCACGCCGGATCCTCCGTGTTTCCGCCCGCGACCAGTAAGAGCCGCCTGGACCGCTCCTGTTTCATCAGGCGTCCGAGGGCATCGTTCCAACAGAATCGGAGATACTTGGACTGGACTTTCAGATACTCTCGCCAACCGAGATGAGATTCGTTGCCATCGCGGGGATCGGCGTATTTCCTGACGGCTTTCTGGACCCTTTCGTGGGCCGCATTGAGCACGATTTGCACCTGACTGGTGGGGAGCATGGGATCGACCATGCGGGTGATTTCAAACGGTTCGGCCATGCGCGCCGCAAGCATCGGCTCGAAGTCTTCAACCGCATGTTGCTGCGGGGCGTACATTTGCAGGACAATTCCGACGACGGGTGTGTAGGCGTCGTACTCGGTGATGCCGGCGACCAAAATCGCATCGGCACCGACCGCTTCGCAAACCGCGAGGGCATGGGCCGGTGATTCAACCTGAATGCGGCTCTGGGTTGCCAGTACGGCCATCACACGATTGACCGGCAGGACCGTGACACCTCGACGAATGTGAGTTCGGAGGCAAGCAGGTCGGCCGCGGCAATGGGATCGAGGCTGAATTCACCGGAGAAATTCAGAATCGGCGCGACGGCGATGGTGACGGGCTTGACGAAAGCGCGTGGAATGGCCACATCGTCGGACTTCATCGGCTGGGAACAGCCGACAAGGAAAACGAGCGAGCAGGCCGGGATGACGCTTCGTATCTTTTTCATTTATTCAGTCATTTTGAGTTTCAAGTTACTGGAATCGGGCCGAATGGTGCCGATCCGATGTCATTGGTCGAATTCTTCCTCGTTCACGCTCGCCGCACGGCGGTCGCTGGCGGTTGTGGCGGACGGAGAATCCTCCGTATAGGTGGCCGGCTTAAACGGCTTGATGCTCCAAATCGTTTCGTTGTCTTCTTCATGGGTGCTGAAGTAGATGCGTCCATCGGTCGACCAGGCCGGGGCGAAGTAGCGGGCGCGACCTTCGGTCAAGCGCTGCAGTCCGCGACCATCCAGATCGACCACGCCGATGTCGCAGCGCCCCGCCACACTGCGCGAACCGGGCAAACCCTGGGCGGCCACATCGCCGTGCGTGTCCATCATTGTAAAGGTGATTTGCCTGCCATCCGGCGACCAGGCCGGGGCGATGAGCGCGCCACTTGGATTCGCGGCCACTTCGGTCGGAAAGAGCACTTCATCGCCCCTGATGTCGAGCGTCCAGATGCTGAAGTACCGGCTGCTGCGTGCGCGGGCGCGCTGGTAGGCGATTTTGTCGCCGTTCGGCGACCATGCCGGGAAGAGACCTTCGCCGATGAGTCGCTTGATGCCGGGATTGTCGAGTTCGACCACCCAGAGCGAGTTGCGATTTTCCTTGGGATCGATGCGGCAGTAGACGAGCTTTTTGCCGTCGGGCGACCAACTGGGGCTCATTTCGGGCATTGGTGTGTTGGTGACCTGAATCGGGTTTCGGCCATTCGCTTCGATAACCCAAATGTCCCATTGACCGCCGCGATCGCTGGCAAACGCGATGCGCGTGCCAGTGTGATCGAACTGTGGCTGTGCATCGTTGGCGGCGCCATCCGTGATTTGCGTGATGGTCGCTCCATCGACGGCCTTGAGATACAGGTGACTGTTGTGCGAGTTTCGCGTGGAGGCGAAGACGAGCATTTTTCCGGCGCGGTCGACATCGGGATCAAAATCGGCGCCGTCGCTTTGGGTTGTGTGCTGCAACAGTCCGGTTGCGGCCTGGCCTTCGAAAGCCACATCGGACAAACCGGGGTCGCGTCCGAAAAGATGAAGACCGGTGTCTTGATTCTCGCCAGAAGCGGCCATGGTCTCCTGCGATTGTCCCGACGGCGGCTTGCCCTTCGATGCCACGCGCGTCGGTGCAGTGCTTGAGCATGATGCGGAAACCATGAGTGCGGAAGCGATCGAGAGCGAAGGAATGAGTGCGGTGAGTTTCATAGGAATGCGAAGCTCGAGCGCGGCGACGAGACTTTGAACCTGCAAGACGCACGACCAAGTGACGGCGATGTAAACGCCCGGCGCCATTATCGGCTGTCGCCACACGTTGCATGACCTCGCAACGGCATTCGCGAAGCATGGTTTGTCCGATAAGCCGACGAGAGTCTATCGACCTCGCGCGCGAGCGGTCTTGAGATTTCGGGACGTTGGCGCGGAAGTGAATCGAGACGATCGCAGTTGCAAAAAAAGGCCGAAATTGCCGCAGAAATGGCGGATGCTTCTGGCAGGAATTGCCGCTTCGCACTCTATGCGATCAATCAATGCTGTCAGTCAACTGCTCGACGGAAATGTGCGCTGATGTGAATCGCGATACCTCGCTTGTCAATGGAATTGAGGGATGAAGACGGCAACGCATGGGTGCGCGACTTGCGGAAGCAGCGATGCGCATCAAGGGAGGACCAAACGAGGCGGTTCGGATGCGAACTTTGTCTTCCACTCGAGCGCCTTCTCGTTTTTTTCATCGCCCGTCAAGATGGCGTCGATCATGGTCGAGGCATCTTTGCTGCCGCCGAGCGAATACTCCAGCTCGATCAGAAAGAGTTTCATGTCGTTGTTTTTGGGCGAGCGTTCGATGGCCTGGCTCACGAATTGAAGTGCATCCAGCATGGCAATGCGTCGCTCAATTTCAGCGGCCTGCAGCGAAATGCGCGCCACGCGGTAATACGGTTCCGCATTCTCGGCATCGGCGACACGCTGTCGGTCATACAGCATGGTGGCGCCGCGATAGGCCATTCGCAGCTTCTCGTGCGCCGTTCGATTGAAGGGATCGTCGCGAATGTCATTCTTAAACAGAAGCACGGCCTGATCGATGGCGGCCAGCCAGCGTAAGTCCTGTGCCTGCATGGCAATTTCACCGACACGCAACTGAATCTCCGCGTCATCGGCGGCAATGGCCTGGGCTTCCTTGGCCGTCGACACCGCTTCCTTATTCTTCACAAGTCCGAGATAGGTGGAGGCCAGATTGATGAGCACCTTCGATTTGACCGGCTTTCCATTCTCTTTCGCAGGTGCCAACGGCACGGCACGCTCCAGCGGCAGCCGGGCGGACGAATACATGCGAGACTGCACATACAATTCCCCAATGGCCGCCAGGCCGCGCCAATCACCGTGGGCATTGCTGTTGTAACTCTCAAGCTCCGCCAATGCCGAGGCCCCCTGCTTGGTCGCAACGAAATAGAGGCCGCGCGCCAGCTTGAGCGTCAGAAGGGTCGGCTTCTCGATTTCGGCCTCACGAATCAGTCGTTCGGCCTCCTTCAAATCCGGCACGTCAATCTTGCGGATGGCGAGTTCAATTTTCTGTTCCGGCGTCATGGAACCGGTCGAGCCGCCGGCCGGTTGTGCAACGGCGTTGGTATCTGTGCAGGCCAACACCCACACCGCGATTCCACACAAAGAAACACTCACTTGCCTTGATAAGAACATGACACACTCCTGAGAAGGCGACGGCATTCACCCATTGGCCCGGCCGACCCTGATAATACGCAGTAAATGCGCGAAGGGTTCGCGCCAAGCGCGCAGCGTTTCCGAGAGCATTATCGGCGAACAGTAACAATCGGTACAGGCGGGTATTGCGCGAGGAACGGTGATTCAACCGGAAATACTAAGCGAGAGTCCGGTCGAATTGGATGTGGCCGGTGAATCGGCATCGCTGCGGGAGGTTGATTTCCCGCGTTCGACGCGCACCTTATCCAGCAGGAGCTGCCAGGTTTCGCGCTGATGATTGAGAATCTTGAGAGCTTCGTCGATCGCGCCTGGGCTGCGCTTCATATTGCCTTCGACGAGACGATTGTAAATGAACGTGTAAAGTGCGGACATCTGCGTGCAGAGCGATTCGTTTACATCGTGTCGAAGACCGTTTCGCATTTCGAGCACGATGTTCTGCGCGCGAATGAGCTTTTCACAGCTTTCCTCAAAGTCGCCCCGGACCAGTGCATCGCGGGCCTGGCCGGCGAAACGGATTGCGCCATCATAGAGCATGAGCTGCAATTGCTCGGGCGTCGCCGTCATGACCGCATTCTTAAAATATTCGCCCGAGGCATCCTGGGACATTTGCCGATCGCTCCATCAAACGCAATTCACCACCCGGTTCATCGGTCGGATCACAGGACGACCTGAGCAATGGCGGGCACCGAATCGGCGAAAGCTGCGCCGCTTTGCGATCAGGGAATCAACGCTGCCAGACTGGAAATGGCGCTCTGCTGGCTTTGCAAATTGGCAATGATGGATTCCATGTTCTGGAATTGCCCCAGCAGCCGTTCCCGGCGTGCCGCGAGAAGGGCCGTGAGCTGCGAAATGCGGCTGTTGAGATTAGTCTCTGATTTCTGCAGAGATTCTTCCTGAAGTGTGATGACGCCGTTTTCGACGTCGGTGAGTCGGTCGATTTCCTTTTGGATCACGCCGGCGAGACCGACAACTGTTTTTTCGCCGTCGGCATCGATTTGTTCGAGCGTGAAGAGTTGCTTGACGGCTTCGGGATCCTGATCGAGCGCCGCGCGAAACGCCTCTTCATCCAGCTTCAACTTGCCGCCCGTATCGAGCTTGATACCGACGCTGCCGAGACGGTTGAAGCCGCCGTCCAAGCCGCTCACATCAACGGACGTCAGCGAGGATAGCGTCTGTCTAACGCGTCGTGCCGTTGAATCGCCTTGCAGCACGCCGCGGTCGAAGGTTTCCGAGTTAAACCGAGTTAGCGTGTCGAGCGTACCTATGGCCGTATTAAACGCATTCACAAAGGTGCGGGCCTGTTCGACCAATGCGTCCTGATCGCGCCGAACGGATATGTTCACGGGGGCTTCGGATGTGGCGATCAAATCCAGCTTGACACCGTTTATAACGCCATCCAGCGTGTTGGAAGACGAAGATACAACGAGCGGACGATCGGCATTGGCATCACCGATCAACACAACGGCATCGCGTGCCTGTGAAAGTGCATCAAACGTCAGTGACGTCGCTCCGGCATCAATGGCGAGTGCCCCGTTCAGACCCGATCGCGATGCAACAAGATTCAGCCGGTAGGACTGGCCGCCGGAGCCGTCGTTGATAATCGTGGCGTTGACGGCCGCCCCACTGCTTTGGATTTTTGCGAGCACATCGTTGAGCGAATCATTGCCGTCGATCGAAATGCGTTTCTCCAATGACCCGTCGATGTAGGACTGGCCTTCCGCAGCCTGACCCAGCAGCCCCAGCGCCTTGGCGACTGTGCCGCCCTCTTCCGTGACTTTCAATCGGCTGGCCCCGTTGGCCGTGTCGCGCAAAAGCAATCCATCGCCCGTTTCATTGATTGAAGCGACAACGCCAATGCCGCGCGAATTGATCTCCGCGATGATGTCCTGAATCGTCCGTTCGTCTCCCGTGAGATCAACGACGGCCGACGCGCCGGTGCTGTCGGTAATTCGGAATCGTCCGCTGGGAATGCCGGCGCCGAGATTGAAGTCTTCGCGGCGAGTCGCTTCCGAAATGTAACGGCGCTGCAGGTTGGCGCCGCGCCGTGTTTGACGCGGCGTCCGCAGAAATGCCCAGTGACTCGGCGGTCGCGCCTGTGATTCGCAGGTTGGCGGTGCCGCCGGTGGAGTCGGTGAGATCGATCCCCAGCCCGGATGAAGATACCGCGGCGGTTACGCCCGTTCCCGCGGAATTGATCGCGTTGATCACATCGTCGAGCGTTGTTGCATTGGCAACATTGACCGAAACGAGCGGTCCGCCGTTGCGGTCGCCGATCGGCAGATCATTTGAATCACTCCCGAACCGCCGTTCAATGATCGCAGCAACACCGTATTGAGGCCGGAAATGAGTGCGTTGGATTGGATCGTCGTCGGCGCAGGTGCATTCGAGCCGCTTGGCAAGGTGCCAAGACCGAGGTCTTGGGCCAAATTTGAGTTGTTTACGACGAGGCCGGTACCGGTGTTGTCGGTGAGCGTAATGCCACGGCCATTTGCCGAAAGAGCCGCGGTGACAAGTCGCGCGCCAGTGGTTGCATCGCGATTCTGCGGCGATTCGTTGATGGCCCGCAATACAAGCCCGTTGCCGTTCCGGCGATTCCGAGTGATTCAGCGGTGTTGCCGCCGTCCAGGTCTTCAATTTTCAAACTGCCGAAGGCCGTCTGGCCGGAGGCAACCGACGCGTCGTTCAGGACAAATTTTGAGCCGCTGGTGGTGATGGAAACATTGATGCCCGCGGCGTTGACGCGGGTGAGTACATCCTGAACATTCGTTGCACCCGTCAAATCGACTTCCGCTGAAACACCCGCCCGATTCGTGATACGAATTCGTCCCAATGTCACGCCCGAGCCGGAATTCAGAAGTGACAGTGGCGTGCCTTGCAGCAGATTGTCTGAGAGGTTCAGATCAACACTACGGCCATCGCCAAGTGAAAACTGCAAGTCATTGGTCAGATTCAGCCGGCGCACGCCGTTTCCGTCGTTCAAATCGCGAAGGCGTGTGGACTCCGTCAAGTAAACAAGCCTGCCGCCGGTGAGCGTGCCGGTCGTGGACGATTGCAACAGGCCAAGATCGGCGGCGGTTCGACCGGTTCCGACTTCGGCAACGCTGAGGGTGCCTGTTCCGCCGGATTGGTCCTCCACAACAAGATGATCGCCCTCGACGCGGGCGGCGACGCCAATGCCGGATGCGGCATTGATGCGATCGACGACATCGTTAATCGTCAGCGCGCCGACCAGATCGATGGTGGCGGCCGCTCCGGTGCGATCGGACACTCTGATTTTTCCGGCCTGCACGCCGGCGCCCCCGTTCAAGGAACTGAGGCGGGTGGAGCGATTCACCTGCCCTCGCGCGTTTTCGATGGTCAGGGTTCCGGCACCGACGGCGGCCTGATCGGCATTTGCAAAACCACGCGACACCAGTTGATGCCGGGTCGCAAGGCTTCGAATGACAAGAGAATAGTCGCCGACGGCTGCGTTGCTGTTCGCAGTTGCGGCAAGTGCGGTCGGATTTGAGCTGGTCGCGATCGACGAATTAAAGAAAGAGGATTGCCCGAATCGGCTGATCGCAGTCTTGATCGAAAGTAGTTGGGCGGAAATCTGCAACAAACCGGTGCGACGGCCGGCAAAGACGCCAAGCCGGCTCTGAAGCTGCGTGATCGGCCGGCTTTGCGCGGAAATAATGCTGTTGACGAGATCATTGATCGGCAGGCCGGAGATGAGACCGACGCCACTGGAAATACTGGACATGATGTTGCACTCGCTGTCGCTTCCATCGCAGGAAGCAGGACTGATTCATTCGATGGATACGCGCATGCGATCGACCCGGTCTCACCGGGCGTTTGACGCACAGCCTTATGAATCGTGAATGCCGGGACCGTGAATTCGCCCGATTGGCGAAGCATTCTGAGGAGGAAGAATGGTTGCGTACCCGGCGCCTTGCTCGTCCAAAACGGATTGTGCGGGGTCATCTGAGATCGGCACGGCGCGAAATCGCTTCTTGCCGTTGTCGAGACAGGTGAGCACCACACCGCACTTTCGCGGCAAGGTTCGATTGAATGTGTGCGCCGACATCGATGGACTCCGTTTCGGCGAGCAGGAAATCGAGCGTCCGCAGGCAATGCGGCTCGACCAGATTGATATCGGAAGAGCCGCACTCGTCCGTGAATGCGAGAGGCGCCGTCGGCTGACTTTCAGGGTCGGCAGGCGGCGCCTCAAAAAGCTCGTGGGTCTATCTGAAGCTCAATGCCAACGCATAGTTGCGCGGCGAACTGATCTCATTTTATCTGAGCAGCGAAAGCACGTTCTGCGGTGCTGCATTCGCAATGCCGAGAATATTCGTGGTCGATTGAAGCAGAATCTGCGCCCTGGTCAGATTCGAGACTTCGACGGAATAGTCCGTGTCGCGAATGGCGGACTCAGAGGCCGTCACGTTTTCAAGGGCGACGCGGAGGCTGTTCAGGTTTGTTTCGACCTGATTGGCCTGGAAACCGCCAAGCCGACCGGAGAGCCGCGAAATCTGGATGATCGCGGAATTCACGATTTCCTCGGCACGCGGGAGATTCTCCGCATCCAAAAGCTGGGTGGTTCGGCCTGTTCCGAGGTTATTCAGAAATCCGGACTCGGTGTTTCCGAGATTTGCGGCGGTGATGGATTCGATGCCGATGCTGATTCGGCCCTGACTGTTGACATTGGGGCCGATCTGGAAGTTGGCACCGCCGCCGGTGACCGAGAACGAATCGTTTCCGAGAGTTGTTCCGAAATTCTCGGTGAGATCGATGACGACATCGAGGCCCGCACTGCGGAGATTGGCGGTGAGACCGTCGACCGAGGCTTGCTGGCCGTTGATCAGCACGTTGGCATCGCGGCCGGCATCCGTGTATTGCCCTGATCGCCGGGACTGATTCCGAAAGTACCGCTCAGGACGTTGATTGAAACGAACTGCCGGCTGCCGTAGGCGGTCGAATGGAATGCCAAACCACCGGCACTGACCGTTGCCGATACACCCGTCAGCCTGGCGTTGTCGACGATGGACGCCGCAATCTGCGAAAGCGTGGTTCCGCTGGCAAAATTCAGAACTTCCGTGCCGACATTGCCCTGAATTTCAAGGGTGATGTTGTTGCCGGCCGACAGCGAGCCGGCCGAGGTGACGCCGGTTGTGCCGCCGACGCCGATGTTGAGCTGGGCGGTGAGGGCGGACTGGGTCACGGAGACATCGATCGGCAGCGTGGAGCCTTCGGGCACGCGGGCGCCGAAGAGCTGAATGCGGGCGAGGTTTGACTTGTCCTGCCCGTCAACCAAATAGCCAAGGCCGCCGTTCAGCAGCTTCTTGCCATTGAATTGGGTTGAATTGGCGATTCGATCGATGCTGGTCAGCAGCGAGTCGATCTGCTGCTGATTGGCTTCGATTTCGTCGCGTGACAGGCCGCCGTCGTTCGCAGTCTGGACGACCAGGCCCTTGATGTCGAGCAGTAGCTTCGACACTTCGCCGAGGGCCGCATCCGCCGTCGAGATGACGTTGATGGCACGCTCGGAGTTGCTGATCGCCGCATTGATTCCGCGAATCTCGGATCGCAGCGATTCGGAAGCGATGAGGCCCGCCGGATCGTCTGCTCCGCGGTTAATCCGCAGACCGCTGCTGAGCCGCTCGAGGCTCTTGTTCAGCGATTTGGTATTGGCGGTGAGTTTGTGGATCGCCGTCAGCGCCGGAACATTTGAATTGATGCGACTCATCGGTTCCTCCCTGAACGCCCGCGGTTTTGTGTTGCTTTCCGCGGCAGGCCACGCGATTTCTCGCGTGAAAAGTTTGCTCAGCTTCCTCCGAAATCCGGAGACAAGCTGAACGGCTTTAACTTCGCGTTTTCGACAATCCGTGTCGAAACTCCACGTCGTTTTCGCAATTGGCTTCGGCCTTTGCGCCGCGTTTCAAACTGCGATTCGCCGTGCATGGCCCTCGCAAGTCCTACTTGCGGTGACCGCCTTTCCTATCGGGCTACGGCTGATGGGACTTTCGTTAGTCCATGAATGATCTTCATCAAAATCAACGGCAAGTCCTGCCTTCAGGGCGACAAGGTCCTGAAATCATGCCACGTTGCGGCTTGCGGGCTCAATCGGCACGAACGGGGTACATTTTTATGAGACGGAAATACGCCTTCGTTGAATTCGAGGCGGCTGACAGCTTAAGAAAAAATTTGCAGGAAATTCTGCTCTGAGATGGCTGCTTTGCCGGCGACCAGCGCGTCGATCTGGGTAACCCCACCGGCTTGGCGGATGAAATTCGTATCCATCAGAACAGATGTCGCCGCTGCCGCATTCTCGGCGGCCACATCCGTCGATGATTGGGCGGGATCAACGGCCGTCGCCATAAACTCAGCGATCTCTTCTCGTATACCGGCAAGCTGGAACATCGATGCTCGAAGAATGGCCCGCGCGTCCGCAGCGCAGCCGCTTTGCACATCGTAATCGCCTTCGTGTGCCAAGGCCGTCAGAAAGCCGCCAATTCGCAAGTTGCCGAGCATCGATGTGTGGATTCGGGGTAGGGTGAGCGATTTCGTCGCCGCCCCATTGTCCCCATCAATTACGATTGTCCACGTTCCATTAAAGAGATGCTCACCGTTACATCTGGCTTCGCTGCACGCGCGATCGATCGAGGCGATCAACCCATCGATTTCGCGCTGCCAATCCACCGGCGCAGACAATTGCGGCGCCGCCGAATCGGACGCAGCACCTTCGTCGATCAGTTGCGCTTCAATGTGCTTCCAGACATTGTCGATTTTCTGAAGAAGTGAATATGCCGTATTCGCGCGTGATCGGCCGTCATTAATGCTGAATTGGCCTGAACAATAGCGATTGAGATGGATTCCGTTGCAAATTGAAAGTCCGACGGCAAGTCGCTGCCGGCGGTGAAGCTGATGCGAAGCCGCGGGGCCGGTCGTCATCGTGCGCGTTTCGCGGCGGCGTGCGATGGGGACGCAGGTGTCCGGCCAGGAGCGGTTTGATGCGGCAACGATCTCGCTTCATCGACATGAGACCTTGAATCGTCCGTCGCGAGTGCGCGACTGAGATAATCCGACGGCAGCGTCCGAATCAACCAAGCACCGATGCTTCGCGGACGCTCGGCATATGAAGCCAGGGTGCGAGCGTAATGATCGGAAGCGACTCATACTTTTGTCCGAGTGCATGGCTGATGTCTTCCGCGACGCCTGGCGAAAGCGAACCCACCACGAGCCCGTCGACCGACTGGACATTGAAGCCATCGCAAGCACGCAGGTTGATGCCTCGCCACATTCGATCGTGGCCGATCGACTCGGGCGAATCATAAACAGCATGGATATGAAAGCCAAGCGAATTCGCAAGACCGACGATTTGTTCGCAGCCTTTTCCGCGCGACCAGACGGCGATTCGGCGAATCGCACGCTTATCGGCCCACTCGCGCAAAACCCGCCGCGCAGTTTTGATGCCGAAGAGGTGCTCGAACTGATCGAGCGTCAGCGGCACTTCGTCGCTTGTGCCATTATCGTGACGCTTCGATTCCTGCAGGCCCTGTTCAAATCCGGCGGACGCATTTTCCTTACGGGCGACACGGGCATACCGTTCGACTGTGGATGCGATCAGATCGTCGCGCAGCGCGGGCGGCGCGAATTTGCGCCAAAGCGCGATGTTGTTTCGCACGAGAAAGCGCAGCATTCGGTTGTTGTCGCGGTTTTCAAGCGTTCTTCGGTGATGCACGATCAGATCGCCATGCGGTTCAACGCATAAGCCGTGCTGCCAAAGCCGGCAACAGAGGTCATATTCCTCGACATAATAATCGTAGTCGGTAGGGAATCCGCCGACATCCAGAAAAGCATCGCGCCGCACCGCCCCACCGCAGTTGAAGAAAATCCCCGGCACGCCGCCGGCATCGTGCCGTCCATCCGAATCGGCCAGCAACACGCGGCATGCGATGGCGCCCAGTTCCGGCCGATCCGACATGCGCCGAACGACCTTCCCAATGACGCCAGGATCCGGCCAACTGTCATCATCGAGCATCAGCAGGACACGACCCTTCGCACTTTCCGCGCCCGCATTGCGCGCCGAGGAGGAACGGTTCTCGCCAAGCTCGATCCAGTGCACCGCCGGGAATTCGCTTCGCAATGAAAGCGTTCCGTCCGTCGAACCATTGTCGACAACGATGACTTCAAATCCATGATCCGGCAACTCGGCCAGCGACTTCAAAGTGCGCGCCAGCACCGCGCGCCTGGTGCGTGTCGGGATGATTACACTGCAATCAACTGACCTGAGCGGCATGGGTCAATCCGTTGCGAGAAAAACTTCTCTCGTTTGCGTCGCCACGTATCGGTGAAGCATGCAATTCAGCACGATTGGCAATGGCCCTGCGCATTTCGTCCATGCCAACGGGCATCACTCCCCAATCGATCGACGGCCATCGATGCCGAAACGGCACCAAGATAGGCCGATTGCATTAACGAGCCGCCCGCGGCTATGCCCAACGCTGCTGCGGACAAAAGGGAATCGCCGGCCCCCAAGCGATCAGCGACATGCGTTGCAAAGGTCGGCAGGTATTCACTGAGCAACCGTCCGTTCCATGATGGACAATTGCGATCCTGCGAAGGACGGTCAAAGGTGACGAGTCCGTTCTTGCCAAGGGTGACAATGAGTCGGCGTGCCTGGGTCTCCTTCAGCACACGATACGCGAGCGACGACAGGCCCTCGTCGCGGGCATTCCATGCGAGCCGCAGCCGACGCTCCGAACAGCAAACAAGGTCGGCCGCCCGCATCACTTCAGGATTGGATTGCGTTTCACCCCAGCCGGCCGCCAAGAATGGGACGCGGCCCTGCAATTCCGAATGAATCAAGCGAAGCAGGCCCGACGAAAGCAACCCAAACCCGGCATCGTGCAACACGATGCCGTCCGCTCGCATTGCGGCTGATTCGAGCCTTTCAAGTGTATCCCGCTCGTCGGCGGCATCCGGCGTCATGGGTGAAACGCGATGCACCTTAAAGACTTTTTGCTCATCCACGAGGAATCGAGTGCGAAGCGGGGCATCGGAAGTCGAGTCGATGCATTGCAACTCCACGCCTGCTTTCTCAAGTTCTTCCTTGAGCCAATTCGACAGCGGACCCCGCCCTGCCGTTGTCACCAGAATCGGCGTCGCGCCCATCTCGGCGAGTTGGAGCGCGATAAAGCCAGCCCCGCCGACAAAGTCCTTCTCGTCGAGCTGGCGTAGCGACATCATCGGCGACTCGGTCGACATCGCGCCGGAATCGCAGAGGACATAGCGCTCGACAACCACATCGCCGCAAACGACGATTCGTTTGCCGGCTGCTCGATTTAGAATTCCGCTGATCTCTGTGCGACTGATGTCGTTTCGCCGACAAACGGCCGCGAGCCGCTGACGCTGCAAGTCGACATTGCCCTCCATTTCCGCAACGATGCGACTTGAGCTGAAAACGACATCTCCGCTGGAGAAAACGGTGCGGCCGCCATGGGACTCGACGATCGCGCGTTCGGCCAGAAAGCGCGGGTCGTCGCTTGTGGCGTACTCCCTGCCCTTGACGTAGACATCAGGACGCACGAGTCGCAGCAATTCGGCGGCGGTGGGATGCGGATCGATCACGACGTAGTCGACAAACGCAAGCGCCGCGAGATTTTCGGCACGAAGCTCCTGCGGGATGTAAGGACGATGCACGCCCTTTTGAATTTGCGCATCGCCGGTGATTGAAACCACCAGGATATCGCCCTGCGTTCTGGCGAATTGAAGATACCGAATGTGCCCGGGATGCACGATGTCAAAGCAGCCGTGACATTGAACAATGACAGGAGTTCCTGCCTGAGGCCCGCCGTGCCGCGCTTGGCCGACAAGTCGAGCAAGCGATTCCGGCGTCAAAATTTTTTTGCGAATATCGGCGATCGATCCGTGATCGGCCTGATTCATGATAAGAGCCTTCCGTTGGCTCGTCGGACATTGCCGACGAAGCGGCACTTCATTCAGCGATGGGCCAGCATTCGCACCGTCTCGAACACCCCGCGCGCCGCCAGCGTTCCGATCATCAACAAAACCAGTATCCCAAGCGGAACGCAGAACAGCGGCCATGCCACCTGAATCAACTCGGCCGGCCGCGTGGTGAGGGTGCCAATCAGCGCAGCACACGCGCCGCAAATCACAATCGCGCCAAGCAAGCCTGCCGCATTGCCCCTGAGCGGAGACAAACGCACAGAGAATGAAATCAGCAAATAGGCCAGCAAATACACCTGCCAGTTTACGGAGTCTGATTGCCGCAGCCCGTCGAGCGTGGATTCGCCCAAGGTGATCAGGCCGCGCAGCTGCGCCCAAAATACTGACATTGTCGACGGCACTTCCGCAGCCACCGGCACATCCTGCACGGCCTGGAGGACCGGCTGGCCGAATCGCGTCAGTACGACAAACATTGCGGTCAACGTAAAGATGAGCGGAACAAATCCGACGAGCAATGGTCCGAAAAATGGGAGATTCGGCTCGTAAAGATCGCCCTCGAATGGCTTGGGATCCTTCTTGTCCGGCGGGGCGACGGCTTTCGGATTGACCTTGGCACCGGTCACGAGCAGCGCCACGATGCGTCCGATATAGGCAACCGCGGTTCCGGGGAACAAAAGGATATCGAGTGTGCGCGGTTTGACCATCGTGCCCCATAAATGGCTCACGCCCCATGCCATTAGCACGGCGACAAGCAACCAGATTGAGGCGGCGGCGTAGATCATTTCGACGGCTCGCGCAATTTCTGCGGGCGCGCACCGTGCGCGCATCGCAATTACAAGTATCGGCCAGTTCAAAAGAGCGAATTAGCGGCTGATTCGCGCCGCGATGGATTCAGGAGTGGAAAGGCGACTCGTAGAAGCCACCTGGAATATCGAGTTTTCAGTCAAGTCGGGTTAATTCGGCAAGTGCAAGCGGCAACCAGGGCGTGAATTGCGTCAGGGCACCGGCCAATTCATTTTTGAGTTGGTCAAGCGGCGACCAACGCCAATCGTCGATTTCAAGGCGATTGGGTCGGGGCTGGCCATTAAAAAGGCCGGTAAGAACGTGAAGAAATTCGCGCTCCGTCAAATTGCTGATCGGATCATGTGCTTCGTAGATGAGCGTTGTGCGGCCTGAAAGCGAAGCCAGGATACCAAACTCTTCATCGAGTCGTCGCCCGGCCGCTTGGGTGACGCTCTCACCGGGACGGGGATGGCCGCAGCACGTGTTTGACCAGAGTCCGCCAAAGTGATATTTCACCTTGGCGCGCCGCTGGAGCAGCACGTCTCCCGATGGATTGAACAGGAAAATCGAGAATGCCCGATGGAGCCGGCCGCCGCCCCGATGGGCTTGCAGCTTTTCCTCGATGCCGACTTGTTCGTCTCGTTCGTTAACGAGAATGACCTGTTCCATGCGAAATCTCGTGCCCGGCCATCGGACGCCGCTCAGTTGATCATGCAAAGCCGGCCTTGCCGTGGCATTGCTTGTATTTTTTGCCGCTGCCGCAGGGACAGGGATCGTTACGGCCGACCTTGGGTTGTTCGCGGCGAATCGTCTCGATCTTGTGCTCCTGATTTTGTGCCTGCATGGCCGCATTGCGATCTTTATCAACTTGGCCGGAAAAGCCCTGATTTGTGGATTCGGCGTGGCGGGCGGCGGCAATGTTGTATTTGTTCTGTATTTCCGCCTCTTCCGCCAGTCGCGCACGGAAGATAATGCCCGTCACCTTGTCCTCGATCGATGCCTGCATCTCGAGGAACATGCCGAAGCCTTCCTTCTTATAGGCAATCTTCGGATCCTGCTCGGCATAGCCGCGAAGGCCGATCGACTCTTTCAACAGATCGATCGCGTGCATGTGCTCTTTCCATGCCTGATCGTAAATCTGCAGGAGCACGTATCTTTCGAGCATGGTCAATTCGCGGCGGACCAGGTCACGGCCGAACATGATGAGTGCCGCGCGCTTGTCCTCCATGTTCTTGAACGTGTCGTCGTCGAAGGCAGCGCCGAATCGCTTGCGACCCCATTCGGCCAGCGGTTCGATATTCGTTGAACCGAGCCTGGCCAATTCGGCATCGACCTCCTTTTCCAGCCGGTCGCTCGATGCGTATTCCGCATTGAACCGAAAGAGTTCCTCCGCGACTTCACGCGGGCCGCGCTTTCTGACATCGTCCACGGTCCAGCTCAGGCCGAACTTGAAGTTGGCCCATTGCGCCAATGCATCGGCGGAATATGCGTTGTCGGCCCGTTCATTGAGAATCGTCCGTTCGAGAATCCACTCAACGGGATACCTGGCCTCACGAACGCGATAGGCCTCTTGAATCGACTCGCGGACCTTCTTCGTCAATTCGTCGTTCGACATCTCGACGAACCCTTCTATCGCGATTTCGATGCCCATTTTCTGCTGGGCCCAATTCACAAACGTCTTTTTTCCGTATTCGCCGTCGAAGAAACGCTCGATCGGTTTGAGGTCAATACTCTCGAATTTGGCCTCAGCCGAGTCGAGAAAAGACTCCTTCACTTCGTCCATCGACATCGACTTGAGCTGGTTTTGTGAAAGCTTGGAGCCGAATCGCGTTTCGCCCCATTTGGCAAGGCCGCGAATGTCCCACTGGGCCGGCTCGAGATCGGGATCCATGTATTCGCCCACTGTCATCATAATGGCATTACGCGCCTCGTCGCGGGCGTTGTCACGGATGATCCGCTCTGTGCCGACGAGATCCTCGATGTCCACGCTCTTCGGATCGATGGAGCCTTCCAATTCGCCCTTGGCCCATTCGACCACGCACTTCGCGCTGTATTGCTTGTCGAGGAATTTTTCGGCGGCGTTGCTGACGGTCGCATCGATCATTCGCCAGATCACTTCGACCAGCTTCGCGGATCGGCCCGGCTTGCTGGCGGCGAGAATCTCCTGTCGCTGCGAATAGAAGATCTTGCGCTGGTGATCCATGACTTCGTCGTATTCGAGCAAATGCTTGCGAATGCCGAAGTTCTTTTCCTCCACCTTTTTCTGGGCGCGTTCGATGCCCTTGTTGATGCTCTTCGCTTCGATGGCCATGCCCTCCTCGAAGCCCATGCGCTCCAGCATTTTGAGCATCCAGTCGCCCATGAACAGGCGCAGCAGCTCATCGCCCAGCGACAGGAAGAATCGACTCGAACCGGGATCGCCCTGCCGGCCGGAACGGCCGCGAAGCTGGTTGTCGATACGGCGGGATTCGTGCCGTTCGGTGCCGATGATGTGCAACCCACATGGCACACTGAGCGAGCAGACTTTGCGGCCCATTTCCGGGAAGCGCGGATCGATCTTGGGCTTCCAGCAATGCGCGCAGTTCGTCTTCGGGTCGTAATCCGGACAACTGATGCAACACTTGGTGCCGATGACGCCCTTTTCGTGCCAGCCGTATTTGCGACCGCCGACGTTGTCGGGAGGCCCGAGATCGCCGATGCACTTTTCGTAGACCACGCCCTTTTGCAACTTGATGTCTGTGCCGCGACCCGCCATGTTGGTCGCGATCGTGACGTTGCCGACGACTTGCTTGTCGCGGCCGCGCATTTTCTCGTGCGTTTCACCGGCCTTGGTGACGATCTCCGCTTCGCGGGCGTGCTGCTTGGCATTCAGCACTTCGTGATCGATGCCATATTTTCGCGTCAAAAGGTTGGAGAGTTTCTCGGAATTTTCAATCGAGATGGTGCCGACCAGCACCGGCCGACCGCGCGACAGATCGCCGATGGCATCGTCATATGCGTCGGCCATTTGGTTGCCGGTACCGTCGCCGCCCTTGAATTCGGCCAGTGCCGCCTCGATTTTCTCGGTGGAACGGCCCTGCTTCGTCAATATCGACTTTAAGTTCTTCAGCACAGGCTCCAGCGTGAAGGGATCGCTCGTTCGGCCCTTTGAATGAATATCTCGAATCTCCTCGACGATGGCGTTGTACTTGTCGTCGACGGTTTTGTAGATGCGATCGTGATGATCGACGCGATTCACCGGACGGTTTGTCGGAATCGAGACCACATCGAGGTTGTAAATCTTCGTGAACTCGTCGGCTTCGGTCATGGCCGTTCCGGTCATGCCGGCGCGAGCTTCATAGAGCTTGAAGAAATTCTGCAACGTAATTGTCGCAAGGGTTTGCGTCTCTTCCTTGACGCGCACGCCCTCCTTGGCTTCGACGGCCTGGTGCAACCCGTCCGACCATTGTCGGCCGTGCATGAGACGGCCGGTGAACGAGTCGACAATGATGATTTCGCCGTCCTTGACGACGTAATCCACGTCCTTCTCGTAAACCACATGGGCTCGCACCGAATTCTCGACCAGATGCGGCCATTCCATGTTGTCGCCGACATAGAGCGAGCCGACACCGAGCTGCTCCTGCGCGACCGTGACGCCGTCGTGCGTGATGCCGACGCTTTTTCGTTCCTTGGCCACAATGTAAAAGAGCTTGTGGCCGATGGCCTCGGCCTCTTCCTCGCCGATCCACGTCGGATCGGTCTTGAACCGTGCGATGGTGCCGGGAAATTTCGGATGATCGGAGAATTCCCGCGGCGGATCGTCGCCCCAGCTCTTGATGCGTTGCAGGGTTTCGTTCTGGGCTGTCAATTGCCTGGCAATCAGCGTGCGACCGACGGCATCAGCCGTGCGATAGCGAGTGACATCGTCCTCGGCGGGACCGCTGATGATGAGTGGCGTGCGCGCCTCGTCGATGAGAATCGAGTCCACTTCGTCGATGATCGAGAAATCCAGCGGCCCCTGAACCTGCTCCTCAAGGCTCGTCTTCATGTTGTCGCGAAGATAGTCAAAGCCGAATTCGTTGTTTGTGCCATAGGTGATATTGCAGGCATAGGCTTCGGCCCGAATGCCCTCGCGGCCGCCGGGATCGACCTGTGATTGGATGTAGCCAACGGTCATTCCGAGCAATTCGAAAATCGGCATGGCGAACTCGGCGTCGCGTTTCACGAGGTAGTCGTTGACCGTGATGGTGTGGACGTGTTTGCCTTCAAGCGCCTTTAGATATGCGGCAAGGTGGCAGACGATGGTCTTGCCTTCGCCGGTTTTCATTTCTGCGATGGTGCCGCTGTAGAGAACCTGGCCGCCGACGAGCTGGCAATCGAAGTGGCGATGGTTGCGTGCCCTGCGCGAGGCCTTCGCGCAATGTCGCAAACGCCTCCGCAAGGGTTGATTCGATCGGTTCGCCATTGGCGATTCGCTCTCGAAGCGAGGCCGTACGCTCAAGCAAGTCCGTGCTCAGCCCAACGCGGATTCGCTGAAGTTCCTTTTCCCGTTCTTCAGGCGGCAAGTCGGCGGAAACAGCAACAGCGGCCGCCAGGAACTGCGCATCGAAGTCGCCGCGAAGCTGCGGCTCCAATGCGGTGATCTGCTCAGCAATCTGTCCGAATTTTTTGACGATACGCTCATTGCGCGAACCAAACACTTTTCGAAAAACTGATCCGACGGCTTCCAGCACGGCCATGTCTGCACCTAACGGAGAATGGAGAAACTCATGGTTACTAACTATTAAGAAATTGAATTGTTACCAACTCGATCACGCGGCGGGCAACAAGAGTCACACTTGAGAAGGTGGTTTTGCTGTGACTCAGGGGCCGTATAGGCCGCCGCTTCGATAAGAAATGGATGAACTTCGGCGAAGTTGATGCCAATGCAAATGAGAAACTGCGATCGATTCGACTTGTGCCGCGTCTGCAACCAGTTTCCTGGGGCTGAGGGCGCGACGGGCAACAACCACCAGCATGAGGGCTGCGGCCGTCCAGCCGAGGCCGGTGGCCGAATCGATTCCGGTGATCCGGACTGAGCCAATCGTTCGAATGGCGACGGCGCCGGCACGCTCGGCCAAAGCAGCGCGGGTGAACGAATCGGCGGCGATTTCCACGCCGGCCATGGCCGCCACGGCCACCACCGCGCCCGTCCAGATAGACATGCGTGCGGATCGTTCGGCAGCGTGTTGGAAACGCCGCATCGAATTATACTCGTCGCCCGACATAGACCGGCTATTGTAGTAGCGTGAGAAACGCGTCACAACGACAATTCCGGCCCTGGTGAAGTTTGATGAAATTCCACAGCCGGGGCGGCTGTGCCACATCAAACTTTATCAACATCCAATCTCGGACCGGCCTGCGGTGCCGATATTTCGCCGACGAGCTGAGACAGAATGGCATTTAGCAACAAGACGGTGCTGATCACGGGGGCCTCCAGCGGCATTGGCCGGGCCATGGCACATCGATTTGCCCGCGACGGCGCGAGGCTTGTGCTTGTGGCACGGCGCGGCGAGCTCTTGAACGAGTTGGCCACAGAATTGGGCAACTCCGCAGTGTGCTGCCCGCCGATTGTCGAAGATTTGGCGCAAGGTGGTTCGTGCGAGCGCGTCGTTGAGCGTCTTAAGGCAGGCAAGATCTGTGTCGATGTGTTGGTGAACAACGCGGGCATCGGGGAATATGGGGAATTTCGAGGGCAGAATATCGACACCCTCGAAGGCATGATGCGGCTCAACATGAACGCGCTCGTGCGGCTGACCCACCTTGTTCTGCCGGACATGATCGCCCGTCGGCATGGACATATTCTCAACGTCGCCAGCACGGCCGCATTTCAGCCCACACCCTACATGGGGGTGTATGGAGCGACGAAATCGTTCGTGCTGAATTACTCCATGTCGCTCTGGTATGAGCTGCGTAAACATGGCATCGGCGTGACCTGCCTGTGTCCGGGGCCGGTGCGGACGGAGTTTTTCAATCGTGAGAGCTTTTCGGCTCAGCGACAATCGTTCCTAAAAACGGCCATGACGGCGGAGGCCGTCGCGGACTGCGCAGTTCGAGGCCTGGCGGCGAAACGCTGTGTGGTAGTTCCCGGAATAATCAATAAGATCACCGCGCTGGCCCCGCGATTCTCCCCGCTTCGATTGGTGACGCGGGTTGCCGCCAAGCTGCTCAAACCTGTAAGGCCATCGGTTTAATGCAGACCATTCATCGGCGTCATTTGGAGTCGGTATGACCATTTGGATTTGGGTCGCATTCATCATTCTCATTCTCGGGTTTCTCGCGCTCGACCTGGGGGTGTTCAACAAGACGGCCCACGTCATTTCAACGAGCGAAGCGCTGATCTGGACCGCCCTGTGGGTGGTGCTGGCGTTGTCGTTCAACGTACTCATCTATGAGATGTACGAGAATCATCTGCTGGGCATCGGCACGGGCGAATTGGCCCGCCTCAGCGGCAAGCAGGCCGCGCTGGAATTCTTTACCGGCTATATTATCGAGAAATCGCTCAGCCTCGATAACATTTTCGTCATTGCCATCATCTTTGGCTACTTCGATGTGCCCGCGATGTATCAGCATCGCGTGCTGTTCTGGGGCATTCTGGGCGCGCTCATTCTTCGCGGACTCATGATCGGCTTGGGCACAGCACTGATCAAATCGTTTTCGTGGATCAACTATGTCTTTGGCGGAATCCTCATTTTCACGGCCGTGAAAATGCTGCTGGCGGGCGATGAAAAGGTCGAGCCGGAGAAAAACCCGCTCGTGCGATTTGCGCGCAAGATCTACCCGGTCACGCCGGACTATGAGGGACACAAGTTTTTCACGACGTTGGACGGCCGCCGAGCGATCACGCCGCTCTTTCTCGTTCTACTGGTCGTGGAAAGCACCGATCTGCTGTTTGCGGTGGATTCGATCCCGGCCATCTTCGCTGTGACGAAGGACCCGTTTATCGTCTTTACCTCTAATGTGTTTGCGATTCTGGGGCTCAGATCGCTCTATTTCGCGCTGGCGGGGATCATCGACAAATTCAGGTATCTGAAAGTCAGCCTTGTATTCGTGCTTGCTTTTGTCGGTGTAAAGATGCTGCTGGCCCACAGCCACCCGATACCGATTCCGTTTTCACTGGCCGTCATCGTTTGCACGCTGGTCGTCGGCGTGTTGGCGTCGATTCTGGCAACGCACAAGGACACGGCGCCCTATGCCAAGCCGATTTTCGATCAAGTGGGCGAAGTTGCCGAAGCGACCATCAAGCAGATTCGAAAGGCACTCATTTTCCTGATTGGCGCGACTGTGGTTCTGATTGGAATCGTGATGATCGTTGCACCCGGGCCGGCCATCGTGGTGATACCGGCCGGTCTTGCAATTCTTGGAACTGAATTTGTTTGGGCGAAGACGCTGTTCAAGAAATTGAGGGACAAGACGCGAGCCGTTGCAAAGTCGGTGGGATTGCCGGTGAAGGATAGCGATCCACCGAATGAGACCTAAATCATTAGCGACATTGAGAATCGATGATTGAATACGAAGTCCTATGGGTAAATGGGGCCGCTTGCGCTTCGAATGGCGTTTTGTGTTGCAGGATTGAGTCGAAGGTCGTTTTGATTAAATAGGCAAATTTCGGTGCCATTGTTTTGACGTAAATACGTCTGCCGATTGTTTTCACCGCCTGTAGTTCGAAGGGTTCCCCAGTTGGGAACTTCTACGACTTTCCCTTGACTTAGACCTGTCGCATCGACCCAAGAATTCGCGGCGGTCTTCGCTTCTTCCCAATGTCTGAGATCGGTTTCGGTCCAGGTGCGCTTTGCAAAATCGTAGCAGTGATATCGGTTGGGAATCGGTTTTGCCGAGTCGCGCACACGAGCACTTTGCTCGACCCAAAATCGATTTTCGAATACAGCGCCGCCGTAAATTTGATAATCGTCGCTATCGAAATTATGAGGAATTCTGCCTTGAGAATTTGTAGCCAAGTCGAAAAAAGTGAATTCCGAATCAATTGCGGGCAGGAGCAGCCTTGTGGTGCGGGGGTCTTTCGGGGTGAATGGAATCCAATGGGGAGCCAAGACGGATTTGTTAATGACAAGCCATTGGGAATCCTGTGTCATAGGGGCAACCGACATGACGCCGGGACCGGAATGAGGGATGCGCTTAACGCCATTTTTCGTGACGATGCATAACTGGCCATACTCCATATCGCGAACGACGAGTGCTTTGCTCGTCGCATGCACACCGTCGATGGTGCCGCTGGAGCAACCGAGTAACGGTACGATGAAAGTTAGAATTGTTGAGTAGAACAGCCGTCTCACTACAGCTACTCCCTATTAGCGGCCACTATGCATTCGGCCCTCTCATGACAATTGTGCTACTGTGAATTATGACCAGTCAAGTCGTTGCTTCTTGGCATATCGTTAGGCTTGCTTGTTGAGCCTAGGTTGCTCTTCAAATCAAAATGAATTTTGCAGGGAGTGCATGGCAAAATATGCTCGGGGAGTGGTTCGTCAAGAATAACCACTTTGCCGTCAAAGTGTCCTCTCAACACGATTATTGAGCGATCCATTCCAAGCACCGGCTTCCTCTGATTCATTTTCACCGAATGCGATGAAATTACCCGCGGGCTCTTCAATCGCTTCAACTTGAATGCAGCTTTTCTCCGTTTTCCCTGCCCTGTTGGGCTGGGCTAAACGGGGGATGCGCGGTGGCGAATTGCTATCTGCTCTTTCGTTTCCGGTCCTTCCGCTTGTCTTTCTTGTTCGGCTTGTACTTCGGCGCGCTTGATGTCTTCACTGTCGGCATCTTGCCGCCGGCCATCGACATTTGGGCGAACTGCGATCCGAACTTCATGCGATCCATCACTGACATGCCGGCCATGCTTTTCATCATGTCGCGGGCCTGAAGAAATTGCTTGCAGAGGCCGCTCACGTCCTCCGGATCGGTGCCGCTGCCTCGTGCGATACGGCGGCGGCGCGAGGCATCGATCAATTTGGGGTTCGTTTTTCCTTCGGTGTCATCGACTGGACGATGGCTTTCATCCGCACGATTTCGTTTTCGTCGATGTTCATTTCCGTGTCGCGCATCAGCTTGCCGACACCGGGGATCATTTTAAGCATGTCCTTCATCGAGCGGCCGCTCATGACTTTGTCCATCTGAGCGATGAAATCCTCGAGCGAGAGGGTGCCCTTCTGCATTTTCGCTTCGAGCTTGGCGGCGTCTTCCGCAGTGACCTGCTGCTGGGCCTGCTCGACCAGTGAGACAACATCGCCCATGCCGAGGATGCGGCTGGCCATGCGATCCGGATGGAATTCTTCGAGGCGATCCAGCTTTTCGCCGACGCCGATGAACTTGATCGGCTTCTGCACGATGCTCTTGACTGAAAGGATGGCGCCGCCGCGCGTGTCGGAGTCGAACTTCGTCATGATGACGCCGTCGAGTTCGAGACGTTCGTTGAAGTGCTTGGCGGTGGTGACGGCGTCCTGGCCGGTCATGGCGTCGAGGACGAGGTAGATCTGATGCGGGGAGACCGCGCCGGCGATGTTGGCGACCTCTTTCATGAGGTCTTCGTCGATGGAGAGACGGCCGGCGGTATCGAGGATGACGACGTCGAGCAATTTTTTCTGCGCGGTCATGACGCCGTTGCGGCAGACTTTGACCGGATTTTGGTGATCGCGCTCGGTGTAGACTTCGACGCCGAGTTGCTGGCCGAGGACTTCGAGCTGGTCGATGGCGGCGGGTCTCTTCAAGTCGGCGGCGACGAGGAGCGGCTTCTTGCCTCGTGCCTGGCAGAACTTGGCGAGCTTGCCGCAGGTTGTTGTTTTACCGGAGCCCTGAAGACCGGCCATTAGAATGACGGTCGGCGCGCCCGAGACCCACGGGATGCGCGAATCGACCGGCCCCATGAGTTGGATGAGTTCGTCATGGACAATTTTGACCATGACCTGTTCGGGTTGAAGCGTCTTGATGATCTCCTCGCCAAGGGCTTTTTGCGTCACATCGGCGATGAATTTCTTGACGACATCGATGTGGACGTCGGCCTCGAGCAGCGCGGTTCGGACATCGCGCATGACTTCGCGGACATTCTCCTCTGTGATTTTGCCGCGCCCGCGGAGCTTGCGAAAAACGTCGTGAAAGCGATCTGTCAGGGAGTCAAACATGGGTGATAATTCTCACGGGACCAATTTTTGAAGCAATCCGATGCGAAGATACGATCGGGGAGTGGCTTCTTCAAGCACGACACGCGCGTTCTGCTCGGTGCGCGGTACGGTGATCGGTAATCATAGGAACTTCCCTTATCAGGCGGCAATATTCGCCGAACAGCCTTCTTTTTGAAGCTACATTCGCGTTGTCTGAATATAACCCTATATGAATAATACTCTTAGAGTAATAGCGATTCACTGCCGTGCTTTCAAACCCACGCCAAAAAAACTGCAAACCACCCGTCTGAATTGACGTATATAAAGGAGTAGCAAGAGCGGTGAAGGCAATGAAAGGCGATGTGCAAACGCGATCGTAATGTAATTGTGCGCAAACACTTATAGAATTCTTGCCAAGCGAATTGACGTAGAATTGTTTCGTTGACACCCCCCACCGCTTCTGATACATTCCGATCGGCGTCGCAAGATGCCCCCAAAACCCGAAGGCTAAACGCCACAGCTATCGGCTACTTCTTAGCCGTGGCGCTCACCGGCTCAGAACCTTGGTTCTGAGCCGGTGGTATTTTACCGTATTCAATCCGGCCCATTGTGATTTTCGAAGTGATGCTCGAACAGACCCGGAGCCAACAGTATCAAAAAGCGCATCATCGTGGTTTTCTTCGCGCGTCGGTTAGTACCATCACGGCAATGGCCTCACTCGAACAGACCTCCGCGCTATTTCGATCGACTGTGATTCGACGACGTTCCGTTTCCGTGGAACACTTCGAAATCACACTTGCAGTAAATGGATTTCCCGCCGCAGCGCCGGGTCAGTTCATTCAACTCCTTCACCATGAACCGCATGCCTTTGAAATGAACCAGGGCGACGCCAATTTAATTCAGTTCAACACCGACACCATCAGCGAAAACCCATTGCTTCGACGCCCGTTCAGCATCGGCGCGTTGCGACGCTCCGGCGATCAAACGGAGATCGACATCATTGGACGCGTCATCGGGATCGGCACAGCCTGGCTCGATGCGCTACGTGTGGGGAACTCGGTTGATTTCATCGGACCGTTGGGAACACCTTTTCGCCTTCCGCCCAAAAACGCCCGCGCGATTCTCGTTGCCGGCGGTGTGGGACTCCCGCCGATTCGATGGCTGGGCATGACCTTGACGGACATGGGAGTCGATTGCCGCGCGATCATCGGCGCACAACGGCGGGAATTGTTGCCAGTCATCATCAAGCAGAAACCCACAAACTTCGCGGAGTTTCAGCACATTCTCGGTGATTTCGAGCCGCATCCCGTGCACGTTATCGTGACAACAGATGACGGCAGCTTCGGAATGAAGGGACGTGTGACCGATGCACTGGCGCCGATTTTGTGCGGAACGACTGAAGGCGAACTGGTGCAGGTCTTTGCGTGCGGACCGGAACCGATGTTGAAGGCCGTCGGTGAACTCTGTGAAGCAAGCAATGTTTCATGCCAGCTCGCAATGGAGCGCGTCATGGGGTGCGGCATGGGGACGTGCCAGTCGTGTGTCGTGCCGGTGAAAGACGATGCCGCGAGCGACGGTTGGCGCTACGCGCTGTGTTGTCGCGAAGGGCCGGTGTTCGATTCGCGCGTCGTCATCTGGTAGGAAAAAACCTGAGCTCGTTGGCGTTGCCGACCGACGACGAGGGATCAAAAGTACGAAATTGTCAAAAATTTTTCTTCCCGAGTCCTAATAACGAAAAAATTTTTAGGGGGTCGTCGATGATCGCATCGGGCTTGGCGGCGTCAAGTTCCGACCGGTCTCGATAGCCCCATGTGACACCGATCGAATGCATGCCGGCGCGCCGCGCGGTCTCAATATCGATCGGAGAATCTCCAACGACAACACACTGCGCGGGCGCGATCGCAAGCTCGCGCGCGATCGATAATGCCTGCGTCGGCGACGGCTTCTTGTCACTTTCGTTTCGATAACCTTTTACGCATTGGAATCGCGAAGTGAGTCCCATCGCATCGAGTATTTGCAGGGTCAGGGCATGCGGTTTGTTGGTGAGAACGGCGGATTTGATATTCTCGACTTGCAGTAAGTCAAGGATTTGCATGATGTTGGGAAAGCACGTCGTTTCGGATGCCGCGTTGGCCTCATAGGCCATTCGCATGCGCGGCACGAACGCAACGAGCCTCTCAACAGCATGTTGCTGCGCGAGTGCACGCTCGCAAAGTGTGACGATGCCGTCGCCAATCCATCGTCTAACGTCACGGGTATCGGCGCGCGAAAGTTTGAATTCTTCCAGCGCGCGATTGAGCGCGGCGGCGATGTCGGGAAGCGAATCGATGAGCGTTCCATCAAGGTCGAAGAGGATCGCGCGAATGTCGTTCATGAAATGTGCCGAAGAGTTTTGGATGACTTAAGATGATTTTGTCATGGTACATGCCAATCATGCCGAAAACATTTTATATGAAGAGTGCCAACTTTTCTGTTGACAAAGATTTGTTCGACTCCTATTCTTTTTTCGTAGAAAGGAGGTGACGCATGGCTAAACGCAAGAAGAGCGCCACCAAGAAGGCCACCAAGAAGGCTGGCAAGAAGAAGAAGGCTACAAAGAAGAAGTAAGTAGCCACCCAACAATGCTGCGAGTCGATCAAAAAAAGAAACACCAAAAATGATCGAAACGCGGCCGGATCTTTGAGTTTTCAAGGGTCCTTTGAAATGATGGAAGGTGCTCCAGCCACGGCGGCACCTTCCATTTTTTTATGCGCATCGGTCGACCGGGGACAAACCCGGCACTTCAACACCGGCAATCGAACACCCATCGCCCCGCCGTTCCCTATAAGCACGTTTTCGTTTTCGAAGAGTCGAGATCCAATTTATTCGCGCCGGACAACCATTTACGCGCCGTCGTCAAAGAAGTCCGTTCCCTCGCAATTCACAGGAACGGCCATAAATTCCGCTGAATGCGAACACCGGAGGTGTTCAAGATTTCGCAATCGAGTATACTTTCACTTGGCCAAAGGGCGGCCAACCGCATATGAAAACGCCCACATGTCCGCAGGATGCGAGAGTCGGCAATGGAATGCATCGCCATCATCAATCAAAAAGGCGGCGTCGGAAAAACGTCAACGGCCGTCAATCTGGGTGCGGGTTTGGCACAGCGCGGCAAGCGCATGCTGCTGATCGACCTTGATCCGCAAGGCCATCTGACAACGCACTTCGGCCTCGACGGCGATGCGGCCGGGCGCGGCGTGTATGAAGTGCTCACTCAGAATCTCCCGATCGAAGAGGCCATCCATCCCTACTCCCCCACCATTTCCGTTATTCCCTCCAATGTGGACTTGGCGGCGGCCGAAGTGGAGCTTGTTTCCGTCGTTGGGCGTGAAGTCATTCTGCGAGACCTGCTGGCGGCTAAAAATTGGCCCTACGACATTGTCATGCTGGACTGTCCGCCCTCGCTGGGAATTCTCTCGCTCAATGCCCTCTGCATGTCGACCCGCGTGTTGATTCCGGTTCAGCCGCACTTTCTGGCGCTTCAGGGAGCCGGAAAATTGTTTGAAACGATCGCACTGGTCAATCACCGATTGAATCCGAAGTTGAGCGTTGCAGGCATGGTGATGTGCCTTTATGACGCAGGTACCCGTCTTTCGGCTGAAGTGGTGGACGACCTTGCCAAGTTTCTGGACTCTTCGCGCGGAACCAAGGTGCCGTGGAGCAATGCGCGTATCTTCAAAAATGTAATACGAAGAAACGTGAAACTGGCGGAATGTCCCAGCTACGGTCAATCCATTTTCGAATATGCGCCCCGAAGCAATGGTGCAACCGATTACCTGGCGCTGGCGGATGAACTGCTGGAAGTGATCGACGGTCGCACGAAAATTCCATCGGACGAAAGCTTGAAAGTGCCGCCGCCCGAAACTGAAGCGACACCTAAAGACCGCGACGAACCGGTCTCGGCTTCCATGCCGGTTGCGCCGCCCGCTTCAGCCGAGAAACCCGTCCGAGCGCCGGCAAGAATTCCGCCATCATCCGCGAAGCCGACCAAGGAAGCTGTGACAACGCCCACCAAGGAAACAACAGTGGTCATGCCGACAACAACCGATCCGACTCCGACCATGACGGCATCTCCATCCTTGTAGGGTCGCTGCCTTTATACATGTCGTGATCCATGCGAATTCGAACACTGATTTGGGTCTTCCTTTTCGGTTGTGCTTTTACGGCCACCCACCTGCCGCCTTCGAACCTGCCATCGGCACCCTGGATTAGTGACAAGGCCGAGCACGCATTGGGATTTGCTGTTCTCGGGTTTGTCACTTGCTGGCGATTTGGTGCATGCTCAAGAATGCGCGGTTCATCCGAGGCTTCAGGACAAACGAGTCGCCGCGATGCACGGGGGAGTATGGGCCTGTACCTGAAGATGGCGTTATTTCTCGCGGCATATGCGCTGGTGGACGAGTCCACACAGCCCTGGGTCGGTCGAAGCTGCGAAGCCCTGGATTGGGTGGCCGACATGTTTGGGGCCGCCATCGGATTGCTCGCCGGTGGATTTTGCTTTCACGTTCGCGGTGCTTCGCGATAAAGTCAGGACATGCCTCGTTTGCGATTAAGCAGTTTCGAGAACCTGTACGCTGCCTTCCAATGGTTTGCCGGAGTTTGTGTACTGTTTTTCGCGGCTGCTTCTTGCGAGCCGAACGCCGCCGAACGGGAGCCCGTCTTTACGCCGAAATTCAGAATATTCATCGTTGGCGAAGGTGAGAACGAGCCGACCTGGCCCGCGCTTCAAGCGGCTGCGGCACGGTTTCAAAAAGACGATGGCAAGAACGAAATCATCGCCATCACCCCCAAGCAGAATTCCCCGCGGGAACAGCAGGAGCTGCTCGATAACCTATTGCAGCGGGGACCCAGCGCCGTTTGTTTGCTCCCATGCGATCCAACCGCCCTGCGCAATTCGGTCAATAAGCTGGTTACATCCGGGTGTCTGGTCGTAACATTTGTCCGTGATGTCTCGGAGTCCAAGCGGTCCTGCTTTTGCGGTCCGTCGGAGCTGGACATCGGGAAACAAGCGGCGGCGGCTTGCTCGCTGGCTCTGGCCAACCATGCTCAAACCGCAATCACACTCAACGCGGAATCGAGAGGCGAAGTCTACCGCATGCGCAGCCACGCATTTCGCCAGGAATTGGCAATTCTCGGATCAATTCTGATCATCAAGCAATTGAACTGCAGCGGCGACCCATTTGAAGCGGCCAATCTCGTCCATTCGGAATCAAAAAAGTACCCCCGTACAGGCTGTTGGGTATTGTTTGATGACTGGCCGCTTCGGGTGACGCCCTCGAGCGAGCGACTGCTGCCTCTGGGTTGCCGGATCGTTCTCTGCAACGGAAACCCGAAGTATCTGGAGCGCGTTCGCAAGGGCGAAATTCAGGCGATGGTCACGATCGATTTTTTCGATGCCGTCAAGCAGGCCTATATGGCGGCGCGCGGGCGCGCCGAGAACCCCATGATTGAGTTACCGACCTATCACTCGGTGGATACACTCACGATTAGCATGAGCGAGCTGGACTGGTACGGCCGCTGCTGGGAAAGCTGGAAGCGCGGATTACCTTCGCCACCGGACAAACCGTGGGAATGACGGCCGCACGATTCAAATAATCGATTTGTCGTGATAGGCATGAGAGGCTGGCTTTGGCCTTGAAGATGTTCGCGGACGGGCGCAGCCAAATCAGATTATCGTGACCCCAGGAAAAATGTGCCGAACGTTCTCAGCAGGATAATAAGGTCGAGCTCAAGCGATGTGTGTTTGATGTAGTAAAGGTCCAATTGCAATTTTCGGCGGGCATCGGCGATTGTGGCGCCATAACCCAGATTGATCTGGGCCCAGCCCGTCAGCCCCGGTTTCATGAGGTGTCTCTGGTCGTAAAATGGAATTAACGAACAGAGCGGCGTGACGAATTCCGGCCGTTCCGGACGCGGGCCGACAACAGACATGTCGCCGCGAAGAATGTTCCAGAGCTGCGGCAATTCATCGAGTCGAAGTTTTCGCAGCCACCTTCCCAGCGGCGTAACGCGCGGATCATTCGACTGGGCCCAGGTTGAACCTCCGGACTCCGCGTCGCTGCGCATCGTACGAAACTTGTGAAGCGTGAAAACCCGCCCCCCCTGTCCGACGCGCTGTTGCGAATAAAATGCAGGCCCCCGATCGGAGATCCATATCGCCATTGCAATGAGCGGAAAAAACGGCGCGCTGACCAGCAACCCGACGCCGGCCACAATGATGTCAAACGCCCGCTTCGCGACGGCATGCTCCTGTCGCTGGCCCTTCAAATCGGCCGCAAGGAACCAACTCGGCGTGATATGCGACACCGGCACTTCGTGATACATCGATTCATAAAAGGTCGTTTCGTCCGTGACGCGACAGCCCAGGCGGAGGCACGCCAGCGCGGCACGCACGTCGGCCGGAACCTGCATGGCGCCATCAGCAACCACAACTTCAGCCACATCGTGTTCCCTGCAGACCGTATCAACACGCCCGATTTCGCCGACATACGGAATATCGCTGCCGCCGATGTCTTCGCGGGCCGATCCTTCGGAGCCAAGAACGCCGACGAGACGATAGCCCGGAACCGATCCGCGGCGAACGGAACGGATGATCTTCCCGGTGAGCGGCCCCTGGCCAATGACCAGCAGTCCGCGACGGACATCGCGCACCGCGTGGTGGGCCAAAAGACGAATCAGGGACGAACTGAATAGAAAAATCACCATGCCGGTTGCGGCTGCACGGCGGCTCAGACTGGAATACATGAACAGATGCATCACCAGCCATGTCGTGGCCATTGCCACGGTCACCGTCAGCAGACACCTGGCCACAATTCGGGAGCGCGACCAGAGCGTCGTATTGTCATAAAGGCCGAACATGCTGCCGGCGAGAACGACGCTGGAGGCAAGAATCGCACTGGCAATCCAAAGATGGTAGCTGCCGAGGACTTCCAACGTCGGCGTCCACCAAACGAACAAATCGTGTCCGAGCAGTGTGCCGCTGCAAACGATGACAATGTCCAGGACCATCCATGCGGCACGCGGCAAATGCAAAAGAAGGCCGCCGAAAATCGAACGCTTGATGACATGTGTTTGCGTGTCGTTCTCGATGTAACGGGGGCGCACCACTTCCGCCAGCTTGTGTGGCGACGTCATTTCGAATGCAAGTACGGAATTGGTTGTCAGTCCCGACATATGTAATTTCCCTAACAGACGTTATTGGTATCGGATGTCTCGATAGTGGACGTGAGTTCGCAAAAGCAGCCATTCGGGGCTGCAGAAGCTGCGCCCAATGCCGCAACGGGTCTGTGAAGGGCCATTGCTTCCGTTCGGCGATGCGCAAGTTTCGCGCGACTGTGCGGCCCGTGAAAAACCGGCTTTCCTCCCATAACGCAAGTAACAGTGAGCTGACTCCGATAAAGTTATCGCGGGGTCATGACGTCGATCGCACCCGGACTCGAGGTAGAACATCGTGAATCACACCAGTCAATTCATCCGGCAACCCATTCTCCAATCCGCATCACGACTCTTTGGGTCAGTCTTTTGCGCCGCACTGGTTGTCGGCTGCTCGCAGAATGAAACGTCGCCGAAATATCAGGTCGTCGATGAGGCCCGCGTGATCTCCGTGACGGCTGCTGACTTTGGTGTCGATTCGTCGGTATTCGATCAGGTCGGCAAGCACGCCCTCATGTCTGAGCCAACGCAGGGCCAGTTCCCATCCGGCATGTGCGTAACCCAAATTGAGGCATTCGAAAACGATTCAGGCCAGCGAAAGCTCAGAATTGTGTTGATGCCGTCGCAGCACGCCATCTATTGGAATCATCTGTTTGATGAGCTTCCATCGGTTCTGCGAGGCGGTCTTTCTGGGCAAGCCGGGGCTGGATCCACGGGGCTGCCAGCGTGATGACATTCTGAACGTCGCATTGGGCGCGGATTGCGAGTTATGCCTGATCTATGCACGGGTCGAGGAAACCGACGCGGACGCCGAGTACGCGGGCATTCTCTGGAACACGAGAACCAGGACAGCCATGGCCACCGTTCGCACCCCGGTGATTCTGCCGATTCAGGTGGCCGCGGAGCTGAAGGAAGATCCGAATTGCGATCGTGCCATCGCCGAGGCCGATTTTCGATCGGAGCAGGACTTCCGTCGCATGGTGAGGGATCTCATGTGGGACATCGCAAGCCACGATGTCGCGTATGCGGGCAAGGACACAAATCCATGGAAAAATTATGTGCCGCCCATGCCGCCAATGTATGATCGGTACCGATTCCCCAATTCGAAAAACCGGTGCCATACAACTCGCCCGGCGTCGAACGGCGGAAGGAAACGCGCAAGACATCGACCGATGATGAAGCCGTGCCGACAACGACTGACGACGCCTTGAATGAAACAACCGTGGCCGAAGGCGAGCACGATTCAGAACCGTAAGTTCTTCCTTCAAGCGCGTCGACCACGCAACCCTGCCCGCGAGAGACTTGCGTAAAACGACCAGTCATCCAGCACGGCTGACAATGCAGCGGTGCTTTCCCGACGCCGTATGCGGAATCTCGGCGACCTGTTGCAATGAGATTCGGGCATTTCCACCGATTCGACGTTGAAGCCCCGACACCACCGATTGCCGCATCGCCTGATCGAACGACTCATCGGCGACAACCGACACCGTCAGATCCAGATTCTCACTCTGCTCGATGCAAAACCGTCGAATCCCGCGAGCCTCGCGCAAAACGTATATCAAAGATAACGCGTGTGCCCACCCGCCATCCGCAGTTCGCAGCATGTCGGTCTTTCGACCCTCGATGCACTCAATCGATTCCAGCCCACGGCCACATGGACACGGCACGGCTGACATGCGGGCCCAGTCTCCCGTTCGATAGCGAATGAACGGCATTCCATACGCATCGAGGTGCGTAACGGTCACTTCACCCGATTCGCCGATCGATACGGGCTGCTGGCGCGAATCGAGAAGCTCCACGATGAGGCTCTCCATGGTGACGTGATAGCGCCCCTCCATGCACTGGTGGGCGATAAAGCCTGCCTCGCGCGAGCCATACCCATCGGCAACGGGAACCTGCAAATGTTCCTCGATGATTCTCCGATCTTGTGGTGTGAACAATTCACCCGTTACAAAGGCCGCTCTCAAGGAACGGGTCATCATTCGCCGGCCGTTTTGCTCGGCAAAAAGCAACAGCCTTGCCAGGCTGCTGGGGTAGCCAAAGACGTGAACCGGATCGAACCGCTCCCAGTGATCCAAATACACCGACATGCGTCTGGGTGTCATCTCAAACGCATTCAATAGCGTTTGATTGGTAAGCCGATCGCGAATCGCTTTGACGCGTCAACCGGAGCGCCCCAGAGATACAATTCCCGCTCGCCGACTTCGATTCCAAACCACTTGCGAGACCGGGCCCGGGCACCCTGATCCGCAGCCTGGCGGGCACGGTCGATCTTGAACACCAGCGGGTCGCCAGACGAACCGCCGGTGGTGTAGCGGTACATCGGGCGTTGCAGAGGATTCCACCAAACGGTCCATATTTAAGCGGATATCATCTTTTGTCAGGGTCGCAAGGCGCTGCAAGTCACTGAGCGCCATGGCGTCGATGGAAATTCCGGCGGACCGGATCGACTCGCGGTAAAATGGACAATTCACCACAGCATGACGAAACAACTTTCGCAGTTTGCTTACCTGAAATGCCCGCAAGCGGTCGATTCCCCACCACTGCGAATCCTCCAGATCGCGCGCATAGGCCGTTGTTGGGCGGCCGAGCAATCGCTCATGCGCGGGTATCAGGATTTTTCTCACGATCAGGGAATTCAATCTGAACTCACCATCTTCAAGCCATGCTTGTTGCCATGGAACGGTCGTTCGCCTTCTGCTTGAACGTCAAATGCCGCCGGGCCCAGGCGTCCAACATAAGCAACTTCCAAACCAGGTTGCCGTTTTGTGCCTGACCCGACAGATGTTCGCTGCACACGCGCCGAATCGTGCCGGGTGCGAGCCAACGGGCGATGGGGCTGTTCGATTCCAGCAGCGATTCTTCAATCCGCTTGCGCAAAACGCCGCGCGTCCAGCGATCCATCGGAACATCGAAGCCGGCCTTTTTCCGCGCCGCCAAATCTCCGCTCAATTCTCGTTGAACCGCCCGTCGCAAAGGGAGCTTTCCCTGTCCGCCGCGAATGCGGTGCCGCGGCGGAATCCGCCAGGCAAACTCCACAAAGCGATAATCCAGCATGGGGGAACGGACTTCGAGACCCTGCGCCATGCTGGCCCGATCGACCTTGGTCAGGATGCCATCCGCCAAACCGAGCTTGATGTCAACATATTGACACTTTGAAAGATGATCGCCCGCATCGCAACGGCGATAGTGCCGCCGGATGCCATCCAGCGGGTCATATCCCGAAACTTCATCGCAGGCTTCAGCATGCAGAAGCTGCTTCGCGAGTATCGGGCTGAGTCCCGCGATCGACAGGCCGTGCGCCGTCGCGCCATCGACCGCAAGATTCCGGAACGTCGACCGCGCCCGAAGCGGTCGCGGCAGCCAGGAAGCCGAGGGACACACGGCCGCCAGCGAGCCGAACAATCCCGAGCGAATGGCAGTCGGCGTCCACCGCCGCACGCGTTGTTCCGCCAGATCAAATCGATAACGCCGATAGCCGGCCAGGATTTCGTCACCGCCGTCACCGGACAGCGCCACCGTCACATGGCGTTTGGCATGCAGACAAAGATGAAACATCGGAATCGCCGATGGATCGCCAAAGGGTTCGTCGAAATGCCACGCAAGCGTATTGAGAATCTCCGTCGCCCCGCCGCGAACAAGATGTTCATGGTGTTCGGTCTGAAACTGACGCGCCGTCGCGCCGGCGGCATCCCGTTCATCGAAGCCGGCCTCCTCGAAGCCGCTGGTCACGGTGACAACACGGCCGCGCGTCAGGCCCGCCATGGCCCCAACCACAGCGCCCGAATCGAGGCCGCCGCTCAAGAGCGCCCCGATCGGGACATCCGACACAAGCCGTTCTCGGGTGGACCGTCTCAACTCCCGCCAAAGCTCCGTCGCAATCTCGTCCGCATCGCCGGAGAGCGGCTCGCGCGCGTGCAAATCCCAATAGGTCTCGACCGTAGCGCGCGCCTCTTCAAGAATGAGCATCGTGCCGGGAGCAAGCTTGCGAATGCCGCTGAAAATCGTGCGAGGCGAAGGAACGAAATCAAGCGTCAGAAAATCAAGCAGCGACGCGACATCAACACGTCTTTCCAATTCCGGCAGAACAAGAAGTGATTTCAACTCCGAAGCGAAGGCCAGCTTTTCACCGACCACCGCATAGTAAACGGGCTTCACACCGAGTCGATCCCGCGCCAGAATCAGCTTTCGACGCCGCGAATCCCAGATGGCGAAAGCGAAGAAGCCGCTGACATGCTCGACGCAGCGTTCGCCGTAATCTTCGTACAGGTGAACAAGGCATTCGCAGTCACCGGTCGTTCGAAAACTGTGCCCGCGGTGAATGAGCGATTCCCGCAATTCCTGAAAGTTGTAAAACTCCCCGTTGACGACCGCCCAGATTGAGCCATCCTCGTTGGACAATGGCTGGCGCCCGGTTTCGAGATCAATGATGGATAGCCGCCTGTGACCGAGCATGGCGCAGGATTCAATGTGAAATCCCACATCATCCGGGCCACGATGGCGCAATTGCTGGGTCATTTCACGCAGTACCGCGTGATACGAGGGATCCAACGGTTCTCTCGATGCAATGCCCGTTATTCCGCACATGCATTAGTTATCGACCGGTCCGGGGCCCCCGCAATGACTGGCCGGCCTAATAGTCGCGCGTGAATCCCCGATGCAGACACCATCAAGTCAGGCAAATCGGCGAAAAATGCGCGATCGTCAACCGTGGGTCCAAATCCATAACCCCTGTCTCGCGATGGACTAGCATCCAACGATGGTAAGGCGGGGGTTTGAAAGGTACGATATAATCCATTAACGCACGACGTTACTCCGGGAGATAGCCATGCAACATCAAACACTCGCGTTCCTCAATCAAATCGGCGTTCCGGAGATGATCGTCATCGGCATCATTGCTCTTTTGATATTCGGACGCCGACTGCCGGAAGTCGGCCGATCGTTGGGGAAGAGCTTTGTCGAATTCAAAAAGGGTTTGAAGGACACGGACCCGTCCGACGACATCAAGCAAATCCACACCGACGCCCGTCGCAGCATTTCAAATACAGGATCGGAAGAACAACCCTCGAAATACAAAGAGACCCAGAAATCGCCGGCCGATTCCGAAACGGCGCGTTAATTAGTTCCACGATATTTATCGCAAAATTCGCACGTCCAGTCATTGATGCGCACAAGTAGGCTCAGGGCGTCGAATTGTCGCCGGCGAGCAGTTCAATCAACAGGCCGATCGTTTGCTCGACGTTGGCGGGCGATGCGTGGCCCGGGATGTCCAGCGGCTTGACGAAGGCGAATCCGATCGCCGCATGAATCAACTGCCATGCGAGACCGACCGGCGACACATCGCGGCGCACGAGCTTCGTCCGCTGCGCCTTTTTCAACACATGTGTCAAAAAGACGGCATATTGTTCATAGTGTTCCCTAAGAGCGGCCTGAATTCTCGGGTCGTTGATTTCGGCTTGTGCCATGAATATGACACGATACAACTGCCTTGTGCGGGGATCCGTCGTGGCGGGATTGAGCCTGAACAGCACCCGCAATTGATCCATCGGCGATTTGAGCGGCGCAATCGCATGCCGCCAGCTTCGCATCACTTCCCGGCCGACCTGTTCGATCAGCATCACAAACAGCTCCTGTTTGTTCTTGAAATGCTGATACAGCACGGGTTCCGAAACATGCGCGGCCTTGGCCAGCATGGCCGTTGTGGCGCCTTTGTAGCCATACTCCGCGAAGCATTGAATGGCGGCCTCAAGCAGTTGCTCGCGCCGGTCGTCAGCTTTCATGCGCGGCGAACGCGATTTCCGCGCGGCGCGGGTTCGGTCGCCGTCAGCCGGTTGTGTTTTCGATCGTTCCGACAAGAATGTTGCCCGTCTCGGCAGAGCCGGCCTCAGCGTTGCAACGCGGGAGCCGATGCGCGCCGCCCGTCAATCACGACACGACTAATCGCCGTTCGCAAATCCACCGCCATACTCAATGTCCTCAGTCCAGTCCGTTTCTTATCCGCGTCCGGTTGCTCTTTCTTACTTGGCGGCGGGACGATCGGTCGAACAGGCCTGGGCGTATCGCGCTCGAATCGTCGATCACGAAACTGGCCGAAAAGGCGCGCATCTTCGCCCATCAAAGCCGGCGCGATGTATCGGCGTATGGACAGCCGGGACGTGCAATCAATATGGCCGCCGCGGTAATCTGAAAGCGTAAAAAACCCTCCAATCCGGCGATGCCCTCTTCGCTGTCGGAGCGATCGATCGTGCCCGTGTACCAGACCAGATTTTTCAAAACGCCGTCCGTCGGAGAAAATACGACATAGAGCTTGTCATGCACACGACGCAGGGCGCGCGTCAGGTCGTAACGACTCGAAAGGCTGCATCCGAGAAACACAACCAGATCGACACCCGCGCTCTCCGGTAGGTACTCCAGTGCAAATGATGCAATGCCGGTTCCCGCGGACAAGGCGACAATGTTGATTCTGGCGTCGGGATAGCGCCGTCGGTTCTGACGAATCAGTTCCGCCAGCTCCAATGCCTTCGTGCGATTGCGCCGAATGTTGAGTTGATCGCCCGCGTGCAGCCAGCTCTGCCAGTTAAATATGCGCACATCGCCGGAGTAGCCCCCGTCGCGCAAGCCGCCCGGAACATCAAACGATCCAATGTTGCCCATGGGGCCGGCGCCACCCACATAGTAGGTGATGCCCCGGCGCGGATTGCCGTGTGGTTGCCAACTGGTAATTTCGCCGAAGATCCGACCGGCACAACCCAGGTTGCCCGGCACAAGAATAAGAAACAAGATAACAAAGAGGAATCGCCGCATTTGATTGGAAACTCGATGACAACAGAGCCATCGTGCGAGGGCGCTCCTCGATACGATCATGCTCGACGGGGATCGGTGGCGAGATCGGCCGCCCACGAGGGTGAGACCTGGCTCGCAAACTTTGGGTATTATAGGTTTGCCGGCAGCGGTGTCGACGAACGAACCTGAATTCGCGGCGAACGCCCGCCGTTGCGAAATTCACGCCCGCAGATGGACGACTTTTTGACCTGTCGCTTGCCGGCCTGTTTTGCCGACAGAAGCGCATGATCGGCGCACGCCAGAAGCTCCGCCGGGGCCTCGGCTTGATTGTGCAAAATGCTGGCAATGCCCGCGGTCAGTCCGGGCACCTCGCCGCCTGAAAACATGGTCTTCACCTGCTGGACAAAGAGCGTCAGCACCCGCTCGGCAAGTTTTGTCGCACCGTCCGCCGAAACGCCCGGCAGAATGAGAATGAACTCATCTCCGCCATACCGAACCGCGCAATCATCGGTTCTGACGCATTGGCGAAGCAACTGACCCAAAAAGCGAAGCACTTCATCTCCCGCGCCGTGGCCCTGCGTATCGTTGAGTCGCTTGAAATTGTCCAAATCGAACATGACAACGGACAAATCGCGTCGCGCGGTTCGTTGCGCCTCAAATATCTCGGGAAACTGCTCTTCAAGAAATCGGCGATTATTGACGCCGGTCAATGCGTCTTCCCATGCTTCCTTTCTTACGCGATGCAGATCCCGCGTGATCTGTTTGGTTTCACGTGCGACGGCCGAATCGACGCGGCGTTCGATGGTCTCCGCGCGCAGTTTCCATTGCCGACCGTCACTTCTCAATGAAGCAAGTTGTTCCGAAATCGTCGCCAGTTCATTTATCTTCGCGGAGTGCCTGCCTTGATTAGGTCCTTCACATTCAGCGGGTGCATCGGCCGCCTGCATGGTCAGATCGCGAAGCGGATTTACCAATTGCCGCCGAAGCCTTGAATCAACAACAAATACGCCGCCAATGAGAATGCAGGCCATCGGCAAATGAAATTGCCAGAGGCTCGACGCATCCGCGACTTCGATGAGATCCAATCGTGCAATCAGCCCCAAGGTCAAAGGTTCGGCCGCCCCGAACGCGGGCAACGGAGCAAATACCCGTGCAAATTGACCGTCGGCAAACAATTCCGAATCTGTTGTATCCAAATGCTCGACAAAGGCGCCGCGACCGGACGGTTCATTGGTCGAAACGCCTGAGAGTTGCTCGGCAAAGGCCCGCGAAATCTCTGCTTGCGCGAGCCGGCGGCCCTCTGGATCAAATACGCAAACAGCCAGAATCTGCCCCGGCTCCAATCCTCGCTCGCACATGGTCTGCAATTCGCGCGTTTCCGCAGTGGCAGCACGACCGAAAGCGCGCACCACCGATTTCGCCAGTTGCTCGGCCTCGCGCGCGAAGGCGGCGCGTCGCTCGGAATGACGGGTCCATTCATGCGCCGCCATGGCCGCGCAAACCAGAACCAGCGCAAAAACGCTAATGGTGGATCGAAAGAGAAATTGAAGTGAGACTGGCCCCTTTAGCCCCATACAGAACCAACCCCCTGACTGCCTTGATCGAGCGCGCAAGACCCATCCCATGCGCTACAACCCGGTGCATCCTCCTACAGTTTGTGGAGCACCACGAGGGGTCGGCATAAGCCGATTCCCCGGCGTTTGGCATGCAAAGAATACGATTCAAATGCGATAACGGGGGTTCCATTATCGGTAATTGCGGACGATTGCGAAGTTGGGACAGGATTAGAGGACCACGGCAGTTCGCCAATAATCCGCGGTGCCGGTGCACTCACTCGAAAGAAGACGCCGAGATGCGCTCACCGGACTGGCCGCTTGATTCGTCCGATACCAGCCACAAGAAGACTTTGGTCCAGTCATTGTTCGGTCCGACGGGCTTCAGGTCCGCATTCATCATGCCCACATCCACCGAATTAACCCGGACTCCGGTGCCCTTTAATTCCGTTGCAAGCAGCTTGGTGAGACCTTCAATCGCATGGTTGCCTACCAGGTAGGCTCCCCATTCAGGCTTGACATTCGCGGTCAGCGATGTGGTCACATGGATGATTGAACCGCTATTCTGCCGCACCATCCAAGGCAGCGCTTCCCTGCAAATGAGATAAGCCCCGGTCACATTGGTCGAAATGACATCGCGCCACGGGTCCGCCGGATAATCGATGATCTTCAGCTTCGGCCCCAGGATGGCGGCGACGTTGACAATGGCGTCGATCCGGCCGAATCGCTGCACGACACGGTGGATCATCCGGACGATGTTCTCCTCATAACGCACATCGCAGGGCACAATCATGGGCGATTCGCCGCGGTCCGCGAGCGATTGCTCCAGTTGGGGCAGGTTGGCCATGCGCCGCACGCACAGGGCCAGTTTTGCCCCGGCATCCAGAAACGCATCGACGAGGATGCGCCCCATGGGGCCGGTGGAACCGGTCAGTAATACGACCTTCTCCCTGATGGAGGGGTATGGGTTGCCCATCGCATTTCCTCTCTTCGCATCCAACGGGTTCCATGATATCGATGGGATCGGCGGCCGCACAATGGGACACGCTCCGAAAATCTCCCTCATTTGCCGCTGACGTCCTTGATTCGAGGAATAATTGGAAGATACTCGACTTTCACGACCGCTGAAACAAGCACTTAAGGCACTTGCGGGGCACTCCGCAAGAAAATACGAGGCGATTCAGTTTGATAGCGTACTATCAAGATCGGAGCAAAATCCGCAATGCGTTGCGTCAACATGATTGAAGTTGATCTGGCCGTTCTCGTCATTATCGATGTTCAGACCAAGATGCTCGCGGCGATCGGGAGCAATACGCCCGACCAAATCGTGGAAAGGATCGGCAAACTGGTCCAGGCGGCGGAGCTCTTCGATATTCCAGTTCTCTTCACCGAGCAATATCCGGCGGGATTGGGCGAAACGGATGCCCGATTGAAAGAATCGCTGCAAGGCCGGGGCGCGCCGATCATCAAGAATACCTGCAGTTGCTGGCGCGATGAGGTATTTCGTGGCGCACTGCAAAAAACAGGCCGGGAGCACGTCATCGTCGCAGGTCTGGAAACACACGTTTGCATTCAACAGACGGTATTGGATTTGATTCGCGTGGACTATGTGCCGTTTGTTCCCGTTGATGCCTGCAGTTCAAGATTCGCCGGTGACGCGAGCACCGCCGTCGAACGCATGCGCCGCGGGCGCGGAAATGACAACGGTCGAATCGCTCCTGTTCGAGCTGGTTGAGCGATGCGATCATCCGAAATTCAGGGATTTTCTCAGGATTGTGAAGTAATTGGCGGTGCAAGACGCTGGGCACGATAGTGGCGCAGCCGCTGCTGTTCGATCGGAAGCGGATCGGGATCAGCCACGTCGGCCAGTTCCTTGGCCAAACGCTCAAATTCCGATTCGACCTTTAAGAACACCTTGACGAGTTCTGGATCGAAGTGTGTTCCCGACTCGCTCAAGATGATTTCCGTGGCCTTTCGGTGAGAGAGCGGCTCTTTGTAAACGCGCTTGCTGATCAGGGCATCATACACATCGGCAATGGCGACAATTCTGGCGGCCAGCGGTATCGCGCGGCCCGACCTGCCATTTGGATAGCCCTTGCCGTTGAACCACTCGTGGTGATTCTCGGCAATCTCTTCCGCCATTTTTAGAAAGGTTGAGTCCGGTGTCCTTTCGAGCAGCGAGTGAATCGTGTCCGCACCGACGCGCGTGTGGGTGCGCATCACGGCGATTTCCTCGGGGCTTAGTCTGGCGGGCTTCAAAAGGATGGCATCGGGAATAGCGACTTTGCCGATGTCGTGCAGCGGGGCGGAGCGCTCCAAATTTCGTATGAATTCGTCGTCGATCACGTGCTCGAAAAGCGGATGTTGCCGAAGTTCGTTCGCGATCTTGAGGCAATACTGCGTGACGCGGTCGAGATGCGTGCCCGTGTCGTCGTCTCGATGTTCGGCCAGTTTCGCAAGTGCGACGACGATCGAATCCCGCGCTTCGTCGCGGCTTTTTCGCGAACGGTTGTTCTGAATCGCGGTCGCCGAGTAATTCGTCAACAAGTCGATGAAGCCCTGCTCGGTCACTTCAAAGGGCCGGCCTCCAATGCGACTGGTCAGGTTCAGCACGCCGACAATTTTTTCGGAGGATCGCATCGCGGTGGAATACATCGGCAGACCCTCGAACACCCGAAGGTCTCGCGGATCCAACACCCGTGCGGCATCTTCCTGGGAATTAATGACAATGGACTGTCCCGTCGCAAAGACCTTGCCGGCAATTGACCGGCCCACGTCCATCCGCACATTCTTAACGACATGCTCCGGAATGCCCATCGACGCCGCGATAATAAGTGATTTTCCGTTCGGCTCCGGGATCATGATTGAAACGCGCTGGCAGGTGGTAAGTTCGGCGCTGACCTCGATTGTTTTTTGAAGAATCGATTCGAGATCCTCCTTCCGCGACAACGCCATGCTGAAATCGAGCAGAAGGCTCAACGATCGGGTCTGCTCGCCAAGCACCGCGCGTCCTTCGTTCATCGATCGCCAGGCGCGGCGCAAACGGGTCAGCGATTTCAGACGCAACTTAAAATCGGTTTCGCGAATGGGTTTGGCGACGTATGCATCGGCACCGGCCTCCAGGCCGGCCGAAATGCTCGGCGCTTCATCGTCGCGCGTCAGAATCAGAATGGGAACGTCTTCACTACGGGGTGTCGCCCGGAGTTTTCTCGTCAACGCCAATCCGCAGCCGTCGGGCAAACTTATGTCGATGAGTACGACATCCGGTTTGATATCGGTAAACGAGGCCAGCGCCGCATTTCCTTCGCTGACATCATGGACGAGCCAACCCTGAGATTCGAGCAGCCTTCGACAAACCTGTCGCTCGGCCGCGTCATCGTCAACAATCAGCGCAACCGGCGTCGACTCGATGGAATTCGCCAGCGAAAGAATTGTTGAGATGGGATCGATGGCCGGCATGCTCACGAACTTGGCTCTTTTCGTTAAGGTTACTTCCTTATATCCGTTAACCTGATCGGCGAAGGGGTGCACGACAATGAGATGCCGTACACGGCTAATTTGCAAAAAGAGTGCCGGATAATCGCATTTTGCCGAACACATCTTTTCGCCGAAAAAGTCCCCTCCGTGATTTTGTAGGGCGTGCGATTCTCGGACCTTGATGATTCTTGATTTGACTCGTCCGAAATACAAAAAACGGGAGAGTGACCAGCGTGTGTCACTGCCGGCGATGGCCCGCCAATAGACCGTCGGCCGAACTGCACAATTCCGATCGACGAGCGGTGAAGCAGCTCATCGGCCCTTACTTTCTATCAATACCCCTGATAACCCCTTGTGGCCGCCGTCCCATCAAGCCCTTTACTCAAGACTCCATTCGACGCAAAGATGAATTCCCAAACGCCGACTTCTCGACAAGCGACTCGAATCCAGCAAGAAACCATGTGCCGCAGGCTGCATGATTCACGCGGAAATGGCGTGTGCCTTCATGAAGGGCATTTGCTTGGGCCGTATTTGCATTTGATGTCGGCGGTTATAGTTTATCCGAGTCGTCGAGTCCTTGCGGCACATGCAAATTGGCTGGAAAAACGCCGGCCACCAATGTGCGGCGTGTTCCACGGTGTAGTGATTCATGATTTCAGCATTTCTCGTTCAATATGCGGCTGGGTGCTATTGGGCGGTCGCAGCGACCGCCATCAAACTGACGGATTGGCGCTATGTCCGGCTAATGTGCATCGTCTCCTGCGCCATCGCCCTGCTCGCGCTGTCTTTCCAAATGAGCGAAATCAAGGATGTTCGCTTGGCCGTGACCCACCCGGCAATCCTGATGCTGGCAACCGGCATTCTCTGCGGATTTGTGTGGCTCTTCGTGAATGCGTCGCAAGGCGAGCGAATTCGCAATTCGCAGCGATTCATCGCATTCGCCGCCGGAACAGCCTGTTTCGCGGCCACGCTATGGCTACCCTTGAGCAACGGCTCGACTCAAGCATCGCCTTCAAACACGAACACGGTGTCCGCGGTTCCTGTTTCGCGGCAAGCGCGCGCTGCGCCTGATCCCATCCGGCTGATCGGTTCGACCCTACTTGGTGCCGGCCTGCTCGGCGTCGCCACGACCGCCATGCTGCTGGGCCATCGCTACCTCACCGACACGGTATGGCCATCACCCCGCTGAAGAAAATCACCCATCTGTATCTCGCCTTGCTCGCCGCGCGGATCGCATGGAATGCCGCTATCCTGACACCCCTGTGGTTCAACGGCGAATGGCCCTCCACGACCGAACTGTATTTCTGGCTCGCGCTTCTCGTGCGCCTCGGCGTCGGTCTGATCGTGGCCGGAGCATTCGGCTATATGATCTGGGATTGCGTTCGCCGTCGGGCCACCCAGTCGGCCACGGCGCTTTATTATCTGTCGATGCTGTTCATTTTTTTCGGTGAACTGTCGGCGCAGTATTTGCTCCAGGCTGAGAGCCTGCCATTATGATGAATCCATGAAATCACCGGAAAACACCATCACACTTCAGTTCCGTTGCTCCGATCAGTCCTGCCGAGCGCGATGCCGAATCCCACTCGATCGCGCAGGCCCGATCGACGCACATTGCATCGTGTGCAAAAAACCCATCGCCATTAACGTCCCGTCCGAGTTTGACGCCGGGCGGCCCATCACCCAATGTGCGTGCTGCCCTGGCCGGGAATTTTATCCGCAAGGATTTCCCGCAGCGCCTCGGCATGCTGCTGGTCGTCGTTTTTGGTCTTGTCGCAACGTGCTTTTACTTTGCCCGCAACGTGCCCATGACCTTCGCCGTTCTCGGCTCTCTTGTCGTCGTGGATGCCGTCATTTACCTGTTCGTGGGGAAGGTCACGGTGTGCTATCGCTGCCGGGCCGAATATCGCGGCCTCGCCTATAATCCCGACCATGAGGGATTCGACCTGGCCACGTCGGAGAAATACGAATCGTAGCCGTCCGATCCGGCATCCAACGTTCGCGATCGAATCGAGGAGGACACCCGCACATGTCGCAAATCTGCCCGTCGGACTTCAAAGTCGACAAGGAACGCATCGCCAAGGCCGTGCGCGAAATCCTGGCCGCCGTCGGTGAAAACCCCGATCGTGAAGGACTCCGCGAAACACCCAATCGCGTTGCCCGAATGTACGAAGAGCTTTTCAGCGGTATGCGGCAGAACCCCCGCTCATTGCTCCAGACCGTCTTCACCGAAAAATACGAAGAAATGGTCGTCTTGCGCGACATCACCTTTAACTCGATATGCGAGCATCACCTCATGCCGTTTGAAGGCAAGGCCCATATCGCTTATCTGCCCGACGGTAAAGTTGTCGGCCTTTCAAAACTCGCTCGCGCGTCGTGGATGCCTATGCCCTGCGCCCGCAGGTGCAGGAACGGCTCACCACGCAACTGGCCGATGTGATCATGTCCGAGCTGTCCGCGCAGGGCGCGGCCGTCGTCATCGAAGCCGTCCACACCTGCATGACCTGCCGCGGCGTAAAGAAACCGGGAAGCACGATGGTGACGTCAGCCATTCGCGGCATCTGCGCAACCAATCCGGCCACGCGGGCGGAAGTGATGAGTTTGTTGCACAAGTAACGGCCGGTCTGAAGAAAAAGTGAGAAAACCCCGACCGCATTTCGCAATCGGGGCTTTCGAATTTTGGCAACAACCTCGGAAAAACCACTTTCATCAGGGCGAGCAATTGACCAACATCGTCCCGGTTCCCGTGATTGCATTGTACCCGCCCACTCGTATCAAGAACTGCTCGCCGGGTAGTGCGGAAAACGAGAGACTGGACCGAGTGCTGCTACAGGCGTCGTCATTGCAAACGATGGCCGACGCGCTCGTGGGACAACTCCATCCCGAATAAACGGCGATTTTGGAGTCGTAGTCCGCACCGCAGAAATCGAGGGTAACGGTCGAAGAACACGGCGATGTAAATCGGAACCAGACATCAGCACCAACCTGAGTGTAACTAAAAAAATTACAGGCAATGATCTCATCAGGTCCGTCGGTTCCCGCTCCGATGGTGGATACAGGGTGTGCTCCGGTCGTAATCTCAAACGCATTGATGCAAAGATCATTAGCCGGTCCGCTTCCGCAATTGACCAATCCACAGCTTGTTTCATCACCCTGATAGAATCCGCCGCTGGTGGCACACCCGATGGCATCAAATCCATCGCCACACGATGGTCCAAAGCAACATGCGCCGAATCCTACCGGATGCCCGGAAAACAGGTCGAGCGTCACCTAGGAAGCTGCCGCCATTGCTCATGCAACTGGGTTCGTCCCAGCCTTCGGAGCAATCAACGCCAATACAGCACGCTCCAAATCCCGGCGGCAAGCAGATCACGGTTCCACAATTCGAACCGTTGCCCTGATAGGCCCCGCCACTATTGCTGCAACCGATGCTGTCCCAGCCATCGCTGCACGACGCACCAACGCAGCACGCGCCCAAACCGGATCCCGAATCGCACGTGACCGACAACGTTCCCGAGCCGGACCCCGTCGGGCTGAATGAACCGACACTGATCAAATAGGTCACACCCGCCACAACCGGCGCATCCACGGTCGAATGGAACAGCGGTGAATCGCCGCACGGATTCACGGTGTCGTCGTCATTGCAGCCCACCAGATTGAATTCGAGTTGGGCGCAATCGGTGGTGCCGTAAACCGCGATTCGGCTGTCATAGTTCGAGCTTCCGCCCAACTCCGCGCAGTCCGTGACGCGCAAGTTGCCCGAGCATGAAGCCGTGTACTGAAACCAGATGTTGTTGTACACCGGTCTTGCATACTGGCATTCGGCCGCGGAATGGGTCGGCCCATCCGTGGTCGCATTGACCGTCGAGAACGATGTCAATCCCTCCCCGATCACAATGGGAACCGCGCAACTGTCATTCGGCGGAGGAACGAGGCATGGACCCGCATCCGACACCGACAATTCAAGCGTTCCCGAATTCGTACCGAAACCGCTGACCCGGATCAGGTAGTTGACGCCGGCCTGCGAGCAGAATGTAAACCGGGACTTGAGGTTCGACCCAGCAACGGAACACGCCGGATCGCCAGGGGGCTGGGCATCATCGTTGCCGCCCACGCAAACAGGAGCGACACACGATCCATTAAAGACTTCAACCATGGTGTCAAAGTCCGTACCCGGATTACAGGTGCTGAGCGTCAGCAAGTCGCCGTTTCCGATCACCGAGTACCAGACGCCTTGATTGGGCGTGCCGACACCACACGCCGGAGGACTGACATCATCCGCCGCAGCGGCATTGCTGCCCGTGACAAATGAACCGATTGAAAGCGGTATGGCCGTGCCGCAATCGTCATTCGGCGTCGCGGGCGTGCAGTGCGGACACTCGGATGGGCGCACGCAATGGTCATGCGGCGCAGTGCCGAACGAGGAATGGCACGTCTCAGGACAGCATGGGACCGGTTCATCCGTGTATCCGGGATGGAAACCGGGCGAGCAGGACGGACCACTGATGGGATTGGTGGTCCAAGGCGCTCCTGTGCTGCCAATCTGCATCGGAGGAATGCCGGCCGCTCCTGTGTCGAGCACGACGGTGGCGGGCAGCACTACTCGGTTAAACGTAAAGACAGGCTGCACGAATAGTACTGAGTCAAATGTGCCGCCAGTCGGGGTTAGCATTGTGCCAGTCAGTGTGCCGTTCGGCGCCGGTGTCGGCGAGAGGCCCACAGCGATGTTCCACTGTTCGGGGTTCTGGCCGCCGTTGTATGTCACGGTAATCGGCTGGCAACTCACCAAACTCAGGGCAACCAGTTCTATTGGCACGGTAGCCGAGGATGGTATCGGCTGCGGGAAGCACAAATCTCCCAGACGTTGGATTACCGTGTCACTGCCAAACGGACCTGAGGGGCTGCCGCCCAGCGTCACCAATCCTGTGAACGGATCGGAGCCGGGGCCGAAGAAACCTGCCGGCAGCGGACTCTGCAGGAACGAGTAGTTCGAGCCCGGACAAGCCGTCGTCCAGCAATCCGCACCGGCCGGCACGCAGACAAATGTCGGGCATGTGACGGTAGCGCAACTGCTGCCATCGCCCTGATAAGTGCCGCTTTGTGAGGAGCAGCCGCCCGGGGATTGTCCGTCGATGCAAACGCCGCTGGTCAAACAGCATGCGCCGATCGATGGCGAGCAGTTCGTTCCAGCGCATGTCGTATTATCGCCGCCATAGCTTCCGCCGATCGCGCCGCAATGCGCCGAGGTCAGACCATCGGTGCATCCGCCACCTGTCGTGCAGCATGCGCCGGACGGATCACAACTCGGGCATTCCGGCGGTCGCACGCAGTGATCGTGCGGCGCGGTTCCAAACGAAGAGTGGCAGCTTTCCGGACAACACGGATCGTTTGGCGTCGAATGGCCGGGCACAAATGTCGGCGTGCAAGCCGGTCCATTGGGCGTACCCTGCAACCAGGGATGGCCCGTGCCCGTCAGTTGCGCCGGAGGCAGCGCTTCGAGACCTGTGTCGAAAACCAGATTGCCGCCACCGTTATCAAAAGTAAATCGAGCTTGGACAAAGGACCGTGTCGAATGTGCCGCCTGTGGGGCCATTCTTCGTGACTGTCATTGTTCCGCTAGGCGCTGGAACGGAAGAGAGATCAACGACCACATTCCATGGTTGCGGATTTTGACCTCCGTTGGACGTAATCATGATCGGCTGGCAACTGGACAGATTCAGTTCCGTTAGTTCGATCGGAATGGAATCCGTCGCAGGCAGCGGGTCAGGGAAGAACAGGGTGCCAAGCCGCTGAACGGAAGTATCGGTTCCAAACGGTCCTGTCGGGATGCCGCCCAGTTGAATTGTGCCGAGGAACGGATCCGAGCCGGGTCCGAAGAAATCGGCCGGGATGGGATTGTCGGCAAAGCTGTAGTCGGAATAGCCGCACTCGGTAATCCAGCAATCCTCACCCGGCGGAATCGTCTTGTAACTGGGGCAGGTTGTCGTGTCGCACGCCGTGCCGTGTCCCTGATATTGACCGCCGGCGTTGTAGCAATCCTGTGCGGAACCATCCGAGCAACTGCTGTCCGGTAGGCAGCAGGCGCCACCGGGCGGGAAGCAGGTCGATTGATTGAGTATCGCGATCACGAACTGCTGGATGTCGGCGCCATTGTTCGATCCGTCACCGTTCATGTCCGCGCACTCGTTGTACCCAACCGAGAGAAGCACGTTTACAAATATCGGGACGTCCACAATCGACACGACATTGTCGTTATTGAGATCGCCGAGGCAGATGCAGGTCGTAATCACATACCGCGGCGGCTCAACCGTGTGCGTCGACGGCAGCGACGGATCGCTTTCCTGCCACTGGACAGTCACCTGCGACGACGGAACGCCATGCACAACCTCCAATACGCCCGGCACGAACGTGCCGTCCGACGGCGCCACAACGCTCAGCGACGGCTCAACCGTGTGAACGTAGGGTGTGCCCTGCGACGTAAAGAAGTGCGGCGGCAGACCCTGCTCGCCCGTGTCCAGCGTGACGAGATCGTTTGGATTGCTCGCCCGCGTGAAGATCAGATAGGGCTGGACCGGCAGCGTCGAACCAAACGTGCCGCCGTTCTCATGGGTCTTTTGCGCTGTCAACGAGCCTACAGGCACGATCGACGGTGACAGTCCGACACGCACATTCCAGTCCTGCGGGTTTTGACCACCGTTTTGCGTGACGGTGATCGGATTGATCGAAATCAAACTGAGTTGCGTCACTTCCAGATCGACGGTGCGGGTGGTGCCGATCGGATCATCCGCCAGCGTCGCCTCATTCGAGCGCTGCGCCAGCATCGACGCATTGCCGTACGCATTCGTGTCAAATGGATCGCCCTTCAGATCAATACGGCCGATGAATGGATCGGAGCCCGGCCCGAAGAAGCCGGCCGGGATCGCCGGATTCGAACCGCCGGTGCCGAAGTCGACATAGGTCGATCCGGGTGTCGAAGGCGTGGCATGCGGACACGGGGGAGGCAATTCGCCGCCAATATCCAGCGCGTCGATGTTGTCGATCGGCGGAATGAGCCCGAGCGCCGCGGCTGGTGCATAGAGCGAATAGCCGCCGGCGAACGCCGTCACAAATACATCGCCGCGGAAAACCCGCCAACCGCCAGTGAAGGCGAACCGGGAGCCAGGGTAAAGAGCGCAATGTCCAGATTGGGCTGCAGGACGCCGTCCGGCCCGTTGTTATCCAGCAGCACGAGGCTGTCGAGGTCGTCGCCGGGCAACAGGCCGATGTCGATGGTTCCGCGTGCGTATATCGCATGCGAGAAGGGTCCGCCGAAGGGCGGTGGTGACACAAGTATGTCATCCGGCGTCACGCCCGTGGGATCGGGGCCGGTCGACATGCCGGGATAGGGGTCCGGCGCGCCGGCGGTCGGTGACATGCCCTTAATCGAGAAGAAGGCAAACTTCGTGCCGCCGTTGGGAATACCATTGACATCCGGATCGATTTCAGCGCCATCGCTGACTTCGAGGGCGTCGAGGTTGTCCTCTTCGCAGATCGGATCGTCGGCATTCCATGCTTCGCCGAGATATTCGAAGGGCGCGCCGAAAGCCCCGAATACGCGAATCTCAACGCGGTAGTTTTGTTTTTTGGGCGAATTGAATGCCACGACTTCATAGGGGTTGTTAAAGGAATTCGACCAAGCTACGAGGTTACCGGCGCAATCGTAAACATAAAGGTCCAAATCCGTGGTCAGCACGTCATTTGTGATGTTTTCATGTGTCCCCCCGCTGGTGTGCGTGGACCATGCAATTGCGTAACGGAATTGCTCGCCTGCGTTCACAAAAACATCCTTGCTAACAATTCGATTTCGCGGGAAGTCAGCCGGTCCCACGACTGTCTTGTCGTAGTGGCCGGCATCGATGATTTCGTATCCCTTGTCGATCCAAATGGTGCCCGATCCTCGCGCTTGTCCCAGTTTACAGGCCCGAGATTCTCAATGGCGTTGTCATAGACGTTTCGCTTGGTGGAGGCCAACGCGATGGCTTTGGTCGTCTCGGGCCACGGCGTCAATGTGGCATCCATATCCATCATATTTGCAAGGTAACCGCTGACGATGGGAGTGGCGAAGCTCGTTCCGTTGACTCCGCCGTTGTTGATTCCGTCCGCATCGGCTGTGTTTGCCGTAGCGGTTCGAATTCGTGATCCCGGCGCCGACACTTCCGGTTTCTCGGAATCGCCGGGCAGGTCAATCCAGCAGGAATAGGCAGCACGCACGTCATCCCCGAGTGCCGCAGTGTCGAGGTCGTCAATCGCCCCGACAGTTATGGCGTTGTAGGCGAGACCGGGACTTGTCACCTGACAAACATGACCATTCAACGCGAAGTAGATGTCATCCCCGTTGGGAAGCGTATCCATGACGTTGTTCGGACCGCGCGTTATCAACGTCGCATTCGGTGCGGCCGCGGCCCCTGGCAGGATCACCTGCACGTCATCGCCGACTGCAGTCGTATTGCAAATGCCGTTGCCACCGGCTCCCGGTTCCCGAATCGCCGACGGATTGCACTCATTTGAAGCAGCGACACAAACCGCGATGAAATGTTCGAAGACAATGTGATCGACATACTTGTCGCTGACGTCAAAAGTGAGATCGCTAATGGATTCGCCAATGCTCATGTTGAGCAAATCCGCATTATTCGTAATCGCCCATTCAACGGCCGCCACGAAATTCGCCATGTTTCCGGAAATCTCAGCGCCGTTTGTCAGAAAATTAGCGCTTATGGCGTTAATGTCCGGTGCCATGCCGTTCGCAGCGCCTGCGGGATAGGCCGGATCACCGGCGGCCTGCTTCATGGCGGCGCATCCCGTGCAGTTGGTGGCATGTTCGTCAAACTCTTCGGTGATCGTGACATTGCCGGCGACCAATGCGGGACCCAGATTTGCCCCGGCCGCGTTCTGCCACTGGCCGGCCGAGAAAGTCAACGGGCCTTTCAATGTGTTAACGCGGAAAGTAACCGCCGAGCCGGCGTCCACGCAGTTAGCGGCCCAATTGACCGTCGCAGTCAAACCGGCCGTGGAGAAGGCTGGCGCACCGCACACCGGGGCAGCGTCCGGATTGAGTGTTGGAGTGCCAAAGCGTACCAAGTCACCGCCTGCACCGACCGTGAAGGTCACATCGACACGAGCTGCATTGACACCAGTGGGGTTCGATACAGTGACGACATACCACCGACGATAGACAGACCCGTTAAGGTGGTTCAAATACTGATTCCCGAACCAAACCGGCTGCAAAGAATCGACAATTCCCAGGACGGTGCTGGCCGTTCCAGTGTGACCCGCCGTGACCATGTCGTTATTCTGCGTGGCCGGCGCGGCCGTACCCATTTTCTTAACAAGTTCCGGGGACTCATAGATTCGTTGTATGCCCGGAAGCGCCTGAGCGACTTGAATCTGCGCGGCGGTCATGGTCGCGAAAACAAGGGGGCTGAGTTCTGCCGTGTAATCGATATTCCCTCCAATCGCGACAATTGCATTCTCAATGACCTTGTTCGCCGGCGAATAGATTTTTCCTTTTTCGGTCGTGAGAAGTCGCTTCGCCTCCTTGACCCGTTCACCAACCGGCTTGTTTCCTTCAAAGTCGTAACCCGCGGCTTTAACATTGTCGATCGCGGCACTTGTATCCGGCGTCTCCAGCCAGATAGCCACCGCAAACAGTTCATCGTTTTTCGCATTCGCGATTCGCTGAACGAGCTTGTGATGTAATTTGCCGTAGGCCAGGTTATACGCGTTGATTTCATCGCGCTTTGCCTGTTCAACATCCAGAGTCTGGCCCGCTTTATTCAGTGCCACTCCGACTACATCGCCCGACGCCCGGTCGATCACCTTCGCAAGTAGCAGCACATCCTGAAGCGTCGGAAGTTCGAGAGTCGATGTCTGCAAGATTTCCGCGTCTTCATCCTTGATGCCCGAGGCCTCAACGATTTCGAGTCGCTCCGAAACATTCTTGCCGATTCCAACCGCCACCTTGGGTGGTTGAATCGACATGGGCGCGCCGCCACCACCGCCGCCCGGATTGGGAACAAATGCGTCCGTCTGGCACAAGGCCGAATGCCGAATTGCCGGGCGCCTGCAATCCCAGATCCAATTCATCATGATAAAGAAGGTTTAAGCCCGGCGGCGCGGCCGGCGCCAACAGCGGTGATGGCGGAATTGGCGGAATGATCGGCCACCCCGGAGGTGGGAATGGAGCCAGCTTCGGCGAAATGTAAATATCGCCGGCCGCTTCGTCTCCCGGATCGCCGCCGCCATTGCTCGGCACCACGCCGATGCCGCCGATCGCAGCGCCTTGCCCTGAAATCGTTGAATTGAAAAAGACGGCGGATCCGGGAATACCAATCGACGCGGGATCGACGCTGAAGAGCAGCGTGTCGCCGCGATCGCGACCGAACGAGAGTGCATCCATGTTGTCACGCGGCACGAGGCCCAGTGTTCCAACACCCGCACCGGGAACAGCAGGTGCCGGGTTGGGCGCACCCGGATTCGGCGCAAACGGGCCACGGAACGGTGGACCGGCCGGTGCCGGACCGATGCCCAGCGCGGCCGCGAATCGATCGATATTCGTCATGTCAGGCCCAAGCCCAAGTGTTCCGCCCGACGATTGAAAAATCTCGCCTTCAGTCGCATAGCCCCACGCGCCCTGGCCGGTCACCATGCCCAGCGCGAAAACATCGTTCGGCGGTGCATGGCCCAGCGCGCCACAGGGACCCGGAATCAGCAGCCCTTCTGCCAGGCAATCAACTGAATAAACCAACGGGCGCTTCCGCTGAAGATTCGTCAAATAAGGCGGAATCGTCGTCGAAACTCCATGTCCGCCTGCTTCGATCCAACCGACAAAGCAACCGGTCGCCCGATCAAAAAGCATGACGCGCCCGGCGATGCTGTGCGTATGAATATAAGTGCTGCCGGCCGGTGGAAACGCATCGATTCCGTCAGCCTGAACCGTCAGTGATTCCGCATTAAAAACCGTGAGCCCCGCAGGCGGCGCGGCCGAAGCGGGGACGTCTATCTCAAAGTAGATCTTGAAAAAGCTATCGGCGCCCGGCCCCCAAACCGAATGCGCCGCCGCGCGATTCAACCTCGCCATAACTTGGCAGTGCCGTTGGTGCGGCAGCACCGGCGCGCAACGTCCAGCCGGACCCATTCAGGACAAGATTCATCATGCGCGTGTGAACTTCATCAACGCCAGCGCCAATGTTGTATCCGGTGGGAAAAGGCAGTCCGATGCCGGCATCGTCGATGAGACCCGCAGCCCCGCCCGGGCAGGCCCCGGAGCCCATCGGACCCGAGGGATCCGCCGCCTGCGCGTGCGGCGCGCTGCGTGCGACGCAGGTCGGTCCCTGCATCGTAATATTGAATGTCTGCCCGCCCAGCGCGGGGCTCAGCGTGACTTTGAATGTCAGTTTGGAATCGAATGAATCGTCGGCGGCGGGACCAAACGCCGGCTGCCCGACCGCCTGCCCCGCAAGGCCGGCACCAACGACGGCTGCAATGATAGCGTTCGATCGGCATCGCCGCAGCGTTGCCGGAAGCTGGAATCGAATCGATGTGCAATCAGAAAAAGCGACGCCCGAACTGCGTGTACTTCGCATGACATCCTCTCCGACAGGCCAAATTGTAAAGAAACTAGAATAAGAATTGCCGAACACCAACGTCTGTCAGTGTACCTATTCCATCCTCTAATCCGAAATGAAAAGCAGCTTTCTGACACTGGAAAAAATTATTTACTTGAGAATCATGCGCAATGGTCATTTTTTCTTCCTGCTCATGTGAAAATCACGTAAACCACGACAAACGCACAACTTGTATTACGTCGATTTGCATTTCGCGCACAAAAACCAAATGTCGGAAATCACCCACGATGCGGCTTAACTTAAGGCCGGCAAATCATTAAACTCATGCCGGAGGAAGGTTTGTATTCATACACGAGAATTCTGGCCCTGCTCCTGCTGGCTGCGCAGTTTTTCGCAAATCACGCGAGCGCAGACGACCGTCTATTTATCCTTCAGGCCAATCGCATAGCCCTCTTGACCGACCTCAACGCCGACGGCGACTACCTCGATTTCGCCGAAATCGTCACCTACGCCGAAGGCCTGCCCCAAAATGTGGATTCCATTGCATTCAACCAAGGCCGACTTTTCGCCGCCATCAATCAGCCTCCCGGCATCCTCGTCATCGAAGACTTGAACCACGACGGAGATGCTCTGGACTTTGCAGAAGTTCGAACTTTCGCGACCTACCAGCCGCTCGCTCATTCGCTCAAAGATATCGTGGTGTTGCCCGACGGCACGGTGATTTGCGGCAACGAAACCGCCGGCCAGATCATTCAATTTCGCGACGACAATGGCGATGGCGATGCTCTCGATTTCGACGAAATCACCGTCATCGCATCGATCGACGGCACAATTCGCGCGATTTCCGCCCGACCCGACGGCTGCCTGCTCGTGGCCATCGCCACGGAATCGACGCCGGTTCGAATCCTCCGCGATCGCAATTTGGATGGCGATTACTTCGACTTTGCCGAAAATCTCTCCTACGCTGAAAACCTGCCGGCCGGTGTCGACCTGCAATCGCCTCACAACAACATGGGATATCTGAGCCGACTCGGGCAAAGCGACATCATGCGGCTGTTTGATCGAACGCGACGACGACGTGCTCGATTTCGCCGAATGCACCGTTTACGCATCGGGATTGATGGCATCAGCGCTTTAGCGCACCGGGGAGATGTCATCTATGCGGCAGTCATGGCGCAAACCACCCGACTATTGGTCATTCGGGACTCCAATGATGACGGAGATGCGCTGGATTTTGGTGAAGTGCTCGAAGCCGCCGCTGGATTGGAACCCATCAAGTCGATGGCCGTCCCGACTTCGAACATCGAGTGCCTGCTTGGCGACACCAATGCCGATGGTCTCGTCACCCCCGCCGATATTCCATCCATGGCCAGTGCAATCGTCGGCGTAAGTTCAAACGTGGAATCGTGCCAAACGGACATGAACGGCGACGGCCAGCTCGATGGCCGGGACATTTCGCTTTTTGTGGCCGCCCTGTTGAATTGAAATTGGAATCAGACCGCTGTCGCGCTCGCGGCGGATGTCGGAATCTCAGCCGGGCTGGAGCTTGTGCGATTGCGTGTTAGAAAAACCGATGCGATCGTGGCGCCCAACAGTAGAGTATTCCGCCCAATGGTAAGCCATCCTGCTTTTCCGCTATCTTTGCCGGTACAACCACAGACAATATCCAAACCACGAACGATGGCGGCGTCATACACTGCATAAATGAAGAACAAAAGCAAGCCACCTATAAGCAATGCGCCGCCTTTGCGGGTCGCAGGAAAAAGTAACGCGATGGCTGCGGACACTTCGATCCACGGCAATAAAATAGCCGGAATATTCACATAGCGTTCATCCATAAACGCCATCTTAAAGATCCCGATATCAACAGCGAATTGCTTGACGTTGGTGATCTTCCCAAACGCCGCATACAGGAAGAATCCAGCAACTGCGAATGCACACAAATGGCCGACGATCACGGCGGCACGAGAACGCTTCGCGATGGGTAAATCGAGTTGGGCGTAGCTTGGGTTCTTATCCATCAGTTTGCGCTCCCGGTTTCGACGTAAGCACCAAAATTCCCGGACGTCTCGACTTCTTGCCAGCCCTTTTCATAGATGTAAACGCGCTCGAACGAATTCGCCCGAAGCTCGCGTGCAACAATGTGACTCGCCTCGCATTCGCCGCCACCGCAATAGACGATAATCGTATCCATGACTTGAGCCCCGGCCGCCATGATGTTGCCCATTTGATTGACAACATCACTCGCCGGAATGTGTATCGCATCCTTGAAGTGCGACACCGAGTACTCGTGATCCTCTCTCGCATCAACAATGAAGGCCCCGCCATGTTCCAGAAACTCCAGTACGCACTCCATCCGAACCGTCATTGGCTTGTCGCCAGGTTGCGGCGCACAGGGATCGTTCGCGGGTTCCGGCCGACTCGACGTGCCACCGGCAGCCTCGTCCGTATCGCCAGCCGATTGGGTCGCGCCCTTCGATTTTCGCGGCCCCTCGATGTCCACCTGCTTAATGACATCCGGCTCCTTGACCCAGTCGAGTCCATACCACGTGTAATTGGCCACAACTCCTGCACCGCTGCCCGCAAGCACAAAAAAGATGGCCGTCATAATCGTCGATCGTTGCTTCATCTCAATTACTCACAACAGGTGCTGCATCGATTTACTCATCGTCGAATCTTTCGAATTACGAATTTCGACTTTTCGGTACTTAATGTTCATGCCCCGCATGTTCATTCGCGTCCGCATTTTTCACCGGCTTCGTTGTCGTTCCGCCCGGCGGCGTCAATTCACGCGTAATGATATCCACGATCAGCTCCGGAATTTCCGGATTCGACGTCTTCAGCGAAAGCGTATCGCCCCCTGCCGAACCTTCGTAGTCAACAGGCACCTCCAGCATCACTTTCCATGCCACGCCCGGCGTCGTTTCTTCGAGTCGCGCCTTGAGCTTTGGATCGCTGACGCGAAGTTCCGAAACGCTCTCGGATTTTTGCGTGTTGTTCTGGATGAAGAACGCGCGCGTGAACGGAACCTTCCGGTTGGTCGACAAGACCAATTGCGACGGCATGATTTCCAGCGGCGCATTGACGAAGACGGCCGTGGGAATGCGAATCTGCGGGATATCCGGGAAATTCGTATCGACTTCAATGGCCGATCCGTTCGATCCGGTGCGAATGGTGCCGCCGAATTCGACGGTAATCTCGTACTTCTTTCCTGCCTCCAACTCCTTCATACCGGCTTTGAAATTCGCATTCGAGCTTCGAAGGTTGGTCAGCACAAGCGGCTGCTCGACCTTGTTGGTGACAGTTACGCTGTTGGTCAGCGTCTTGCCATTGATGTTGGACCATTCGACCGCGCCGAACTCCAGCTTGGTCGGCTCGACGACATACAATGGCCGAACCGATCCCTTCATGGTCAGCATTACCAAACTGTCGACGCCACTCGCATTTGTGAACACGCTGATCGACTTCGTCATTTCTCCCTGAAACTTTGCTGTGCTCAACTTGATCGGCACCGTGCCAGTCCCACCGGGCTGAATAATCTTGTCGTAATCGCCCGAAGTCGTGCAGCCGCACCCCGGTCGAACCGTCAGGATTTCCAACGGCCCCGTGCCGACATTTTTGATTTTGAAATCGAATTGCGCCACCGTGCCCGCCGGCACATCGCCGAAATCATGCACGAGCGTTTCGGCCTCCGGCTTGGGATTTTCGCCAGGTTTTAAGACGACCGTTGGCTCGGGAATTCCGGTATTGGGTTTCTTTTTTTGAATGGTTGCCGAGGAAATCTGCGGGCCTGACTGGGCAGGCGGGTTCGTCGCGGGAGTACCGCTTTTCGCCACATCGTCCATTTCCGCCGATTGCAAAATTCCCCAACCGCAGACTGCCGCCACAAGTCCCGCCGCAATCACATAAAACGACACTCGCTTCATAAAATCGTTGCTCCGTCGCTGACCGTACGTCTAAGACTCGCGAAAAAAACCGTGGTCGGCTATGCTTCCCCAGCCCAAGTATAACGGGTTTCTAATCGCCAACCTGTAACGTCGATGTAACGCTCAAAATCAACACAACCACCTATCATGACAACACTTACGCACCATTTACATTCCCGGCTTGCCCGATCACGGCGCGTCGATTGATCCGGTTCCCCCGAAGATGCGAATTCCCATCATCATTCTGTGCCTGACGCTTCTGTTTCTCACGCCGCTGCTCATATTCGGCGACACCTTCGACGTCGCTCTATCAGGCGACGAAGCCGTCGGCCGGTTACGCCAATACGGCTCGTTTGCCTGGGCCATCGGCATGGGACCGATCGTCGCGGACTTGGTGCTTCCCATTCCCGCGACTGCCGTCATGGCGGCACTCGGATACCTGTACGGAGCGGTAATTGGCGGATTGGCGGGAGGAATCGGCTCTGTACTGGCCGGACTCATTGCATACGGCGCGACGCGGCTCATGGGGCGGCGGGCGGCGCTCTTTTTGGCCGGCGAACGCGACCTGGCCAAAACCGAGGATTTCTTTAGACGCAGGGGCGCATTTGCCGTCGTCGTCTCCCGGCCGATGCCGCTGTTGCCGGAGGTGGTGGCCTGTCTTGCGGGAATGGCGGGCATGCCGTTTCGATCATTCTTCATTGCGCTGTGTTGCGGCAGCCTTCCCTCGGGTTTCGCATTTGCCGCGATCGGCGCGATGGGCGTCGACCGGCCGAGCCTTGCCCTTGCGGTCGGAATCATCGTACCGGTCGTCCTGTGGTTTGTTGTGGATCGAATCTCTCGACGCAATGAGGTGCCACATCGATGACATTTCATTGACGCCCCGACGACCGCAACATCGGTGGTTGCTGTTCCGATCGCGCGAGAAAGCGTGATCGACCGGCCTAAACGATCAACTGCCAAATCCCCACATCCAGCCATCGCCCGAATTTGAATCCGACATTGCGCAGCACGCCGACTTCGCTAAACCCCACGCGCTTGTGCAGCGCCTTGCTCGCCGCCTGATCGTCTGAAATCTGTGCAACAATGGTGCGATGGCCCGATGCCCGCGCGCGGCGAATCAACTCATCTAGAATCGTCCGCCCCACGCCGCTGCCGTGGGCATCATGTCTGACATACACCGAATTCTCCACGGTCTGTCGATAGGCGCACCGGGAATTCCATTTCGACAGCGTGCCCCAGCCCACCACGTCGCCGAGTCGCTCCGCCACAATGGCCGGATGCACATCGGAATGGGCCTCCAGCCAGGACTTCCAATACCCCTCGCCCTCGGGCTCCGTTGCAAACGTACACGTCGACGTTCTCACAAAGTGATTGTAAATCTCGGCGATGCGCGGCAGATCGGCTGCCGTCGCATCGCGCAATGAAACAGTCGTGGACTTTTCCATATCCGAAAGCACACCTGAAAAACGACCGTGCCCGGCCGGTCGCGAACCGCCTCGTGAAACCGGCCGTACGAGGACTATACTAGCAGATCACGCGCGTCGTTCGCGCGATGGATCATGGATGCGCCGAATCATTGTCGGCGGCCAGACCCACTTGTCGTAACGGTTGCAGAACGCATGCGAATTCACTCTCTCAACATCGGCGAACCCCAGTCCATGACGCGAAACGGCAAGACCGTCACGACTTCAATGAACCGAACGCCCGTCGCCGAACCCACGCAATTGGAGATTCTGGGCTTTGTCGGCGATAAGGCCGCCAACGGTAAAGTCCACGGCGGACCGGACAAGGCCGTCTGCTGCTACCCGATGGAGCATTATCCCTATTTTCGCGAAAAACTCGCCGCGCCGCTCGACATTCCGGCATTCGGTGAAAACCTGACCACCGAGGGACTGTTCGAAAGCGAGGTCTGCATCGGCGATGTGTTTCAAATCGGCCGGGCCACTGTCCAGATTTCGCAACCCCGCCAGCCGTGCGGCACCCTTGCCCTGAGAAACGGAAATCCCGAATTGCCCAAATGGGTGAACGAAAAACTCTACACCGGATTTTACTTTCGCGTTCTCAAACCGGGAATCGTCCGTGTCCATGATGCCGTCAAACTGATCGAACGGCCGAACGCTGGTGCCACAGTAGAGACACTCTCGATTGCCATGTTAAACAAGCAGACGCCGCGCGGGCAAATCGAGCAATGGGTCGCCCTGCCCGAGCTCTCACAATCCTGGCGCGAAACATTTACACAGCGCTTGGGATAACGGCAATTCAGTCGTCGAGCGTGACGTCCACTGAGTTGTTTCGCAGCATTGGTATGAGATGGTTATGAAAACGCATGCGCGCCGGTCACGGCCGCCGACGCCGCAATCTCATCAAGTTCGCCATTTCGCTCTCTGCCATTGCCGCGCGTCAGCCAGCCCGTATTCCTTAACGTCATCGCCGCATACGGCATCACCCACGAAAAGCATGCCACCGAAAATGCCTGATAAACCAGCAACCAAACCCAGTCCCCGTCGCGTTCGTTGATGTAGTACACCACGGCCATCAATATCGAAAAGGCCAGCATTGCCGCGACATATCGCAATACAAAGCCATCGCTGACCATCGCCAATGCCGCGCTGTGGCTGATCAAGACGGGCGACACCAGCAGCGACAGCATCACCAGCACCATGTTCAGCCGAAATGCAAACAGCGGCCCCGCCCGAAACCGCGTGAACAAAAATCGACACGTCACGATCGTCTCGCGAATGTTGCTCCGGGCCCAGCGCAAGAACATCTTCGCCATGCCCGAATAGCTCTCCGGCGCGCGGCTCATGACCACCGCGTTCTGCTGATAGGCCGTCAGCCCGCCCTCGCGAAGTAACAAATTGGTCATGGCCCGATCTTCACCGGTTGCGCAGGCCTGACCCAAGAATCGCTGGTTCATCCATTCGCCCAGAACGCCGCGAACCGCCGATGCACGGTACAAACTGAGCGCCCCCGGCGCGCAAAAGACACCGTCGAATGCGGCCTGATAGGCACGGACAAACTTGAAGGACAGGCTGTAATAGCACTTCATGAACCGCGTAAAAAGATTGTGACCGGCGTTCAACGCTTCGACGCAACCCGCCACACAAACCACGCGCGGGTCGCGCCGCATCGGCGCGACACCGCACCGTAGCGCCTCCGGCCGGAGCAGGCTGTCCGAATCGGTCGTGGCCCAAATGTCGCCGCGGGCATGCGAGAAGCCCAGATGCAGCGCCTGCCGCTTCCCGCGATTCACCGCGTGCCGCAATACTGTCACTTGCACGCGATCACCCACCTCGCACGCGGCGGCCTCGATGTGCCGCCAGGTGTCATCCGTGCTGCCGTCATCGATCGCGATAATCTCGAAACGATCGCCGGGGTAGTCGCTTGCCGCCGCCGCGCGAATGCACTCGCCGACCAGCGCGCCTTCGTTGTAGGCAGGAATGATCAGCGAAAGCGACGGCAACTCCGCATCAGCCGGTGCCGGTTCCGCCCGGTATCGGCGCCAGAGAATCAGCCGCCAGCCGAGCGACCCAAACACAACCAGTCCATAACATGCAAGGAAATAATGCCAAATATATGACACTCCAGTTTGTGAGAGGGAGCGAACGCCTCGCGGGCTCCCTAACGAATTCCACGCAGCGAACAGCAGGACGGCCGTCGCGCAGACGATGAGCAGCTTCAGAAAGGGTTCGGCATGCCGCCAAATTCGGCTGTCGGCGTGAACCGGGAAACCCTGGCGATTTACGGCAACGGCTCGCTTCGGATCGCCGGACACATTCAATGTTCTTTCAAGCTCCCTCAACATGTTGTTATCGTTCCCATTTCATCTCAAAAAAATCGGCCATGGATCTGATCGATTTCAAGTTGATACCGACGCTCGGATACATGGCACTAGCCAATCCACAGCGGAGTTTCCATGATAATCCACCAATTCCCACTGCAACCCCTTGTACCGATTCCAACTCATACATTCCAGTAGACCCGCATCCCCCGCCTTTCGTTAGCATCGAATATTGAGCCTCTTCGCTTCTCACAACCTCTGCCTCCCCGGTTCCGGGAACCCTTAATCAACCAGTCTCGCCTGCACTAGACCCAATAACCTCGCGCCACTTCGCATATTCCGGAAAAACCCTATGATACGTCTCGAAGCATCAGACTCAGACCCAAACCGCTTATTCGGCCGTTATTTTCATGGACGAACGAACGCGCATACGCGAACAAATCAATCGAACGGCCGACCGGCAGGCGATACTGGCCGTCGAACAAACCAGAGTCGAACACACCCACCGCATCGATGCACTTGCCCTGACCGTATTTCTATTTTGCATTTTCTTCGCCGTCGTCCGCGGCCGGCCAATCAAACAACTTGAAAACGCCGACAGTTCCAACAACCAAAACGCCGTCATCCGCGGAATCGATCCGGAAACTGCAACATGGGCGGAACTCGCGCTCCTGCCGGGATTTGGCGAATCCGCGGCCACGAAAATAGTGGCCTATCGCGACATGTGGCACGCGCGCCAACCCTCGTCGCGAATTTTCAGTTCGCCGCCGGATCTGCAAAAAGTCAGCGGAATCGGCGACAAAACAGTTCAAAGAATCCGTTCGTTCCTTCAATTTCCGAGAAGCGATCCCCGCCATTGACAGTCCATCGAACGGCGGATACGGTTTTTCCCTAATAGGCCGATCTCATAGTCCCGTGTGGCACCGTCTAATAGGCAGTGAATACGGGTCTATGAGATCGGCTCTAATAGGACCCCTTGCGGGCAGCGTCCAAACCGAGTCACGAGGTCACTCGTACTCTGGCCAAACGGGTGGAAGCGACATGGCAGTCAAAGATTGGTCAGAAAACATCATCGTCGGCGAATTACAGGACGACCCCCTGTTTTCTGAAGACCTGAACATGCTTCAGGAAATGATCGAGTCTCGCCAAAATTGCAACGTGGTTCTCGATTTCGCCAACGTCAACTATCTGAACTCCTCCAACATCGCCAAGCTCCTGAAGCTCCGCAAACACATGATCGGCAACGGCAACGGAAAGCTCCGCCTTTGTGCGATCAACACCGGCGTCTGGGGCGTTTTTCTGGTCACCGGCTTGGATAAGATCTTCGACTTCTGCGACAACGTCGCCAGCGGCCTCGCCAGCGTCCAGCTCGAAGCCTGATCTTGACGATTCACAAGCCCTTTACTGCATTTGACAGACTTTCAACCCTCCGCTACGCTCACTAAGCTCTGAATTGGTAAGCCCATGCCGCACGAATGGTTACAGTGCGGATGGCCTCCTCGCCGAGGGTCACAGGTCATGCACAAACGCCCAATCTACGGCCTCGTCGCGTTTGCGGCCTTCGTCGCGATTCCCGGCTGTTTCCAGCAACAATCCAACGATCCGACCATCCTCGATTCCAAGGCCCAGCCCTATGTGGCCGATGTGCCCGTCCCGCGTAACTTTGAATTGGACGAGCGCCGATCGACCCACGATCGCAGCCCCGGCAAGCGTGAGATTCGCCATTTCTACATGGGCAAATCCAAAACGCTGGCCGCCAAAAACTTCTACATGTCCCACATGCCCGAAAAGGGCTGGGAATTGCTGAACGATGAACTCAGGAACGGCGTTTATTTTCTGAACTATCGCAACCCCGACGAAACCTGTGAAGTGAGAATCGAGGAAGTGCCGCAAGGCCGCAGCACGCGAACGCAGATTTGCGTGGAAATCAAACGAAAATACTAACCGACCATCAGGAGGCATCGCCGGGACAACGCCGGCGTGCAAACCATGAAAGCAGCGAGACGACAGGAACTCCGCACTAACGACCTTTCGCAACAGCTCGACAAGCTGGGCGAAAGCTTCAAACGAAACTCAACCGCGATGACGGCCGTCATCGTCGGTGCGATCGTGATTGTCATGGGCATCTACTGGTACTCGAATTCGAGAGCCGCCACCGTCGATCAAAGCGTTGCCCAACTATCGTACGATTCCTCGAAGGAGGACATCCGGACATTTATCGATCGCTGCAAGTCCGTCGCCAACCAGAACGTCAATGCGGATGTCACGCGCATGGCATGGCTTCGCATGGGCTCGGCCGCCATGTCCGAACTCACCAAGTCTCAAAAGCCGACGGACGAAAACGCAAAAGCGCCCACCATGACCCGCGAAGAACTGACGGCTGCGGCAAGAGATGCGTTTGGCCGTGTCGAGTCCATTGCCGGCAATGATCCAAACCTGAAGGCCGCCGCGGGCTTTGCTCTCGGGCTTCTCGATGAAAACGCCGGTGATTTTAACGCCGCCCGCAATCGATACAACGGAATTAAGGGCGATACGCGACTTGCCAACACGCCGTTCATCAAGCAGGCCGAATTTCGTCTTGCACAGCTCGACAACTGGGCGAAGCCGGTCGTCTTTGCCGAGCCGCCCATCCTGCCGCCGGCGCCCGATCCAACCGAAATTTCCGCAACCCCCGAAGCAACGCCCGTCAATCTCACACCGGCCGCCGTCGCGCCCAAGTCTGTAACGATTGAACAATTGCCCGATTTCGAAAGCATGATTCCCGCGTCGACGCCGCCTGCCGATCAGACGAATGACACATCGGCGGCACCCGCTGAAGCAGCTCCGACACCGGCATCCGCCCCAGCGCCATAGCCAATGTCGGCACGGAATCGCCATGCTCCCGCAAACACTCAAAACCCGTGGAATTCATGCCGGCGTGCGATTCGCCCCGGCCGCAACGCTGGACAAAGCGCAGAAGCACGCGTTCCAACACAAGGCCAACGAGGGCTTTGACTGGCAGCGGCAGGAGTTTTCCCAAAGCGCCTGGCGACTCATGTCGCCGCAGTCCGACGGCGACCGGCGAAGCTTGCTCAAGTTCAGCATCCAGCGCGAGGGCTTCAACTTTGAAGATTCCTTCCCGACCTCGCCGCTGTCCGTTTTCTACGACAATTTGCGGCTGGCCACGGCGGTGGTCGAGGATGTATTTGGTCCCAAGGTCATGGTCGGCGCGGGAGTTGTCGTTCGCGTGACCGTTCAGTCCGATCCCGATGACGCACGAATGTTCCTCGGCGGCAAGTGTCTCAAGCTCGACGACCGGCTCGCGCCCCTTGGACGGCCGGTGCATGGCGTCGGGCTGAGCATGTTCCTGCCGCCGCTTCCCCGGCGAGGGGCAGCCGAACTGGCAGGCGGCGGTCAAGATCGAAACGCTGATCGAAGACGTGCGCCAGTTGTTCATCGAGGTCGACGCCCGCTGGGGCGTGCCGGCACAGTGGAACGCCCAGACGCTGATCGATCGCGTGCAGACGGCCCACAATTTCACGATGAACCAGGTGATCTCGTTTATCTCAAAGCTGGGGCAGTCCTGATTGCCTGCCGCCGGAAAGTGTCATTACAATGACACTAATCTTCGAAACCACTCTTCATGCGGCCTTGGCTTCCGGCGAGATTTCCCCGTCGCGATAGGTTGTGCCGCGCCAGCGGATCGAGCCCATGCCCGAAGCGCACCGGATCGCGTTCAGCAGCGTGCCCATCGAGAGCAGCGCGCCGATCGGATAAATCAGGCCATAGAAAAAGCCCACCCGCGACATCGAATAAAAGACGGCCATGGTCAGGAGTTGCATCACGCACCCCCCATCGCCAGATACTTCAGCATCTCCACATCGCCGCGCTCGGCGGTCAGGCCGTCCATCAAAATCGCCGCGAAAAGCGATATCCACGGAGCGAATGAAAAAGTGGCCAGCACGATCGCCGCCGCCCAAAGCCGTGCCACCGACGTGAACGATCCGCAGAAGATCCGCGTCCAGCCCGACCAGATTTGCTTCAACGTGCCATACATCCGCACCGAATAAAGATCGTGATTGCCGACGACGATGAGCCGCTGGCCGGCGGCCTTGGCGATGCGTGCCATGTGCATGTCTTCGTTGACCTGATTTCTTACCGCCTCGTGCCCGCCGATGGCGTCATAGCACGACCGCTTCATCAGCATGAACGCGCCGTTGGCATAGGCCGTCTTGCTCTTGGGATTGTTCACGACCAGCGGGCTGAACCAGAGAATCATGACCGCACTGCAGGCCGGCTGCACCGCACGCTCCCAGAAAGAATGCGCTCGTGCGAGGGCAGCACCGAGAGAAAATCCGCGTTTCTGTCCTTCGCATATTGCATGGCGATGGCCAGCGAGTGTTTGCAGGTTTGAATGCAATCGGCATCGGTGAAGCAGAGCCATTCGCCCTCGGCCCGCTCGACGCCCTCGCGCATGGCATTGTTCTTGCCGAACCAGCCGCTGCGCAGGTGGGTTACGTGATGAACCTCCAGCCGATCGCGCTCGGCAGAAAGGCGATCCATAATCGCCCCGGTCTCATCGCCGCTACGATCGTTGACCGCGATGATCTGCAGCTTCGGATATTCCAGTGCCGCCAACGACTTGAGACACGACTCGATGTTCGCCGCCTCATCCTTCGCGGCCACGATGAAACTGACCGACGGCAGATCGCCGCCGACGCCGGCCGCCATCTCGGCGCGAAGCGGTTTGAGCACCCGACTGGCAAACGACAGCACGGCCAGCCGCATGATCCAAACGCCCAGAATCAGGCCGTTGAGAGGAATGAGAATGTTGAGCAGTGTGTTCATGGAGTGGGGTCGCTCGCTTTCGGGCTGCCTGGACGCGGATCGTGGCGATTGTCTTGGGGACATCTTACGGCGGCTTGGAGAAAAGGCGAATTGGCGAATGGGAAACGGAGAAACTGCGAATAAGGAAGCCAGGAATGCAGGAAGGGAACGGCGGGGAAAACGCCGAAACGCCGAAAAGTCGATTGAGGGCTCGTCCTCGCGTGAAAGGCTGCGACGGTTTCATCGGCCGTTTCGGGGTCATTTCCATCGGAAAATCAGCCTGCTTCGAATCTGTAAGTTGTTGGTTTGGCATAAGTTCGGTATCGGTGTGCTGTGAGCCGGGCCATTTCCTTCAAAAAAAAACTCCAGGGCTGAAAATTGCTGAAATTCCCTGAACAGCGAAAGAAGAAGAGCGAATAGCGAAATGGAGGCAAACGGCGAAACGGAAGAGGGGCCGAGGGTTCAAGGGGTTGAGGGGACGAGTGGAGGAAGGTGGGCATGGGTTGACCTTTCATCTTGTAAATCTTGCTCAGCGCTCCGCAAGGGGTTTATGGGGTTGTGGATAAACGGCTTATGGATTTTGGGGGGAAATTTAGAATTGAGGCTGTAGAATGCAGAAGAATGTCGTGCGAACGGAGTAGGCGGGTTGGACTGGCGTGATTATTCTGTGCTGAATCGGAGCGGGGCGGCGTGATTCGGCCAGGGAGAGTGCCGTGCTTGTGGCATTTCGGATCCTGTCGTCGCTTATGACTTGGAGATATTGGCAAAAAAGCCGAGGGCTATCCCAAATGGCAATCGAACGGTTGTTAAAGGGTCAAGAAACTCATCCTGACACCTTTTCTACTCTTCTTATCGATGAATTCATTGATTGGACAAAGGGCCCCCATGATCCGCCTATTGGGCCCGGGCCGGTGTTTATACAGCCTTTTCAGCCAGTTACTCCGCGCGAAGTGTTATCCGGGAAGCACTACTATGGCAAACGAGGCTGCGGCTGTATCCAATGCGCCGGTGCGTAATTGAGTCAGGAGACTGTGATCCTTGCGATGTGTTTCACTTGCGCTGCAAGACCTTTTCGCTAAACTGGAATCCGGATGTCCTACCGGCGGAGTGAAGAAGGCGCGCGACAATGCTCAGCGTCAACATCGAGTCTAATGCACAGGTACGAGAGGTGAGACGGTGTCGGGTATTGCTCAACGAACGCTGCTTTTGGGAACACTCTGGGGATCTCTTGCCCTGTGCTTTTCTGGTCTCGCAATAGGCCTCTGGCAACCCAGAATCGGCAGCATCGCCGTCGGCGGAGGAATCCTATGCGGGTTGGCTTCGAGGGTTATTCTGCGGCGAATACAGGCAAGACTTAGGCGCCTGGTCAGAGAAAATGACTTCCTGATCTGTCCAAAATGTGAGTATGCACTTTCCGGGTTGCCTGAGTCAGGCAAATGCCCCGAATGCGGTGCAGATTACTCTCGAAGCTCATTGGAATGTTGTTGGCGGAAGGATCTCGGGGGAATAACGGAATAACCGGGGGATAAAGGGGACATTCTAGAATGCCATTAAGTTAACACTGTCGATGTCCTAAGTTCTTTTACCAGGCGCACTTACGCGCGCTGGCGCAAGATGCGGCCTCCTGCGATGATGTTGTTGTCAAGACGACGTCATCGAAAGGAGGCCACGGATGGCCAGTATCGCGCAGGCCGTGCGGCGTATCAAGGATAATCTGGCGGATTATCTCGAATCTGAATTCATCGAGAGTCTTTGCCGCGAACACGGTTCGAAAAGGGGACACCCATTAGCCTCCGTCGTGTCAAGTCAATAACACTCCCTTCGGTTCTTCCTTTTTGGAAGCCCCGTTCGTTGATGCCGATGCAGCGGTCCTCCTGCTGGTACGGGTCCCGGTTCTCATCAGTATGGCTCTCGTACCTCGCGGGCACGCGCCAGTCACCCATCAGGATCCAGGCTTCGGGAGATCCCGCGATCCACGCCTTCGCCCCTGCCCATCTCTCGCTCCGGAAAACCGTCGGTGCCCGGTCATGTCCAATTCACGCGCCACTCAAACGAGCGGCGTACAGGTTCGTGGCTTGCGGGAATGCCGACCGCGGCTGAAAAGAACTCGCACAAGCCGAAGGCCCATGCCCCCATGCCGAGGACATTGATCCTTGAATTTCGAATCCCGTCCCGCGATTCGATTGCAGAAGGACGCCATACGGAACTGCTCGCGAAAGCACAGCACACAGACCTGCTGGCGGAAGGACGCCACCCTTCGAAGAACGGCCCGTTGGCCGTTATTTTCCATGATTTGCGGCATGGAAGCGGGACTTTCGCGGGCTTATGATGGTATTCTTGAGGGTTCTTGCGGCCCGGCGGCCCAATTGTGGCGCCGGGGGCCGTGCCAACCTTTGGGGTAACTGAAATGATGACGAAATTTCGCACGCTGACAGCCGTCCTTGTTGTTTTATTCATTGGCTCGATTCTGGCACCGATCGGCACTGCGACGCTGGCCGCCCCGCCGGACAAGAAAAAGAAAACGAAGGACGGCGACAAGAAGAAGCCGGCCAAGAAGAAACCGGTTCGCGGCTTCAATATCGGCCCGCGCGAGGTATCGCACTACGAAATCGACATGGGCGCCGAAGGAAACGAGGTGAAATTCACGTCCGCCGCGCCGAAGGAAACGATCATCGGCAAGTCGTCGCAAATCAGCGGGACACTCGATGCAAACCCTCACGCCCTCAAGGATGCCAAGGGCCGTTTCGCCGTGGCGTGGAGCTCGCTCGACACGGGCAAACCGACGATGAACCAGCACATGACGTCGCCTCCGTGGGTGGATGCCGGGGCCCATCCCGACATCGTCTTCACGATGGATGGAATGACCGGGATTAAAGCCGGCGACAAGCGCGGCGCGAAGTTGCGGTGCATTTTGACGGGAACATTCGCCCTCAACGGCGGCGAGAAGAAAATGAAGATTCCGGCCACGCTGGAATATGTCGCGCCGTCGGCCGGCAAGAAAAAACCCAAGCACGACGACAGCGATTCGGACAATGGTGATTCACCGAAGGAAGGCATTCGGATCAAGGCGAATTTTTTCATCGGCCTCGCGGACTTCGGCATCAGTGGCAAGGCCGTCGGCGACAAGGTCGCGGCAAAGCAGAAAATCGCCGTGTCGCTCTTCCTGCCGCTGAAGGCCAAACCCGAGGAGACCAAACCGGACGCGCAGCCGATAAAGCCGCGGGGACCGCGCATCCGGCGGCCCGGTTCATGAGTGAAATGAGACTATTACGGCGCGTAAATCACGCGGCCGCGAACAAGGAAATTTCATGCAGGCTATTTTGAAGAATCTCGGACTCGATACCGTAAACCCCGGCGCCTTCAACGGCGAGTGGATGGGCAGCGATGCAAAACTGGATTCCATCTCGCCGATCGACGGCAAGCTGATCGGCAGTGTCACTCAGGCGACACCTTCGGAATACGAAAAGGTCGTCGCCGCCGCGCAAAAGGCGTTCGAGTCGTGGCGGGTGCTTCCCGCGCCAAAGCGCGGCGAAGTGGTTCGCAGATTGGGAAATGCCCTGCGCGAAGCGAAGCAAGACCTCGGCGCGCTCGTCACCCTGGAAATGGGCAAGAGCCGGGCCGAGGGCGAGGGCGAAGTGCAGGAGATGATCGACATCTGCGACTTCGCTTGCGGGCTTTCGCGGCAACTTTACGGCCTCACGATGCACTCCGAGCGGCCGGGGCACCGGATGTACGAACAGTGGCATCCGCTTGGCATTGTCGGCGTGATCAGCGCGTTCAATTTCCCAGTCGCGGTCTGGGCGTGGAACTCGGCGCTGGCAGCGGTGTGCGGCAACGCGACATTGTGGAAGCCGTCGAGCAAGACGCCGCTGACGGCCGTGGCAACCACGAAAATCGCGCAGCGCGTCTGCAAAGAGTGCGGCGTCGATCCGGCGGTTTTTAGCCTTGTCATCGGCAAGGGCAGCACGATCGGCGAGATGCTCATTTCCGACAAACGCATCCCTCAGATTTCCGCGACTGGCTCTTGCCGGATGGGATATCCCGTCGGCGAGGTCGTCGGCAAGCGGCTGGCACGGACGATTCTCGAGCTGGGCGGAAACAATGCCATCATCGTGACACCCAACGCCAATCTCGATCTGGCGGTGCGGGCGATCGTCTTCGGCTCCGTCGGCACGGCCGGCCAGCGCTGCACGAGCACCCGGCGCATCATCGTGCATGAGAGCGTGCGAAAGGAATTGACCGACCGACTGGTGAAGGCCTACAAGCAGGTGAAAATCGGCAACCCGCTCAGCGAAGGTACGCTGATGGGGCCGCTCATCGATGCAGGCGCCGTCGAGGACATGATGAAGGCGATCGTGCAGCTTCGCGCCGAGGGCGGCGAGATTCTGTATGGCGGCGACAAACTGACCGGCGCGGATTTCCCCGGCGGGTGTTTTGTCACGCCGGCCATTGCCAACGCGAAGAATCAATACAAGATTGTGCAGGAGGAGACGTTTGCACCGATTTTGTATTTGATCGGATATGGCAAGGCGGATGCCGCGACGCCCGGCATGAAGGCGACAGCGTCGGCAAATCTATGGGATGTCGACGAGGCGATCCGGCTGCATAATGACGTGCCGCAGGGGCTGTCGGGTGCAATCTTCACGGAGAATTTGCTCGAGGCGGAGAAGTTCCTGTCGGCGGCCGGCAGCGATTGCGGCATTGCCAACGTGAACATCGGCACCAGCGGCGCGGAGATCGGCGGCGCGTTCGGCGGCGAAAAGGAGACCGGCGGCGGCCGCGAAAGCGGAAGCGATTCGTGGAAGGCGTACATGCGCCGGCAGACGAACACGATCAATTACACGCGGGAGTTGCCGCTGGCGCAGGGGATTAAGTTTGGGGATTGATCTTGGGTGCATGCAATGCCATCAGTGTATATCGAGACGACCATCCCCAGTTTTTATCTGGAAACCCGGAGTGCCACACGCGTTGTGGAATGGAAGAACATGACGCGCGAATGGTGGGATACTCATCGATATAACTATGAATTGGTCACATCGCGATTTGTCATTCGAGAAATCACGAATTCTCCAAACAAGAAGCGGGCGGCCGCACTGGAATTGATCGCCCAAGCTGTGATTCTGGAAGAGCCTCCAGAACTTCCTGATGTAATAGAGTTCTATATGGAGCACAAACTTATGCCGGCCGATGCGTTGGGTGACGCGGCACATTTGGCGATCGCATCGCTTCATTCAATCGATTTCTTGCTGACTTGGAATTGCAAGCATCTTGCAAACTCAAATAAATCTCGACAAATAGCGGTGCAAAATGCTCGCTTAGGCATTTCGACGCCATTCATCGTGACACCTGTTACAATGATACCGGAAGGTCCGTGATGGCTCGACGCAAAAAAACAATATCGCCGGTTGACCAGGTTGTCGAGGAAGTCCGCGAAGTTCGGCGTGCGCTTTGGCGTAAGGCCGGAAACAACGTTGCAAGGTTTCTTCGCGACATGGACCGCGAGCTGCCTTGGGGAACTGATCGAAAAAATAAGCCCGCAAGATCGAAAAAGTCCAAAGCCCATTGATTGTTATTTGTGGAGTGAGATCATGGTTAATGCAATTCGAGCCGCGCTGGTGGTATCTTTCATTTTTTGTATCGCGAACAACCTCGTCCGCGCCGACGATAAGAAACCCAAGCCCGACACCAACTGGCCCGCCTGGCGCGGTCCGCTAGGCAACGGCGTGGCGGCGAAAGGCAAGCCGCCGACGGAATGGGGCGAAGACAAAAACATCAAATGGAAGGTCGCCATTCCCGGAAAGGGCCATGCCACGCCGATTATCTGGGGCGATCGCGTCTATGTTCAGACCGCGGTTGAAACGCAAAAGGAAAATGTCGAAGAGGATGGCGAAAAGAAAGCCTCAGTGCAGGCGGAATCCATTTTGCCCGACGGCAATGTCCGTCTGGATAGCGCCCAACCCGGCGGCGATCAGCCCCCTCGCACGCGCCGTGGCGGCCGGCGCGGTCCCGGCGGGAGGCCCGGCGGCCGAGGCGGTTTCGGCGGCGCGGCGCCGAAGCACGTCTTCGAGTTTCAAGTCATCGCGCTCGATCGAAAAACCGGCGAAACAGTCTGGACCAAAACGGTGCGCGAGGAGAAGCCCCATGAGGCCGGCCACGGCGATGCATCGCAGGCGTCCAATTCGCCGGTGACGGACGGCAAGCACATCTATGCCTACTTCGGCTCGCGCGGGCTCTATTGCCTCGATTTGGACGGCAACGTGAAATGGGAGAAGGACTTCGGCAAGATGGAAACAGCCGCCCATTTCGGCGAGGGCAGCTCACCCGTCCTGCACGGTAACACCCTCGTCATAGTTTGGGATCACGAAGGTGCAGACTTTATCGTGGCTCTGGACAAGAAAACGGGCAAAGAGCTCTGGAAAAAAGATCGCGACGAGCGCACTTCGTGGTGTACACCCGTTGTCGTCGAAGCCAATGGCAAGCCCCAAGTCGTCGTTTGCAATACGACTTTCATCCGGGCGTACGACCTCAAGACTGGCAAGGAGGTCTGGCGATGCACCGGCATGACCGGAAACACGATCCCCACGCCGCTTGTCGTCGGCGACATGCTCTATGCCATCAGCGGCTTCCGCGGCGCGGCGGCCCTGGCCATCAAGTATGCCGAGGCCAAGGGCGATATCACCGACAAGAAAGCCATCGTCTGGAAATATGATCAAGACACGCCCTATGTTCCGACCGGCGTCGCCTACAAGAACCGGCTCTACTTCGTGGAGAACAATCGACCGATCCTGACGTGCTTGAATACCAAGACCGGCAAGCCCGCGTACGACAAGCAGCGGCTCGCAGGGCTCGACAGCATTTACGCGTCATTTGTGGCGGCCGGCGGCCACATCTATATCGCGGGCCGCGAAGGTGCGACGCTGGTGCTGGAAGACGGACCGGAATTCAAGGTACTGGCCACCAATACGCTCGATGACGGATTCGACGCCTCCCCCGCCATCGCCGGCAACGAATTGTATCTTCGCAGCCGATCGCACTTGTACTGCATTGCCGAGTAAGTTCCTCGCGAATTATCGCGCAGGAAGTCAGCGGCATTGTTCGATCCCGATGCGCTCGTTGCGATTGAATCGCATCGATCCGTATTTTGCTAAGATAATTCCCTAGGCCGATTCAGAGTCATAAACGATTCCGTGCATATTCCTGCGTTCGGATCGTTTATTTCCGTGGCGTGAAGAGGAAACAAGCGAGTCATGAAACGTACTATTCGCCTCTAAAACGCGCTGATTATCAGGCAATACACGGGAGATAAAGCTTGTTAACGTCGCATTCCCGCACTGCACCGCCGCATCGTTTTGTTGAAAAACGATGCCGAGTCCGGTATCATGGCGAATGAATAGGGGAGGTTGGCTCTTTTACACTTGGGGCCCTAAACGGTGCGAGCCATTTTCGCGCGAGGGGAAATAAAAATGACCGCCGACAAGCGGGCGATTTTCGCTCTGGCACTTTGTCTAATTTCATGTCCGGCATATGCGGGTCCGGGCTCCGGTCCTACTCCGCTGCCAACAAACGTAACGAATTACTACATTCGCGGCACTCAACCGAACACGATGGTTGATTATATTGCGCACCCGGACGAGTGCGGATCGTGTCATGGCGGCGCGCCCAATGTTGGAACGGATTGGGATGGCAGCCTCATGGCACAAGCCGCACGGGACCCGCTTTTCTGGGCGGCGCTCGATATCGCCGAGCACGATGCGCCCGGCATTGGCGATACCTGCATTCGCTGTCATGCCCCGCAAGGCTGGATCGAAGGACGGGCCACGCCGACCGACGGTTCCGGACTGGACTATAACGACCGTGAAGGCGTGTCCTGCTCCATCTGCCACCGGTCGGTCGATCCGTTCAATTCACCCGGCGCTCCCGTGGTGGATCCCACGATATTGCTCGGGCTCGGTTCCGATGCGCCGTTGCAGTCGATCGACTTGAACGGCATGCTCGGCAATATCGGCAATGGCGGATTTGTCATTGACCCTTTCAACCGGATACGCGGCCCGTTTCCCGTTGGCAATTTACCGCCGGGGCAGAATCCGCCACCCCAAACCAGTTGCAACTTCTTTCACGTCGCATTCCTTGGAAACGAGGCCTATGAATCTCCTTTGCACAGGCGTTCCGAGATTTGCGCGTCGTGCCACGATGTGAGCACCCCGCATTTCATTTACAACTCCGTCAGCGACAAGTTTGATTTCTCCGGCACAGGCGTGGTCGATCCGAACAGCAACAAGTATCACATGATGCCCCAGCAGCGCACCTATAGCGAATGGCTCCAGAGTTCGTTTGCCGCCGGCAGCGTGCCGATGAACGGCCGCTTCGGCGGAAACGGACAGGGCGTCATTCAAGACTGCATGGATTGCCACATGCCCAAGTCGGACGGCTTCATGTGCGATTTTGTCACGACCAATCGTTCCGACATTGGCCGACACTTTTTCAGCGGCGCGGCCACCTGGGTGCTCGAAGCCATTGCGGAAGAGTTCGGGCCTTTCCCGGGGCAGGAGGAGTTGACGTTCGACGATCAGGCTTCCATTGCCGCCGGCGTCGCGCGGAATCGGAAAATGTTGAAGTGCGCGGCCGATCTGGATGTCGTCGTTGAACATCCGCCCAAGCCGGAATTACCTCGCATTCGCGTGCGCGTGGTCAATCAAACCGGGCACAAACTGCCAACGGGTTTTCCCGAAGGTCGACGCATGTGGCTCAATGTCGAGTTCTATAATACCTGCACGAACGGCAACGAGCCCGTCGTGGTTCGCGGCGGTTATGATCTAGTCACCAGCTCACTCGACGAGAGTTCGACCAAGGTCTATGAAGCCAAGCTCGGTCCCAGCCCGGACTTGGCGCCGACGATCGGCGTTGGCGCGGCGCCATCGTTTCATGTCGCCGTTTCAAACCAGGTCTACAAAGACAATCGCATTCCACCGCGCGGATTCACCAACACGGCCTATGAAGGGATCAATGCCGAGCCGGTCGCCGCATCGTATGCCGACGGTCAATTCTGGGACGACACCTATTACCCGATTCCCGCCGGAGCGACCGGTTTTCGGGTACGACTGTATTACGAGACGGCATCCCGGGAATATGTCGAGTTTCTGCGCGACAAAAATCCCAATGCGGGCACACCCGGCAATCGAGGCGAATTTCTTTATGATCTTTGGAATAACGACGGAGCCCCGCCCGCGCCGGTGCTCATGGCGAGCTATCCGCCCACGATCGCCGAGGATGACGGTCTTCCGCCGTGCAGCCTTCCATCGGTCGACATTTTGCTGCTCGATCCCGATGGTGACGGAATCTTCGCGCTTTCGATCCCGGGAGATATCAACGGCGACTTGACCATTAACGACGCGGATGTGATCGCCTTTGCCAATCTCATCCTTTCAGGTTCGTCGGATCCGGGGATGTTGTGCATGGCGGACTTCAACGGCGACGGCGAACTTGACGGCGAAGACCTTCAGGGATTTGTCGATCTGCTCGTGATGCCGTAATCACGGCACTCGAAAACTCTTTAAGAAAGAATCACCGAAGCATCAGCCCTTTGATTTGGACGCGGGCCCGTTGGCCACCGTCGGCTGCGGCAAGTTCGGCCATTTGACCAGAAGCCGGATCGCATCGTCGATCTTGCTCTTGGGCGAAGCCATCTTGCCTTCGGAGTTGTAGAAAATCGCAAAAGCCAGCCACCGATCATTCTCCGCTTTGACAAAGCCCGCCAGCGTCCAGACGCCATTGATGTAGCCGGTCTTGGCGAATACGCGATCGCGCGTTGCGGCTTCTCTTAATCTCTTCTTGAGCGTTCCCTCGGTGCCGGGGGTGGCAAGGGAATTGCGAAGCAAATCAAAATTCGCGGTGCCGCTCTTATAGATGTGCTGAAGCACGAGTGTCGAAGCATGGGCACTCAGGCGATTGTATCGTGACAGGCCGCTGCCATCGTCGATGGTGATCTGGCTGGCCGGCGCCCCCACTTTGCGCAGAAATGTATGCACCATGGAACGGCCGGTATCCCATGAGCCGACCTGTCCGCCCTGAGCGCCGAGGGTCTTGAGTATCGCCTCGGCGAACATGCCGCGGCTGTCCTTGCCGCATCGGCGCAGGGCATCGCTGAGGGGCGAGCGATGGACATGCACGACATGACACTCTTTCGGAAGTCGGCCGTTGTCGAGCCCTGACTTTTCCCGAACGATCTTGCCGCCCACTTTGATCCCGTTGGTCGCCAGAATGGTGCGAACCACGGAACCGAAGTAGAGCCCGGGATCGCGAACCGTCACTTTATCCAGCACGCCCGCCTTGGATACGCCGCCGCGCACAACGAGCGTGTCCGATTCAGCCAACCTCGATGCAATAACGCCGCCCTTGCCATTGGTTTGCGTCTCGTTTTTGATTTTGATGTAGGTGTTGCCGGGGACGAGCTGAACCTTTGCCTTCTTGCCGGGCTGGGTCGGCACAATCATAGCTCTGACGCAATTCTCGGCAAAGTTCAAGCCGCCGACCGCGGCTTCGTACCAAGCTTGAAACTGATTCTTCGGCCACTGGGGATGGATGAATTCATCATCGAATATCGAATCGTCGATCACAATGTCGCCGGGAATCTGCTTCACGCCTGCCTTCTTCAGGACGGCCGCCCAATCGTGCAGGACACTCGTGATGCTCGATCCGTTTTCCACGGCAAAGCGCTCGTCACCCAGTGAAGGATCGCCGCTGCCGACGATGATCAAATCGGTCCCACGCACGGCCAGCACCGTCTGATACTTGTAATCAGGGCCGAGCAGGTCGATGGCCGCCGACATGATCATGAGCTTCATGTTGCTGGCCGGAATGACGGGGTCTTCGGCGCGATTGGAATAAATGATCTCACCGGATTCGAGTTCGATGACTTGGGCGCTGAGCCTCCCTTTCGCGCCAGGCGTAAGGGCCAGCACCGCATCGAGCCGTACCTTGAGCAGCGAGGCGGGCAGGATTTTTGGCGAATCCGCAGGACGGGCCGGCTGTGCCACAGCAATACTGGCCAGCAACAGGATCATGCATGCGGCCATGCACGATGCAGTTCTGTGAATTCTTGGTTCTAACGATGCGAAATATCGGTCTCGGCGATTCATGGGCATGGATGTTACGGAATGCGGGCGGCGTCGCAAGTCTTTGACTTGACTCAGCGGACACCCTAGAGTCGGATGGGTAATGCGACCTTCCGGTGCGACGATTACTCCCATTGGTATCGGCAGCGATTCACAGGTCTCGTGAGCGGCCCTTTCAGCCTCATTCCGTCGCTGACCCTTGCCGGTAAGGGCGAATAACCGATTTCCGGTTTGGCGATTCGACCCGCATTCGGATATCCTGAGGAAGGGGCGATTTGCATCGCATGCAAATGCCGCTCAGAGGTGCCTGGGGGTATATCGACCGAGACCCGAATGCTTTGAATTGAACCATGTCCGCACACGCCACACAAACCGGACTGTCCTATCTGATCGTCTTTGACGGTCACGATGATGCCATTTGCTCCGCGGGCGAATTGATGATGAACCACGGCTCTCAGGTGCAGTGGGTTCCGGATGTCTACTCCGCGATGGCCCAATTGTGCACCGGCAATCTGCCCAGCCGGCTGATCGTTGATGTTCGCATCCTCGATGAGAGCGAGCTTGCGTTCATCAATCTCGCGCCGCGTTATTTTCCGGAACTGAAAGTTACGGTGCCCACGCTCGACGGCACCCTGTCGCGCATCAACGGATTCAAGGGCCGGTACGAAACGCTCTCCCTGACCGACATCACCGATGAAGCCCTCGGCATTCGCGCGGCCGTCGCCGACGAAATCACCGACGAGGCCGAGGTCGTCGAATGGGGCGGCGAAGAAGCCGTTGCGACGGATGAGGCGATTGAAGACAACCCCATGCGGCCGGACTCGCCGCGCATGAATCCGTCAAACGACTCCGCGATCACGCCCGAAGAAATGGACGCCCTGCTCGCCGATGATGCCGATGCGTCGGAAAGAGGGGCCGATCGATGAGCGACGCCCCCCCGACACGAGACCCGCGACTCCTGATCATCAGCGATCTCGATCGACTCGGCCCGATCATGCGCGACTGTTTAGCGCCACGACCGATCAACGGCGTCCGGAATTACATCGCCGGCATCGCGGAAATCCCCCGCGCCAAAACGCAGGCCGTCCTCATCGGCCATGATCGCGGCTGTCGAAACATCGAGGCCGCGGTGACAGCCATCAAGAATGTCGCTGGCCCCAAGATACCGGTCATTTTCTGCTGCGAACCGGTCTATGAGTTTGTCGGCCGCCGAATGCTCGACCACGGCGCGGATGATTACATCATCTTCCCGCCGGAGCCGCTGGAGCTTGAGCGTGCCTTGGGTGTGGCATCGCGGGCCACGCAAAAGAAAATCGCGCAGGATTCAATCGCCGCCGTGCCGCTGCCGACCCCCGAAGAGCTGGCACGGCTGGCCGACCTGCTGCCGCGCATCGGCAAGCCCGACCCGAAGCGGCTGTCGGCCATGGCGGCGCTGGTCGCGATCGCGGTGAATGCCGATTGGGCGACGATCTCGTCGGACGGCAAAATGGGCCGCGCCGGCCGCGGCAGCGCCCGATCCGATTCGGCCACGCTTGTCGAACCCATCGTCGAAGGCGAGCAGCGCGGCGGGCAGATTCGCGTCGGGCCGAAAGTCGGCGGCGAGGAATACAGCGAAGCCGATCGCGAAAAACTCCGGCATTACGGGCTGCTTTATGGCCGGCTGCTGGAAGGCGCTCGACGCGCGGAAAACTGGCGAAAGCTGGCGCTGACCGACGATCTCACCGGCCTGCCGAACCGCCGGCAGTTGCTCGCGTTTCTAAAGGAAAAGCTCGCCGTGGCCCGGCGCGACCGCATGACCGTCACGACGCTCATCTTCGATATCGACGACTTCAAGCGATACAACGATCAGTATGGCCACGATGCCGGCGATCAGATTCTCATCGAAGTGAGCAGCCTTTTCGCGCAGTGCTGCCGCAAGACCGATCTCGTCGCCCGGCTGGGCGGCGATGAGTTTGTCGTCGTCTTCTGGGATCCCGAGGGCCCGCGCGCCGTCGGGTCCACGCCGCCGAAGGGCGTGCTGAATGTCCTGCAGCGCTTTCGAACCGCGCTGCAGAAGCACACATTCGCCCGGCTCGGCCCCGATGCGGTCGGCTGCCTGACGCTCAGCGGCGGCATCGCCCACTTCCCATGGCAGGCCACCACCAGCGCGGGGCTGCTCGAAGCCGCGGACCTCGCCCTCTTGCAGGCGAAGGAACATGGGAAGAATCGATTCTGGGTGATCGGGCGAGGGGATGTTGAGATAGATGCGGCGGCCACTTGATTACAACCGCATTGAACGCAGACGCGCCTTTGATTGTGACTTATTCTCCCGAACTAACCTGTTTGGTTCTAAGAGTACGTTGCAATCGCGACTTTAGATCATCAAAAATTCGCCCCAATTCCTTTTCGTCGGAAGAGTCTGCGCTTGCTGGTTTCGACGTTGCAGTCTGAGAATTCAATGACTCGACCTTCTGCTCAAACTTCTTACTCATTCGCAGAAGGATTGGCTTTGCGCGCTTTCGACAGTCCTTGAGAATTCCCCATGCCGACTCGATTTGCGCGCTGGAAAGCGCATCAGAACTTTCAGCGGAATTCTGTTCTCGTTGTGGCGAGTATCTCAGAATCCAACGCCTAACATACGTTTCCCACAAGTCAGGCGTCCATGAAACAGAATGCAAACCGAAATTGTCGGCTTCGGAATTCCACCATTGTGGATACTGACCATTTCCAAAAGCGAGTCGGGTGTTTCGCTCAAAGTCCTGAAGAAACTTCAAATCGTCCGGATTGGCAAAATCATCCCGCCATTCTTTCTCGCTAACGACCACACCTCCACCAATGTACCGAACAGCGGAATCAGCACCCTTTAGTCCTTCATGCAATCGCCGAAAATCAAGTGTCTGCACACCCATGGGCATTGCAAGATTGTCCGCATCCAGGTGTTTGTGGTGTGACGACTTATCAAATTCGGCTTTGCTGAATTCATGACTAAAGATCATTCCAAGGGTCGGTGATTCTGAGTAACTGCGAATGAGCCACCACCGCGTGCCCTCCTTAACATAGTCATTCTTGACGACGCGCTTCAGGGTGCGATTCCCGTCTTCATCGATCATGAATTTTCGTACTTCGATGATAGCGTCGTCCTTTGAGGGGTCGATGGTCCACACTATTTGAGAAAACGGTGCTTTTGAAGAATCTGCCTCTCGTGCCTGCATTCGAACCTCAATAAAGCCGTTGGATTTGCGTTCACTCCATGCCGCCTCCTTGAGTTGCAATTGAATGAGCCACTTATCAGGACTCAAGTCTCCAAGGTTCTCCCAGGAAATTCCGAACGCGCGTGGATCGGACAATCTCCACTTGTTGGGCGCGTTTTCCGTCAGATTAACATAGAGGCGTGGCTCGCCTTCACGACGAAACCACTCTTCACCGGTTTTCAGATCGCGAATTGTGTGGTCGGGCGAACAGGCTGACTTGACTCCAATGAGCGGGCGTCCGGTACGCGGATCCTTGAGCACAACTCCATCATCGTCGCCCTTATCATGCCAGTAGATCTCATTCCTCGTCAATTGGACTTCGAAACGGGATTCCCATACCTGCCCCGAAACACCCGAACGGATTCGGCTTTTGTATTCGAGACTTGCTGTCTCGAATGACATACGGCTTGCAATTGCTCGTGAAAGAGATTCCGGCACTTCGCTATTGGGTCGATCGAGACACCAAAACAAACAGATTAATACTATGATTGAGTGCATTGACAGCACATCTCCATATTTGTTGTGGTGTACCTTATGCAATGGCGACATGTCGCCATGACGGGTCAATCAAAAGGCGTCTACGCAGCACTCTTTCCCATTGCCTTCCCATCCCATTGTTACGGTAAGCAATCCGAGTTCGACTTTACAATCTATATCGTTTACACAATCTACTTCCAATTCCGCGTTTACGCATACGTACCATTCTTCGCATGGTGTTTCGCATAATTCGAAGCACTCACCACAGGGAATTGTGCTGCAACTTCCCTCTGGCCGCGTGCTTGTCGACGCGTCAACTACAGATTGGTATGTAGGAATCTTGCGCAAGAATTCTGTGTTGCATTCCCGAACCAAGCACTTACATGCCGAGTCCGGTGGATTCTCGTAATTAAGGCAATCGTTGGGAATAATGTATCTCGGATTCCAAAGGCACCCTTGAAGTGCTGGGCACGGATTGCAACCCGCAGCTCGAACTGCATTAGCCTTGGGAACACTAATAACAACGCATAGAATAATACAACCAACGAACATGCCCTGAATACGCTGCATAGTTTTGACTCCAATAGAAAACTGAGCGGCCACTATCGAGTTTGAACACGGAGTTAATCATATCGAAGTGCTCAATACGGAGTCAAGAGTTTTCTTCTCAAGTAATCAATCAATAACATGGCGATGGACAGGTCAATGAGCGCTATGAACGCAGCACTTTCTGTAATGAACCCAAACCTACGATTCATTCTTGGCCTGGCAGAAATATATGTGCGTGCCACCCATCTGTCACGATGTCCCAATTGCGTGGCGCGACCGTTGCGGTACAGGACCAGGACGTTTCGAAAACGCGCTGACTTCGATCGGCTGGTTTAAAACGATGTAAATTAAATTCCGTTATCGCGTGTCGATCCTGAGACCACATCTCAGGTATTGAGAAATGCAAAGCCTACCGAAATTTACAGCAATTCTGCTGAAGTTTGCCCGAATCGTGGATTCGATTCGCAAACGGCCCCGTCCCTTATCCTACCCCCAATGACGCGCGATGAAATCTGCGGAAAGTTTCTCGATTCACTCACCTTCTCGCCCTATTCCTATCAGGAAGAAGCGCTGCTCGCCTGGTTTGAAGAGCCGGGCGGCGTCATGGTCTGCGCGCCCACCGGCATGGGCAAGACACTCATCGCCGAGGCGGCCGTCTTCGAGGCGCTGCACGCGCGCCGAAAAATCTACTACACAACGCCGCTCATCGCCCTCACCGACCAGAAATTCCGCGAGCTGCAAACGCTGGCGGAGAAATGGGGCTTCTCCCGCGACGATGTCGGCCTCATCACCGGCAACCGGCGCGTAAACCCCGATGCGCTCGTCCGCGTGGTCGTCGCCGAAATCCTGCTGAACCACCTGCTCTCCACCGACCCGGCGCTCGCGGACATGGAGCACACCGACGCCGTTGTCATGGACGAGTTCCACTCCTTCAACGATCAGGATCGCGGCATCGTTTGGGAGCTTTCGCTGGTGCTCCTGCCGCGGCGCGTGCGCGTGTTGTTGTTGTCGGCCACCGTGGGCAATCCGGCGGATTTCGCCAACTGGCTGCGGACGTCTCATGCCCGCACGATTCGCGTGATCGTTTCCAACGAGCGCAAGGTGCCGCTGGAGTTCATCTGGATCGAAGACAAGCTCATGACCGACCTGCTCGGCACGATGGTGAGCGCCAACGACGCGGAGAATCGCTCGCCCGCGCTGGTGTTCTGCTTCAATCGCGACGAATGCTGGGAGACGGCGGAAAAACTCAAGGGCCTCTCCGTCATCAACGCGGATACGCGAAAGAAAATCGAAACGCTGATCGACGATCGGATTCTGGATTTCAAGGAAGGCGTCGGCCCGAAGCTGCGGCAGATGCTCATTCGAGGCGTCGGCGTGCACCATGCCGGCGTGCTGCCGAAGCACAAGGAGATCGTCGAAGACCTCTTTCAACAAAAGCTGATTCCATTCGTCATCTGCACCGAGACGCTGGCGGCCGGCATCAATCTGCCGGCGCGATCGGTCGTCCTCAGCACGCTGCTCAAGGGCAAACCCGGCGACAAAAAACTCATCCCCTCGGCCGCGGCCCATCAGATGTTCGGCCGCGCCGGCCGGCCGCAATTCGACACGCAGGGTTATGTCTATGCCCTGGCACACGAGGACGATGTCAAGATTTTCAAATGGAAGCAGAAGTACGACCAGCTCGATCCGCACTCCAAGGACCTCGGCATCATGAAGGCCCGCAAGGACCTGGAGCGGAAGCGACCCTCGCGGCGTAAGACCGAGCAATACTGGATGCAGGGACATCTCAAAACGCTGATCGAAGCGGGGCCAGCCAAGCTCTACAGCCGCTCGATGATTCCCTATTCGGTGCTGATTTATCTGCTCACGCGAACGGGCACGCTGCGAGAGACGCGCGATTTCGTCGCCCGGCGTTTCAACGAGCCGGGGCGCATGGCAAAATATCAGGAGCAGCTCGACTTCATGGTGGGCAACCTCGCGGCGCTCGGCTATCTCACCCGCTCCGAAGATGGCGATCATGTGACGCTGAACGCCAATATTCACCGGCTGCTCAATTTCCGCAGCATCGACCCGCTCTATGCGGACTATCTCGTGGCGCAGCTCAATTTCGCGGACTATGCGGAAAAGTTGATCGCGCTGGAGTCCGTGCTCGAATTGCCGCCGGTCATTCTTCGCAAAGTGCGCCTGCCGGATCGCGAGCCCGGGCCGCTGGAGCGCGAAGTCATGGTGCCGCAAATGATCGCCATGGGCGTCGTGCTGGCGAAAATGAAATCGGCCGACGACGATGGCGGCGTGGATGAACGCGTTTATCCGGAGGATGATCCGTGGTGGGATGGTGTGACGCGCGACCGCCCGCCGAATTTCCCGGAAATGCTCAAGATCGCCTTCGAGGCGAAACTGTCGGCGCCGGAGCCGGTCTTTGTGCAGTCGAAATTCGTCGGACCGGACGTGTTCGAGGACGGCGATTTTTACCGTTTCGTTCGCAATCGCGAATTGGTGAAGCAAGAGGGACTGGTACTAAAGCACCTGCTCCGCCTTGTCACCCTCGCCGACGAATTCTTCGCCATGACACAGGACCCGGATTATCAGCGGATGGGCGAGCTATCGACCCAGGTGTGCCATGCCGTTGACCCGCGCTACACCGACAAGTATCTCGCGGACTTGAAGGAAATCCGGAAGCTCGCAACCACGGAAATCGAATCTCGCAAACCGTGAAATCGCGCCAACGGGATAAGCGGGACCAGAAGGCGTCATTCGTCCCGGTCATCGAACGCTGAAATCCTCTCGTCGACTATGGACAGGTCGTATTGGCCGTGCCGGGCGTATCGACCAGCAGGCCGATGTCAAACGGGCCGATTTGCCAGGTGCCGGTTCCGTCGGGACATCGAAGAATATGGCTCGGCGGGACAATCCCATCGGGTCCGATCGTATCGACCGGGCTGGTTCCATAGTGGCATTCAGTGGCCGATGGGGGGTTCTGCTCCCGAATCATGGCGACGCGATCGATGATTTCGGTCCACGGCAATGTATCGAGCGTGCAGTCGTTGTCGGTGTCGAGATCCTGCGTCAGCGAACCGCTGAAACCGGTCACAAGCATGTGCGTCACGTTGTCGCCGTTCTCGAAATTCAGTGAAGTAACCAGATCGACCGTCGACCCGCTCACGAGGGCCATGGTGCTTTCGGCGACCAGCAGGTGCGCATCCGAAGGAATGGTGAGCGAGCCGAGATCGACCACCACTTCGATCACACCGCTATTGAGCGCTGTCGAATCGCCAATGGTGATAAACGTGTAGCCCGCCAGCGAGGCGCCGGGAGGACCGACGATTTCAAAATACTCATTCGGATCGGCCGAGCCCGATTCATCTATGCGAATTTCATTAATGCGAATGGTCGGGGCGACAATGACGCAATCCGCATCTTCGCCGTCGGGCTCGCCGTCGCAGTCGTTGTCCAGCGAGTCGCTGCAGTTGCCCTGTGCCGTGGATTCCACGACGGAGGGATTCACGTTCGGGTTGAAATCGTCGCAATCGAGGCCGTTGCCGAAGACACCTTCGAAGCCGTCGCCATCGGCGTCCTGATCGCAGGCATCGCCGATGCCGTCGCCATCCATGTCCTCCTGCAGGGGGTTGGCGATGAGATCGCAATTGTCGCAGGCATCCGGGATGGCGTCGCCGTCCGGGTCGACGCTGCATTCATCGGGAATGCCGTCGTGGTTGCAGTCGGCGCTGACATCCCCGTTTCCATCCGGGTCGCTTCCGTTGAGATCGCACTGGTCCGGAACGCCGTTGGCGTTGCAATCGAGGCTGGTGGCGCAAGGCGCGTAGATTTCGCACGGATCGCACACGCCGTTGGAATTGCAATCGGGACAGTTCAGCGCGCCGATGACCGGATCATTCGGATCGCCCGCATTCGAGCCGAGGACATACACCTCGCAACTATCGCAGTTCAGGTCGGGTGTTGGGTCTTCGGGATCGAAGTCCGAGTTGTTGGAAAAAGGACTCGTATTCGTCTCGCAACCGTTCTCCGCCGGCCGGCCGCACAGCAGCGGACCAAACGCGATATTCTCATAGCTGTCCGGGATTCCGTCGCCGTCTGTATCGTCGCAATTGGTTTGATCGCCGCGGAAGGCGCCGCCCTGAGTTTGACAATCCACCAGCGTCAAAACTATGCATTCCGAGCCATCGCCCAGACAACACGCTCCAGGACAGGCATCGAGCTTGATGCGCGAAGGAAACGACTGACCGGCGGCCGCATGGCCGACCGTAACCCGCACGACGCATGGATCGGGATCCGCGATGTTGCGCGTCGCCGGAAAGAAGTTTCGCGCGTGGCCGTTTTGCGGGTCGCAATAGTCGGCTTCCATTGCGGGAACGAGCGGGTTGTGAACCCAGGGAGCAGAGTCGTTAATCAGAAGATCGACCGGCGCAATACCGGAGACGGCCGGTTCGTAGGCCACCACAATCGAGGGATTGTCGGTTCGGGTGAAGATAAAGCGAATGGGAACTCTGTAATTGGAATTGAACTCGCCGCCATTGCTGGAGTCCTTTAGTACCGACATCAGACCGTCGGCTGGTGGCGGTGGCGAATCAAACGCCAGCGACCAACTCGTGATCGTGCCGCTGTTTGCGGCGGCACAATCGCTGACAATGAGCTGCCATGTGCCACATGTCTGCTCACCGCGAAACGCGCTGCTGCTTAGCGTCTCCTTCGGTTTGTATGCAAGGCCGGTGTTGACCGATCCGGCTTGCGATTGAATGGTCGCGACGGCCGCATCGTCGAAGACGACATTCAGATTCGCGGTGGCGTTTCCGGCCTGCGTGCAGGATGCACAGGCCGGCGGTGTGGCCCCCGCGCCGATGCGCTCCATGAGTGTGATGGTGTGATTGGATTCAACGTGCCGAAGCCGCAATGTGAGGTCGCCGACGCGGGTGTGGGCAATTTGAACGCCGACGCGCAAATTCCAGACTTGCCCGCAATTCGGCATGGCGATGGTTGTCTGTGACGTGGCATCGGCACCACCGCAATTGGGAATCGCGAGATTGCCGGCATTGATGTTAACAACCCGATCTTGAGCCAGATCGGCCGCCACATTCCAGGTTTGCGGGGATTGACCGCCGTTGTACGTCACTGTCATCGGCTGACAGGAGACGAGGTTGAGCGCCACGATTTCAAGGGGCGTTTCGTCAAATGCGGGAACCCCGCAAAAGGAGAACGAATTCATGCGGCGGATCACCGTATCGAAACCGCCGCCGCCGCCCAGCTTGACAGCGCCGTCGAATGGATCAGAACCGGGACCGAAGAAGTCCGCGGGAATCGGGTCGGGGCAAAACTGGAATTCGGCGCGGGCATCCGGACACGGCGGTGACATCCAGCAATCGACGCCGGCCGGCACAATGATTGGCGCACCCAGACCGATGAGAGCATCGACAAACGGGCCTACGTCCTTGCCATTGCAAAATCCATCGGTGTTGACATCCGCGCAACCGTTGCAGGGACCAGTTGCTTGGAGCAACGTCGTCACGAACCCGGGAAGGTCCGCCAGGTTTACGGCGCCACTGCCATTCACGTCGCCCAGACAGTTGCATTGGGCGCGTGCGGAATTCGGCAAACTGATCGAGACAGCGATGAAACCCAGAATGACGAGCAAAAGACGAAGAGATTGCCGGGCCATCGAATACCTCCCTGTATCGAAATGGACTTGATGCTACGAAACCTATCCCAAGGGCCGATAATATCAGTGTTGACAAGACTGGTCAATCAGAATCAGGCAGCATGAGTCGGAAGTCGCTGTTCGATCGATGGGCTTTGGAAATTGGATTTCGCAACTCCATGCAGATTCAAGTGAATGCGTCGTTGTCACCCAGGTCGGGGTGTTAGCGTGTTATTCACCGTGGCGCGAATTGATAGCACTCCACTCTTCGCTGGCTCCAAATGTCAGTGGTCGGCGTGAAGAATTTCCGGTCCGACAGGCCGACGTCAATCTGAATGGATTCGGCCTTGTCGCCCGCCTGCCATAGAACCGCGCCGGTCGGATCGACGACGATGCACATGGCGCCACCCGCAAAGCACAAGAGGAAAACGCGATTCTCGGCGGCACGGGCGCGTGCCAAACGCATGTCAGGCGCTTCGGAATCCACAACGACAATGACCTGATCGCCTTTCAGGGCGGCCAACCGCGCCGGAGCAAATCTGTCGAGCTCGGCCGCCATGAATCTCGCGACGCGAGCGCCCTTCCCTTGAAGTTGGCAAATCACGTCCTCCGGACCATGTCGCAAACGTACCTCACAATTCAATGACACAGATTCTGATGTAAACGGCGGTTCGGCACTCAAGAGTTGTTGGATCAAACGCGCGTCAACCGGTCGAGGCGGGCACATCGATGGCGATACTTCCGCAACGACCAACTCATCACCTTCGATTTCGGCGGTCGCGAGCGTCACGCCCTTGTCGTCGACCATGCGGCTTTGACCGACATATCCCATCGACGGCGTATCGCGTCCGCTCTTGCTGCAACTGATGAACGGCAGACCGAATTCGAGCGCACGGGCTGCCAGCAGGAATTCCGGTTGAATGTTGCGATACTCGCCGGGCACCGTGCTTGCATTCACCCATGCCGTGGGCTGCACCACGAATTGAGCGCCTCTTGCCGCAAGTGTCGCCGAAATTTCCGGCATTCGAAGATCGGCGCAGATCAATACCCCATTCGGCCGAATTCGGTGTCAAGCACGGTACACTCGTTTCCGGGTGTGAACCACGTTCGATCGCAATCCCACATGAATTGTTTGCGGGCCATGCCGGCCGGCCTTCCGCAACTATCGAATACAGCAGCGCTGTTAAACAGGCTACCACCGGCTTCCTCCACCAGACCGGCCACAATCCAAATCGCGTGTTTCGCCGCGAGCCGTGAAAACCGATCAAGAACCGACGCCGTATGCTCGATATCCGCATTGCCGTATCGCTCGCGCGATTCGAGCCAATACGAGGGATAAGTCACTTCGGGAAAGACCAGCAGATCGGCCGACGCAGACTCAGAGCGACCGGCCATCGACTCGACGATCGGCCACACCTCGGCGGCGGCGTCCATGGATTTGGCATCAAGTTGGGCACAAGCGACACGCACGTGATGCTCCTTCTATTCATCCTAGCAACTGTGCGCACAATTGCGACCCGCCGGATTGATTCATATAATCCGCCTGCACAAAAACAGACTTCAACGCGGGTGTTTTCCGAATGGCCAAACGCGATTATTACCAGGTTCTCGGCGTTTCACGCGGGGCGTCGGAGGACGACATCAAGAAGGCATTTCGAAAGCTCGCCAAACAACTGCAGCCAGATCAAAACAGTGGCGATCAAAACGCCGAAACCAAATTCAAAGAAGCACAGGAGGCCTATGCCGTTCTTTCCGACCGGCAACGCCGGTCGCAGTATGACCAGTTTGGCCACGCCGAGCCGATGGGCGGCGGGTTCCATCCCGGCGGCGGCGGAACACGCCGAACCTGGTCCTCAGGGCCGGGGCAATCGATCAACATCGAAGACCTGGCCGACATGTTCGATTTCGACTCGATATTCGGCGGACGATCGCGCGGCCGCACCGAAGGTTCGCCGTTCGAATCCATGGGCGGCGGCGCGCAGCGGCGCGGTCGTGGGGCAGAGCCCGCGCGGGACATTGAATTCCCGGTTTCACTGACATTCGATCGTGCGATTCGCGGCACGTCGATCGAGCTGGATCAACCCTCGACCGACGGCGTTCGCCAACGGATCAAAGTGACGATTCCGCCCGGCGTTCGCGATGGACAAAAGGTGCGCGTGCGCGGGAAAGGCGCGCCCGGTCGCGGTCGCAAGGCCGCCGGTGATTTGTATGTCGTCGTTCATATCCAGGAACATCCCTACTTCGTGCGCAAGGACGATGACTTGTACGTGACCGTGCCGGTCACCGTGGCCGAGGCGACGCTTGGAGCGAAGGTGGATGTGCCGACACTGGATGGCAAAATCACCGTGACCATTCCGCCGGGCACAACAAGCGGCGCCAAGCTGCGCCTCGCCGGCATGGGCGTGCCGCATCCCAGCCGGGAAGCGCGCGGCGATCTGTTCTTCGAAGTAAAAATCGTTCCGCCAAAGAAACCCACCGACGAACAGCGCGCCGCGATGGAGGCCTTCGCCAAGCTCGATACGTCGTCGCCGCGAAACGGCCTTTGGTAATTCCGGAGGTAAGATGCATTCGGGCCGGAACATTCCATTGTTGGCAGTGATGTTGTTTTTCATCATGCCGTCGGTACGGCATCAGGGCGAGATTGCAAAGTGCGACGGGCCGTCAAACAACAATGCCGCCGACGTCGCGGGCTCGCCCACCGCGCCGGGCGCCGAAACGGGTCTCGACAATTCGATATCGAAACCGGCGCGAATGCGCGACGACATTCGCCTTCAACGCTGGTGGTTTACGATGGGCTGGGGCCTTGTTCTCATCGTTGTCTTCCTGGCCGGCGCCGGCGCGATCGTCGTTTTCTCCCGGCGATTTCGCGATTATCTAAAGCCCAATGCATCGAGTCCCACGCCGAATGAAGACGTATGGGCGATGCACGTCGATCCGCCGACCGATGAGGATGCTTTTGGTGAATTTGAAAACGGCGACGATGAAAATGACGATGAGGATGGCTTCAAGGAACCGTGATTGTCGCCCCAATAGTTAACCGGCGAGCAATTCAGCGCCGCCTTCGCCGAGCGAAACGCGAAGCTTTTGAAGGGCGCGCATTTCGATTTGCCGGACGCGCTCCTTGCTGACGCCGATTTCACGGCCGATTTCATCGAAGGTCTTGCCATCGGCCTCGTCGCCGCCGATGCCAAAGCGGCGCTGAACGATCAGGCGTTCGCGAGCGTCGAGATCGGCAAGGCAATCGGCCAGCGTGGCGCGAACGTGGTCTCTGGAATCGTCCACCTGCATGGGAATCGTCTGGCGGTCGCTGGTGGCATAAAGCACTTCGTCGAGGCCGGTGCGGTAGCGGCTTGAGTGCACCACCTCCTCCGGCACGGCCCGCGCAAATGCCCGGCTGACGGCCCATGTCGCATAAGTGCTGAATCGGAAGCCGCGCGAATAATCGAACTTTTCGACAGCGCGGATGAGTGCCACATTCCCTTCACTCACCAGCTCGAACAGATTCAATCCCCGGTCGCCGGCCATGTGCCGCTTCGCGATGCTGACCACCAGACGAAGGTTGGCCTGTATCAGCCGATTCTTGACGGCCGTGGCCCGCTCGATGCGCCGATCGACTTCCTCGGCATGGGCGGGGGTCGCCTTCGACGGACTCGCCGCGATGACAAGTCGGGCGGCCTCGGCCGTGTGTAGCAGGTAATTCATCTGCCGGAAAAGGTGCCGCTCTTCTTCGGCCGAAAGCAGCGGCGTGCGATAGAGTTCGCAAAGATAGGCCGGCAATTCGGTCGGAATCCGGTTCATCAGCGATTCGTCGCCCGCATCCGAATCAATCGACGGCAATTCGGCCATGATAATCGACTGGGCATTCGGTGCATCAAACTCGCTGTTCGGCATGTAGGCGATCGGCTCGGCGGCAAACTGGGCAATGCGGGATTCGTGGACGATCCGGCGAATGTCGGATTCGCTCTTGTCGAATCGCCGCGCCAACGTCGCCGCCGACTCGCCCGCATGAAACGCATCGCGAATGATCGCGGAGACATTCTGCGACTTCGCGGTCTCGAAGAGATCGAACAGCGCCTGCTTCGGATGGTCGAAATCGAAACGGCGAAGCGTGTAGCGAATCGTCTCAACGGCGCGGCCGGTCTCTTCGGCCAGTCGGGTCGTGACCGAATGCAACGAAGACTGCCCATCGGCGGCCAGCTCGCGAGCGCGAAGAATGATGCGCTGCCGTTCGTCCTCGTTCATCAGGCAGAACGCCGTTCCGCGACGAACGAGATCCATGTTGCCGCAGACGAACGATTGCACGGCGCGCTGCGAAAAAAGCAGCCTCGGCGCGGCATCGTTGGATTGATACCAGCAGCCGACAAGGCCCCGGCGACGCCAGCGTGAAATCGTCTTGGCGGAGACTTTGAATCGCGCGGCGATCTGTTCGAGATCGAGCGACGCACGACCGACCGCATCGACCGGCAGTGGATGGGCCGACGTCAGCGCATCGGCCAGATCGACCAAGTCTTCGACGATGTCCTTGCCCGGCAGCACCTTGTCATCCTTCGCATGGCGGGGACGAAAGCCGGTCACCTGGTATGCGACAAAGGAGAATGGATATTCCCGCTTCGGATCGATCAGAGAGACGGTGCGAATGATGCCGGCAATCTGATGAAGGCGCAGCCGCCGCGGAGAGAGCGTCAACTCATGGTGGAGTCGGGCAATCTGTTGGCTGCGGAAAGACTTCATTCAGAGGCTCCAAAAAGCGGAGTCAGGCAGCGAGGACGGCTATCAATGTTCCGGCCAAGGTCGGCTTTGGCGGCCGGAAACGGCGGGGGCATACCTACAGCAAGCCTTGCATAGGAGTCTATCACACCCACAATGCCGATTTCAAGGACAATCTCCCAATTATTTATCGGCATCCCGGTTCATAAACTCAATCGTCGCAAGCACTTTGGAATCAGCCCCTTTTCTGCTGCAAAGGCGTCCTTCGTAATCTCTGACGGCGTCAAACGCGTGCATACCGGGCCCAGACCATCTTTATCAAATCAACGCGACACCTAATGCGACAATCAAATCCACGCATCGAAATCCCAGTGGGATATCAGCGGTTAGCCGGTGGTTGAGCGCAGCGATACCACCGGTATTGATGTCGAGAGATTTTCCGACCCCAGTAGGGGTCGCAGCGGGATCAATCGTGCGTCATATTTCGTCGTTAGTACTTGGCGATCGGTATTTCTCGTCGCGTCGTGCTGGGACAAATGCTACGACTCATCCGGGGTCGAATTGAATAGTGCGATCATTGACCGGTGGTGTCGCTGCTCAACCACCGGCTAATGGCTTGCACCCGGCCGGGGTCGAGAGCTAAGTTGGGTTTGCGAATTATTCATCATTCCAAGTACTTTGCATCACATTTGATTCCGGCGCGTTCGAGCATAGCGACCAATTCTTCGCGGAATGAATGAGTCCGGCGATGGGCCTCCTGATTCGTAATGTAGCTCTGGACGGCTTGCCTGGCCGCCGCGCCGACTGTGAAAGCAGCGTAGCCCTCCTGCCAAGCAAATAAGGAATTGCCAATCTGATCATGGACCCAGGTTGACGATGCCTTTTTCAGTTCACGCAAGACATCCGCGAGACAATGCGTGGCCTTCAAGCCGACGAGTAGATGGACGTGATCGGCGACGCCGCCGATGCCTTGTGGAATGCCCCCGAGACCAACGATTGTGCCGCCCATGTATTCATGCAGGCGCGAGCGCCACTGTGGCACGATGAAGGGTCCACGGTTTTTTGTACCGAACACCAAGTGATAATGCAGGCTCAAATAGGTGGATGGCATGATACACTCCTCTTCGAATTATCGCGCGAGTTAGGCGATGCTGCGACCCCTGCCGGGGTCGAGGTTTTTGCGCGGATGTTTACCGGTGGTGTCGCTGCGCCCAACCACCGGCTAATTGCTTAGACCCCTTCCGGGGTCGAGAGCTTCGATACCGGCCGGGGTCTACAGTTTGGTATCCTTCAGGTTCCGGAGGGCAGCGTTTCCGTTAAATCGGAAGTCGCGATGCACATTGTCTGATGAGAGTGCGTACCATTTTGGAGAAGTAAACAAACAAAAATCTCACCACGTGTACCGTCCACTGGACACAACCCTTCCCCACGCCGACGATAGGGTTTCCGGCGGATGCAGTCGTTCTTGTCGTCGCACATCCGCCCTACTTAAGACAGGAAAAGAACATGGCACGTATTGAGCCGTTTCGGGGCATTCGATTCACCTCACCCGACGTGAGCGACCTGATCGCCCCGCCGTACGACATTCTTTCGGACAAGGACAAGAAGGCGCTGCTGGCCAAGGACGATCACAACATCGTGGCCGTCGATTTGCCGCACATGCCGCCGAAGACGGCCGGCCCGGATCATGTCTATGCCCAGGCGGCCGGCGATGTGACGCGGTGGATCGACATCCGCACGCTGCGCCGCGAGCCGAAGCCGGCGCTCTATGCATATCACCAGACCTACAAGCTCGGCGGCAAGACGCTGGTTCGAAAGAAGTTCTTTGCCCGCCTGCGCCTGGAGGAATTCGGCGAGGGCAGCGTTTTTCCGCATGAACAGACCTTTGGCGGACCCAAGGAGGACCGCCTGAAACTGACCATCGCCACGCGCTGCAATCTGAGTCCGATCTTCGGCCTGTATCCGGACAGCGAAAATGAGATCAGCGGGCTCATCGACGAAGCCATCGAGCGCGAGCCGGATCAGTCGGGCATGTTGGACGGCGTCTCGAACAAACTGTGGGTGATCGACGATGCGCCGACGATCAAGTCGATTCAGGTGCGGCTGGCGGACAAGCCCATCTTCATTGCCGACGGCCACCATCGCTATGGCACAGCGCTGATGTATCGCCAGAAAATCATGGAGGAGATGGGGGCTCGTCCCGATGAAGACCCGATGAATTATGTGCTGGCCGTGCTGGGGGGCATGGAAGATCCCGGCGCGACGATTCAGCCTTATTTTCGCACACTGGTTCAGCTCAGCCACATCACCGCGAACGCATTGCAGAAGGCGCTCAGCGCGACATTCGCATGGAAGCCGTGCCCCACGCCGGCCAATGCCGAGGCGCTGTCAGAGGTGTTGCGTGCGGCCGGTCCGCGGACCATTGCGCTCTATATGGCGAAGGACGATGCCTGCGCGCTGATCACGCCGAAGGAGAATGACCCGCTTGCGGCACTGGCGCCCGATCGCAATCCCGCGCTGCGTCAATCGCCTTACATGATTCTGCACAGTTTGTTGATCGACCGAGTCCTTCAGCCCAATCTGAATGACGGCCGGCCGGTTTCGATTCACTATCACAAAACCATGGAGGAGGCGATCAAGGACGCCCGCGACCACGAGGGCATCGCCTGCCTCATGCCGGCGACGACGATGAACGAACTGCGCGATATTTGCCTTGCGGGGGAATTGATGCCGCAGAAGTCGACGTATTTCTTTCCAAAGCTGGCGACGGGGATGGTGATAAATCCGTTGTATTGATGCAATCTCGACAGCGCATGTCATTGCAAACGGCGCGGCCACATGCCTCAGTTTCGTTATTCAAACGTGCAATTCGACAGTGTTCTTGTCCGTAAGAACGTGCGCGCCGGTGACTTGCTGGCCGTCGTGGACGGTGCCGCCCCAGATGCGGGCGGTTTTTAGGTTTTCGGCCACATCCTTGTGAACATGCAACGCCATATCGAACACCGTGCTGCCGACCGGCAGGGTGAAGGGCGACTCCTTGTCGGCGGGCTTGCCGGGCTTTTTCGCATACACGCGAATGACATTCAGCAGCTCGAACAAATCCGCGAGCATCTCCTTCAACCCCTCGCCCGATGTCGCCGAGATGGCACGCATTCGCAGATCGGTTGAGACCAGTTCGAGAAAGGTGTCGTAATTCTCTTTGGCCCCCGGCGCATCGAGCTTGTTGGCGACGAGGATGGCCCGCTTGGGCAGCGCCGTGGCTTCGATCGCGTCGAGATCGCGCTCTTCCATTTCATCGTGCTCGCTTTGCGGATCGGCGGAGGAAACCGGTTTCATCTGATGGTCGGCCAGCAGCTTCATCGCCTGCTCATATTGATCGACGATTTCGATGGCGGTGAGATCGATGATGATGAGCAGCACATCGGCCCGGCGCAGGGCGTTGATCATGCCGCCCTGGGCGTGGCCGTCCATGACCGGCGGCATGTCGACCAGTTGAACCGGCACATCCTCGTGGTGGGCCATTCCGGGAACGGCCGCGTGGGTCGAGAAGGGAAACTCGGCGATGTCGACTTTGGCGGCGGTCAGGGCGCCGACGATGGAGCTTTTGCCGACATTGGGCGCACCAAGCAGAACAACCTGGCCTGCGCCGCCCTTTGGCACATTGTAGACGTCGTGCACCGCCCCGCCGCCCATCTTGGCGGCGCGCTGAACGTCTTCCCGTGCGTTTTTTTATTTTCTGCTTGATCTGAAGCTGCAGCTTTTCGCTGGCCTTGTGCTTTGGCACGAGGCGCAGCATTTCCTCCAGCGCGGCGACGCGATCGGCCGGTGTGGTGGCGCTGCGGTATTTGTCCTCGGCTTTTTTGTATTGAGGCGTGGCGTTAATGGCCATTCGGGCAAAAACTCCTGTCGGGGTCACTCGGTTGTAATATCAAGAATGATATCGGAAGCGGCGATCGGCGACGAATCCTTTCGGACTGCCGGTTAGATAGGTGCGATTCCGATCAACTTCGTTCGACGCCATCGGCATAATCGCGCGTTTGACAGCGATTTCGCTCCGGCGTGTGCCACTAATGAGGCACTAACAATTTGTTTATCGCCGCCATGCCCCGGTCATCGCCGGAATAATCGCGTCCGATTTTTCTTGCCAATCGAGTGCAATTCGACTATATTTTACCAAGGCAATTCCTCAGCCCGGCGAGAAATCCGCGCCGTTGTTAGCGATGCGGGCCTGCCAGGGCACGATCAAAGGAGCCGTCAAACAGGGTTTCCGAATCGACGATATTCCGGGGCATGTGGAATTCCACAGCCTGTCGTGAATCGCAATCGCCGTCATTCTTCATGCGAATTCGAGCCACGACCGGGCGGAGTGTCACGAGGAAAAATTCAATTCACCAAATATTCGCCGTCGATGAGGGCGAATCGAAAGGAGGATGCAGGATGAGCGGCATCACACTACCCCAATTTGAAATTCGTGACGGGGGCGTCAAACGAGTCAAGTATGTCCGCGATCTCGACAAGATCGAGAATATTCCGGCCTCCGAGCGGGAAACGCTCAAGAAAGTCGCCGAGCGATACGTCTTCCGCGCCAACAACTACTATCTCGGTCTGATCAATTGGTCGGACCCCGAAGATCCCATCAAGCAACTCATCATTCCCGCGAAGAAGAGCTCAACGACTGGGGAAAACTCGATGCCAGCAATGAGGCAGCCGTCACCGTCTCCCATGGCGTTCAACACAAATATCCGGACACAGTTCTGCTCTTGTGCAACGAAGTGTGCGGCGCCTACTGCCGGTATTGCTTCCGCAAGCGGCTCTTCATGGATGAAAATGACGAGGTGACCCACGATGTGTCCGCGGGCATTCGCTACATCGCCGAGCATCCCGAGGTGACCAACGTGCTGCTGACGGGCGGCGATCCGCTGCTGATGGCGACGCGAAAACTCCGCGAGATCATCGCCGCCCTGCGCGATATCGACCATGTACGCATCATTCGCATCGGCTCCAAGATGCCCGCATTCGACCCGTGGCGCATCCTGAATGACAAAGATCTTCAGGACATGTTTTCGACCTATTCGACGCCCACCAAGCGCATCTATCTGATGGCTCATTTCGACCATCCGCGCGAGCTGACCGAGCCTGCAATCGAGGGCTTGGATCGATTCATCCGCTGCGGCGTCATTTGCGTCAATCAGTGTCCGTTGATCAAGGGCATCAACGACGATCCGCAGGTGCTTGCGGACATGTACAAGACGCTTTCCTGGGCCGGTTGCACGCCCTACTATCTTTTTCAGGGCAGGCCCACTGCAGGCAATGAGCCCTATGAGGTGCCGATCGTCCGCGGTTGGGGGATTTTCCGCGAAGCGCTTCGACATGGATCGGGGCTTGCTCGGCGCGTGCGCTATGCCATGTCGCATGAGACGGGCAAGGTCGAGATTCTGGGCGTCGATGAGAAGCACATTTACCTGCGTTATCATCGTGCAAAGGATGCGGCGAACCGTGGCAAGTTTCTCACTTATCACCGCGATGACAGCGCATACTGGCTTGATCAGTTGGAACCGGTGGCCGCAAGCGATTCGCCCAAATTCGCGCAAGAGGCGCAGGGCCTCGTGAACGCCGGGCCAGAGTAGTCTACAACCTATAAGGAGACTATCGCATGACTCCTCAAGAAATTGCCGAATGGGTGCGCGAGGAACACCTTCGTGTGCATAAGGCGGTCTACGAGTTGCATGCACACCTTGCCATTCCGCCATCGGGTGCCGGCGCGATGTGGCTGACCAATCTAAGAGAGGGCTTCGCCAAGCTCTGTACCCACCTGCGAAATCACATGGCGATGGAGGAAAACGGCGGCTACATGAAAAATGTGATGAAGCATCGTCCGACGCTTTCGAGAAAGGTCGAGAAGCTGCTTCACGAACACCGCGAACTAGACCGTCTGATGCGCGAGATGGATGCCTCGCTGGCCGTGTCTGGGGCAATCACCTTTTCCGGTACCGAATTCCGTGGTTGAAACCCTGCGTCTGTCCGCACCGGAAAAGGACTACCTGCCGGTCAAGGGGCTGCCGGCGCTGCGCGAAGCGGTCGCCCATTATCATCGCAGCAAGGACGAAATCGACGCGCGACCGGACGGCGTCCTGGTCGGTCCCGGCTCCAAGGAATTGATGTTCATCCTGCAACTTGTGTACTACGGCGAAATCCTGCTGTCGCCTCCGTGCTGGGTGACCTACTGGCCGCAGGCTCGAATCCTGGGCCGCCGATTCAGCCTTATTCATGCCAACTACGAATCGCACTGGAAAATGTCGGCGGAACAATTCGATCGCGCTCTCGACATGGTGGACGACGATCATCGCCCGCGCTGTTGGTGTTGAATTATCCCAGTAACCCGACGGGGCAAACGTATTCCGCCGACGAACTCAAGCAAATCGCCGAAGTCGCGCGAAAATACAACGTCATCGTCCTGTCCGATGAAATCTACGGCCGGCTTCATTTCACCGGCGACCACATTTCGATCGCCAGATATTATCCGGAAGGAACGATTGTCAGTTCCGGCCTGTCGAAATGGTGCGGCGCGGGCGGCTGGCGGCTGGGCACATTTACATTTCCGCCCGATCTGAACTGGCTGGTCGAAGCCATGGCCAGCGTCGCGAGCGAAACCTACACGTCGGTCAGTGCTCCGATTCAATATGCCGCCGTGCGCGCATTTCAATGCGGCGTCGACATCGAGCGATACTTGTGGCATACCCGGCGCGTACTTTGTTCCGCCGCCGTTCCGCTCACAAGAATCCTGCAGGAGGCGGGGATCCTGGTGCATTCGCCCGAGGGCGGGTTTTATGTTTTTCTCGATTTTTCGCCCCATAGAGAAACGCTTGCGGGTCGGGGCATCAAGGACGGCCCGACATTGTGCGAACGACTGCTCGAAGAAGCAGGCGTGGCCATTCTTCCCGGCGCCGCATTCGGCCAATCACGAAGCAACCTGACGGCAAGACTTGCATTTGTCGATTTCGATGGCGCGGGGGCACTGGCGGCGAGCGAGAATGTTTCGCTCGATCATGCACTGCCTGACGATTTCGCGGAGCGGCATTGCAAAAACATCGTCGATGGTGCCAAGCGCATCGGCCAATGGCTGCAGGGCATCGAATTGAAATCCTAAATGACGATTCTGTAATGATCTCACGGTATTCATTGGCTCAAAAAACGAATTCGGATAATACGGAATTCGCACGCGTGTGGGAATTTGCGGCATTGTACTTGCTTTCGCACAATCGCATTTTCGCCTAACATTTCATTCGGTACTGCGGGAATTCGCTCAACACACACGTCCGAACGATCGAGAAATTCGGCGTTGCGAGCGCACGGGAGTCTGCCTTCATCCATGTCGTTCATCAGCGAAGCGTCCTTTGGACCTGACATCGAGAGCACGAAAACCAACGGCCAATTTCGTGAAGCGTCGTCGCGCGCTCGTCATGATCGATCGGCCGCTGCTTTTATTCCGGATTTTCGCCATCCCTCGGGACGGCTGGTGGCCGGCATTTCGATTCTCTGGCTCTTCATCGCGGTCATCGCGCTCTGGCGCGGCCCGGCCATGAGCGATCACGAAGTCATCGTTGCGCAGACCGCCAGACAGTCCATTGAAACGAACACGTGGATTGTTCCCCACTATCTCGACACGCCGTTTCTGGTCAAGCCGCCGATGCCGGCATGGCTCGTCGGTCTTGCGACCGAAACGGCCAACGCGATTGGAGGCCGGTTCGGACTTTCATCGGACGGCGCGCCGGTGAACGTCTTCACGGCCCGGCTGCCTTCGTTCTTGGCGACGCTTGTGACAATTCTGGTCCTGTTTCGGCTTGCGCAAGCCACGTATGACCGGCGCACGGCATCCATTGCCGCATTCTTATATGCCAGTTCTCTCGGCGCACTGCTCTATGCATATAATGCCACGGCAGAGGCACTACTGACGTTGTTTTCCACGTGGGCCTTTGCGGAATTCTGGCACGCCCAAACAGCAGGCACGGCAAACGGCCGGCGATTTCACATGTGCTTTTTCTATGTGGCATTCGGACTGGCCATGCTGGCCAAGGGGCCGATGCCGTTGATGCTCGTCGCCACGCCCATCGCGGTTTGGTGGTGGTGCAACCGGCCGGCGAGGCTGCTTGCGGCGGGCGGAATTCAAAGGGCCGGCACGGCCATCGGGTTCGGCGTCCGGGATTCATGGGCGCGGCTGCGCAAAGCACTATCCACGCTGGGTCTCTGGTGGGGTGTGCCGATTTTTCTGGCCATGTTTGTGCCGTGGATGATTGCGGTGGCCCGGAGAGTGCCGTATGCATGGCATCTCTGGAATTACGAATACCTCGATCGCCTTCAGGGCGACTACCCCGGCTGTGAAACGGGGCAATATTACTATTACCTGCCGATCATCATGGGCCTGATGGTGCCGTGGCTGCTTTCAATGCCGGAAGCGCTTGCGGCGCCCTTCTTGAACAAATACCGGCGCGATCGAAAGCCGCTCATGTTCGCCTGGTTCTGGGTCATCGTCGGCACCGCCATCATGTCGATGATGAGTTTCAAAAAGCCGTATTACATCGTGCCGGTGTTGCCGGGTTGCGCCCTGTTGCTTGCCCCTGTGATTCGCGGTTTCTTTTTGCCGCTTCCCGCGCGAGCGAGCGTCAAATGCGAATCGCCTTCTACGGAATACTGGCCGTGTGGGCCGTGGTCTGGTCCGCCATGTGGTTTGTGGCGCGCCAAAAATATCCCGAAATCTGGACCGGCGACATCGCACTGTATTCGCCGATTTTTGTGTTGCTGACGACCCTGGCCGTCGCATGGGTGGGCATTCTTTATTTGCGGGGGAAGCGATTTTCGAGCCTGGTGACCCTGGGTGTCACAGGTATGACCTCATTCGGCTTGGTTTGGAGCACGGTCGGATCGAAACTCGACAATCTCGAAGATCCCATGGAGCTCGTTCGCAAGCTGAAGGACAATCACATTACGCCCGATGCAACGGTTTTCTGGGCCGGAAATCGTCCGGATGGCCGCGTCGTGTTTTACGGCAACCGGAAAATCAAGCAAATTCTCGACCCCTATATGCTGGTGGCGAATCACGAGGAGGCCCACGACGACGAAGAATTGCTGCAATACGCCGCCTCCAAAGTCGTCGATCTGCTCAAGGAGCAATCGAAGTCTTTGTCGTCTTCAGAGGGGCAAATCGACGCGATTCGACTGTACTACGAGCCGGATCCGCCGATGCAGGAGATGTTTGACATTGACCGCGGCAAGAAAGGCCGCGACGAGGATGACTGGGTGGTGGTCACGAACGAACTCAGAGCTGCCGCCTTTATCGATGAGTGACAACATTGAGACACCCATCAAGGCGCCTCGCATTCATTCGCATTTCTGAATGCGGATTTATGGACGACTCATATAGATGTTTAAGTAACTCATCGCCGGCCATCCATTGGCTGGGGGCGACATATGTCACGGCATGAGTACTCGCCGATGGTGTCCTGAAAGTGACACCATGGCTGATCGGTTCTTCGTCAAACCCATTCGCTTGAACGTCTTGATTCCGAGTCAAGGCGATAATCGTCGTCGTCTCGTGCGGTGAAAGGCGGCTTGGTTTAAATCTGCGACTATTTCCAAAGCGCGAAATACGGATTGCCGATACTTTTTCCGGGTCAAGGGAAAACCCTTAGGTTCCCGTGGAAAGGCCCGACCATGAATGGCAAATGCATCCTACTCGCTGAAGATCACCCGTCACATGCCGCGCTGATGACCGAATCGCTCACGGAGGGGCGCGATCATATACGGGTGATCAACGTCCGAAATAAAGGTGAGTTTATCATCGCCGTTCGAGACCATCGCTTCGATTGTGCCGTTCTGGACTTCTACCTTAACGATTGTCAGGGCGACGAACTCCTCGCCATATTGCGAAATATCAACCCCCATTGTCCCGCAATCATCGTGTCCAGCAGCGATGAGCAGGAGGTTGTCGTCCGAGCGCTGCGTTCGGGAAGTACCGATTTCATACGCAAGGACGAAACCATCATTAACGAGAATCTTCGGCGCAAAGTTGACGAGGCCATCAAATCGAGCAGGCAACTTGAGGCGGACCGCAGAAGGGCGGAACGCAGACAGGAACGTCTCACCCGTGAAAGCGAACAGGATCCACTGACCGGGCTCAAGAATCGCCGGTTTCTCACGAAGCGTCTGGAGAAAAACGGCCGGGCGGAATTCAATCGCCGCGCTCCCGGGTCGATTCTCATGATTGACATCGATCACTTCAAGGGCATCAACGATCGCTACGGGCACGTTGTCGGTGACGAGGTTCTATGCAGAATCGCAGGCGTGATAACGGATACGGCCGGCAGCGATCTGTGCGTCAGCCGCTGGGGCGGTGAGGAATTCGTGGTGCTCGCACCCAACCTCGATGCGGCGGCCGCACATCTGCTTGGCGAACGGATTCGCTTGAATGCCGAAGCTGCCAGGCAGGCATCGGAGACGGTAAACAGCGGATCACCAAACCAAATCGAAAAAAATTCGGGAATTCCGGCAACGGTGAGCGTCGGCGTATCGACATACGATCAGCCATATTCCAAGTCGTTTCACTTTGAACATCATGTGGAACGTGCCGATCGCGCCATGTATCTTGCCAAAAAGATCAGTCGCAATCGGGTTGCATCCTGGGACATGGTTCTTTCGGAAAAAGCCCTGAAGCAATCCGGCGCCGAAAGCAACACCGACACCATAAGCCGCTATGAGCATTTCGTCGATTGCATTCGGCCCATTCTTGGCCCGACACAATTGAATCATATGACGACACACGGCCGACAGGTGGCCGACGCGGCGAATCAAATCGGTGTATGGCTTGGACTCGAGCAATCGACCATGGCCCGCATTCGCCTGGCTGCTCAAATGCACGACGCGGGCAAGTATGCCGTGCCTGAGCGCACGCTCGCCGCGCCGGGTCCATTGTCCATCGAGGAGAAAAGAATTCTTTCCCTTCACGCAACGGATGGAGCGCGGGTCGCCGCCATGCTGGGCGCCGACACGGCGACCTGCGACTTCATTCGTCATCATCATACGCCCTGCGACGCGTCGTCGAAGGCCAAGCAGGAAGGCGAGCGAGGCGGGCTGGGTGCAGGAATTCTTGCGGCCGCTGACGCGCTGGTCACGATGACAACACATCGCAACTATCAGCCGATTCGGTCGATTCACGAGGCGTTCCTTGAAATGCAGCGACACGTTGGCACTCAATTCGATCCGCGGGTTGTGGAAGCATTTGCCATGGGGTTGAAGAAAATCGGAACGAACGCGTTTGCATCGTCGCCGTATTCACTTCCAATTTCGCGACGCGCGCCCATCGAGCATCACGAAAATCGCACATTCCGGGGACGTGCCCGAGGTAACGCGTTATCCGTCCCATTGACCCGGATTACGAATGGCCCATCGACTTCAAATGCGGACCGCCGGTCGTTTCAGCGATTTCGCGCGGACGAATGGATGCACTGGCGCGATCCGGCCAATCATCGTGAAGGGCGGGGGCGGATCATCGAGCGCTCCGCGAACGGCCTGGTCATGCTCATCGATCGATTTGCCAAACTCGACAAGGGTGAGGCCATTGAGTCCATTAACGATGGCGGCGAGAACATGACTGAGCGGCAGAATCATGAATGGGTCGTCAAGCGCATCGACCGAAACAATCCATCGTCAAATCGTGTCGTACTGGTGGCACCCAGCCGGTGAGTCTCGACGGGCTGGATGGCCCGCATGCTTGCGAGAGGAGAGTGAGACATGTACGAAATGCAATCAACCCAGTCCAACAGTCGTCAAAGCGATTTATTTCCCAAATCGCGCAAATGGAGGGCCCGTCCGCGCGCGGCGGACGTCGAAGGCCGGCGAAGCCCGCGCGTTTGGCAATCCGGGCCGGTCTGGTGGCGCGAAGCCCTTCAGGGCGAATCCAATATCGGCTGGATGCTCGAGTCATCCGACAGCGGCGCCGCCTTCCTGGTGCGCGGTGCCGCCAAGCCCCTTGCGGGCATTCGCATTTATACGAACCGCGACGAGGGAGACGAGCGGAATCGCGATGCGCTGGTGCGCCGCGTCGAATCGATTCATTCAGATTTATGTCTTGTGGCCGTGCAATTTGCAGGAGCGCCGGCAACTGTTTGTCACTGACCATCCCTGTCGAGCCGTGGCGGCCCTGTACGCACGGGTAGAAGCAATCGGCCCCATCTCCCCTCGTGTTTGGTGAACCCCCTGCCGATGCTTCCCGGTGCGGATCGATTAGATGCCGTCACGGCCGTCTTTGTTCAGATGGATGGATGGTTGGCGACCGGAAGGGCAGCAACGAATCAGCAGATCGGGGCCATTTCCAACTGGCCAAACGTCATGCTTTCTGTGTAAACTTCTCGGTGACATGCAGCGTAGCATGAGCAACGGGGCTTTCTTTTTATCGCGCCGTCGTCGATGCGGTCGGAACAGGAGTAACCAATATTGGCTTCGTTCAATCGTTCCAATCAGAAATCCGCCGGAATGATCGTCGGCGTCGTTATATTTGCCGCGGCCGCATGGGGTATGTATGCATGGAAATACGCGAAAACGCCTGTTGCGGTAACCGGTTCGGATGTGCAGCTTGTCGATCAGATTGAACCCGCAGAGACCGACGTGGATGAAAACGAGCCGGTGCGTTCGCGACCGGAGGCCGATACATCTATTCAGGCCAATGCTCCATCGACGAACGATACGGAGGCGAAGGAAATAAAATTTAGCACCTTGCCCGAGGCGGCGGTGGAGCCCACCGGTAAATCCCCTTCGCACTTTGCCCCGGCATCTTTTGGAAACAGCGCGGCCAAGGCGCTGATGACCGGACGAGAGGCGCTGGCATCCGGCGAACTTATCAAGGCCCGCGCCGCGATGTCACGGGCGCTGGCCCTTGGGGTATCGACATCCGATCAGGATTTCGTGCGCCGCGAATTAGATCGCATTTCCGACGCCATGTTGTTTTCGCGCGCGGTTTCGGCCGACGACCCTTTAACCGTGTCCTATACCGTCAAGTCGGGAGAGAGTCTTTATGTGATCGCGGCCAAGCACAAGATCAGTCAGGAACTGGTCATGACGCTCAACGGCATTCGCGATCGCGATTCGATCTATGCCGGATCGAAGCTCAAGCTCATTCAGGGCCCCTTTTCCGCAAAGGTTTACAAATCCGCACATCGAATGGACATCTTTCTGGATGATGTTTTTGTGCGCAGCTTTCCAGTGGGCCTTGGCACCGACGGCGGAACACCGACCGGCGAGTGGATTATCAAGAGCAAGATCACCGACCCGGATTGGTCCGACCCGGTCACCGGTCGATACTATTCGGCCGCTGATCCTGAGAACCCGATCGGCGAACGATGGGTCAGCCTGGAATGCATCAGCGGCGATTGCATGGGACGCATCGGATTCGGCATTCATGGAACGATTGATCCAAAGAGCATCGGGGCGGACCTGTCGATGGGGTGCGTGCGACTCGCGCCGGACGATGTGGCCTTTGTGTTTGACCTGTTGGTGCAACGGCACTCCAAGATCACCGTTTTGCCGTGACGATCTAATCGCTTAGTTTTTCAAGAAACAGCATTACATTCAAGACATGGCGACGGTCCGATTCGGGGCTTGTTGTAAATTCGCGAGTGGGCGCTACGCCGACATAAGACCCGAATCCCGCATATCGCAAGGTCATTTTGACCGAAACATCGCTGAAATCCCGCAATTGATCGGCGTTCAACAGGCGCGCTTCGAGCATGGCCGCGCCCAGGTAAGCCGAAACTTCGAGGGTCATGAGATCTTCGCCGGGATCATCCAATGCGGGTCGATTTCCCGGCAGGATGCTCGGGCCGATCGCGGATTCATCGCTGAAACCGGCAATCGATGTCGGCGCGGGCCATCCCCATCCCGACGAGGAAAGGCAAGCGCTCGGTGCATCGACCAGTGCAGGCAGGAAGCTCTCCGGACTGCGAAGGGGCCTTCGCTTCTGTCGAGATCGACCGGAACCAATGGCTGCCTCATTCCAAAACACCTGGTAACGGTTCATAGAGGAAGATGGCGCCAATCGAAGATTTGACGCGACAATCGTTTGTCGCCGGGGCGCGCCCCACCGCTTCAAGGGTTGAGTCAGCACCTCCGGCGCGTTTTGCAACGAATACGACTGGGCATCGCAAAACTCGACAACGGCTACGACGCCATAGTCTCCATCGACAAGTTGCGCCCGCCGCAGGTCCAACTCCTCCAGGACGTGACGCCTTTCGACTGCGCTGTTGGCCGCGGCATAGACCTGACCATCCTGCAAACTGAAGTGGCACAACTGATGGAGCCAGCGAATCGCGCTCACCGACAGCGCGGACCTGAGCCCGGCGGCAAGTTCTGACAGCGATTCCACATCGGCTCCTGCTCGCAGGGCCGCCCGAATACGCCAATGTTCCGACGAGGGGGTACCGGCGGCCCATTTGTTCAAATTGGCCAAAACCAACTCTGCGAACTCCGCATGATCCGGGCGGAGCAATCGTCCGCAGAGCGCGATCAGACCATCCGATGCCTTTAACTGAATCGGATCCAAAAGCTCCTTCAAAATTGCTTCCGGGATTTCGCCATCATCCGCCAATTCATCCATCGCATCCAACGCGTTGACGGAAAGACCCATCTTCATCAACTGCCGCACCGCCGATTTACGTTGAGCGATCGTTCCTTGATGGGCACATGCGATGACACCCCGTGCGATCGGATCAGTCGTGCGCATGCGAAGCAAGACAGGAAAGCCGCCGTCATTCGGCTCGGCAGAATTTTCACGAAGATTCAACTGGGCGATCAGCATGTCCAGCACTTCCCGCTGCAATCGCGAGTCCGATTTTTTCGGCGAAAGACCGGTTTGTAGAATCGCCGAAATCGGTTGCGAATAGATCAAATCGCCGAGATTCGCCGGATGAAGAACGGTCAACAGTGAAATACGATCCGAGTCTGACTTGAGCTGCGGCCATTTCTGCAAAAGCGGATCGCGCGGATCCTCGAGCCGAAGATTGAGCGTTCGGACATATTTGGCGACTTCCTCCGCGGAGGATCGCCGAACGGATTTCATAATCGTCAGCAAAGCGGAGATCGCCTCGTCACGCCGCAACAGTGTGAGCCGGTTCAGCGCGGCCATCTGCGCGTTCTTCGATGCTGAACTGACCCTCGACCAATCGATCTCCATGTTCAGCGAAGCCATGACGCCGAGAGCATTTTCACACGTGTCCAAAGTGCCGGACCGAAGCAATCCGAACAAGATACTTCGAGCGACTTCGGAATTGGGCGATTCACGCGAACCGGCGTGACGACCGATGAGACCCACCCACATGCGCTGCGAGTTGGCGGGTGTCGACTCAAACAAAGAGAGGGTCTGATTTGTCAGGGCGGACTGCATGGCGAAGTACTTCCATGCGGCCGCCTCGATGCGATCTTCACCGCGCCTGGCCGATTCAATCACAACCGGATCGACGCCCAATGCCCATTCGCCGGCGCGCTCGGGCGGAGTGCGCTGACGAATCAAGCCCAATTGCAACAAAGCCAACTCCGCCATGGCATTGGAGCCTTCGCGGACCTGCTTCATTACACGAAGCACCTCCGGCGATCCCGGTGGAAGCGGTTCCGCAGCGACAAATACATCGCGGGCGGATCGAACATACGCCAAGTCGATCGACTCCATTGAACCATCGCCCCAGCTTAGTCGAATGGACTGCAAGCCGGTTTCCAATTCGAGAATAAGAACGGCCCATCCGTCGGGTCGCTGCGATTCCGGCTTGGCCCGTGCGGCGTCCTGCTTAAAAACGTCGCCGTCGCGGAATCGCGGAGCGGAGTTGTTTTTCCAGACAACTGGTTCGCGCCTCCAGTCGCGGGCTTCAATTCCATGCGCTCATAGACGGGCGAGTCGGTCGAATTCAGAATGGCATCCATGGTCGGCGTTCGATGCAACGCATAGACGCCGTAGTAGGCGGAACGATCCTTCATGGGCAGGATCAACCTCGACAAAACGCGCCGGTTGCCGTCGACGGCGTATCGAATCGGCATCAAAAAGAACTCGAACCCGGGCCTCGCTTCGACGTCGACTTGCTGATCGCGAATCGTTTTGCGAAACAGGCTGGTTTCAGTCGCCAGCGAGAAATGCGGCGCAATCCACGGCGCCAGAGAAACATTCCAGTTTGCCGCCAAAGTGCGCACTTCCTCGAGCGACGAATCCTGAAAGCCGGCCCGACGCAGCGCTTCGCGTGCATCGGTCCTCAGTCCCGCAGCCTCCGCCCACTTTGCCAATTCCAGCCACGATCTGCCGCCGGAAGTATCATTGAGCTTGGCGGCGCGAATTCGAAGTATCTGTTTGTTCCAAAAGCTGAAATTCGGGCGCCGTGATCGCAAGGCTTCAATCGAAATGCGGGGTCGAGCGACACGACACGTTCAATGCACTGCACGGCAAGCACCGACGTATCCGCATGAAAATACCCTTCTGTCCATCGCTCCAGTGCGGCTGGATCGGCGCAATTTGTAATTTGAGCCGCCTCCTCCAGTGTGCGATAGATTTGGGCAATCTGATCGATTGAAAGCACCACCTCCCGTGGACCCTGCGTTGAACCTGTTCCGGAATCGAATCTCCGTTTCTCGTTCCTCAACAATGCGCCCCGCGAGCCGTTGTCCGTCCTTCAAATGGACCAATTCACCCCGCGCATTCGCCCCGGCCAACGCGAGCATCAGGATGGCCAACGTAAGAACTCGAAAAGGATGTATTCCAATTCTCATGGGTCGATTCAATTGTCGCGGGGCTCGAATCAATCTGCGTGTCGCCTGATTATATGAGCAGCCGATGTCGCGGCTTTGACGCATGCGACGATAATTCACGAAAAAAGCCCGGCCATGTCGCCGGGCTTCTTCGATGGACATCCTTATTTCGAACGGATCCAAACTCGGCAATGGACGAATTAGCGATTGTTGGTCGCGAAAATCTCGTCTTTCGACCGCGTATGCACGAAAATCCGCAATCAGTTGCTTCGTAACGGGACCGGGTTTGCCATCGCCAACAGAGCGCTTGTCAATCTCCGTGACTGGGCAGACTTCCGCACCAGTGCCCGTAATAAACATTTCCTCTGCGAAATACAGGTCCTGTCGAGTCAGTGTTGTTTCATCAGTGGGAATGCCGCGCTTCCGCCCCAGGTGCAGAATCAATCGACGCGTCACGCCTTCAAGCAGGCCGCAGTGCGTCGCCGGTGTTCGCAGAGTACCGCGCTGAACGATGAACAGATTATCGCCGGTGCATTCGGCGACATACCCTTCGTGGTTCAGCATGACGGCCTCAAGGCAGCCGGCGTCGATCGCCTCCCACTTCGCGAGAATATTGTTCAGGTAGTTGAGACTCTTGATGCGCGGTGACAATGCATTGGGGTGATTTCGAATCGTCGACGCTGTAATAACCTTCATCCCGATTTCATACATTGACGGATCGAACATCTGAATTTTTCCGACGATAATGAAGACGTTCGGCTTGCCGACCCGCTGCGGGTGAATGCCGAGCGTTCCAACGCCGCGCGCCGCAACCAGGCGAATGTAGCCATCGGTCGTATTGTTCGCCTTCAAAGTCTCCTGCATCGCGTCGATGATCTGCTGTCGCGTATAGGGAATTTCCAGCCGAATCGCTTTCAAGCTGTCCATGAATCGATCCATGTGAGCCGTGCATTCGAAAATGCGGCCGTTGTAACAGCGCACTCCCTCAAACACGCCGTCTCCATAGAGCAGCCCGTGACTAAAGACATTGATATTCGCCTCGGCCGTTGGCACGAGCTTGCCGTCGAGCCAGATCTTAAGATTCGGATCCGGCGTATGATCTGTGTTGGACATGGTCAACTTCTCCTATGCAAGCCCCCAAAAAGGCATTGTCGTTCAAAGTGGCGACCTGCGACAAGTCCCACGCGCAATAAATCATTCCGGCTGCAACCTTGCAGCCCCCCTTCAATAACGCTCAAAAAGCAGACTGGTTCGCGCGGGATGCCGTCCGCGATTCTATTTGCGGACTTTCCCGACTGCTAGACGTCAAGGCGACCGTCGACCAGATGAATCGACCGATCCGCTTCGACCGACAATTCGCGATCGTGCGTCACCATGACGATTGTCTGACCGGCGCGATTTAACTCCTTAAGCAGGTTAAAGATATCCCGGCCCGTGCGGCTGTCAAGATTTCCGGTCGGCTCGTCAGCAAACAAGATTGTGGGATTATTCACAAGCGCGCGGGCGATGGCAACGCGCTGTCGCTCCCCACCCGACAACTCATTGGGGCGATGGCGCAGCCGGTCACCCAGACCCACGCGGAGAAGAAGTTCCCTGGCCCGACTTTCCGTCAGCCGGCGATTTTCGAGCCATTGACCGGCCGATCGCCCCACCATCGCGGGCAGCAAAACGTTTTCGAGCACGTCGAATTCTGGGAGCAAGTGGTAAAATTGAAACACGAATCCAAACGAGGTATTGCGCATCGCGTTTCGTCGGCCTTCGATCAGTCGCAAATCAGGCGAACTCACCTTGGCCGATTTTGTCGCGGCTCGTGGAACGCCGGCTGTCGCGATTGACGCCGCTTCGACAAAGCTGCCTTCGCGTCCTTCCGGAATGCGACGCACGCCTTCGGGCTCGAACATTTCGACGTTGTTCACATACACCTGGCCGCGCTGCGGAACATCGAGCCCGCTCATGACATGCAGGAGCGTGCTCTTGCCGCCGCCGCTCGCGCCGGTAATGGAGACAAATTCTCCCCGCTTGATCTCGACTGTCACACCGCGCAGCACGGGCAGCAGCGAGCGTCCGAGGATATAGGTCTTGTGTATGTTCTCAGCGCGAAGCATATTGCCTAGTTGCCATTTCCAGAGTTAAGCGCCTTAATCGTGCCATACGTCCGATGCTTATTCATAACGCAGCGCCTCCACTGGCCACGTTTTACCCGCGCGCATGGCCGGAAACGCCGCGCCCACAATGGAAGCAACCATCGACAGAACGCTGATGCCGATGACCTCGTTCCATTTCCAGACGCTGGGAATCTTGTCGAATGAGTAGGTTTCCGGACTCCAGACGCGCCACGCGGGATTGATCCGCGCGAGCCAGTCCTGAATCTCATTGATGTGCTCGACAAAGGTCGTGCCGAGCAGCGAGCCGATGATAGCACCGACCAGGCCGATGGCGGCGCCATAAACGAGGAACACCGCAATGACGCCCTCGGTGCTGGCGCCGACGCTCTTGATGATGCCGATATCGCGCGTTTTCTCCTGCACGATCATGTAGAAAATGCACAAGATGAGCAGCACGGCGACGATGCTGATGACGCCGAACATGATCAACACCAGAAACTTCTCCTTTTCAATTGCCGCGATAAAGCTGGCCTGCATGTCCTCCCATGTTTCAATGCCGGTGTTGTCGACCATTTGCCGCTCGATCGGGTCCATCGGCGTGTTGGCCGCGACCGCCACCCAGCATCGCTCCACCTGCTTTTTCTTTTCGAGAAGGACGTCCCGCGGCCAGGCGAATTTCGGCTTCAGCTTGATCTGAATCTGATTGCAGCGGGGGCTGGTGGTGCCGCCCTCTTCGCGCTCCTGCGCATTCATATTGAGCAGTTTTTGCAGCCGGTCGAAATCGACATAGACATTCATCGAATCGATCTCGTGGATACCGGTCTTCGAATCATCCACATATCGATAGGCCGGTTGCGGCGGCGCTTGTTGAACGATGTTGCCCGCGCGCGTCATTGGAATAACCGTCAGAAGGCACAACTCGCCGCGCGGGTAATCGAATGTGCGACCGTACTCACCCGACGGCATTCGCCGGAACAGCACATCGCGACCGATGATGATGCCCGGATATTTCGCACCCTCATAATCCGGCGTCACCTGTTCATTCGAAGCGGGCGCGAACACGCCGGGCCCCATGAATCGCCCGCCGTCGCGCGGATACAGTCGCTCCTCTTCTTCTCGCTTGGCGGCTGAAAGCGAAGGAAGCCATTTTTCCCGATACCAATTGTCCATGTCTCCGGGCAGCGCCGCACGACGCGCGGCGTTGAAACCGAAGACCGGCTGCCCCTGTTCGATGTCCAGGCGGGTGTCGCCATAGCGGTTGTTGTAAAAGAGTTCCTTGCCGAACTCATTGACCCTCACGTACTCATCCAGCCGGATGCCCCAGATGCGCACGGCCTTGGTGAATTTTGTCGCCGGGAATTGCAGGATGCCATAGGAATAGATCAAGGGCGTCGCCTGTTCGACGATCGGCTCCCCGGTCTTTTCATCCTTCAATTCACCCAGCGCGGCGATGAATTCCGTGTAGATCGGAAAACCCTGCAGGCTGCCATCCAGCACCAGATCGCCAAGCAGTCCATCCGCCCGGCTGCGAATGCTGTCAACGAACCCGCCCATGACGCTGATCACGATCACCATCATGGCCACGCAAAGGGTGACCGCGCCGACTGAGAAGAATGCAATGCGTTTGCGCTGGAGCAAAGCGCGCGAAGCCAGAAAGGCGACGTAATAGCGCGGCCATCCGAGAAACGGGCTCACGCGCCAAGCAGTCCACCAGATGAACGAAACCAGGCCGATCAAGACAAGCCAGAGACCGGCGTTGAACATGTACCAAGCAGGTTGGGCATACTCGATAAATTCCATTCCCATCCAGGCGGCGGGACTGAAAAGATATTCAATCCTCGAAAGCGATTCGATATTGGGCCAGAGTGAATCGCACGCCGTTCGCGGCACCCACGTTGCCAACAGGTAAATGGCCAATACCACACCGCACGTTCGCACGAGAAACCATGCGATCCATACGAGTTTGAATCGCAACACCGCCAACGTGCCCGGCCATCGAATCAGGAGCATCCAGACAAAAAGAAGTGGGCCGAGCAACAGTTTGCTATGATCCAGACCGTCCGGCGCCACCTCCTTCGGCATGAAATACCAAGGTAGTCCGCCGATTTTCAACTTTGTGATCAACGAGCGAAGACGCTTGTCGATGCCGTTAAAGGGGAAGCCATCATTCTTCAGTGATTCCGCAATGAGATCATAATAGGGTGACAGCGCCTCGCCGCCTTGATCGAGTTCCGCAATGATGCGCAGACGCCGTTCCTGCATCTCCGGCGGCAATTCATCCATGTAAAGACCGCGCCGAATTGCATCGACATATTTATTTCGTGTTTCGAGATCGATGCCGCGGCCGATCCAGTTCATGCCCATTGCGGCGTTGAAACACATCATGGTCGTCCAGGTTGCAGCGACAATCCAGAACAGGCCGTACGCAAACGACCAGCCGCGCGAGGTGACGCCGGTCTGCCAATTCCCCAGCGCACAGAGCGCCCGGCCGACTCCACGAAACAATGCGATCAAGAAATGGCCGGCCGCCGCAATCGGCGCGACCGCCAGCACGGGTAGTGCAAACATGATCATCTGGCCGCGCGTGAGGCTGATCGGCCGTCGGGCGAGCGGCGAAATGGTGGCTTCAAAGACGATGTAATAGGCCGCGCCGAGGAGGTTGCTCGCGGCGAGAAACAGCAGATACCCCGGTACCGTGATGGGTGCGAAGATCGTGAACAAGAGCATCCGTGTTCGAGAATTCACGTTCGAATCCGTCTCCCAGAGCCGTCTTGGGCTGATCGCATCTGTACCGAACTTGCGATGTTACGAAAGTTACGACAGAGTGCCAACAGCAGTTCTCATCTCAAATAGAATCCTCACCGATGTGTCTTTGGGCGATAATCACGATTGCGAGAGATTCTCAGAAATCTCGGTTTACTCCCCAGTCGGGCGTGCGATAAAATGACATGAGGAGCGAATCATGACTTACCGAGGACATGTCAAGAACGGCCAAATCACGCTTGATGAACCCACCAGCTTGCCGGAGGGGGCCGAAGTCAATATTGAAATTGTGGAAGGGAACGGCGAGCAACCCAGTATTTGGGACAAGCTCAAGAGCATTGCTGGTTCGGTGGAAGGGCCCGAGGATTGGGCCGAGAACCACGATCATTACATTCATGGAACGCCAAAGCGATCATGAGACTATTTGCGGACACCTTTTATTTTATTGCCCTTCTAAATCGCAAGGATCGTGCACATGCGGCGGCGAGCAAAGTCAGCCGAAGTACCTCAAAACTCGTGACAACTGAATGGGTGTTGATCGAATTGGCCGACGCAATGTCGTCGATTCAAAAGCGCGGCAGCTATTGTTCACTTTATCGATTGCTCCGATCCGATCCAGCAATAACAATTATCCGGGTAACCTCCGAATTCCTCGATCGTGGATTCGATTTGTTCGAGGACAGGCCGGACAAAGAGTGGTCACTTACTGACTGCACTTCATTTGTCATCATGCAAGACTTGGCCATTTCGGATGCACTAACCGGCGACCACCATTTCGAACAAGCGGGATTCCAGGCGTTGCTCAAACGGCCGTAAGTTCGGCGTCACGTTTCGGCACGTGCGCTCGCCGCTCCATCGCCTGCCTGGGGTCTCTGCAACGGAAACAAAATCACGTCGCGAATGCTCGCCGAGTTCGTCAGCAGCATCACCATGCGATCGATGCCGACGCCCAGCCCCCCCGCCGGCGGCATACCGTGCTCGAGCGCGTTGATGAAGTCATCATCCATCACTCGCATGGTCTCGTCGCCCTCACCGGAGAGCTGCGCACACAGCGTTTCCCGTTGAACTGCTGGATCGGTCAATTCTGTATATGCATTTCCAATTTCCATCTTCGCCGCATAGGCCTCGAATCGCAGAGCGATCGAGGGATCGTCCTTCTTGCGCCTTGTGAGGGGGCAGATGGCCGAGGGATACTCCACCACAAACATCGGACCGACCAGATGCTCCTCGACGGTTGCTTCGAACAGTTTGTTCGCGATGACGGCGTCGTCCATCTTCGCGCTTTCGATGCCTAATGTGGCGGCTTTCTTACGTACGGCCGTCGCATCCGAAAGTTCGACACCGGCATATTCGCGCAACAATTCAGTGTACGTACGCCGCGGCCAGGGCGGCGTGAAGTCCAGTTCCAATTCCTTAAATTGACGTTTCAGTCCGCCGCCCAGCTCTTCAATCGAGCGTGCGAACATGCCTTCGACAATGTCCATCATGTCGGACAAATCGCCATAGGCCTGATAGCACTCCATCATCGTGAATTCGGGATTGTGTTGCGTGCTGATTCCCTCGTTGCGAAAGTTGCGGTTGATCTCAAACACGCGCTCCATCCCGCCGACAAGCAGCCGCTTCAAATACAGCTCCGGCGAAATGCGCAGGAATAAATCAAGGTCCAGCGTGTTGTGATGGGTCGTGAAGGGCCGGGCGGCCGCGCCGCCATAGATGGCCTGCAGCATCGGCGTTTCGACTTCGAGAAACCTGCGCTCGTGCATGAAGTCGCGGACACTTTGAATGATCAGGCTTCGCTGCTTGAATGTCTGCATCACCTCCGGATTTGCAAACAGATCGACATAACGCTGACGGTATCGCAGATCGACATCGGTCAGGCCATGCCACTTTTCCGGCGGCGGGCGCAGGGCCTTGCAGAGCATGGTCACGCTTCGCGCCCACACCGTGATCTCACCCGTCTTTGTCCTGCCCAGATATCCGTCGATGCCGATGAAATCGCCGAGATCGATCAGCTTCAGAGAATCGAACGCCGAATCCCCCAGAAATGCCGATCTGAATGTCACATGTCGAATCACGCAGGGTTATGAATGCAAGTTTGCCCATCACCCGGCGAAGCACGATTCGCCCCGCCACGCGTGCGGTTGCGTTTTCATCGCTTTGGCCGCCTTCGAGACCGGCCGATTCTACACGACTTCGTATGTCCGAATTCGCGACAACGCCGTCAAATCGTGAGCCGTAGGGATCCTGCCCCGAGGCTGAAATCTGCTCCAGTTTCTTGAGACGGTCCTGGTAATACTGATCTATCATGGCTTTGTTTGTCGTAACTCCAGCATTTGCAGTGAAAATCAGCGTGTTTGTCGCCTTTAAGGCCCGAGAATGCTAGTCGCGAATCCGCCCAGTCACAACCGTGACCTGTTGCCATTTTCCCATCCAATTGGGGTTGACTCCCGACCCAAAAATCTGCGTTAATGACAAGGAATAAATAGGCTTAGGGGCGCGTTTCGTTAGTAGTGGGGAGACGACAGTTCCGCACCCCCGCCGACCAGGGTTGCCGATGTCGAAGAAGAAGATCACGCGAGAATACGAGCGGGTGGTATTATGCCATCTCGACCTTGTTTATCGCATGGCCTTTAAGCTCTCCGGCAGCCCGCATGAGGCGGAAGATTTGGTGCAGGAGACCTTTCTCCGTGCCCATCGGGCGTTTGATCGGTTTGAACTGCGCGAGTACGGCGCAAGACCCTGGCTGCTGCGGATACTGCATAACGTGTTCTATACACGATGCGGTTCGGCAGCCAAAACGCCGACCTTGACCGACGACCTGAGCCTTGACGATATCGCGGCGGAACTGGAGCACGCACCGCTGCACTCTTTGCAGACCGGCGAGGTGGATTGGGATCAATTTGACGAAGAATTAAAGGCGGCCGTGATGACATTGCCGCCTGAATATCGCTCGGTGCTTCTGCTTTGGGCGCTGGGCGATCTGAGCTACAAGGAAATAGCGATGGTTCTCGGCTGTGCCCTTGGCACGGTCATGAGCCGGTTGTTCAGAGCCAGACAACAATTGGGCGAGTCGCTCGGTCATTTTGCCGCCAAACGAGGAATCCGGTCGAAACCGGAACGTGAGATCAAATGAACTGCAACAACACTCGAAAATTCCTTCTGGCGTTTGCCGACGGCCAATTGAGCGTTCAGGCCAATTGTGAGGTGCTCGATCACCTTAAGATGTGTCCGGCGTGCAGCGCCATTGTCGACGATCATCAATCCCTGCGTCGCTCCATCGCAAGAAGCACGGGAAAGATCGCCGTTCCGGCTGAACTTGCAGCAAAAATTCACCATCACGTCGAAACGGACGGCGCCGGTAAATTCAAGTCGTCGAGAAAATTGTCGCGCCCGTTCCGACTGACCCGCACACTTGTCGCCGCCGCATGTGTCATCGCTGTGGCCCTTGGCTCCTGGCAGTTTCTGCCGACCGGCGCCACTTCAACCGGTTCGATGTTCGAAAGCGGCAGCATGCCGGGCCTGACCAAGGCGGATGAAATCACGCAGCAAGTTATCATTCAACACAACAAATGCCTCATTAAATGCGAACATCAGGCCCACCAGCTCGATTCGTTGCCGCGCGAACGCATTGCCGCCGCTGATGCCATCGACGCGAAGTTTTCCGGCGTCCTGGCGACCGCCGCGCCCGACCTCTCCGGTTATGGCTATGAATTTGAATCCGCGAATGTGTGCGCTCCCACGGCGGATGCCGGCGGCCCGGCGGCCCACCTCATGTATGTGAACTATTCCAACAGCTCGTATCTCTCTCTCTTTACCACGCCGCATTGGGAGGGCGTCAATGTTTTCGCTGACGGCCGCTCTCCCGATCGCAACACACCTTTTTCGCATGCCACGCGCGATTGCGAAAGCAATTCCATGGTTGCATGGCACGAAGGCGACATGACGCACATACTGGTCGGCAAGTTCGACGAAGAAACGATGGCTGCGATGATTCGCGATCTTAGGCTCAGCCGCGGAAATGCCTTTCACACCGACATGCTCGCCGCAGTGATCCATGAAATTGCGGGGCATTAAGCAAATCTCCAGTTTTCATGACAGGATTGAGCACAGAAGCTCCTTGCGACCTCAAGCAGGCATTATTCACGCCGCAGCGCACTCAACAGCTTCTCCTTCACGTCCGACCGCACCGCCAAACCAGCCGAAACCATCCCCACCGCAATCAGCATGGCGAAAAGCCGCGCGATGCCCGCACCGTCGAAATCCCCTGCGAAAGCACATGCGGCAGAACAGCCGTCAGCGCGGAGATTCCCCCCACCAACAGACCGGCACCGAGTAAGGCGCCGTTTTCGGCCAGCACCGTGAGGGCGATTCGCGATTTGGAAAATCCGACCGCCTGAAGCAGTGCGATTTCGCCGCGCCGTTCCAAGACATTTCGCAGCATTACCGCAGCCAACCCCAGCGAGCCCAGCAAAAGCCCGATTCCGCCCAGCATTCCGAATGCAGACATATAGGTGTTTTCAACCGCCCGAAATTGATTCAAACGATCCAATGTCGAGGTGGCGTCCGCGCCGTATCGCGCAAGATCGTGCTCCAATGCCGCAATCACCTGACCGACCTCAGGCGCGCCGGAATCCACCATGACAAAGCCATAACCAGAAACACCCGGAAAGAGCCGCTTGAACGAGGGTTCCGAAACCACCAATTCACCCTGAATCACGCTGCCCGAGAGCATCCCGACGATGCGCAGCCTCCGGGTGACGCCGAGATCATCGACCATCTCGAAATCACTCCCGAGGCCGACTTTCAGCAACCACATGAGCGTGTTCGCGTCTCCTATCGCCGGAATGGCTCCATCGTCGAATTTCCGTTCGAGGAGCGTCCACGGGTTTTCCTTTTCCGCGTCTGTCGTCGCAATGCTATTTTGAAACGCGAAGCCGCCACGACGGATGAACGCGTCGGTTGCCCCGAGAATCCTCGGCCTTGCCACCTGGTATAGATTCAGGCAGCTCGCATCGTCGCCCGGCTTGAGTCGAAGTGCCATTACCGTAGCACTCGAAAGCAGCTCGTTGGTCTCGTTGGAAAGCCCCAGGTTCTCCCGACCGCCGGCCGTCCCCATGTCGAACGGCAGCGCCACGCTGCTTTCCACGATCGTTTGATATCCGCCCGCCCCACCGCTTTTCTCAAGCGACGACTGATCGGCGCCATGACGGCTGGCATCGACCGCGATGACCACGAAGGTTGCCGAGGCAATCAGGCCGGCTGTCATCATGCTGCGGCCGCGATTTCGTGTGGCATTGCGAAGACCCAATCGAGCCATGGCCATCGGACCGCCGCGCGAAATGACGCCATGGGTGCGCCGTCTCATCCATATCGAGACGGCCGCCATTCCGCCGACGAGCAGCGCCCCTCCCGCGCCAAAGAACGCCAGGGCCTGCGGAATCGCTTCGGAAGCGACGGCCGTTCCGATCAGCCCGAGACCCAGGACCAAGGCAACCATAAATACCCAGGGAGCTTTGCGGCGGCGGGTTGATCGACCGAAGCCATTTTCGGCCGTCGCGACACCGGCCAGCAACATGCGGGGCGAGAGTTTCGCCAGTCCGCGCACGGCCAACCGAAGCGAGAATGCCGCAACAAGGAAGCTCGCCGCAAATCCGACGGTAACACTCGTCGGTGTTACATGCAGCGTTAAGAACGGCGAATTCACGGCTCCCGCCCAAAATGTACGCAGCCCCGCCAGCATGAGCCACGCATAGCCGGTCGAGCATGCCAAACCAATGGCACTACCGACGGCCGCCAGAATCGCGCCTTCCGCCAGAAAGAGCCGCCCTATTTTTTGTTTGAGAATCCAATGGCCGACAGAAGACCGATTTCGCCGGCCCGCCGTTCGAGATTCAGCCGAAAGACCAGTGCGACGAGGAGCGAAGCCGAGGCGATGATGAAGAAGCTGAAGGAGATGAAGAGCAAGCCGAAGTCGGTGCTGCCGGTCCCTGCCGCCATGGCTCGATCTCTAACCGCTTCCAAGGCAATTCCCATCGAACCGGGTTTGAGTTCATCGAGGAGCGATTCGCCAAATTGCCGCACGGCTGACTCAATTTCAGATTTGCCGGGACGAATGCGTATTGCGGTAAGCCGGCCGAACCGTGAATCCTTTCTGCCCAGAGCTTCTGTCCCGCTTGTATTGAGATGAACGCCTTTGGAGAACCCTTGTGTTCCTTCCAATATTGCTCGTCCTTCGGTCGAATACGCTTCAAATCGATTTTGAAATTCGTCGGTGGGTCCCAATCGCCCAGCGTGTCGGCATCGCTGATGCCGGGATACGGTGGCAGAAACCCCGGATCGGCCACTTCGTCCGACATCGGTAGGACGGTTCGAAGCTTGAATTCATGGGATTGGGTTTCAAGTTCGCCGGATCGGCCGGTAACATAGTAGGTCAACCGAATACGATCCCCGTTCTTGGCTCCCAAGTCGTCCGCAGCCCATGCATTCAAGAGGATCTCGTCATCTTGAAACAGATTAGCTTCCGAGACCATTTCTTGACCGAGGCTCGATGCGGCTTTATAGCTGCTAATCGAGCCTACGGCGGCAACAATCGAATATGGAATAGTTGAAAGGACTTCACCTTGGGTTCCAAGTCGTTCGATGTTGTTGGCGAGGTACGCCAAGACTGGATTTTTGTCGCCGATTGCCTTCGAGGCGCGATTCCATATTGCTTTTTCCACCGCCGGCTCTAGCAACATCCGGTCCGATTCAATCGAGAAATATCCGCGATCATTGTCAGTTCGGATCGATAAATCGTAATCAGAAAGCGACAGTGCATGGGCCAATCGCGAATCAAGGCTGTTGCTTTCCGGCGTGGTAACTGTCGATTTTGCGACAACGCCTTCAACCAGAATCGCGTTGATCCGGCCTTCGCGCTCGAGCGTGCGTCGAATCCCTTCAATGGGAACAATAACATTAAATGAACCCGCCTGACTGGCATCAAGCGAAAAGCCGCCGACGCCATCGTCACCGACAATCTCGCTCACCGATAGCCGAAGCGTCGCCGCTGTTTCGTCCGGTCGGCCCAACACGCTGTCTGCCGGCACCGCCGATTGCCGCGCGAGCCGAATGAGCACTTCGTCGCCGACCTCAGCGCCGATTTCCGTGGCCAATGACTCGTTGAGGACCGCGCCATCGCCATGTCGGCCGTTTGGGTCATTTGCCTGTGTGGTGGTGGTCGAACCCTTGGTAGGGGACTCTTTACCGGTTCGCCACATATCCCAAAACTGTTCATTTGCGCCGACAATCTGCACGCGGTTCGCACGCGACTTCGTCTCGGCGTGTTCGATTCCGCCCTGCAAGAGCACGATTCCGCACCCACCCACCGCTTTCGCAGTTTCAGCGCGGATGAATCGAGGCGATCGCATCGCATAATGCACTGGGCCGAGTCTTTTCAGTGCATTGTCGCGCAGGCTCCCGCGCATCGAATCGCCGACGATGAGCGCGCCGGTCAGCGTGGCGGAACCCACCACCGCGCAAAGCACCAGCGCGACGTGCATCCGCCAATGGTGTTGCAGACTGCGAATGAGAAGCATGCGAGTGGTCATGTCTGCGATGCGACTTTCAGAACGCCGTCGTCGATTATGAGCAACCTATCGAACCGCCGCGCGAGTTCCTCGCTGTGCGTCACGACGACGAGCACCGTCTTTTCCGCACGATGCAGTTCAAGGAGCAGCTCCGCGATGACATCGGCCGATTTCCGATCGAGATTGCCCGTGGGCTCGTCCGCCAGAATGACAGCCGGCCGATTCAACAGCGCCCGGGCGATGGCCGTTCGCTGCCGCTCTCCGCCCGACAGTTCCGACGGGCGATGTTCGAGCCGCGACGAGAGGCCGACGCGCTCCAGCAATTCGCGCGCCCGCGCCGTCGCATCTGCGCCGCTTTCCACCAGCGAGGGCAGCAGGACGTTTTCCAGCACGCTGCATTGCGGTAGAAGATGATGATCTTGAAAGACAAAGCCGATCGATTTGTTTCGAAACACGGCCAATTCCGGTTCGGGCAAACTGAATGGGGACTGATTGCCGACACGCAAAGTCCCGCCGCTGGGTGTCTCCAGCGTACCGAGGATATTCAGAAATGTGCTTTTCCCGCACCCCGAGGGGCCCATTACCGCCGCGGAATCGCCGGACTGAAGTGTCAGCGATGCGTCACGCAGCACTGATAATGTGCCGCCCGCCGTGGGATACGACTTGGAGATGCTCTTGGCTTCCAACATTTTTCGCTGCTCAGTTCATCATTCTTCGAAATCGGACGAGATCTTGGCGTTCTCTGATTTTCCAACTCCGTGAATTCGAGTTGATGATCATCGTGTTTAACCGCGGCGTTTTCCCCATTCGCCCTACTCCGTTGGAGTGGGGCTAAACAGGGATCACCCGAACGTATTTTTTTAACCTGAAGCTCCAAACTTGCTATTTGCAACTGACTCAAACACCTGCCACGCCGTCTCCGCCATCACGTCATCCGTATGCCGCGCCCACACAGCCTCGCGACCAGCGCGGCCCAAGGATTCTCGCAACGGTACGTCATCCATCAGTCGCGACAGGGCATCCGCCAATTCGGCCGGATCGGTCGGCTCAAACAGGATGCCGCCGCCGGTCGATTCGATCAACTCTGGAAATGAACCATGCGCCGGCTGCACAACCGGCACGCCCTGCGACAGGGCCTCTATGAGATAAATCCCCTTGGCCTCGCGATAGGGACCCGGTGCGGAAAACACATCGATCGAGCGTAGCATCTCGAATTTCTCATTCCGATCCACTTCGCCCCTGAATTCGACATGGGCGATCAGTTCCTTCGACGCCAGCTCGGCCTTCACGCTTTCAAAGTACGACCGGTCGCTGTCACCGAGATATCCGGCGACCACCAGCCGGCACGCCCGTCCGCGTGCATGCAACATTGCAAAGGCTTCGCACAGGACATGCAGCCCTTTTTCGTGGCATATGCGGGCCAAATAACCAATTGTGAACGGCCGCGGGGACAACGCCGACCTCTCAAGTGCCGGCGCAGCAGGCCCGCCTAAGTTAATCCCCAGCGGCACCACATGAATCTTTTGGCGATCAATTCCGAATCGCTCGATCGCATACTCCGTGTAATAGCGACTTACGGACAGAAAGCCATCGACCTCGCGCGATTTTTCGCGAATGATCGCGTAAGCCTCGTCACGAAATGCTGCGGGCATTTTCTCAAGCAGAATATCCTCGCCGGTCAGCGTACACACCACCGGCACGCCCAGCCCGCGGCGAATCGCGCCGGCCAACCCTATGAAAAATGCATCCGGCAGATGAACGATCGACGGTTTTAGCTCGCGCAAATGCCCGACCAGCTTTTCCACTTCCCGCCGCTGTGCTCCATTCTCGCCGCGAAGAATTGACAAGGTGTAAGGCGCTGCGACATCCGCCGATGTGGAACCCGCCCGTTTCATCGCCAGTTTCAAAAGAGACGGATGATCGAGCAGCTTGTCGACAAATCCCGGCAACCTTCCGAATAAACCCGAAGTCTGCTGGAGGAACACATTGATTCCGCCAAAGACAACCTTGTCCATGCTGACATTTTCTTCGTCCGTGCGGATCGGCGAATAGACGGGGATGAGCAGGACATCCCGTTTTTGACGAATGAGCGCGGCCGCAAGCGTGTTGTCGCGCATACAGCTTCCGCAGTACATTCCCCCCGCGCCGGCCGTCAGATAGGCAACTCGCATGGCACCATCCGCGCAGTGAAAGCCCCGGACAGACTTGCCCGGGGCCCTTTTGTTAATCTAAGAAACATGCGAAAGTGTAGCGCTTCAGCGTCGCATTCGCCGGGCCGATCGCTTCAGGCCGATCATTCCAAAGCCCATCGCGAAAAGGCCGAATATGCTGAACAAGCCATCTGCACAGAACTTGGTCGGCAGCGGCGGCACATCCGATGCCGATGCGGCGATCTGTGTATTCACGCGGCAGGTATATGTGAATTCATAAGGTTCGGCGGGGTTTTCTTCGTTGGCCAATTCGCCGCTGCCTTCCCATCGCATTTCCACATTTTGTGCATCGCCGACGCGATCCGACAGCGTGCCTCGCGATGTGGCCGGCAGGATGACCGGCGAGTCGAAACCGAATGTGCTGAGATCGTTGGCAAAGTTGATCTCATAGACATCGTTGGTGACGAACGTTCTGGTCGCGGCATCATAGGTGCCTTCGGACGACGAAATGCGGATGTCAAGCCGGCCGGTGCTGATGCCCAGCGGCAGGGCGAGCGGATCGATCTGTTGAATGTAATCGACGAATTTCGCCGTGCCGGCCTCTTCGTCAATTTCCAGTTTGTATCGCGTGTAGAAAACGGGGGATGTAGATTGAATGCCGAGCTTGGGGAAGACCAGTTCGAAATTGGTCTGCACATTGCTGTTTTCGTACGCGTTCAACACGACCGGCTCGGCGCTCGCGCGACTTGCCGTCAGTGCAAACCCAACTGTCAACGTGAGCATGAATGTGAAGCGCTTCATGTGAATTTACCTCTCAGAATGACCAAGACTTTAGGACACGAGAACTTCTAGTTTCTGACACGAATCACGAATCCACTAGTGCAGCGACCGCGAATCGTGTTAGCACGCCATTGTCACTTCTTTTTGGCTCCGAAGCAATACACCGTTCCATCTTCGTCGCCGATGACCAGCCGCCCTCCGCCCACCGCCGGCGAGGCACTGAAGGCAGACCCGGATTCATAATCCCAAACGACCTTACCAGTCCGCAATTCCAGACCGTACAAATGGCCATCGCCCGACCCGACAAAGACGCGATCCCGTGCAGAATCCCGATGATTTGCCTTAGGCGGCTTTGTGGAATCCCCGACGGTGAGCACTTCCAGGACAATCACGGGCGATGAATCGACCCTGCCCATGGCCCGATGCGTCCATTTCAACTTGCCGGTCGCCGGATCGATTCCGTGAACCGACTTGTCGCGGCCGCCGATGACCACCATGTCCGACGTCGCCGCTGCCGATGCATGGAACGGAAACGCCCTGTCCGGATTTTCATAGGTCCAAACAGGCTCACCGGTTCGCCAATTGATGCACAACACCTGATTTCCAAGCGTGCCGAGAAAGACCCGGTCGCCGAATAATGCTGTCGAGGCCGCCGTTTGAGCACCGACCGCGGCCGATCGAATTTCCTTTCCGTCGGAAAGCTGCAGGACTCGTACTTTTCCGTCGCAACCGCCGACGACCGCGACGCCATCGGCGATGCCCACGGTGCCATGCACCTGCGCTTCCGTGGTGAATTTCCAAAGCAGCTTGCCGTCGGCAATCGACAGGCAATAGATACAACCGTCATACGAGCCGAAAACGATGCGATCGCCGTCAAGATTCGGTGACGATACGATTTCACCTTCCGCCTTGAAAACCCACATTTTCTTTCCGGTTGCCGCCTCGATGGCATGCATCTCGCCACCTTCATCGCCAAACAGCACCAGATTGTCGATGACTGTTGGCGAGGACTTGATTGCAGCGCTTTCTTTCGTCTTGTAGCTCCAGATTGGTTTTCCATCGTCCAGTTTCAACGCATAAAGGATGCCATTCTCGCATCCCACGTAAACCGTCCCCTCAACAATCGCGGCGGTCGATGTCACCGGCTCGCGTTCGTCCGTCTGAAACTTCCATTGCACCACCAGATTTTCCGGCAGAGGCTCGCTGGTCACACCGGTCAGGCGCGGGCAGCCGCGAAACATCGACCAATTGTCGACAGCCATGACGGGCGCCGACGCAGCGGGATTGCCGGATAGGGATTTTGCGACGGCGCGGCCGGGCTCATCGGCTACGCGCCGGCTTCTCGCATCAGCCATCGCATGGAATGACAATGCGATGACGCATGAACATACGAGAGTCTTCGTTGCAAATCTCACAAACTGCACTCGATTGAATGGCGTCGAAAATAGCAAAGGCGCGCGGACAGTCGCTTATGGGTTCTAAACGGGCTTGTACTTCAGAACTAACGCGGCACCCGCCGCTGCCAGCAGAATTCCGCCATAAAATCGCCAATCGGGCGTGCTTGCGGGCGGATGAAGCGCCAAATTCACAAAAACGCTCATGATCGGAGCGCCGGCGAAGACCAGGGAGGGGACGACCTGCGGATGGCCCCCATTGATCATCGCTAGAATGATCCCCAGTGCCCCCAAAGCGCCAAAAACACCGGCCAATGTGGAGATACCCATCGCCCGTCCCGGAAACACCATCGGCTCGGTCTTGGCCAAAAAGAGCAACAAGAGCGGCACGATCACGGCCACCAGACAATAGGCAAGGCCGACAAACAGAAATGCCCGAATCGGCCCCTTGGGCGTGCCGAACGCCAACTGCCCGGTATGAATGGTTGGCACATACGCCCCCCAGAATACGATGGTGCCGATCACAAACCAAAGCCACGGTTTCATGCCGATTGTCTCCCAATTCAAGGTTGTGGTGATTGTTGCTTGCGGCAAACCCAGACAGTTTTGTTGGTGCCGCCCATTCGCCAAAATTACGGTGGTCTTGTCTTACACGAGCGATTCAGCCTTCCAGTTTTGTGCGAATTGAATCCGGAATACGCACCGACTCAAACTTGTTGTCCTTCCAGCGACAGCAGACCATTTTGATTCGACCGACCGCCACGCGGACTCCACTTCTGAGAAAAGCCGCCTCGTAGATCATCGACTTGCCGCGTATCTCCTCGACGCGGAGCTTAACGTCGACCTCATCCTCAAAATATAGCGGCGAAAAATATTCGCAGCCCACCTGCACTCTTGGCCAGCTTAACTCTTCATCTTCATGCCGGTGTACCACACTCATGCCCAGGGAGCGTAGAAACGCATGTTCAACTTCTTCCATCCAGCGGAAGTAATTTGAAAAATGCATGACGCCGGCCATGTCGGTTTCGGAAAACTGCACACGCCGCTGAATCGAGAATTCGCGCACCATCCATCTCCGAATGCCGCTTTACCGAGTTTCGCCGATGGCGAGACACAAAGCTGTTTTCCCGGATCAAACCGCAGCGTACTATACAGGCATTTGCCCCATCGGGCGAATCTCATTTGACCGCATGACACGCGATTAATCACGTGTTGTCGGGCACAAGGGTTGCCAATGACTGTTCGGTCCATTTCAACCGCCGCGACCATCGTCATCTTGCTGATGATGGTTCAAAATCACGCGGTTGGCGACGAAAGCGCGGTTAAGAAAGTCCTCATTCTTCATTCGTATAATCCGGAGAACGAGTATTCGCGGCTTCAGGAACTGGCGATTCGCGAATCCATTGCTTCAAATTATCCCGGTGCTGTCTTTTACCGAATCGAGTTTCTCGACCTGCGAGACGCCACGCAGCAGGCGGATGTGCTTCCAAAGTGGATTGACGCCCTCCTCGCCAAATACAAGAACGCAGAATTCGACTTGATTGTGACAACCGACACGCCCGCGGTTGAACTATTGACCGGTCCGATGAAGGGACTCTTGCCGAGTACGCCGATCGTCTTTTCAGGCCTAAGTCGCATGCCGGCCGAGGTCGATCGATCGATTCGCCCGATGACCGGTGTGGTGGAGACGGTCGAAATCGGTGAAACAGCGCGCCTGGCGTTGAAGTTGCATCCTTCTGCAAAAAGTCTCGTGGTCGTCTCGGATCAAACCGGCCAAGGGCAACGCTTGACCGCCATCGCCCGGTCCGAATTACAAGACTTGTCTCAAAGAACCTCGATAAAATGGCTGATCGATTCATCTAATAAACAGGTGCTGGATGAGGCAGCGACGCTTAGCCCCGATGACATCATCCTGCTGCTTGGCCAATATGATGAAGAGGGGCGCCGTCTGCACGACCCCGAATCCGTTTATTCAAGTCTCTGCCGAATTGCCAATGCACCGATTTACTGCTGCTATGATGTTTTCATCGGGAGTGGAATTATAGGCGGCAAGGTCGCCAGCGGGCGGCAACAGGGCATTGCCGCCGGCGCGTTGGCGGCCCGAGTACTGAACGGTCATCGCGCCGATGAAATTCCGATCAATGCCGAGAGCCCAAACCGCTATATTTTCGACTGGCGGGCCTTGAACCGATGGAACATCAAGCAGCGCGACCTTCCGGCCGGGAGCATCATTCAATTTCACGATCTCACATTCTTCGAAAGAAACAAGCGAGCCATCCTTGTGGGCATCGGGTGTTTTGTGCTGGAGGCATTGATCATCATTGCCCTGCTCATCAGCCGAAAACTGCACCTGCGCGCGGAGCGGCGGCTGAGATTCCAGCGCGATCTGCTAGAGACCATTCTTGATGTCACGCCGGTCGGCGTCATGATGATCTCCTCCTCAGGGCACATTACCTATGTCAACAAACAAATCGAAAACGAAACCGGCTCGGACCGGTCCGAATTCATAAACCGTCGCATTGACGATACCGCCTGGGAAGTTCTGGATAATGATGGCAATCGTCTTCAGCCGGAAGAGTACCCCGTTGCAATTGTCCTACGCACCGGAAAGCCCATTTACCATTGGGAGGGAATGAGCCGGCGCATTCGCGGGCCCCTCCGGTTGCGAAGCACATCGGTTATTCCGATCGGAGGCGAAGAGGTCGGAGCGCGCGGCGTGCTTGTTGTTACACAGGATATTACCGAACAGCGTAGGAACGAAGAGTCGCTTAGACAGGCCAAGGAAGACCTGGAGCTTCGCGTGCGCGAAAGGACGTCGGAGCTGCTCGAAGCCAATCGCGCGCTAAGGAATGCCATTCGCGAACGGCACGCAGCCGAACTCGAAAGCCTCCGACGTCAGGACCAGCTTGCCCACGTTCAACGTCTTGCCACAATGGGTGAAATGGCCACCGGCCTGGCTCACGAAATCAACTCTCCCCTCTCCGCCATCGTCGCCTATACGAAAGGCTGCATACGCCGGCTCAACGGGCAGAACATCAATATTGAAGAGCTGCGAAATGCACTCGGCGAAGTCTCATCGCAAGCGCACCGTGCGGGCGAGATTATTCGCAGGCTACGGGCATTTCTAAAAAAGGAAAAACCTCAAAACACCAGCGTTCATATCAACAATGTCATTCGAAACGCGATCGGCGTTTTGCAGACGGAACTCAGGAATACATCAGTTCAAGTACGAACCGAGCTTGCGGATGGAATTCCGCCGGTGCAGGCTGATCCCATCCAATTGGAACAAGTTGCCATTAACCTGATTCACAATGCAATCGATGCCGTAAAATCCTGCTCGAAACTGCCGAACGAAGTTGTCGTGGCCACTCGATTTGACTCGACCCAGCAGGTGATCATCGAAGTGGCCGACGACGGCCCGGGGATCCTTCCGGAACATCGCGACCGTATTTTTGAACCGTTTTTCACCACCAAGGAAACCGGCCTCGGAATGGGATTGCCGATCAGCCGCTCCATCATTGAGGCACATGGCGGCGGAATGGAGATCATCAGTTGGCGGGAATCCGGAACAATGATTCGAATTACATTGCCTGTTGCGTTTGCGGGCCATGAATCAACCCGCTCGCCGTCCGGCCCCGAACTTGATCTCACGCAAACCTGACCGCATGAATCGGCGGCAGATGATGCGATTGGCACTCCCAGTGATCGCCTTCGTCGTCTGATGCGAAAAGCGACCCGGTCGTTGTCCCGAAGGCAAGGCAACGCCCGGTGTCATCGATGTCCAGCGCGTGGCGATAGGCGATGTCATAGGCGTGTTCGCCGGGCAGGCCGTTGGACAATACATCAAACGATTCGCCGCCGTCGCACGTGCGCGTCACGACCAGTCGGCCATCGACCGGAATGCGCCTTTCATCTTTCAATCCCGGCACAAACCAGGCCGTATCCGGTTTGGTGGGATGCACGGCGCAAGCAAATCCGAAACCGGAGACGCCCGGCTGTTTGATTTGCGTCCAGGCCGCACCGCCGTTCACGCTCCTGAAGACTCCATTATGATGTTGTGTCCAAAGGGCATCGGGAACGTCGCGGCATGCTGCAATGATGTGCGGATCCTGTATGTTCGGATCGTAGGCCTTGCTCCGGCGGCATATAGGCCGCAAACATGCCATTGGCGCTGCACTTCCACGATTCGCCGCCGTCCGTGGTGCGCCAAGCGCCGCCGCACGATACGCCCAAGAGAATGCTTCGCGTATCGCGCGGGTCCACCAAGATCGAGTGAATCCCCGGCAGATCGTAACCCCCGCCGAACCACTGCTTTCGTGCCGGCTCATTCCATAGCGATCGAACCAGCGTCCAGTTCATTCCGCGATCGGTTGATTTGAAAAGGCCGCCCGGAATCGTGCCGCACCACAGCAGATTGGGCTGATCGCTGCCGCCCGGTGCGATCGACCAGATCAATTCCAGCTTCCACGGAATCTCCTTGTTGGTCATTGGACACACATCGGGCGATTTGCCGCCCGGCGGCTCCGGATACTGCGGCACGCCGACTTCGATCCATGTGTCTCCGTCGTCGTCGCTTCGATGCAACTTCCCGCCGAAATGACCGTGTTTGAGCGCGGCGTACATGGCACCATCGCGCGGATCGCGAATCGCCTGCACGACGTGATTGCCGAGGAATGCCGTATCGGCGATGCGCCATTTTGTCCCGGCGCCGGGCTTGTTGCGCTCAAGGAGAAACAGCCCCTTCCGTGTTGCGACGATCAGTTTGCCGCTCATCTCTTTTACCCCGGCATTGTTTCGAAAAAGTTTGGTGTGTATTCGTCGCGATTCGCTTCAACCGCCCGAGAGTGCCTGCATCACACACCGAGCTCGACTCATTCACTTCATCGCTCAGTGCTTTACGATCCTTCACCGGTTTGCCGTCAATGAACACGACCATGTGTCGTCGCACTTCTCCGTGTTCATCCAGCACATAGGCCCGTGCCGGTTCATTCTCGCGGAAAACGGCATCCAGCACCTCGCGAACGGTGCGCCCCTTCGCCGTACATGGCGGACAATACACATGACGCTGAATATTCTGGGTGAAACTCACATTCGCCATGATCATCGCGCCTGCATATAAAACGCCCCAGGACACGTGAGTTCATTCTACGAAATGAAGCAGCGAAAGCCAACGACGCTGAATGGACCGGTGCCGATGCCAGAATCGTTTTATGCATGCAAACAGCCGAGGGCGGCTGGGCCACATCCAACGACATCAGCACCTACGGCCCCGGATTCACGTCGATCGAGACGGCGAGGCGGCATACCGCCGTTCCGTCGTCAAACCCGGCAATTCCATCGGCGCGGCGAATTTTGTCACCGTGATCGTGAGGCTCCCCCTGCCCGAAGCCCGCATCCGCCAGTGCGGACGACTTGATTTCGACCTCTCCATCATCGACCGTCGGCCCAACCTTCAGAAGCAAATCATCGCCGAGCAGCGATTGGGTGAGCACCACCTCTACATCCAGTTCCGCATCGGGTTCTGTCCATTCGATCGAGAAACCCGACAAAGAAGTCAATTCATTTTCGAGAGGCGTGCTGATTTCAAACGGCGGCGGCTCCGCGATTTCCGTGGTGTCGGTGCCGCGACGCGGATCGGTCACGGCAATCGAATACGTGTCGGCTGCATCCACAAGGGCGCCATAGTTGCCGCGCGCACCCTCCAGCTCGTCACCGTTTACTTTGACACTTTGATCCTCTTCGAGCACGACCCCCGAAAAACCGCGCGTGATTTCCGCTTCGACGTTCGCTTGGTTGGAGCCGGCTTTTCGCTCGATCAAGATGGTTGCGTCTGCATCGCGCAGGGGCGTACCGGTCACCGGATTGACATTGATGTTGCAAACCTGCCCCGACGCGAAGACAAGGAGAAGCGTGGACATTGATATTTTTTTGAGCATGGGAGAGGTCTCCGCGCGAGGCGATTTCGAACAAAATGCAATACCTGCGCCACAGAAAAAAGGCGCACTTGAAACGCCGCTGAGTCAGGGCGCGACGGTGATCGTGAATTCCTCTGAATCGCTGCTGGCCCGGTTATCATCGTCGGTCACAGTGACGGTGAAAGTGAACAGATCATCTTCGTTGGGAATCCCGGAAATGACACCCGTGTCCAGATCAAGCGAAAGACCCAACGGAAGAACCCCGTCGGTAATTGCAAAGGTGTATGGCGGTTCGCCATCGACCACTTCGATTTCGATTGAGTAACCCACATTCACGCGACCGGGCGGCAGTGCCGCATCCGTCGTGATGGAAACCGCCCGCGGCTTGACCAGTAGCACGGCCGTGTCGCTGGCTGTTTGTGCGGGAGTGCCGCTGTCGGAAACGGTCACTTCGACCGTGCGTCCGTCTTCGGGCTCAACAGGCGTTCCGGATATTTCGCCTGTATCGGCATTCCCCACCAGACCGGCCGGCAAGCCAACGAATTCGAACGAATAGGGCGGTACGCCGCCTGTGGGTTGCACGGTTTCGGAGTAAGCCTCATCTTGTCGGGCGATGGCAAGGGTGAAGTCGACGGATAGCTTGGGGTTGATTGTAACGCTGTAAGTCTGTTCGCCGGAGCCGGCAAACAATCGCGAAACGCCGATGCTGAATTGATAATCGCCCGCAACGGATGCCCGGCCGGTTATGCGCCCGGTGTCACCCGCAAGCGACCAACCCGGCGGCATATTGCCGGAAGCTATGCGCCAGATGCCATCGGTCGAACCATCGGCTGACAGAGCCTGACTGTAGTTTGAGTCCACCGCACTATTGGGCAATGTGGCTGGCGTAATTGTAAGTGTGTTGTTTTCACAGGTCGCACCGGCACTGGCTGCAGCCGCAAGACCCAGCATGAGGGTGAAGCCAGAAAACCCGCGTCGTCGGGACATTTTGGTTCTCCGGGAGTGGGGCGAGGATGGATCGAAGGGCATTTTTCGCCTGAATCGCCTGAGGAATGAACTACGATCCGTAATCGTATATAGGCCCCCACCAAGGGGTTGTCAACGATTTACCATTTGATCGGCTACTTTGAGAAATTTCATTTGAACATTCGGCGGACATGACGCATACTTTAGCGGTTTGAAGAACCAAGCGATCGTATCCCGAATTCGGCCCCGCGAGGCCGACGGCGCATTAATTTAGTAGTGCCTCATTTTGCGGAGGATAACAGTCGGGCGGCCCATCGTAGAAGCCGTCCAAAGTCCGCGGGTTCTCCCCACACCAGGCGCCGACGCAGCAGTCCAGGCCGATATTCCTCCTTCCGGGCATTCGACCTTCTCTCGTCACTCCCTTCGGTTGGGCCTTTCCCGCTTTACCCAGTCGGGCGATTGCGCATAACGCGATTCGCCCAAGCGAGAGGAGTCTCAGATGTCGTTTGAAGACAAAAGTATCGTGTGCTCGGATTGCGGGGCGGAGTTCATCCATTCAGCGGAGGATCAAGGCCGCTACGCGGAGCGCGGTTTCACCAATGAGCCCAAGCGATGTCGCGAATGCCGCGACAAGCGCAAAGCCCAGGGCGGCAGCGGTGGTGGCGGAGGCGGCGGCGGCCGGGGTGGTCGTGGCGGCTTCGGCGGCGGCGGAGGCGGAGGGGGCGGTTACGGTGGCGGCGGCGGTGGTCGCGGCGGTCGTGGCGGCTTCGGCGGCGGCGGACCCAAGGAAATGTTCGATGCCGTTTGCGCGGAATGCGGCGCTCAAACCACGGTGCCGTTCAAGCCGGCGCAGGGGCGACCGGTCTATTGCCGCGATTGCTTCCGATCGCACCGCGGAGAGTGACGCAAGACTGACACTGTGTATTGACGCCGGCCTTGCGTCGGTGAATTGCACGAATCAAGATTGACTGTGGAGCCCGGGCGCGAAAGTTCCCGGGCTCTGTTTTTGTCAAATTATCATACTGAATTGCCTTCCGCGGCGACCAGATCGTCGTAGGTTTCTCGGCGGCGAATCACGCGGAACGAATCACCTTCGACCAGCACTTCAGGCGGGCCCGCTCGCGTGTTGTAATGGCTCGACATCACAAACCCATAGGCGCCCGCCGTGAAGATTGCGAGCAGATCGCCGCGCTTCATGGGCGGCAGCATCCGATCCTTGGCCAGAAAATCACCGCTCTCGCAGACCGGCCCCACCACATCCATCAATTGCAATCCCGGCAGCGTGGCCGCCTCGGCCCGTGTCGCGGGAATGAAGTTTGCGCCCGGTGCGACCGGCCACGCAAAGTGAAACGCTTCATACAGCGACGGCCGAATTAGGTCATTCATGCCTGCATCGACAATCAGAAAATCGCGATCGCCGGATTTCTTCAGATACAACGTCTTCGTCACCAGTATGCCCGCATTGGCCGCGATTGAGCGACCCGGTTCGAGAATGCTTCGCAGCCCCTTCCCGACGAGCAAGGGCACGATCGCTTCGGCATACACCGATGCCGGCGCGCTTCGGAATCGCGATAGTGCGCGCCAAAGCCCCCGCCGATGTCCAGCGTATCGATGGCGAATCCGTCTTCTCGAAGCTGCTCAATCAGCGCCATCGCCTTGCGGATCGACTGCACGTAGGGCTCGACCGTATTCACCGGTGAGCCGATGTGCAGATGAATGCCGCAAAGACGAACCGACTCCTGGCGGCCATATGTTTCGAAAACGCGACGCGCACGTTCCAGATCGACGCCGAATTTCGATTCTTTCTTGCCCGTGGACGTGTAGCGGTGGGTCTTCGGATCGACATCCGGATTCACCCGAAGCGCGGCATTCACCATCGCGCCGCGGCCCCGTGCAATGGCGATGAGGTTTTCCAACTCGGCCTCGGACTCGACATTGAACCATCCGATTTTTGTGTCGATGCCCTGGTGAATTTCCTCGTCGGTTTTGCCGACCCCCGCGAAGACAATCTTCGAGGGATCGCCGCCCGCCTCCATCGCTCGCCGCAGCTCTCCGCCGGAGACGACATCGAACCCGGAGCCAAGCTCCCTCAACAGCCGGCAGACATGCAGATTCGCGCAGCTCTTGATCGAATAGCAAATGATCGGATCGAGCGGGGCGAATGCCGTTGCAACGGCACGATAGTGATGCGTCAACGTTGCGGCAGAATAGACATAAACGGGCGAGCCGACATCCTGAACGATACGCGGAATCGCCACATGCTCGCAATGAAGGATGCCGACTTGATGATTGAAATGATCCATGGAACTTAATCGCTACTCGCTTTCGAGAATCAGGTCATCGAGGTCAAGAAAACCGCTTCGAACGCGAAGAATGTCCACATTGTTGTCGCGCAATCGATAGAATATAAGATAATCCCCGACCGTGAACACTCGAAATTCATCTTCGCGCCGCGATCGGCCGCGCCCCATGCGGGGATAATCGCCCAACTTCATAAATGCAGCTTCAAACCGCTTCATCATCCGATCGGCGGCGGCGGGGTCGTCTTGACTGATGTGGTGCCATATCTCAACAAGATCATCCGCCGCCGAATCTGAGATCCGATAGTTTGTCATCGTCGGGCGGTCCGGTTCCTGCTTTGGGCCGCGAGCCGTTCCCGACCTTGCTCCTTAACCTCTTCGAAGAAGCGCTTCATATTCTTTTTGGTGACAACCGTGTAGTCGCCACGATCGATCTGGACGATTCCCTTCTTGATTTCCTTCCTTAGTTCCCGTAGTCGAATTTCGCGAACGCGCTCTTGATCTTCGAGCAGGCGGAGGCCGTCTCGCACGACCTCGCTGGCCGACGCGTAACGCCCGCTCTCGATTTGCTTCTTGACGAATTGATTAAGTTTGGTGGTCAGTGAGACATTCATGCATTATTACCTCCCCCCGCATAATAGCAGATATTTGAAGCAATAACAAAAGATAGCAATAACTGTTACCGGCTGGTGTCGCGACTGGTTCATTCCGCCGACTGCGTCGTCGGCTTCGGCTGCAACTTGATCTCGTCGCGTTTCTTCGAAAGTTCCTCAATCATTTTTTCATCCGCCGCCTTGATGATCTGCCCCTGCATCACCCCGCCATAGGTCGTCCCGAACCAGGTTCCCGCGTAAAATCCATCGGTAATCATCACCCGCGCCGAATACGTGCCCAGCATCGGCAGCGGCGTCTTGTCCAGCGTGATAATCGGCACATCCTCGGCCCACACGACGCGCACGTTGAACGGCAGCTCGACGTCCCGATCCGCAAACTGCACCCGCGCCGTGCTTACCCAGTTGTCGTCGAGCCCCTTCGACACGCCCTTGATCACATACCGGTCGCTTTGCGGCGGAGACATCGGCGCCTTGCCCTTGAGACCTTCGGCGTTGGTCATTTGCCAGGAGCCGAGAAAGACGACTTCGCTGAGTGATTCTTTGAACTTATCCTCGCGGAGCTTCTGTGCGTCCTTGTTTCTCCCGTTTGCGCTTTTTTCCTGCTGCACGGCAACCTTTTGCGGCTCGTCGGCCCCGCTGCCGCCGTGAATTGCCAGCGAGGCGAGAAGACAAGACACCATGACAATTCCGATGCGCCGGTTCATTGAAATGCCTCCATTCCTGATATTTGGGGCCAATTCATGGTCGTTTCGACCCCGTCCATTCTCGACAATTCACCGGCGAATCACAAGCTGCCCGCCGGCGATCGCAACTTGCATTCACCCCGGGAATCGCGACAATTCGCATGACTTCGTCGCAGGCGAATCGCTCGCGCAATCCGTTCAAAAAGGAACTCGCCGGTTCCAATAGACAACCAGACCGTCATGGCCGTGCCCAATGGCACATGTCCCCTTAGGAGCAAACGAACATGTCTCGATACTCTTTCCACCGAATGCCGTATTTAGTCGCCGCATTTGCAGCGTTGTTTGTTCTCGGCTGCTCGACATCCGGAAAGGCCCGCGTGGCCCAAAATGTCGAATACCCACAAACGCGGCAAGACCCGCAGACCAGTACGATCCACGGCGTCGAGATCGCCGATCCTTATCGCTGGCTCGAAGACGACAACTCCGCTGAAACCAAGGACTGGGTCAAGGCTCAGAACAAAGTCACATTTGCCTACCTCGAATCCATCCCCGAGCGCGAGAAGATTCGCACCCGTTTGGAAAAGCTCTGGAACTTCGAACGGTTTGGAACGCCCACGAAGCGCGGCAACCGATACTTCTTCTCCAAGAACGACGGCTTCCAGCCCCAAAGCGTCATGTATGTCATGGACGGTCTCGACGGCACACCGAGGGTGCTTCTCGATCCGAACACCCTGTCCACTGACGGAACCGTGTCACTCTCCAATTTCGACATCGACTATGACGGCAACAAAGTTGTCTATGGCGTTTCCGACGGCGGATCCGATTGGCGCACCTTTTACGTGCGCGACGTGGCCACCGGAAAAGATCTGCCCGACAAAATTCAATGGGCCAAATTCTCGAACGCGTCATGGTCACGGAGCGGCAAGGGCTTTTTCTACAGCCGCTACGACGAACCCAAACCCGGCGAATTGCTCTCCGGAACAAATTACTACAACAAGCTTTTTTACCACGACCTCGGCAAGCCGCAATCCGAAGACACCCTCATTTACGAGCGCAAGGACCAGAAAGACTGGGGATTCTCGGCCGCCGTCAGCGACGACGGGAGCTACCTCATCATTCATGTTTCACAGGGAACCGATCCGAAAAACCGCCTGTTTTACAAAGTGCTTTCCGGTGAAAATCCGCCGGTGATTGAACTGCTGAACGACTTCGATGCCGAGTACGAGTACATCGACAACCACGGCCCGGTCCTCTGGGTCAAAACCGACTTCAATGCCCCCAAGGGCCGCGTCATCGCCATCGATTTGCGGAATCCGGCCCGCGACAATTGGCGCGAAGTCATTTCCGAGCAGCCGGACGCGCTGCAGAACATCACGCACGTCAACAGCACCTTTGTCGCCAGCTATCTCAAGGACGCCCACAGTTCCGTCAAACTCTTCAATTACGACGGACGCATGACCAAGGAAATCGACCTGCCGGGCATTGGCGCGGCCGGCGGTTTCGGCGGGCGAAAGACCGACAATGAAACTTTCTACTCTTATGCCAGCTTCAACTCGCCGTGGACTGTCTATCGATACGATTTTGCCTCCGGCAAGAGCAACGTTTTCCGGAAGCCGAATGTCGACTTCGATCCCTCGGATTATGAAACCAAGCAGGTCTTTTACAGCAGCAAGGACGGCACGCAGGTTCCCATGTTCATTAGCCACAAGAAGGGGCTCAAGCTGACTGGCGACAATCCCACCTTTCTGTACGGCTATGGTGGTTTCAATATTCCGCTTCCGCCGATGTTCAGCGTTTCCAATTTGGTATGGATGGAAATGGGCGGCGTCTATGCACAGGCCAACCTGCGTGGCGGCGGAGAGTATGGCCGCGAATGGCATGATGCCGGGCGGCTGATGAACAAGCAAAACGTATTCGATGACTTCATTTCCGCAGGCGAATGGCTCATCCAGAACAAGTACACTTCAAAGCGAAAACTCGCGGTCGGGGGAGCGAGCAACGGCGGGCTGCTCATCGGCGCCTGCATGGTTCAACGGCCTGATCTCTTTGGCGCCTGCCTGCCGAGCGTAGGCGTTCTCGACATGCTGCGATTCCATCTTTTCACGATCGGCCATGCCTGGACAAGCGACTATGGCAAGATCGAAGACGAGAAGATGTTCAAGTATCTGCTGGCCTACTCGCCCTACCACAATGTCAAAGCGGGAACTTGCTATCCGCCGACCATGGTGACAACCGGCGACCACGATGACCGCGTTGTTCCTGCCCATAGTTTCAAATTCGCCGCAGCATTGCAGGAAGCACAGTCCTGCAAGAATCCGATTCTCATCCGAATCGAAACCCGTGCGGGCCACGGCGCCGGCAAGCCGACGAAGATTCAAATCGAGGAAGCGGCGGATAAGTGGGCGTTTGTGCTCAACGCGATCGGCGAGTAAATCACACTGTCGCGTCGCGCTGACCGCGGGGCAGAGTGTTGCGTCCGGCCCCTCGCGCCTAATGGCGATTAATACGAAATTGGTGTAGCGATCTAAGCAAACGGGTGTGGCACCGGCTAATAGCCGGTGCCACACCCGTTGCATTTTTTGCCGATCCCAGACAACGCTGGTCTCCCGACTCACCAGCTCACTTCACCTTCTACTTCAACTTCAGCCTGTACACGCCGGGAATGGTCGCGCGAAGCCACTGATCGAGCGTTGCATGGGTCATGGCCTTCATTTCACCCGAATCCAGAAACACGCCATTGCATTTGCCGCAATGCTCAAAATAAAAACCCGCCGATCCTTCGACCTGCAGAACAATCATGCGAATTTGACATCGCGGACAGTCGATGGCATCCGGGGCGACATCCGGCGCATTTCTTTCGCCATCCAACTGCGCCCCAGCGCCGGTTTCGCGAAGCTTTTCGGCCTCCAGAGCATCGAGCCAAATCCCGCCGCACGCCCCGCACCGGTCCACCACCACCCCACCCAGCTGCAGATTCACCATCGCCGACGAACACTTCGCACAGTTCACAGCGCATCCTTTCAACAAGAAAAACAGGGGCCGGCGGGTCGCTCGCTTACCGACCCGAGTCACATCGCGGCGGCCTCTCGCGCGGCCCCGCCAAATGGTACAACACGAACTGTGCCCCGGCCATTATAGGATCATTCAAAGTTTCCACGTCGTGTTTTCATAGCAGCGACACCGGGTCCACATCCACCGCCATGCTCTTTACACGCGGCCGCAGCAATCCCTCGTCCTTCATCACCGCAATCGCCCGCATCAGCGCATCCGCCGTCTGGAATATCATCAACACATCGAACCGATACAAATCGCGAATTCGCGCGATCGACGCGGCCTTGGGCTCCATGATCTCCACCGCAATCTGCTGCTTTGCCAACAGCTCGCGCGCCCGCTCGGCCAGCCCCTCGGCCGCTCGACGCACTTTCGTGACATGTCCGTCGGCGAGGATCATCCTGATCATTCGCGTCCACGGCGGCAACCCCATTGCCTTTCGACGATCCAATTCCTGTCGCGCGAATCCCTCAAAGTCCCCCTTCACCGCATGCTGAATCGGCGCCGTGTCCGCCGCGAACGTCTGCACCACCACGCTGCCGCCCGTTTCGGCGCGTCCGCTGCGACCGGCCACCTGCAGCACTAGCTGAAATTTCCGCTCCTCGCTGCGGAAATCGTCCAGTCCCATTGCCGTATCGGCGCTGACCACGCCGACAAACGACACGAACGGAAAATCCAGCCCCTTCGCCACCATTTGCGTCCCGACGAGAACGTCAAATTCCTTCCGCTCGAATGCCCCGAGCAGATCCGCATAGTCCGCCGACGTCTGCATGATGTCCGAATCGATCCGCCGAACCCGCGAAGAGGGGAAACGCCGGCCGATTTCCTCCTCGACACGCTGGGTGCCGAGGCCGAACTTCACCATCGTCCCGTCACATCCGAGGTTCTGACACCGCTGTGGCACCAGCAGCGTGCGCATGCAGTAATGGCAGTGCGCCTGCTTTGTACTCGCATGAAACACCATGCGCACCGAACAGTGCGGACACGAAAGCACCTGCCGGCATTTCGCGCAGTGCAGGTAGCTCGCATAGCCCCGCCGGTTCAGCAGCACCACCGACTGTTCGCCGCGGGAGAGCGTCTCTTCCAGCCCGCGCTCCATCGCCCGCGACAGCATGTGAACGCCCGGCCGCGCCCGATGCTCCTCGTTCATGTCCACCAAGTGCATGGCCGGCATGGCCAGCCCGCGCACGCGCCTGGGCAATCTCAGTAAACGATAGTGCCGGCGGCGCTGAACGTTCAGCCATGTTTCCAGCGATGGCGTGGCCGACCCGAGCACGACCGGAATGCCCTCGATCTGCCCCCGCTTGACCGCGGCGTCGCGCGTGTGGTACCGCGGTGCAGACTGGCTCTTGTAGCTGGGCTCCGCCTCTTCATCGACGATGATGAGGCCCAAGCGGGGACATGGCGCAAACACGGCGCTGCGCGTGCCGATCACCACGGGTATTTCGCCGCTCGCGACGGCCGCCCACGTACGCGACCGCTGCGACGCGCTCATGCTGCTGTGAATCGTCGCGACCCGCGAAAACCGCTGCTGGAGCCGCCGAACGGTCTGGGTGGTCAGGGCGATCTCCGGCACCAGCATGATGGCCTGCCTGCCCATCGCGATGGCCTTGCGAATCGCTGAAATATACACCTCCGTCTTTCCGCTGCCGGTCACGCCGAAGAGAACCTGCACGGAGAATTCGCTTTTTTCCAGACATGCGTCGAGTTGATCGACTGCCGCGCGCTGGTCTTCGTTCAGTTCAAATGTCGGTTCCGGGTGAGGCTTGTGCGCTATCGTCGTGGCATATTCCAGCTTCGTTTCGATCTGAAGCAATCCCTGCTTTTCCATCGTTCGAATGACGGCCGATGTGCAGCCTGCCTTTGCAACGATATCGTCGGCACGAACCGGCAATGTCGATGCGAACAGTGCCTGCAAGACGTCTTCCTGTTTGACCGATCGTTTTCTTCGCTTCGTGTCGACGGCCTCCGCTTGCGATTCGACCGGCCGGAACGCGACGATATATCGAACCCGTTTTGCGCCGACTTTTCGCTTCGCGGAAGACGGCACCATCAGATCCAGTGTGCGGCCGAGCGGCGACGCATAATAAGCCGCCATCCAGCGGCCCAAGTCGATCATCGGCGCGGAAAGAAGCGGCACCTCGTCGATCAAGCCAATGACCGGCTTCAGGGTGGAGTCCCATGCCTCGTTGCTGACCGAAAGGACAAACCCGGGCGTGGGCTTGCCTCCCCCGTCCGAATGGCACCGTCACACGCATTCCCGGCCGAACCGCTTCCGCAAACTCATCCGAAATCGAAAAACTGTACGGCGTATCAATCGGCCGGAGCAACGCCACCGACGCCACGCGCGCGTGTTTCAACTGCGTCGGCTCGATCAGCGAGGGTGTCATTCGTTCGGCACGTGTCGTCGCCATGCTTGTTTGAACCAGTTTCGCTTTTCAACTTCGAGGATCGCACATACGAAGCCCGTCAGGCTACTGAACAGACCCCGTGCCGAAGTACATGGGCGAATTATAAGTCAAACCGATCCAATCGCCCGGCGGCGATCCCGCGGCATCGAAATACTGTTTTAGCGTGAACAGATGGGTCGTAACCCAAAATCGCGAACACGAGCGAATCGTAAAAACAACGGCGACGGCATGCCAATGGCAAGCCGTCGCCGTATTTGTGCAAACTTCAAACAGCCCAATAAGCAGCTGTTTTCATCCGCTCATGTCGTCACGGGACGAGCACGGCGTCCGAGTTGCTGCCAGGATTGGCAGTGGTCGCATTCGGAGCGGCCACACCCGGATCGACCGGCTGTGTGATGCCGGGAGCGACATAGGTGTAGATGTTGTCGCGACCCTTCGAAACTGTAAGACCCGACTGAACGCGGCCGGAAAGACCGACGTCCGGACCCTTTTCGAAGGAGACGTGACCGTCTTGGTAGAGCACGTTTTCGCCTTCGCGGTTCGTGTGGTTCTTTGAGTTGCCGCGATTGGCCGACTTGCGATCATTCAGCGGTGTGTCCGTGACCTGACCCTTGATGTACGGGTTGCTGTCGGCCATGAACGGGAAGGTGGGCTCCGAGCTGGTGCCGATGATTCGGCGGTTCGGATCATGCTGATACTGATAGGCATAGCTCAGATACTGCGAGTGTCCCGGATTGGGATTGTCGCCCTGGAAGTCATAGTAGGCCGTCGTGTCCTGAGCCGGATCCGGAACGTCTGTGGTGCTCGGGCAGTTGAACTGCTTCGGGGTGGTGTTGTTGGCGCGAATGACGGCCCACATGTCCACCGAAACCGAGGGGATGCCCGTTGTTGAAGGCTCGTTCGAGCGATTCAACGCGAGGAAGTTCTGCATCTGTCCGCCATCGAGCACGCGAGCGGAGATCGATGGGAACACGCCAGGATCATCCTGGGCGTAGATGTACATCGCCTGCCCAATGCCGCGCAGGTTCGCCGCACAAACCGTGCGCTTCGAAAGTTCGCGAGCGCGCGATAGGGACGGCAGCAGGATCGAGATCAATAACGCAATGATCGCGATCACAACCAGCAGTTCAATAAGTGTAAACGCCTTCGATCTTTTCACGGTCAAACCTCCAAAATACGGCTGCATGAGACCTTCGCATGAGGACATCTGGCTAGCCAGGACGATTGAAGAACACTTAAGGATAAGAGCCTCGACGTTCAAAGACGGCTCGAGCGTCGTCTTCGAACGATTTCCCTGGATGCCATACTTTCCAAACACTTGGGCGCCGGCGTGCCGTTCTTGCCGGACTTTCACTCTGAGTTCGTGAAACTCCCGACCACACGGTCTGGGCACGAACTACGCTTGGAATCAATTATCGCCGCCGTTCAACAAGGCCGCGAATTGCACTGTTTATTTCTCAAATGAATCAACAAAGCCGTAAGTTTTATAGCAGGTGATCGCCTTACCTACTGGCGGGAGGTATGCTGTCTTGGCGTGTCGAGTTTCCGGGGCGGTGTTATGAACTCTTGCAGGCGTCAGACATTCGTTTTTGGCGTGAGTCTGACTTTGATGAATAATGGCGGAATAATAAACTTCAATCCACCCCGTCCGCTTCCAAAAACAGCAAATCTCAACTCTCTGCGAGACCAACATATTGTAATCGACGCATAAAGCCCGGGTCAATCAAATTTTGCGCTGGTATCCAAAAATACGGCGATTCAGCCTATTCACAGGACACCTTCCGAATTCACAGACACGCTAAGGAAAAGTGTGTCAGTTCTGTCCATTTCATCGGTTTTGCCCTAAAGCGACTCTAGGGTGATTTGGGACTCGTCATATTGGCCCACCCCCAGGCTCGAAGCGGTCAATAACTGCCGAGGAAGCTGATTGCCGGTCAGTAATGGCTTTTGACCGCGGCCAAGTCGAATCTTATTCAAAACCGTAAATCCAACCGAATCGGCCGCAACCGGGTCCCGCGATAATAGCAGGTCGCCACCGTCCGATATATCACTTTCTCGTGCATCCGCCGCTCCATTGAATACTGATCTTAAACCATTGACAATATTAAGCTTAAGTTTTCCTTGAATAGACTTCGAACTTACAATCTCCCCGATGGCCGGATCGCATCCGTTGCCATGGAATCGTGCCGGATGCCTGATTAATCCATGCGACAGGTTTTTTAGACAACAGGTCATGGTCGCCAAATGGTGGGTTTTCAGAAATGGAACATTCACGATGGCCGTCGCTTGATCCAACGCCGCGATAAACTGATCCTTTCCGGACCGGCCGAAATCGACGTACTTTCCCTGCCAGCGCATGTCGGGTTTCGCAGTTTTACCCGAGTACTCGCCCAGATTCCCACCTTCGAGGATGATGAATTTTTCAGGGCTATACCCGGCACGGACAAATAGATCGACCAGAACCGTCGACATGGCCTCGCTGGTGCCGAGTTTCGCTGATGCCGACTTATTGAATTTGAAAAGAATGACATCGTCCTGTTTGAATATCGCGTGAAGCGCCCGGTCAAATGATGAAGCGCCGCCGAGTGCGACCAGGCCATCCTGCAAATAGCTCCTTAGAAAGCCCCGTTGAACAACCCGGTCAGGAATAATCCGTGGGTCTTGAACATGCACCACGCGCGACTTGGCGGTTGACGGGGCGCGAGTATCTTTCCGGGGTTCGCTGACCGCGAATGATGTCTTGGCAAGAAGTGCTGACGCGGCCGCAGCGCCGACGATGCGAACAAGGAATTTCCGCCTCGTTTCTTCAGCCGCAGCGCCATCTAGGGGTCTATCAGGATTCATCAAGTTGAATGCGCCTTCAGGGTCTGATAGTTTATCGACACCGGCAAATTCAATCTTCAATTTGAAGCGCCAATTGCACGGCAGCCTCGGAGGAATTCATGGCCGTTTCCAATGCAGAACTAGAGGGTCTGAAGTCTTCCTATGAAAGTGCCGGACAAGGGCATGTATTCAGATTCTGGGATGCACTGTCGGACGCGGATAGAACGGCGTTGCTGGCCGATCTGCAAAGTGTAAATCTGTCACAACTGCCCGGGTTGTCCGCGCTTGCTCGACAAGGCACATCCAACACAACGATTCCCGCCGACCTTGCGCCGGCGTGCGTCACTCCGCGCGAAACACTCAAGAGTGAAACAATCGGCATGGGTGAATCACTTCTCGCGCAGGGGAAGGTGGCGGCCTTCACGGTTGCCGGAGGACAGGGCACGCGGCTTGGATTCGACGGCCCCAAGGGCGCTTTTCCCATTTCTCCCGTAAAGAACAAGACGCTTTTTCAGCTCTTCGCTGACAACATTCGTTCCACCGAACGAAAGTATGGCGCGCCGATCCGCTGGTACATCATGACCAGCCCTTCCAACGATGGGCCGACCCGCGAGTTTTTCAAAAGCCAAAATCACTTCGGACTTGATGCGAAAGGGATCGTGTTTTTTCAGCAGGGGGTGGTGCCCTCCTTCGACACGGAAGGACGCATTTTACTCAATCAGCCCCATCGCCTTTCGCTTTCGCCCGACGGGCACGGCGGCTCGCTGCTCGCGATGGCCACTTCCGGCATTCTGTCGGATATGTCCAAGCGCGGGATCGACTACATCAGTTATTTTCAAGTTGACAACCCGCTTGTGGCTTGTCTCGATCCTGCCTTCATTGGACTTCACGCGACATCTCAAGCCGAAATGTCGAGCAAAACGCTGCCGAAGGCCGATGATCTGGAGCGCGTTGGAAACTTCGCCATGTCGGGCGGTCGTCAGGTCGTGATCGAGTATTCCGACCTGCCCGAATCGCTGGCCAAAGCCAAAAATCCGGACGGCGCCCGGCGCTTCGACGCAGCCAATATCGCGATTCATGTCCTTTCGCGAACATTCGTAGAACGGCTGACGGCCGACCGGGCTTCATTCGCCCTGCCCTGGCATATCGCACGCAAGAAAATCCCCTTCGTGGATTTGAAATCCGGCGAGAGAATCGATCCGCCCAATGCCAATGGTGTCAAGCTAGAGGCATTTATTTTCGACGCGTTGCCGCTGGCTCGACACGCGGCGCTTGCTCGGTACATCCCGTGCTGAAGAATTCAGCCCGGTCAAAAATGCAACGGGCGTTGATTCGGTCGAAACGGCAAAGCGAGATATCAGTGGCCGAGCGGCGCGCTGGTTGGAACGTGCCGGCATACGGGTGCCGCGCGATGCCGCGGGCGAACCCATTTCCGTTTGCGAGGTCGATTCAATGGCGGCGCTGGATGCCGAGGAACTGCGAACCCGCATCTCCACGGGTGAAATACAACCGCAAATCACCGAGCGAACCATCACGGTGGATGGATAATTCAAACGCCGGGCGCTGTCGTCGAGGCACCTGGAGTCGGCGGTCTTTCAACCGGTTGAGATTCGGGGCCGTCCAGAAGACCCGCGACCGCCCCTTCAAAGTCTGCCTTCATTTCCCATCCGCGCGGCTCAAAAAATGATGCAAGGCGACCCTTTCGGTCGAGCATGAAAACCATCGGCAGCGTGCGAATACCAAATTCATTTACCAACCTCGACTGCCATGCCTCACGTTCGCAAGCCGTCGGAAACGAGACGCCCAGCGTCTCCAACTCGCGAAGGATTGCGGCGACATCTTTGTGAACCGCAATGGTCACAACCCGAAATCGATCAATGCCACGTTTCGATTGAAGTCCCTGCGCAATTTGGAGCATGCGCCTGGAGGGACCGTGAGATGGCGACCAGAATATCACCAAGGTCGGCATTCCCGATTCCAATGTCCAATCCGTGGGGCGATGATCCAATCCCATCAAGACCGGCCGCCATGTTTGACCGACCGCTCGATGAAGCCGATACCGGCCTGCCAGGGTTTTGGTCATGACATTCTTGGAATGGTGCTTCTCCAGGATTTGAATGCACGCTTCCGCTTCGGTTAAGTCGCCGACCTCGTACAGGCCGTACAGAATCTTCTCCGCGAGCGGCACCGCATATGCCGAAGTTGGATGTGCTTTAAGGAATCTCGTCATGATTCGCACGGCGTCGCTTTCGTTCATTCGCCCGAGTGCCTGCTCCGACCGAACGTAATTCAAGCTGATCCGCAAACGCCAATACTCCGCCGCGTCACGAAGCTGGGGCGACGGATTTTCATTCAGGGCATCGCCCAGTTCATTGGCGATTTCATCCAAGCCTTCGCCGCGTATTGTCGCAGAAAGATAGATGGCCTCCCATCGCGCCAACGTGAGACGATCCCAATTCGCTTTGTCCATTCCCGCGTGAAGATACTGCTCAATATGCCCGGCCAGAGCGTGTAATTGCTCGGCACTTGCCTTCATGGACTCTATCGGGTTTTCGCCGGCGACATCGGCCGCCTCAATCAGCCGGTCAATTTCCGCGTCGATTTCCGTCAATTCAGATTTTGCTGCTGGTGCGGTCGATGTGGATTGTGCAAAGACCATGGGCGCTGGTATCAGCAAGGCGGCCGCCGCAAACCAAATCGGATTTATCAACGATGCCGTAAAAATGGTTGTCCTTATTGCGTGCGTATTCATAAGAAAATGCGCGGTTACTCGATCGGGCGAACGCTCGGCGTCACGGTCGAAGGACCGCGCGGCCGCGGCTCCAGCCTGAATCGCGCCTGAATGGGCTGGGACTCATTCGAAATCGCACAGTCCTGAAAATCGGCCGGCAATACAAACCGTACATCTCGCACGATCTCCTTGCCGGAACCAAGACCGTCGACGTCGCCCGCCAGTACATCGATAAATGCCCGAATTCGACGTGCTTCCAATTGGGGCAGGCGATCCTTCGGCCCGGTCACATCGATGTGAACGCGAAAGGTCATCTGATCGGCCATCACCACATAATCGCGCTGCACTTCGTCCGGAATCGACCAGTAAATCTGAATGGGGCCTTTGGATTCCGTCGCGGTCATGGCCTCGATCCGGCCGGCAATGGTGACCTCGCGCGATGGTTCAAATTCAATGCGCATTTTCGGATCGAGATTTTCGGGAAGATCGAATTTCAAAACGCCGGCCACTTCGAAGCTATCACCGGTACGCTGAACGGACTGAATGCTCTGTGCCGGAATCGCAATGGCAATGGGCGCTTCTCCGAGTATTTTTGCCAGGAACCGGGGGACTCTGGCCGAGACTGTGTTTCTCAAAAACTCAGGCGTGACCTTCAAATCACCGTAGTCCGGCTTCACGCGCACGTCGCGGATGGTCGTGTACTCATCGACCAGTACTTTGACCTCGTTGGGCACGACGCTAAGCAGGGTCAACCGGTGTTCTTTCAATTCGTGAATCCCGCTCAGAATCTTATCCATGGTTACTGTGCGAGCCTCCGAACTTGTCGGCATGTCCTTATCAACGTAGGCCGTCAGCAGGGCATTGCTATCCGCATACCGAGTAAAATCGCGCAGGCGATTTCGTCGCCCTTTAAGCTTTAACGTGAATTCGCGACTGAACGGCGACTCGGCGAAACCGGCATAACGATCGGAAACATCGCTTCCCAGTTGCACCACAATCGTGCACTCCTCCTCCAAGGCGACATTCTGATCCGCTGCCAGCCAAATCAGCATGGTGATGCTGACGATGACGAGCACCGACTTGGTTCTCGACCACCATAAATGTTTACCCTGTTCCATGAACGCCTTTCGGCAAATGCTTGCGAAGTCAATTTCTACGTACCGCCGTAAGCGTGCGACGGCTCCCTTCAAACCCGAAACGACGCACTGAATCCAAATGGCACGTGCGCGATTTGTCCAAATCCGATTGCCGTTCACTCCGCCTTCGGCCGGCCAAGTCCTTCGCGAAGGGCATGTCGGAGCGACTCAGGCGTCAATCCGCGCTTCATCTGGCCATCCTCCACAATGCTGATCGTTCCCGTTTCTTCACTGACCACCACGACTAGCGCGTCGGAGTCCTCAGAGAGGCCGATCGCCGCGCGGTGTCGCGAACCGAGTTCCGCACTGACATCCTCCGAATCGGCCAATGGAAACTGGACCCCAGCCGCCGAAATTCGCCCGCGTGAAATCACCACTCCCATGTCGTGCAATGCCGAACCGGGCCAGAATATGGTTGTCAGCAACTGACTTGTCACTTCGGCATCCAGTTTGATGGCATCCTCGGTCAATGTGCCAAATTCCGTCGCGCGCTCGAACGCCATGATTCCGCCGATTTTGTTCTTTGAAAGAGATGCGACGGCCTCGATCACCTGTTCGATAACCCGGTCGACCTCCTCCGACGATTCCACAAACCAGGTCTTGGCGCCCAGCCGAATCAGGGCCCGGCGCAGTTCCGGCTGAAATGCAACCAATGCCACCGCGAAAAGCGCGGCGATAAATATCGGAAAGAGCACAAGAATGCGCGTCAAATCGAGCAAATTGGCGAGCAGGTACATGAGAAGGGTGCCGCCCACCAGGAGCAGCGAAAATCCGCGCAAAAGTCGTGCGCCGCGCGTGCCGCGAAGAAAATTCATGACCGCGTAGACAGCTGAGCCGATGAGCAGCAACTCGACGAGATCGGTCGGCTCGGCTCGCCGCAGAACATCGCTGAGCGTCTTGATAACTTGGTTAAACATAGGCATGAAGCAGCATACCAGCAGTGTTCACAATCGACCATAAGCGGCCGAGGGAGGGTACTGGTAATTATTGATGTGGCCCAGCCGGCCCCGGCCGTGGAGATTCATCAAACTTCACCAGCACCGGAAGGCGCTACTCGATCCGGCCCACCGGCCATATTGCGACATTGGTTCACGTTGCTATGCTGCCCCATCTGAGAATTTCACATCGATGGAGGGTGACGATGTCGGCGAAGTCGGTCTATGTTTCTCGAATCATTCCCGAAAGCGGAATCAATCTGCTCGTCAATGCGGGATACGCGGTTCAAATGAATCCACTGGCCAGACCCCCCGGTGCGGACGACCTTTTGGCCGAGGCGGGCAAGCACGATGCGTTCGTTTGCCAGCTCACCGATCGCATTGACAGACGATTCCTAAAGACCGCCGCTCCGAAATGCAAGATCGTCGCGAACTGCGCCGTCGGCATCGACAACATCGACTTGGCCGCCGCAACCGAATTCAATGTCGTCATCTCAAATACACCGGATGTTCTCACCGAATCCACCGCCGACCTGACTTTCGCGTTGCTGCTGGCCACGGCACGGCGCCTGGGTGAAGCGGAACGGCTCGTTCGTGCGGGCGCATGGCGCGGCCTTGGGATGCTGGACTTTCTCGGCTCGGACGTTTTTGGAAAAACACTCGGGATTGTGGGAGCCGGGCGAATCGGCACGGCGGTTGCAAAGCGGGCACGCGGGTTCGACATGAACATCCTTTATTGCAATCGAAACAGCAACCCTTTGATGGAAAAACTTGGCGCGCGCCGCGTATCTTTGCAGGAACTCATGCAACGCTCCGAGTTTATTTCGCTGAACATGCCCCTGACTGAGGAAACGCACCATCTCATCAACGCAAACGCTCTCGCCGGTGTAAAACGCGGTGCAATTCTCATTAATACGGCGCGAGGCGCGGTTGTTGACCAGGTCGAATTGATCAAGGCGCTCCGCGACGGACGGCTCGCTGCCGCAGGCCTCGATGTTTACGAAAAGGAGCCGACGGTCGCCCCAGAGCTGCTCGCCATGGAAAACGTCGTCTTGTTGCCCCACATCGGATCGGCCACGGTGACCACTCGAAACCGAATGGCCGAAATGGCCGCATCCAATGTCATCGAGGTGCTCAGCGGCAGACCGCCAAGGAATCCGGTGATTCAATGCTGATTGCGAAACCGGTCATTGGGAATACACTATGCACCATGCCGATCAGGAGACCCTGTCGATGAACGGACTCACATCAAATCCCAGACGGTTGCGATTCGCTGTATTCATACTCGGCTTTTTTAGCCTCGCTATATGTTCCTGCGTCGAGCGAACGCTGACCATCAACACCGAACCGCAGGGCGCGACGGTCGTTTTGAACGATCAAGAGGTCGGTAAGTCACCGGTCCGCGTGCCATTCACCTGGTACGGCGATTACGACATCATCGTGCGAAAGGAAGGCCACAAAACGCTCTTAACCAATCGGCGGGTTGAAGCGCCTTGGTATCAATGGCCGGTTCTTGATTTGTTTGCGGAATGTCTTGTTCCGTTCACGATTCGAGACGAGCGCACGCTGGATACGCTGGTTCTCGAACCGACCGTGCAGCCGAATAAAGAGGACCTGCTCAATCGAGCCGATGAAATGAAGGCACAGGCCAACGTGGAACAATAACTCTGATTCGCACCAGCCGATTGGCGTACGCGTGGCGAATCAATTGCCCTTGTAAGCCTCGCCCAGCAGCTTATCGATCACCACCGTCTCCTGCTGCCGCCAACGTGGCACCACCTTGCCATTGATGTGAACCGTTGGAATGCTGCCGCGATAGAGATACGGCGCGCTGCCTCCCGGCATTGGATTGGCTAATTTGCAATCGCCCTGTACGGCGGCGGCAACTTCCGTGGAAGCCATGGTCGAAGCAAAGCTCGCCGCATCAAGCCCCATCTGTGCCGCTGCAGTGGGAATTGTTTGTTCGTTCACCTGCGATTGGTTTGCCATCAGCCAATCGTGCATTGTCCAAAACCCTTCGATGCCGCCCAGCATTCCCGCCGCCTCTGCCGCCCGCGCAGCGACGCACGAATTTGGAAAGGCCGTGCGGGAAACCACGGGATTGCATTCCTGATTGAATGGGAAGAATCGATAGTCGTAGCTCACGTCGGGTTTGTCGGCCATCCATTTCTGAATGGCGCGATCGACAACGGCCGTCCATTGTTCCTGATAATCGCCCCAGACCACGATTTTGACGCGGGCATCGGCCGGGCCTTTCACCTTGGGCGTCGGATCGATCGGAATGGTCTTCGCCCGCTCTTCCTTCCAATCGCCGAGAATGGTCTCCACCGCCGTTGGACGCTGATCCACTTCCGCGGTCAGAGCCGGCAGGTTCTGCGACAAAAGCATGTCGACCGATTGCGACAACTTGCTGGCATTCATTTCGAACACGCCACGCAGGTGAACGCCATTGATGAATATCATGGGCGTAAAGAACAGCCCCACATCGATCGCTTCCTCGATGTCCGCCTTCACGAGCGCCTCGGTCTGCGGGCTGGTCATGATCTGAATAAACTCATTGGCGTCGAAGCCGAGTTCCGCCAGGCCCGTGCGCAGCTCGGAATCGGTAAAAGACCCCCGTCGGTCAAACAGCCATCGATGCATCTGCCAAAAGCCGTCGTCGCCGTGAAGAATGCCGGCTGTTTCCGCGGCCCGCGCGGCCCAACACGCGTTGCCGTGCATGCCCTGTTTGAAGTTGCGATTGCAATTGTGGTCCATTGGAAAATTCTTGATCGACAACGACACGTTCTTGTGCTGTTCGATGATCCGCTGGGCCACCGCCTCCACCGCCCGGCAATCGGGACATTGATAATCCGTGATCATCAAAATGCGAACCGGTGCGGCCTCGGGCCCCACGCGATAGCGACCCGTAAAGGGAGGCGGCTTCAATTCCGGCTGAACCTGCGGATTGCCAGTGGTCGCGTCGGCCGGAGGATTGACTTGTGTCACCGTGGTCGGCTGGTTGGCCCGATTTTTGGAGGACTCGCTGATCAGTTTCGTGGACTCGTCCGCCAGTTTGTTCTGTTTCGCAATTTGATCCGACATGTGTGATTGGTTCATCGCGTATAAAGCGCCGGATGACAGAACGAAAACACCCGCGACCACGCCAAGCGGCCGAAGCGACGCGGCGGCGGGCAGCTTTCCGAATTCGACAAGACTCCAAAACGCAATGTTTGCAACATGCGTAATCAGGCAATACCAGCACAAGTGCCCGCCCACCACCATGATGACAAGAAACCCAAGCGAGAATAGAACACCCGCGCGCACCAGGTTTTTCAACATCGCCGACACACCGCCGCGCGACAGGCCCCACGCGATCAAGAGTCCGGAGAAATAAGCGAAGCCGACAAACGAAACCGGGAAAGACGTGCCCGGCACCTTGCCCCAATAGCCCTTCGTCACTTCCGCGCAGCCGCCGCCCTGGCCGCACCCCGGCAGGGCCATGACATCGAAATGACTGATGATCAGCATCACCGTCATGGCCAATGCAATCCCCAGACACAGGAATCCGGCGAGAAAAACTCTCGAATCGACTTGCGGCGCGGCCACGACACCCGGCTGAACGCCGCCCTTGGAAGAAGCCGCATGGGCATAGTTCAACATGCTTGCGGGAATCGCGCGGCGCTTTCGCCTCCATCGGACCGATTGCCCGATTTCTGCGGACGATCATTTTTCGAATTCTTGCCCATTATTCGATTATTTCTCCAGTATTAAGCTGCGTGTTCAGCCTCGTATTTCGGCAGCAAATCGTTAACGACGTGGGCATCGCAATAGGCGCCCTTCAATATCATATACAGCAAACATCGCTCGACCTGCTCGTCGGAAAGTCCGCCCTTTGACAGAATGCGCTGGTTGCGTCGAAAGACATACCCGATGGATCCTCGTCTTCCGCGTCAAAATAGGCCGAGAGTTTCTTAAAAAACTTGGCATCGTCCAGTATTCGTCGGATGGCCGGCTCTTCGCCGCCCGCCACATCGGACGCTCGCGCCATACGCATCAAATCCTTGCCGCTTTCGCCCGGTGCGAGTTCAAACCAGACCACGCCCGCTTGAAAGTGCTTTTCATACAGATCCTTTGGAATCAACCGTACGACATGATGAAACCGCTGCTCGGCCAGCAGGCCGGCAAACTTCATGCTCGTCACGACGACGTTGATGCCTTGATAGTGAATATTCTCGCCGATCTGAACCGACGCATCCGGGAAGCGGTCTTGAAGGCAGGCCTCCAATCGCTTCTGCAACTTCTCGTAATCTCTCGAATGGATCATCGGCACGCTCCATTTCGCCGACGTGTCATGCACGGCCATTTTGATCTCTGAAAAGCTGCCGTACGGTCGCCGGATTAGCTCGATTATATCGCGCGATTCCGAATGTGACAGAATCGGGTCCCGATGATTGCGCCGGCGTTACGAAGCCGTAATGGTCGCTGGTGAGGAGTGAGAAAATTCAGCCATTGATTCCGCTGGAAACCATTGAAGATTCCAAAAATCAAACGCTCGGCTCATCGCATGAACCGGCCAATTCCAGGCACGTCGGAGTGCCCAAAACGTCGCAAGGCCGATAATGCGAAATTGATTGCCCACACCTATTTCCACCCTTAGACTTTCGCCTTCATGTTCACGTCCTATCGTTTGGGTTCGATTGGATTCGCGCTGCTCGCGGCGTTGCCCTGCGGCTGCATGGGACCAACCGGTCCCGGCGGCGAGCCGGCCGATGTTTCCATGTCCGTCGAGGGAATCCTCTCGCGCTGCGAGTCCACCTATCAGAAACTCAACACACTCGAAGCTCGCGGTTGGCTGCGCGACTACCGCGGCAAGGACAAGCGCGTCGAGCCGATACGGTGGGAACTCGCCAAGCCCGATCTCTGCCGCCTTCAAATCGGCATGGAAATGGTGCTGGTCAAGGGACAAAACTGGTGGTCTTATGACAGCCGGAGCGAACGATTCAAATCCCATCGCGAACTGGGCCCCGCGCCAATTGAAGCCGCTGCATACTTTCTCTCAGAGGGCATACCATTCTTAATGCCGGTGGCATGGCATCGCCCGATGGTCGCCTTCGGCCCCAACACCGCGCGCGGCCCCTGGAAGCTCGACGGCGTCGCCTGGACGGCCAATCGCCCGTGCTATGTCATCTCGCGCGAGGGGCTTGGCCGCGACAGCGGCAGCCGCTGGCGGCTATGGATCGATCAGGACCGCTTTCTCATCGTGGCATGGACGTGGGCTGTCGAGCAGGCCGGACCGAACAACACAAAGCGCGAGGTGACCATCTGGGGCTGCACCTATGAAGTTCTGACGCCGAAAGAAGCGATTAACCCCGACCGATTCCGAATTGAAAAGCCGTCGCCCATCGTCCTGCCGCGGCCGGTGCCGTCCGAGCTGAATGGACCGGGACTGGAATAGCGTTACGAATCAAGAGACCCAAGCACCTCAGGAAACTTCGTAAACACAAGAGAACGCAAGAATGACAATTTCAAACGCAGACCGCCGCTCGCTTCGAGCCCGCGCCAACCGCCTCAAGAGCAACATCAATGTCGGCCGCGAAGGCGTGAACGACGCCATTGTCCAAATGATTCGCAACGCCTTCACCAAGACCGACCTCATCAAGGTTCGCATCCACAGCGAATCCGGCCCCGAATCCGACGAAATCGCCAAAGCCCTCGCCCTGGCCATCCCCTGCAACCTCATTGCCCGCACCGGCCATGTTGCGACGTTACATCGACAGATTGAAAACCCTGACATTTCGGAATAGTTCAGCATCCAGGACATTAGCGATATCGCTCCAACAATCGGTTAGCATAGAATACAGTGCCGCAGCAACTTGTAGTGAAGAGGCGAAGTCATGGTCAGCAGAAACTTCGATCGTATTACGATGGACCCGGCCAAGATGAACGGCCAGCCCTGCATTCGCGATCTGCGAATGACGGTTCGTCGCGTCGTCGAATCTGTCGCGATCTATCCCGATCGCGCCGAATTGTTCAATGAATTTCCAGAACTCGACGAAGAAGATTTGCGGCAAGCCATCGCTTTCGCGGCGGCGAACATGGATCAATCCTGAATAAGTAAGACGTCGCTGTTGTGTGGTTCGTTTTCTGAAATTTCCCACCTTCATCTCCATTCGATAAACTTCCTCTGTCGTCGTTCTAATACACGCAAGGAGTCTTCCCCCATGCCCCGCCTCATCGAATGCGTCCCCAACTTCTCCGAAGGCCGCGACATGGCCGTCATCAAGCAGATCACCGACGTCATCCAATCCGTCGACGGCGTCAAGCTTCTCGACGTCGACCCGGGCAAGGCCACCAACCGCACCGTCGTCACCTTCGTAGGCGAGCCCGAGCCGGTCATCGAGGCCGCCGTCCGTGCGGGTCGCAAAGCCGCTGAACTCATCGACATGACCAATCACACCGGCGAGCACCCGCGCTTCGGCGCGATAGACGTCTGCCCGCTCATCCCCATTGCCGGCGTCACCATGGACGAATGTGTGACATGGGCGCGGCAGCTCGGGCAGCGCCTCGGCGACGAAGCCGGCCTCACCGTTTACCTTTACGAATACGCCGCCTCAAAGCCCGATCGCAAAAATCTCGCCGTCGTCCGCGCGGGCGAATACGAAGGCCTCTCGCAAAAGCTCGCGAATCCCGAGTGGAAGCCCGACTTCGGCCCCCCTAAGTTCAACGCCAAATCCGGCGCGACCGCCGTCGGTGCCCGTGATTTTCTCGTCGCATACAACGTCAACCTCAACACAACCAGCACCCGCCGTGCCAACGCCATTGCATACGACATCCGAGAAAAAGGCCGCGTCAAAACCGTCGATGGCAAGCCCGACTCGAAGCCCCTTCTCGACGACAAGGGCGAACAAGTCTGGATTCCCGGCTCGCTCAAATGCGTCAAGGCCATCGGCTGGTTCATCGAGGAATACGGCGTCGCCCAAATCTCCATCAACCTCACCAACCTCGACGTCACGCCGATCCACGTCGCCTTCGACGAAACCTGCAAAAAAGCCGACGAGCGCGGCGTGCGCGTGACCGGCAGCGAGATCGTCGGCCTCGTACCGCTCGCCGCCATGCTCGATGCCGGCCGCCATTTCCTCCGCAAGCAGCAGCGATCGACGGGTGTCGGCGATGCCGAGCTCATCAAAATTGCCATCAAATCCCTCGGTCTCAACGACCTCAGTCCGTTCAAGCCCGAGGAAAAAATCATCGAATTCGCGATGGCGAAGGATGCGAAAGCCAAGCGACTCATCGATCTCACCATCGAAGGCTTCACCGATCTCACTGCAAGCGAAGCCCCGGCCCCCGGCGGCGGCAGCGTCGCCGCACTTTCAGGTGCCCTCGGCGCGGCACTCGCCACCATGGTGGCCAATCTCTCCAGCCACAAGCGCGGCTGGGACGAGCGGTGGGAGGAGTTCTCGCGGCACGCCGAAACAGGCAAGAAACACTGGACGCGCCTCGTGCAACTCGTCGATGAAGACACCGATGCCTTCAATGCTATTATGACGGCATTCGGCCTGCCGAAATCCAACGACGCTGAAAAGGCAGCCCGCAAAGCCGCCGTTCAGTCTGCCACGCGCCGCGCCATCGAAACCCCACTTGAAGTCATGCACGAGGCCCTCGCCAGCATGGCCGTCATCCGCGCCATGGCCGAAACCGGCATGGACGCCAGCATCTCCGACGCCGGCGTCGCCACCCTCTGCGCCCGCACGGCCGTCATCGGCGCCCACCTCAATGTGCGTATCAACGCGAAAGGCCTCGACGACAAGATCGCCGCATCTCAATTTCTGGCCAAGGCAGCCGAGATCGAAGTGAAAGCTGTTGTCGCCGAGTCGGAAATTCTTACAATTGTGCTCAAGAAAATGTGAACAAGTCCTCCAATTGCAAATGGAGATCCCGTGGCCAAAAAGAAAACAGCGAAAAAAAAAGCAGGTAAGACACCCGGTCGTCGGTCGGCGATGTGGGTATTAGTGGGAAGCAATCCAGAATCGATATTCGAACTCAAGGTATCGCTCATCGGCAGCAGGCCGCTCATTTGGCGTCGATTTGAAATGGCCAGCTACTACACGCTCGACGATCTTCACAATGTCATTCAATTCGTCATGGGATGGTATGACTGCCACATGCATCAATTCATCGTCGATGCCGACCGCCGGTATGGCCCTCCACCACCGGCCGATTTGGTCAATGACATTTGGGCCGATGAAAAATTGCAAAACAGTCAGTCCATCGCAATCAGCGCGCTAGAGGACGAATTGAAGAAGGGCATCCAATACGAATATGATTTTGGCGACTCGTGGCTTCATGAAATAAATCTCGTCAAGTCCCTTCCGATGGGGCGGACAAACCATAAACCAGTATGCCTGGCTGGAAAAAACGCCTGCCCACCCGAAGACTGCGGTGGCCTTCATGGCTATTACCACATGTTGGATGCGATCAAAGACCCCAAGGATGGGATGTATGAAGAATACACCGAATGGCTCGGAACCGAATTCGATCCGGCTTTTTTTGATATCGAGACGGTAAACCGACGTCTCACAAAAGCATGCCGTTAATCAAACGAAGTTCTCTGTAGACCGGTAATTTTGCTCCTCAACCTCCCTGATATAAGTCATTCAAATAGAAAGACTTACGATAATCGAAATTTTTCTCGAACCACTTGCATACGTTCAGCGTATTAGCAATACCTACTCCTTCTTCTCATGCGGCAGGGTTGGCTCTTTCGGCGTATCCGAACGAGCCAACCCTTCAGTGTTTTTACGGGCGCGAGCATCTCTTCGCCGGCGCGATATGATCGAACTCAATGTTCACCACCGTGACCTATGTGTTGGTCTTCATCGCCTTCGCATTGCCGGAACTGTTGCTCCTGCGGCGCGGACTGCGCGGCGTGCGGGTGCATGATCGGCCGTTGTGCCGGAACTGCCTTTATGAACTGAGTGGGCGCGGCGCGGATTCAACCCGATGCTCGGAGTGCGGCGCGGACGTAAGTTCGCCCGAGGCGGTTCAAATCGGGGTGTTTCGGCGACGACGGGCGTTGATCTTCGCGGGTTGTCTTTTTGGATTGATTGCATTGGGAGTGGGCGGGCGTTTGAACGATTGACGAGCTTATCGGCCTTATTTCGTAAGTGATGGCCATATAACGCAATAGAAATGTAACTTCCGGCCGCCAAATGCGTTGCAACTCCAAAATTGACGATGTATAATTAGTACGATAGGCCAAGAGGGGTCGGGTCGTGACTATGACAACGGAAAAAAAGCCGAAAACAATGGCGCTGGAAAAAGAAATTGCGACTTACAAGCGCGAATTGCCAAATCTCACAGGACAAGATGGAAAATTCGCGCTCGTCTACCAAGATGAGATGGGCGGCATTTTCGACACATACGACGACGCGCTCAAGACTGGATATGAAAAATATGGACTTGAGCCGTTCATGGTGAAAAGAATCGAGTCCGTTGAACAGGTCCAGTTTTTTTACTCGCGATCTTTCGCCATGCCACACCTGACAATTCAGATTTCTCCGGGCGGGCCAATAGTTGAATTGGCTATCGGCGTGAGCGCTCCGCATCAACAGGCTCTTCAAAAGGCTGGACAACCGATTCCCCCAAGTGTTCGCGTGCGCGGGCTTGTCGATACAGGCGCAAGCGGGACTTGTATCGACCCCGATGTGCTTACAAAGCTTAAGCTCACTCCAAGAGGTCAAGTGTTGATGCACACGCCGAGCACTGCAGGAACTCCGCAGCCGTGTGACCAATACGATGTGAGCATCGTCTTAATGCACCCGAAGCTATCTCTGACGATTTACGCGCTACCAGTCATTTCTTCGGCAAAACTTGCATCGCAGGGTTTTCAAGTCTTAATTGGACGAGATGTTCTTAGGCGGTGTTTGTTTGTCTATGACGGCCAAACGTCTTTGTTTACTCTCGCGTTTTGATTGTTCGCAATACGTCGCTTCAGTCAAATTATTTCAAACAGTATCAGTACTCGGTAGAAAAGCGCGCGGGTCAGGGTGTCCAGGGTAGGTCGCTGCGCGGCCGACCCTGGGCTACGATGCGCAACGCCATTGGCGTAGAGGCCGTGGAACTCGCTACTCGAAACTGCCTTGGCACTTGCCGTCCGGCACGGGGGCCGGACGCTACGGGATTTTTAGGATTGCTCTAAAGAAATCGGATCCATGAAATCATTCCGAAAAGAACTCTGGTTCAATATCCCTACCCGCAGAGGCTTTATCAACATCACGCCGCAGGTCGAAGCCGCTATCACTGAAAGCGGCATCCGCGAAGGCCTCTGCCTCGCCAACGCCATGCACATCAGCGCCAGCGTGTTTATCAATGATGATGAACGCGGGTTGCATGTTGACTTTGAAAAGTGGCTGGAAGGTCTCGCGCCGCATGAGCCGGTGAAACAATACCGCCACAACGACACCGGCGAAGACAACGCCGACGCCCATCTGAAGCGGACCATCATGGGCCGCGAAGTGGTCGTGGCGATCACCGAGAGCAAGCTGGATTTTGGCCCATGGGAGCAGATTTTCTACGGCGAGTTCGACGGCAAGCGAAAGAAACGTGTGCTCGTGAAAATCATCGGCGAGTGAACCGATGGCTGATTTCGGCGTCCAGAGCACCAAGTCGATCGTATCGCGGGGCGAAGCTGGCCGCGCGATGGGTGATTTTTCTTTGAAATCCACCCCTACCGTGGTAAAATGTTTTACCAAAGGCGATTATCTCAGTTTTACCATTACACGCAAACAAACCGCCACTCCTTTGTTTGCTCGAAAATCAGCGGGAGCAACCATGTGCGGCCGCACAACGATCTCAATTGCCATCATCCTGGGTTGCATCGCGACGCGTGGTGCCGCCGCACCGGCACATGCCGTCGAGCCGATTCACGTCGGATTTCTCTGGCACATGCATCAGCCAATCTACTACCCTTACGAATCGATCATTCAAACTCAAAACGCTGCGCGGTTTTCCTTCAATGTGGTCGATGTGCACAACCAGCGATTCGGCCCCTACACCGATTGGCCGCGCGACGCCATTAACGCCGGGCTTGGGCTCTCTCATCTCGGCGCTCAGATCAGCTTCAGCGGATCGCTCATCGAAAACCTCAACGCGCTTCAGGCCAACGGCGTCAACGGCGGAATGTGGAACAACTGGAACGCCGACTACCAGGCCGGTGTCGCTACATTGACATCGCTCGGCAACCCCCGGCTCGACATGGTCGCCTTCGGCTACCACCATCCCCTCATGCCCCTGCTCGACGCCGAGGACATCCGCATGCAGATTCGCCTGCACAAGCAGGTCTTCAGCAACTCCTGGTCGACCGGCGGCTACACCCGCGGCATGTTCCCCGCCGAGACGGCGTTCAGCGAGCGAATGATTCCGGCGCTGGCGGCCGAGGGCATCGATTGGGTGCTGATCGACAACATCCACTTCGACCGCGCCTGCGAAGGCTATCCGCATACCAATGCGTCCAACCTTTTCGCGCCAAACAAGGCCGACCAGATCAACCCCGATCCTGCGCTCGCGGGCGGCGCATGGGTGCAACTCAATAACTTATGGGCGCCGAGCCGGGTTAGCGCCCCCTTCGGCTATCAACCGCATCGCGTTCAGCACGTCGATCCCGAAACCGGAGCAACGACGCAAGTCGTGGCTGTTCCGGCCGCCCGTTATGAGGGCAACGAAGATGGTCGCGGTGGATATGGTGCATTTTTATATGACGTCGTGATGGACCAGTATCTCGCATTCAACACCGACGCCGCGCATCCCATGTTTGTCGTTCTCCATCATGACGGCGACAACTTCGGCGGCGGCAGCGAGGGTTACTATCACGGCAACTTTCAGCAGATGGTGAACTGGGCATCGACCGACCCCGATTACGACGTCTCGACCGTGCAGGACTATTTGCAACGGTTCCCACCGGCGGCGGGCGATGTGATTCACGTGGAAGACGGCGCATGGGCCGGCGCGGACAACGGCGACGCGGAATTCAAAAAGTGGCTCGGCGATCCGAACGCGAGCGGCTGGAGTCCCGACCAGAACAGTTGGGCCGTGCTCACTGCTGCAAAGAACCGGGTGTTCATGGCGGAATCCATAGCGCCGGTTGTAAGCATGCAAAACGTGCTGACCGGTGGCGGCGCGGCGTCCAACACGGAAAAGGCGTGGCATTTTCTCCTGTGCGCCGAAGCCAGCGATTACTGGTATTGGGATGGAACGGAAATCTGGGACAGTAATGTGACACGTGGCTGCAATCAGGCCGTCATCTTTTCCCCGCCATCGGGCATTCTTGCGGCGACCTATCGCGCGGAGCGGTATGCCGCCACGGTTGCGGGCCAGGAAGATGTGCTCATCGACTATTACGTCGAAGCGGTCGATGGCGCAGGCAACGTGAAAAAGTCGGACATACAGCATGTCTGGGTCGGTGCGGCCGGTTCAACGGGCGGCGGCGACGTGGTAACGATTTCGCCCAGCCCGGCGCAGGCCGGTCAATCGGTGCTCGTGCAGTACAATCCGAGCGGCCGTCCGCTGGCCGGCGCCGGCAGCGTTCTCTTGCATTATGGTTTCAACAATTGGGCGCAAGTGATTTCGCCCGATCCGGCGATGAGTTGGAACGCGGGAACATCGCGCTGGGAATTGACGGTGAATGTGCCTTCAACGGCGACGCAGTTTGATGTCGTGTTCAACAATGGCTCGGGCACATGGGACAATAATGGCGGCGCGGACTGGCACTTCGCGGTGCAAGGCGCGGTTCAACCGGTACCGACTTGGACAATGAACGGCGTACTGGACGCGGATGCCACATTGGCGGCACAAAACGGCGGGCTTTCGCTGTGGTACGGCGTGCGCGAGGGGCTCCTGTATGTCGCCACAAATGACGCGGGCGAGGGCAACGACCATTTCATTTTCGTGGCCGATGCCCCCGGCACGCTGCGGGCTGCTCCGTGGGCGAAGGCCGGGCAGGTGGCGAATTGGACTGCGTTTCTTGCGGATGAAAACAACAACGACTATGAAGCCTGGTTCGATGCCGTCGGCGCGACGCAGGCGATGACCGGGCCCAACGGCGGCGTGTTGGAGGGCACGATCGATCTGGCCGGCGAATTCGGCGCGGCGCCCGATGAAGTGTGCCTGGCCGTCGGCGCCTATGCCAACAATGACGGCGGGGCTCTCCTTCCCGGCTCACAAGTGCCGGCCAGCACCGACGGAGACGGCAATATCGAGGCGGCCGAGTACATTTGCGTGCCGACGCGACTCAAGGGCGATCTCAACCGCGATTGGCGTATCGACCTCAGCGATGTGCCCATGCTTGTGAATGTTCTGCTCGAGAACGATGCCGATGCGTATCGCGTTTGGGCATCGGATATTAACCTCGACGGCCAAAGCAACAGCGCGCCGATTTGCAGGGCTTTGTGGAATTGATTGCCGGGCCGTAATGCACGCGATGTACGTTTCGAGCAACAAATATGAAATCGGTCTTCGCAATACCTGCACGAGATTCCTTCACGCGCAAACACTCGGCATAACTGCTTATTTCTTGGGCTTCAAGTAATCGCGAAAGATGCCCTGGTCTCTCTTGCGCGTGTTGTGGCCGTTCGGGTCAGTATTCGACGTCGCCGGATTCGATCCGCGCTCCGACGCCGGATAGGGGAAACGTGACATCCCGTGAAATGGCAGAGGCTCCACGGTTTTTCCGGTCGCGGAATTCAGATCGCCGTCCTTGAGCCACCCGTCGGTATGAATGATGAAATCACGCCGCCACCCCGGACTGAGTTCCGGAAGTGACGTCGCATCGAATCGCAGGGTGATCTCATCGCCCGCGCCCACAATGACATACCGATCGTCAACAACGCCCAGCAGACCGGTGACATCGCCAAAGCGCGTATAGTCGCCTTCGAGATCGCGCCACACGCGGCTTTCATCCATCGCGGAATAATCCGGAATCATCGGGCCATCGGCCGCGCGCTGGAATTCCTGCGAGAATCCGCGCCAATGCAATTCCGCCGAAGCGACCGGTAGAATCGTCGTGCGCATCTCAAATTCCTGCGGGCCCACCGTACAAAATGCGTGATCCCAATAGATCGCAAAATTGGTGCTCAGTCGAACCCGGTGGTCCTCACTCTCAAATCGGCCGGTCAGGTCATAAACCAGAGTCTTGTTCTTTCCGGAAGGGAAGCCGGCCGAGATCGGCAGCACCCGCCAAGAGGAATCCTTCGTTCGCACGCTGAGTTGCGGCGGCCTGACGCTTATCGCCGGATTCTGTGAAACGGCGACATTGGTGCTTGCATCAGTCGGCCAGAGCCAGCCGGTGAGAAAGAGACGAACCGATTCATCCTGCCCGAAAGAACCAAGGTCAAGCATGAGATCATGGTCCTCGACAATGCCCTGGTAACGTGTCGAAGCGAAGCCACCGACGAACCGATCGTCGCGCCGTCGAAGCAAGTCCGTCAAGTCGCGGCCATGGTTGTTGGTCGCGTGAACAATCTCTCGCATCGTCTCGACTTTGAATATCTCAAACGGCGGGTATGGTGGCACGAGACATTTCTCATCCACAAACACATCGGTGCCTTCCGGATGATCGATTGCGAAAAGCCTGCAATAGTCGAAATAGGCGGTTTCCCAAAGCTCCTCGGTGAACTGCAGCACAAATTCGCCATCACGGGCCGCCAACTGTTCGCCCGGTATTTTGAAATAATCGTCTGCTGTTCCGTGATGACCGTACACGCCCGACATGATTGACATGCCAAGGGCGCTGCGCCACAGCACATCCGTGACGAATTCGAATTTTTCGCCATCCCATGCATAGAGATAGGGGCAGGAACCTTTCAAGGATTGTTCCTCGATCACCAACTGATTGGCGGCCAGTCGCATGCGGTCGGACGCACGGAATTCCAGATTCTGATAGCTGCCGTTTGGCCAGATCACGCGCATGACGTCGGCGTGCGTGTAGGGTCCCAACCCGAAATGGGTGGTCGGCGAGGTTACGGTGCGCTTTGATAATGCGCGCCCGCGCGCACTTCGATGGTGCTGTACAGCCCGAAACTGTTGAAACGGGAGTCACCGGCAATCAGGGCATGCAAACCCACGGAAAGCCAGCTGCCTGCGTTTTTCGTCGAGTTGAGAAACACCCTGCCTCGAGTCGACACCAAATCCAACAGGCCATCGCCGTTGAGATCGAGACTTGTCAATCGGTCCCCCGCATCGATCTTGACTCCGGGATTGCTGGTGCTTCCATCCTCGAAGACTGCAATGATGTCCATCCTTCCATCGCAATCGAAATCGCCGATTGCTCCCGATTGTGCAGTTTTGTTCGCAGCCGACAGGCTCTTCTGCACCGAAATGCCAAACGACGCATCAAACTCATAGCCGGCGCCGGCCGCAACATCCACAATCTCCAACCAGCCATCATTGTCGGTATCGACAACCATCGGTTCGACGGCGAATGAACTCGGCAGCGCAGACAGCTCCATCGAAACATCCCGAAAGGTCGCAAGTCGCTCGTTCGAAATGACGCGAACGGAGAACGGTCCATTGCCCCGCGTGATCAGGAGATCGACATCGCCATCATCATCAAAATCCATCGGTTGAATCGAGTGGATTTGCGTGAGCGATCCATCAACACCGGGACGCGGTGGAATCTCGGCGAAGCCGCCCTCGCCGTCGTTTTGCATGATTCTCAGATTCTCCGATGTCCAACACAGCAGATCCAAATCGCCATCGTTGTCAAAATCGAACGGGCATGCACCCAAGGAGCCCTTCAATTCACGCAATCCCGAAATCCGAGTGGCTTCCTCAAAGACACCGTCCGCACCCAGTCGATAAGCGAGGTTGCCATCCGCACGGCACAAGAGCAGGTCCATGCGACGATCATTGTTGAGATCGACAAAGATCGCAGACGTGCAGGCCGGCGCGGACGCCAGTCCCGATGCCTGCGTAATATCAACGAGTTCAGTATCTCGCCACGCAAACAGACGACCGGCTTCCTGACCGTCATGCAAATAAAGCACAGGAGCGCGATCGTCTGACACGGTGCCGATGGCGATGAATTTGCCCGCCAATTCACTGCCGGCTTGAGCCGATTCTATTGAAAACGGCCCTGCCCTGGACTCAAACGTTACATCGGCTTCGATGGATGACATGGCCGACGCCGCCACCGGTCCAATCGGATGCGGAATCAGGGCCGGCAAACTCGTTCCCGACGGTCCCAGTGCCAGCACATCCGCTCGAAAGCGATCGGTCTGTCGCAACAGGTTACGAACGATGGTCGTGCCGCGCAGGACGGCAGTGCCGTTCTTGCTTTCGATTCCGCTACGAATATCGTCAAAATGCCTTCCGAGTGCATCCTTCGAATCGACGACAATTGCCTGGATTCGACCCAGTAGTTCGTCGACGCGACTCAGCTCCCCCGCCGCCGCTGCCGCTCGCATCGTCGACAACAGCGCGACCAGGTTTCTCGGCGCTTGCCGCAAAACGTGTTCGTGAGCCCTCCAGAGTTCCGCCGCATTGGGTTCCCCGCCCGATTCCATTCTGGAGGCAAGAGACCACAGGGCCGCCGTGTGCCGCGGATGTTCTGTGGCAATTCGCCGAATCAATGCCTCCGCTTCGGCACTATGTCCCGCAGCCGCCAGACACGCCGACCGCACCAGCAGCATCTTCGGATCACCCGGCGCGGCAAGCGCCGCCTCCCGCGACAGGCGGTCCGCTTCATCGAATTTTTGCAAACCGAGCAGGGCAATGGCCAAATTGCCGATCACCGCCGGATCACGCACACCTTTTTCCAGCAATTCTTGATAAATCGTCGCGGCCTCCTCGCTTTGATCCATTTCAAGAGCACCATTGGCCTGATAGAAACGGCCCAGCAGTTCCACGGGAAACGCAACCGACGAAGGCGATGTCGTTGGACCGGAGGTCGGCCGCCTTTCTTCCTTGCTTCCGCGATCACATGCGATTTGAACGATTGACGTAAACGCGATTGCCAGCATCAACATTCGCCCTGTCCCGGCTCGATGAATGCCGCGATTTCGAATTCGCATACGGGACTCCTTTCGACCGCGAACATTGGCCGCGATCATCGGCCGCGATCATCGGCCGCGGTAAAGTTTGGGAGCATGGGCCTCCGGCCCGTGCGAATATCTGCCCTACAATGACGCCTTTTTCCAACTTTACCAATACCCGACCGAGGGCCGCACCTTCGCAGCAAGGCGATCATACGATATGATGCAACGGTCGCGAAGCGAAGTCTCACGGAGCCATGACATGAAGCATCGTCGATTGCGTCGAACCCTGGTTGGTGGATGTGTGGCGGCCGCGCCGATCGTCGGTCCGGGCCTGGCCTGCGATCGCTCGCCTTCGCAAAAAATGAAAACACGCCAGTCGCCGCGAATGCAAACGACACCAAGCCCGATGATTCGATCGACAACGCAGGTTCGAGCACCTCGGCTGCGCACCCTGCCACGACCGCCAAACCGGATGAATCCACGCCGAAACCTTCGCCGAATACCGCATCGCCCTCGGCAGCATTCGTTCCCCCCGAAGTCGACCTTTCGGATGTGCCGGATTTCGACCGCGAACAAATCCTGAAAATTCGCGAAATGGTCATCGATGCCCCCGGCAGCGCCGACCGTGTGGCGGAACTGGGGATGCACTACTGCGTTCGCGGCTTCAAAACGGCCGCCGCGGCATGTTTCAAGAGAGCCACTGAAATACTGCCGAATGTGATGCGTTATCATTACCTGCTGGCCATTGCATACGAAGAAGGCAACGAACCCGCCAAGGGCCATTGAAGCCTATCGCGCCGCCATCGAGCTTGATGGAAACTACGTGGCATCTTATGTCAACCTCGGGCAACTGCTGATCGACGTCGATGTGAACGAGGCCAGGGGCATCTTGGAAAAGGCCGTTGAGTTGGACCCGAACGATTCACTGGCCCTCTACCAGATTTTCTCGTCATGCGCATCGCTCGAGAAGAACGAAGACCAAGCAATGCTCCATTTCAAGAAGGCGCTCGAAGTTCAGCCCAACTTCCGAGAGGCCCATCATGCCCTTTCCCTGATCTATCGCCGTGGAAATGATGCTGAGGCCGAGTCACAAGAAGAACTCGCAAAGGATGGTAGAAAAGCACTCGTCCGCAACGATCCGATTCGATTTGATTTGTCGACGCGACTCCGGTCCGAGGAAGACATTGCAAAAGAGGCCCTCGAAAATGCACGCAAAGGAAAGCCAGAGGCAGCTGCTCGCTTTCTTTTGGCAACTATGAAGAAAGGATACAGGGGGGCACCGATTCATCGAGCCTTGGGCGAAGTATTGATGATGGTGGGCAAGTATGATGAGGCCTTGGTTCAATTCCGTGAAGCGCTCAAAATCGCGCCAAAATCGACGACAACAAAGTTACTGATATGCACGGCTCAAATTGAAGTCGGCGAATTGGACCAAGCAGAGATTACCCTTAATGAAATCGCCGAAAAAAAGCCCAAAATGCACGAGGTCGTCAACCGCCTTGGGGTCATTGATGTGAAGCGCGGCCGCTTAACGGAGGCCGAAAAGAGATTTCGATCCGCGCTCGATATGGAGCCGGGCAACGGCATTTATCGTTTTTCGCTAGCCCAGTGCATTGCCCTTCAGGGACGCGACGCCGAAGCCCTGGAAGCAACCGATCGAACTTTGGAAATCACGCCTAACGACGCAAATGTGCATTTGCTTCGCGGTCGTGTTCTGATAAATATGGAACACATGCAGGAAGCCGCTTCGTCGCTGCAAGAAGCCCTTGATTTGAATCCATCGCTTGAACAGGCATATGTTCTTCTGGCCGGAGTGCAGCGCGACGAAAACAAACACGCGGAATCGATTCGAAGTCTCGAAAGCGGTCAGAAGCAACTTCCGGATTCCCTGGTGATCGCCAATGATCTGGCATTCAGTCTGGCCGCATGCCCGAATGAGTCGCTTCGCGATCCACAACGGGCCATCAGTCTGGCCCGTCAAATCTGCGATGCGACTTTTCAGCAGGATGTCAATTTTCTCGACACGCTCGCCACGGCCTATTCGGCGGCCAGAGAATATGCCAAGGCAGCGGAGGTAATCACCAAAGCCATTGAGCGCGCTGAAACTCTGAATGCTGATCCATCTGTTATCAATGCTCTGAAATCCCGACGAACCGAATACGAAGCGCGGCTGTCCGGCAAAAGTTGACTTACATCTTGCGTATCGCCCGACCCAGAACGTTTAATTCTGTACTCGCCACGATTCAAAGCGTCGAACAATCAAACAATTCTGCCGATTCGTAACCCAGGAAACCTGTAATCCCAGTACTCTGATTTAATATGAAAAAGTCGATCCGCGGACGTGAAGATGCTCCTCGACATACACAAGCTCAACCGTCCAGGACTTAATTCTCGCATTTCGCTCCGATACAGCCATTCGAAAAGAGACATGAAAAAGAACAAGGGCGACTCTTGTTTCCAAGAATCGCCCTTGTCTAAATCCAATCCGAAGTGAGTGACTTGCAATGTCCCACAAGCTCAATCTTGGGCGACATTAACAAACTTAAGTCACGGTGCTTAGCGGCGTCGGCGAATCAGGCCGATGGCGCCGAAGGCGAGCAACGTGAGGGTCGCCGGCTCCGGAGCATAGTTGATGCTCAGGCTGTAGTTGCCCTGAGCGGTGCCGCCGGTGATGTCATTGAGTGTCGCGCCGAAGACGGTGTTGTAACCGCCGACGACAACCGTGTAAGTACCGGCTGCGAGAACTCCATCTTCGCCCGACGTCGTCGGGGTATTGATGTGCGGATCATTCGCGCCGCCAAACGACAGCATGCTGTGTCCGGGGGGATAACCGCCGTTGCCGTCATCATCCGTCGCAATAAAGTTTCCGAGCGAGTCATAGAGACCGAGCTCGGTGTCCATACCAGTTGTCCGAATGTTGAGCCAGCTAAGTGCGTCAGCATCAACCGATTCAGAAATGGTAAATGTGTAAAAGTCGTGAATGCCGTTTGATGTAAAGTCGCCGTTTACCTTCAGCGTGCTGTCGTCATTGACCAGCGCGCCAAGATTGACGTTCTGATTCGTATCCGGCGGCAAAGCATCCTGAATGTTGATAGAGAGATTTGACCAGATGTTATCAATCGTGGTACCACCTTCGTTGAAGGCGTCAAACGTTTCAAAAGTCCAAGTACCAATTGAGGTTCCAGTCAACAGGCCATTGGAATTGATGTTCACGGGACCAACGTGAATCGTACCCAGTATAGCCTTGAGTCGCGGTCAACCCTCCCGTAACAACGCAGACGGTCGGATTGCAAATTTCAATGCGAGCATCATTTGCCCAGTTACCCGACGCGCCGCCATCGGTCAAGTCGCCTTCAATCACAACAATGCCCGGAACAAAATCTGGGTTGGCGTGATTGTAAGTGAAGGTGCTGTTTAGGGCTCCCGCTGTCGCTGCACCAGACGCCACGTTTGCGTTAGAATTCTGCGTCCCACCTGGCGTGACGGTAAAACCCGCCATTGCGCTGCTGGCTGATACCATTGCAAGCGCGGCAGCCAATGCCATACCTTTAGCCAATCTCATTTTTCGTTTCCTCCTCTTCCTTCTTTCCAACCTTGTAACTCGAGTGACCCCCGAGTACTCGCAAAAAAAACGGATACATGGTTCGTCCAGCAACGCGCCAACAAACCAAGACAAATGCGCCTAAGCAAGAACACCCAAGGAGAGATTAATACTTGTAAGAAGAAAGACAGGCACGACTGCGCCCATGCTTCTTCCCGCTCCCAGTTCTTACCTCTCCAACCTTTGACTTTAACCGATGCGACATAACAAATTCAAGCAATTCGAATGAATTCGAGGGAATAATTTCGCGGTTTGAGTTCTCGCACGTCGTTTCTTGTCCTGATACCAAGAACAAGCCTCGAAGGAGAGCTAAAAAGAACGCAAGCCATTTATGGACCAGAAGTTATGTTTGCTCATAAGCAATTTCTATACACTGGTTCCGGTATCGGCGGCAACTGCTATGATGTCTCTACCTGCCTGCTTGGAGCGATAACTTTGCTTTTTTCCATGTCTTTTTTGAGAAAGTTTCCAATGACTGCGTTTCAGGTTATCTCCCCCCTGCAACCCGCCGGCGATCAACCCGCCGCCATCGAACAATTGGTTCGCGCTTACGAATCCGGCAGGAAATTCCAAACGCTCATGGGCGTCACCGGCTCCGGCAAGACCTTCACAATGGCCCACGCCGTCGCCCGCCTGAATCGGCCGACACTGGTGCTTTCCCATAACAAAACGCTCGCGGCCCAGCTCTATGAAGAGTTCAAGGATCTGTTTCCGAACAACGCCGTCGAGTACTTCGTCAGTTACTACGACTACTACCAGCCCGAGGCCTACATCGCCGCGCGGGACATCTACATCGAAAAAGACTCGTCGCGCAACGACGACCTGGACCGACTTCGCCTCGCCGCCACCAGCGCCGTCGTATCCCGGCGCGATGTCCTCGTTGTCGCCAGCGTCTCCTGCATTTTCGGCCTCGGCTCGCCGGATGAATACAAGGCCAGTGTCATCGACCTGCGCGTCGGCCTGGAAATCGAGCGCGATGAACTGCTCCGCAAATTCGTAAATCTCCAATACAACCGAAACGACTTCAATCTGGATCGCGCCACATTCCGCGTGCGCGGCGATGTGATCGAGTTGTATCCGGCCTACGATGAAATCGCCTATCGCATCGAGATGTTCGGCGACGAGGTCGAAAAGCTGCAAACCATCAACCCCCTCACCGGCGCCGCCCTCGACAAGCACGACCAGCTTTACGTCTACCCGGCCGTACACTATGTCATGCCGCAGGAACGCATCGAGGCCTCGGTGCAGGCCATTCGCGATGAACTCGAAGACCGCCTGAATTACTTCCGCCAGCAGGGCAAGCTGCTCGAAGCCCAGCGGCTGGCCGCCCGCACGAAGTATGACATTGAGATGATGTTGGAAGTGGGTTACTGCTCCGGCATCGAAAATTACTCGCGGCATCTCGCCGGCAACGCGCCGGGTGCGAAGCCCTATACCCTCGTCGATTATTTTCCGAAGGATTTTCTGCTGCTGATCGACGAGGCCCACGTCACCATTCCGCAAATTGGCGCGATGTACAACGGCGACCGGGCAGGAAGGAAGTGCTCGTCGAACACGGTTTCCGCCTGCCCAGCGCCCTCGACAACCGCCCCATGCGATTCGAGGAATTCGAGGCCATGTGGGACCGCGTGCTCTTTGTTTCCGCCACGCCCGGCCCGTTCGAACTGAAGAAATCGGCCGGCGAAGTCGTCGAACAAGTCATCCGCCCCACCGGCCTGCTCGACCCGGTCATCATCGTTAAACCCGCCCGCGGCCAGGTGCCGGACCTGTTGCACGAGATCCAGGCACGAACCGCGAAAGGCGAGCGAACATTGGTGACGACGCTGACCAAGCGGTTGGCCGAAGACCTCACCGATTACATACAGCAGGCCGGCATCAAAGGCGCGTACCTTCACAGCGAGATCGACACGGTCGAGCGCGTCACCATTCTTCGCGATCTTCGCGATGGAAAATATGACGTTCTGATCGGTGTAAATCTGCTGCGCGAAGGCCTGGACCTGCCCGAAGTCTCGCTTGTCGCCATCCTCGATGCCGACAAGCAGGGATTCCTCCGCAGCGCGACCAGCCTGATTCAGACCATCGGCCGCTGCGCCAGGCACATCAACGCCGAGGTCTACATGTATGCAGACAAAGTGACCGATGCCATGCAGCAGGCGATCGATGAGACGACGCGCCGCCGCAAGTTGCAGGAGGATTACAACGCCCAGCACGGCATCACGCCGGTGTCGATCAAGAAGGCCATTCGTAAAGGACTCGAAGATCAGATCGCCGCCCGAAAACCGCCCGCGACGCGATCAGAGCCAGCGAGGAGACGTTTGACCTCACCGAGTCGATCGTCGATTTGGAAAAGGAAATGTTTGCCGCGGCCGAGGCGCTGGATTTCGAGAAAGCCGCGCAGATTCGAGATAGGATCAAAAAGCTGAAGGAATCGCCAACGCTCTTCAGCTGATCCTATTGAGTGATTTGAAGGCGGTTAGCGCCGTAAACAAATTAGCAAACTGGGCTTGCCACTCCTCCCGTGGGAAGTCTGGTTTTCAAAGGATGAGTGGAAACGGAAGAACCGTGCATCATGGGGCGCATTCTGCTTGATGGGGTTTATTCCCTATATGAATGCCATAAACACGACTTGGCCTGTCAAATTATCTTGAATTAACGCGTGTGGAAGGGTAAATTGGAAGTTTGGCGTGAAGTTCTCTTCGTGGCCGACGTTCGCTGGGCCGTGAGAACTGACGTGCCCATCATGGAAAGCGGCACTGTGTCGGTAAGCAGTTGCCCTGTCGATTTGTCTATGATGGACTGTCTTTCGGGTTTGATTGCAGGAAATTTGAATAAGTCAGGTTGAGATCCGAGTTGTGAATGGCGCGCAGCGCGTTTGCATTCAAGGGTCTCGAGTTTGGTTTAAGCATGCGTGTTGCCCGACCCCGACCAGGTTTGGCGCCACTGCAGGTGAGCCATGTCAAAGCGACACCGCAAATCGAAGCGCGTCAGCGCGCCGACTGGGGGTATGCGCGCCAAATCGCGTGACCCGGTGACGACGATCATTCGCCGCAAGAAAGCTGTGGTGAGTGGCCTCTTACTGATTATTGCCGCGACCACATCATTTTTCATTTCACGGAATTGGGCTTCTAACAAGCTTCATGCCGTTGTCCCGGCTGACCGCACCGGCATGGACGTGGACGTGCTGAAAATCATCGATCAGCAGATCGGGCGTGTTCAGCAAGACCCCTCTTCCGCCGATCGCCATGGAGAATTGGGCCTCGCCTATGAAGTCAATGAGCTGGCCGATTTGGGCATCCAGTGTTTCCTGAATGCCGAATCACTGGCACCGGCAGATCCCGTCTGGCCTTACCATCGATCGATTTGCCTGCAATTGTTATCCCGATCGGATGAGGCCGATCAACTGCTCCGTGACGTGGTGGCGAGGTTTCCGTCCTTTGCGCCGGCGCAGCATCGGCTGGGCGAGTCCGCGCTTTACCGGGGCGAAATCGAAACGGCCGCACGGTGCTTCGAGAAAACCATCGAATTGATCCCAACCTTTACCGGCGGATTCGTCGGCTTGGCCGATGTGCAGGTTCGGCGAAAACAGTTTGCCCAGGCAAAGGCAACAGCGGAAAAGGCGCTGTCGATCGACCCGAAGGCGGAGGGCGCTCATTACGTTTTGGGGCTCTCGCTTCGAGGACTGGGCGATTTGGAACGTGCCAAACGCGAAATGACCATCGGATCGGGAACGGGTCGGAAGTTCATTGCCGACCGGCTCACCAACACCATGAAGCGCTTTGAAGTCAACGTGAAATCCGTCGTCGAAAACGCAAACATTCTTCGACGCGCGGGCAAGCACCGTGAAGCGGCCGCATTATTGGAGGAATCACTTCAGCGGCGTCCCAACGAATACATGCTCCTGAACAATCTGGCCGCCATTTATGTCGACATGGCCGAATACGCAAAAGCGCGGGAGTTGCTGACGAAAGCGACCCGGATCGAGCCCGATAATTTTGGCGCATATATCAATTTGGCAACCTGTCACCTTCGACTAAACGAAATAAATGAAGCCGAGACGGCCGCGCTGCGGGCGGTCGAAATTGCTCCCAACGTCAGCACGACCCACGTTGTAAGGGCGGATGTCTTGACCCTTGGCCAACGCTATGAGGACGCTCTCGACAGCCTGCGAACCGCTTCAAGACTCGATGCCAACGATCCCGAGATCCTGTTCAAGCAAGGAGATATTTACCTGAAGCTACGGCGATTCGAAGATGCCCGTTACGCATTCGATCACTGCGTCAGACTGGCGCCACTCCATTTTGGCGCTCATGTCAATCGCGCGGCGACCGCACTCATTGTTGGGCAAATCACGGAGGCAAAGGAATCATTGGCCGCGGCCGAGAGAATCGAACCCCAAAACCCCCGCGTGAAACTGCTTCGAGACCAAATCGCCCGTGCAGATAGCGGCGAGTAAGCACCCATTCATGCGCAAACAAAACGACCATACCGCTTCGGCGACACAAACACGATCCAATCGATTGTGGCTGGCTTCGATCGGCGCGACCATTGTCCTGACCGTCGGGATCGGAAGTTGGTGGGGTGCGTCGAGTGGTACGCCCAAGTCGACCCTCAATAAGACGAATGAACCCGCCATCGCTGCGGAGCCGTGGTTTGTTGAATGCGCGGTGGATTCGGGCATTAGCTTTCGACATACGCGCGGTGAAAAACCGCAGCACTGGTTTCCCGAAATCGTGACCGGCGGTTGCGGTTTGTTCGACTACGACAACGATGGCGATCTTGATGCCTATCTGGTCCAGGGCGGTGAAATGGATGACGGCGTTGTTGATAAACCGGCTTCCGCGCTTTTTCGAAATCGTGGCGATGGAACTTTCGAGGAAATAACCGAAGTCGCAGGCGTCGGCCAGAAACGATATGGCATGGGCTGTGCGACGGGCGACTACGACAACGATGGCGATATCGATTTGTTTGTCACCAATCTTGGCGGCAACACGTTGTACCAAAATCAGGGGGATGGGACTTTCAAGGAGGTCACCGATCAGGCGGGCGTGCGCGGCGCGAAATGGAGTGCCAGCGCCGCATTTGCGGACTACGACGCCGACGGCTGGCTCGACCTGTTCGTCGTCAACTATGTGTCATGGACGCCGCAAACCGAATTGCACTGCAGAGACGGCGCCGGCAGGCGCGACTATTGCAAGCCGTCAAACTATAACGCGCCGGCGATTGACACCCTGTATCACAACCGCGGCGATGGAACTTTTGAAGACGTAACTGAACTAGCGGGCCTCGCAGCCGCATTCGGCAATGGACTTGGGATTTGCCACGGGGACTTCAACCAAGACGGCCGTCTCGATTTTTATGTCGCCAACGACGGAATGCCGAATCAACTTTGGATCAACAAAGGAGACGGACGATTCGAAAACGATGCGCTCGTTTCGGGTTGCGCAGTAAATGCAAAGGGAACAGCCGAAGCCGGCATGGGCGTGCAAGCCGCTGATGTGGACCAGGATGGCGATCTGGATTTCTTCATTTCCCATCTGCGCGGCGAGACCAATACGCTCTTTGTCAATCATCAGGGCATGTTCGAGGACGTGACGCCCATCACCGGGCTGGGAGCGCCAAGCCTCCCTTATACGGGATGGGGCACGGGATTTCACGATTTCGATCATGATGGCCAACACGATTTGTTCATAGCAAATGGTTCAGTCGCCCGTGCGGACAAAGTATGGGATCCTAATGACGATTATGCCGAGCCGAATTCTCTTTTTCGCGGGCTTGGCGCAAACAAGTTTGACGAGGTCCTGCCGCAAGGTGGAACAGGAAAAATCGTGCTCGGATCAAGCAGAGCTGCTGCGTTTGGCGACATCGATAACGACGGAGATGTTGACATTTTGATCGCCGAAGCCGATGGACCGGCGCATTTGCTCCGAAACGCAATCGGTTCCCGGAAATCGTGGATAGGCCTTCGCCTCATCGAACGACATGGTCGCGACGCCATTGCGGCAACAGCTAAGATCAACGCCGAAAATAAATCGTTTTTTCGACAGGTCGAATCCGCCTACAGCTTTGCGGCCGCCAATGATTCGCGCATTCAAGTGGGTCTAGGCGGTGCCGAAGTCGTCGAATCCGTTGACGTTACGTGGCCGGATGGCAGCCGTGAATCGTTCGGCCCATTCGCCGCCCGGAAGTATCACACAATTCGACAGGGGCAAATGTCATCCCCGAACATCGGCATCACGCTCAATCAAGAAAATCCGAAAGCCCTTGCCCCATAGGTCTACTTACCTTGCGGTTAATTCATTTCAAACACGAACGATCGCTGCAAACAGCCTCAAAATCGCCTGTTCAGATGCAATACGGAAATAGCCTCAATACATTAAAGAACAGTGTGGGTCTTTCGCGCCGTTCGCCCTACCCCTTTGGCTCACGTTTCTTTGACGTGAGTCGGCCCGGCGCTCCTCCTTGATCGACCCTTTGGCGTTTGAGCCCTGCGAAGCGCCTGTGGGCTTCAACGCGGCTTTCCTTACCCAAACGCCTATTCCCTCCCCTTCGGGGTCGCCCTTGCGGCGACCCTTTATTTTTTTTGACGAAGTCACGAATCGGAACTTGGCGGTTCACAATAGGATTGACTTCAAAGTCCACAGCAATAAAGCCCGGCCGATTGATTAGCCAATCGGCTTGACTTGCGTGGCTTTCGGACCTTTTGAGTCCTGCACAATCTCAAACTCGACATCCTGCCCTTCGCTCAAGGTCTTGTGCCCTTCGGCGACGATTTCGCTGTAATGAACGAAAACATCGCGACCCTCCGCGGAAGAAATGAACCCGAATCCCTTCTTATCGTCGAACCACTTCACTTTACCATTGGCCATGGAAGGGAACCTCGCATCGCCGGGCGTGCGAGTTCCGAGGAAACAACCGTTGTTTCTAGATATGTGGAACCGCCTCGGAACCGTCTTTCACTCGGCACGAACACATCCATCATGCCTCGGAGAACGGGCATAGTCAAACAATTCCTGTACAAAATTGTCGGAACAGAATCCTTGGATCCGCAACGGCCAGATTTAAGCCAGTCTCATTTTCCCACCGGCTTTGCATATTTCAGAGAATTGGCGTGGCAGTCAATTCAAAATCGCGCAATTCGCCGTCAGCGCTCTCCAGGGTAAAGACGGCCACCCCGTCGCGCATCGGCCCTGGCCCGAACAAAAGTGACTTGCCTTCCAGCGTATCAGTCGCGACACCATTCACCGCCCGCACAATATCGCCGATCAGAACACCATCGGTCTGTGCATCCGAGCCCTCGGTCACCTTCTTAACTCGATAGGATCCGTCAGGATTCAGGGAAAGCTCAATTCCAAATGACTTTAGTTGAGCGGCGAAATTGCCATCAGTCTGACCGCCCTTGCGGAATTCAATCCACCCGCCATGAGGGGAAACACTTACCGTCTCGTGATTTGCAAAAAATCGCCAACCAATCAACCCAATTTCACTATCGGGCAGCAATATCGAATGGACGCTTTTGTAGGTTTGCGATCCCACATCGACCTGCGGCGCTCGAAAGCGGGTCGTCAAACAGGTGCCGCCGGCCGCGAAAAGGCCGGCTTCAACATTGGGCAGGTCGCTCAAATTCCACCCCGTCGTATCAAAGAGATTCTCGCCGACTGCCAATTCAATGCCGCCACCGGTGTCCATCAGCGTTTCCACGGCATCTGCCTTTGAATCCGCGTACTTGAGAAAAGTCGAAATCCCACCAATCTTCGGCGCGCCCTGCAATTGAAGGAAAAAAGGGGGTTCCGGGCCGATCAATCGCAGTTCCGCAGGGGCGTCTGGTTTGGCAAGCGTATTGAGTGGAAACAGAGACAACTGTTTGCCGTATTGATCGATGCGCCAATCAACCTGCGCCAGCAGCGAGCCATTTAGAATCGCCGAGACACGAATCGATTCAAACGTGTTAAATCCCTCTTCTTCCAAAACGACAAACGCGGCATTCTCGATGATCACCCCACCCACATCGAGGCGCTCTGCAACATAAATCTGATCGGACAAGGAGGCATTGGCGCCCACGGCCCCACAAACACCAACGCCACCCAATTGCTCGCCGGCATAGGGGTTCGCACCGGCCGGCACCAACCCGAATTCCTCAACCGCCGAAGGCGGGATCAGGCTGAACAAAACCGTGCCCGTATCAAGCAGAACATCAGCCGGCTTGCCATTGATTTTGACCTCCACACCGAGGAACAGATCGGACTTGATGGGCAGCGAAACACCATCGTCCGCCGGTGGCGTGGTGATGATGTCATAGGCCGGACCGCATCCTGAAAGTAGTGTCGTGAAGCAGACACACAATCCGGAGCAGACTGCAAACAGCCGAAATACGACGAGGGGGAAACGAATGTTGTTCATGGATGTCGATCACAAAGACTGCAAAAATACGGAGTGACAGTACGCCGGATAGATACGCACAGTCCCTCCATTCTTCAGCCGGGAAAAAAGCCGGCATCGACCGATTCCACATCGAGCCTTCCAATCCGGCTACTCATCGCTCTCATGAATCCAGTCGCGCTCTCCCAGGCCCGCGAGAAGCGACGCCGCGGTTTGCTGGAGAATGGGGTGAACCCAATTCGGGGCAATGTCCGCGAGCGGCTTCATGACAAAACCCCTCTCGTGCATCATCGGATGAGGCAGGGTCAATTCCGGTTCGGAGGCGATTTCGTCGTCGAATGCCAGCAGGTCGAGGTCGATCGTTCGGGGCCCCCATTGAATGTCCCGCGTTCGACCCAAAAGCGACTCGATCCTTTGACAGACGGACAACAATCGCTCCGGGCTTAGCGACGTTCGAACACTGACAACGCCATTGATGAATGCCGGCTGACCTTCCGGCCCTCCTTCGGCATCGGTTTCGTAGAGGGGCGAAATCGCGCCGATTTCAATTTCGCGTGTGCTTTCCAAAGCGCCGAGCGCCGCGGTGATGTTCTTTTTTCGACGGCCAAGGTTGGAACCCAGCGCAATGAACGCCTGGTGCGGCAGGCTCGAGTCATTCTTGGATTTGGTCACCACTTCATCTCCGCGAGACGACCGGTGGCCACCCGAATGCGATCTTCCTCAACGGTCAAGGCGAATCGCACAAAACCCTCTCCATATTTTCCAAAGCCGACGCCGGGAATCGCAACGATCGCGGCTTCATCGAGTATTTTCGTGGCACACCGCATCGAGTCTTCGTGCCCTTTCGGACACTTCGCCCAGACATAAAAGGTCGCGCGGGGCGGCTCGACGCCAAAGCCAAGCTCGCGAAGATGCGGCACCAGCGCATCGCGCCGGCGGCGATACATCTCCCGATTGGCCAGCACTTCCGGCCGGTTGATCCCTTCAAGGGCTGTGATGCCCGCATCTTGAATTGCGGTGAATGCACCGGAGTCGACGTTCCCTTTGATTTTTGCGAGCGCCTCGACAACGCCGGCGTGACCCACGGCAAACCCCAACCGCCAGCCGGTCATATTGAACGTCTTGCTGAGCGAGTGCATCTCGACGGCTACTTCTTTGGCGCCTTTCACTTCAAAAATCGATCGGGGCCGATCCCGGTCGTCGAAATAAGTCTCGGTATAGGCTGCATCGGAGCAAATGACAAAGTCGTGCTTTTGGGCCAGTGCGACGCACTGTTCATAAAAATCGAGGCCGGCCACGGCACCGGTGGGATTGTTCGGATAATTGATGAACATGAGCCTTGCCTTTGACAGCACGTCGCGAGGAATGGCATTGAGATCGGGCAAGAAGCCCCGCTCAGAGAGGAGCGGCATTTCATGCACAAGGCCGCCGGCAAAGATCGTCGAGCTTTCATAAACCGGGTAGCCCGGTGACGGAACCAGCACGTAGTCCCCGGGATTGATGACCGCCAGCGGCAGATGGCCGATGCCTTCCTTGGTGCCAATAACGGCCATGGCTTCGGTGGCAGGATCAAGGGTGACATTGAAGCGCTGTTGCATGAATGTGGTCACGCACTTGCGAAACTCCATGGAACCGCTGCCGAGTGGATATTGGTGGTTTGCGGACTCTCGAATGGCCTCCGCCATTCGATCGACAATGAAGGTGGGCGTGGGACGATCCGGGTCGCCGACGCCAAAGCTGATGACATCCTTGCCGGCCTTGATCGCCTCGCGCTTCTTTCGATCAATTTCGATGAATAGATAGGGCGGGAGCTGGTCTAGTCTGGCGGCGCGTTTGAAGGACATGGGTCTGACTCCGAAGCGGAATGAATCAATGCCGCCGCGCGCTTCAAAGTGTGCGGCGATGGATTGCGCATTATCTTCGCAGTGCCCAAACCGTCAAAGCGATCGAGTCAGACAAAATGTCGTCGGGTAAGGTGGGCGCCCGGCTCTGTAGGAGGCAGCCAGAGCCGGACGCCGCAAGAATTAGGGATGAGTTCAGGCCTTGCGTGAAGGCCGGGTATGGGTCGTTTTGATACGTCGTTGCACCCATCGCATTCGGTGTTCCGTCGTCCGCGTCGATGCGATGGAATCGACGAAGACATTTAGAACTTAAGATACAAATCGAGCGAGCGGCAACATAATAAAAGAAATGACAATCGGGCAGGGATTATTGACCTTGGTCGCGATTCAAGGGTCGTAGCATGTCATCCGGCGTCCGTAATCCTACCTGCAGGAACTCTGGCGAAGTTTGATGTGGCACAGCCGCCCCCGGCTGTGGAAATTCATCAAAATTCGCTTGTACCGGGATTCACGAAAAACTTGCGGCGGTCGATGCTGATCCGTCAGACAGCCGCGATTCACCGATCCGGAAACTGAAAATCGGCGATCTGCATTTCGACCGTACGCCTTCCCTGCCATTCATTCATAATCGGCTGAAACGCGACTCGGCACCGGCGGTGGTTCGATAAATCGTCGGCATACTTGGCCATGCTGAACGCGATGCCCTTGCAGCGATGCCGACCGTCTGTCAGCGTGACTTGCAAATGGCTCCCATTGGTTCCGACGGTCCGCGGATCGCCATAAACCTCCAGCCAATCTGTTGCAAGCGTCGCGGGTGGGTTGCCTGCCCCGAAAGGCTCCAGTCGACTGAAGTCCGATACGAGCTGCGGCGTCAGATCCGCCAGCGAAACCATGTCGTCGATCGAAAGTTTCGGGCGAAGATCCACTGGCGTCAGCATTTGGCCCCGCGATTCTGAAACGCCGTGCGAAAGTCGTCCACTTTTCGAGAGTCGATCCGCAGGCCGGCCGCCATGGCATGGCCGCCGTAGGAGATAAGATGATCGCGGCATGACGCGAAGGCCTCGTGCAGGGGCGAAATTGCGAACACTCCGACCGGAACCCTGGCCGACGCCGTTTTCGAGCGCGATCATGACGGTCGGCCGCCCGAATTCCTCCATGACCTTGCTGGCGACAATGCCGATCACACCGGCGTGCCAGCGCGATGACGCAAGAACGATGCCGCGAACGGTGTCGGCATTCTGTCGCTGCTCGATCACCATTTCGCGGGCTTCCTTGGCGATGCGATTTTGAAGTTTCTGCCGTGCGGTATTTTGATCGTTCAGATTCTTGGCGATCATCTTCGCTTCGTCACTTGTCGCGCGCGTCAGCAGTTCGACGGCCAGGCGGGCATGGCCCATGCGGCCGATGGCATTCAGGCGCGGCGCCAGTTTGAAGCCGATGTCGTAGCCGCTCAGTGACTGGCCGGTGAGGCCGGCCGATTCGATGAGCGCCGTCAGACCGGGCAGCCCGCTCCTGGCAAGGCCGCGAAGCCCATGCTGGGCGATGATGCGATTTTCGCCGGTGAGCGGCACGACGTCCGCAATGGTTCCAAGGGCTGCCAGACCCGTGGCATCAACAAGAAACGAACGGTAGGCCGCGCTGACCTTCTTTGAATTCGACAGCGACTGGGCCACCGCCCAAGCCAGCTTCAGCGCCACGCCCGCGCCCGAAATGTGCGGATTCGGATAGTCTGCGGCGCCGGTCCGCGACACCGTCGGATGGACGATCAGCGCATCGGGCAGCGTGACCTGTCCGGACGCGTCGGTCGCCGGCTGATGATGGTCGGTGATGATGAACTCGACGCCGCGCCGCTTCGCGATTTCGGCGGGCTCTATGGCCGTCACGCCGCAATCGACCGAAATGACCATTCCCGCGCCCTCATCGGCCAGGACACCTATCGCGTCGCCATTAACGCCATATCCCTCTTCGAGCCGATGCGGGATATAGAATTCGACATTCGCGCCCGCCAGCGTCAGGCAGTGCCACAATATGGACACTGCGGTGATGCCGTCCACATCGTAGTCGCCGTAGATGACGATTTTTTTCCCCGACTCGATGGCTTGGGTAATTCGATCGGCGGCTTCGGGAACCGCCGCAAGAGCCTCGGGCGGATAAATGTCGCCCATTTGCGGATCGAGAAACTGGCGGGCCGATGCCTCATCGGTCATGCCGCGATTGTACAGAACCTGCGCGACGATCGGTGAAATTCGAAGCGACTGGGCCAGTCGTGTCCCGGCCCTCCCATGGTGCGGCGATGACCCAATCCTTGGGCATTAGATTCCCCTTTGCATGCATCCCTGTTGGAGACGGCCGATCACCGTCCGCCCTTTTTCATGGTAAGATGAAATTCGATTTCGCGACAGCCCCGCCGTCGCAGGCGTTCTGGAGTATTTCACATGACGCGCATCAAGATCTGTGGAATTACGCGGCCGGAAGATGGCGTCGCCGCGTCGCGCGCGGGCGCCGATGCGGTGGGTCTCGTCTTTGCGGAATCATCGCGTCGCGTGACGGTTGCCCGGGCGCGGGAAATTGTCTCCGCGCTTCCGCCATACGTTTCGTCGGTGGGCGTGTTCGCCAATTCACAGGCGGCCACCATTTATCGCGTTGTAAACGAAGTGGGGTTGTCCGAAGTTCAGTTGCACGGCGATGAGTCGCCCGACTTTGTCGGCCGATTGGCCGGACTGCGCGTGACCAAGGCGCTGCGCGTTCGCGACCGAACATTTCTGGAGGCCATGCGAAACTATTCGACAGCCGGCGTTTGTGCCATCCTGCTCGACGCCTATTCACCGGAGGCGCGTGGCGGCACCGGCAAGCGATTCGACTGGGACCTGCTGATTGGCGCGCAGCGCGCCGGCGCCATCGCTTCGCATGTCCCGCTTGTTCTTGCCGGCTGCTTGACGCCGATGAATGTGCGATCGGCCGTGAAACGGGTGCGACCGTGGGCGGTGGATGTGTCGGGTGGCGTTGAGTTGGAACCGGGCGTGAAGTGCCCTGAGAAAATTGCGGAATTCATATCGATGGTGCGTTCGGCCGATCGGGGCGAATAAATCCCCCTCCCCCCAAAAAAAGGGTGCGTGTCTTGGACTTACGGTCCCATGTCACGCACCCGTCGGATTCCGATGGTTCGATCAACACTCAGTCGGAGCACGACCCAATAAGTATCGGAATTTCCAATCTGCTTAATGATCGAATTCGATAAAAAAGGTCATTAGGTGACACTATTCTGTCACTATTTCGATCGAATGAGCCTTAATCTCGATATGCCTGGTCTCCATATCGCCCGAATTCCAAAACATCTGACATCCATGTTTCAGTTCGAGGGCGCTACGGAACCCCAATGTATTCATGTATTTGACGCAATTCTGATGTGCCGCCCGCACGACCGGCAGCTCGCCCGCCTGGCGCTGAAACTTGGGCTGATTTGAATCGTTTTACCACAGGCACAACGAAACGACTCCCAGCCCGTCGTCGTGCGTTGATATGTCAATGACTCCGATTCCTTGTCAGATCCTCGATCCCCCGAGTCCTTATTCATGGGCGATTCAACTGCGTGCGGCACCTCGTGGCGCGTGCCACATTGGGACACTTCAACTCAGTGCGCGACATGCCGGGCGGCATCTTCAGCCGAACGCCGCAAGCGCAGGGTATGAACAAATACTGTGCAGCGCGGTCAATCACATCGAGCACTTCGCGCGAACGATCGATATCGTTTCCAGCGACAACATCCTGCTGCGGGGCACGAATGCCGATGACCGAGTCATTTTCAACAACGGTTGATTCAATACAGGGTTTGGCGGTCGGCACGACCTCGTGAAAGGCCCTTTCATATTCGGCATAGCCCGCGCCGCCCATCGAACGAAGAATGGCGATCCGCTTTTCAAGGGGCGGGTGGCTGGAAAACAAACTGCTCGCCGACATCGGCTGCAAGGGATTCACCGTGTACAACGGCGCCAGCCCGCGCTTCACGGCGCCCGTCGCCTTTCCTTCGCGGCCGATTCGTTCGAGCGCGCTCGCCAGCCCGGGTGGATACCGCGTGAATCGGGCTGCGCAGGCATCGGCCAGATACTCGCGCTTTCGGGAACACGCGAAGTAAAGAATCTGCGCGGCGAAAGGCGCGAGAACGGCAAATAACACCGCGACGACCAGCAGGATGACCTGGGCGCCGCCGCCGCTCTTGGAGCTTGAAGACCGGCGCGGCACATGGCGAAGCGATCGGAGAAAAACCTCCGAAACAAGTACAATGCTTCCCATCATGATCGAAGCCAATGTCATGAAGCGAATGTCGTAATTGTGAATGTGCCCGATTTCGTGGGCGACGACACCCTGCAATTCATCGCGAGACATGCGCTTGACCAGACCGGATGTCACGGCCACGCCCGCGTGATCCGGCGATAGGCCCACGGCAAAGGCGTTCATTCCGTCGTCGTCAATCAAGAACACGCGAGGCGGCTTTGCAAGCCCCGCGGCGATTGTCATTTCTTCGACGACATTCCAAACGCGAGGCGCGTCTTCCCGCTGAATTTCCAGTGCTCCCGCCGTCCAGAGAATGGCCCGATCGCCGCTGAAAAATGCGACGGAGGTCAGAATGGCCCAGATGAGTGCCGCCACGCCGAGGCCGATCACCCCGCCGCCATTGAGCAACAATCCCGGCTCTTTCGTCCATTCAAAAAATCGCGGCGGCGACCCCATGTCCTCGCCTTCAAGACCGCGATTAATCACCTGATGGTATTCGACATAGCCGACGCCGAGCTGCTTAACGCCGGCATATTCGATATAAATCGCCGCGCCGATGACATAGCCAAGTGCCAGAAGCAGGGCACCCATGAGTGCCAGCAGCATCCAGGAGCGCCGCTTGTTTCGTTCAATCGCTTCCCACATGGCGAACCGCGTGTGTCTCGGATGTCACCGAGGATGGACTGGGAGTATCCCGCCCGCAAAAGACACTCAGGAAAAGCTGACTTTGGGTGCTTCGCGCTGCGCGATATCGGCCAGTTCGAAGAACTCTTCTTTCTCAAAACCGAAGGAATTGCCAATCAGGTTGGTGGGAAAAGACTCGAGGCGCGTGTTGTAATGCATGACCGAATCGTTGTAGTACTGCCGGGAAAAGCCGACTTTGTTTTCAGTAGAGGTCAGTTCCTCCTGCAGCGCGCTGAAATTCTGATTGGCCTTCAAATTCGGGTACTGCTCCGAGAGCATCATGAGGCGGCCCAACGCCTGGCTCAATTCCCCTTCGGCAGCGCCGACGGCGGCCGGTCCCTTCGCGTCGACCGCCCGTGAACGCGCCTGAATAACTCGTTCGAGCGTCTCCTTCTCATGCCCGGCATAGCCCTTCACCGTCTCGACAAGATTGGGAATGAGATCGTGGCGACGTTTGAGCTGAACATCAATCTGCGACCAGGCGTTCTTCACCTGATTACGACCGCCGACAAGGCCGTTGTAGGCGGCAATGGCCCATAGCACCAAGATGACCGCGACACCGAGAATGACCCAGAGAACAGGTGACATCTCATTCTCCCTTCTTCAGAGCTGTTTCCAATTCGCTTTGAAACAACTCGCCAAAAAAGGCGGCCGTTTCACGCGGGCCGCCGGAACGACACATTGAGACCAGCTTGAGAATCTCGCCTTGATCAAACCATTCGCCATGTCTCTTGGGACAAACATCGATTTCCAAGCCAATTGCATGGTCGATCATGACTTGATGAAGGACTTGGCGACAACGCGGACAACGCCGATCATCAGATTTCGGTGACTTCGCAGGGTTCAAACGCAATTCATAATCCGAGGCGGCGGTACCTGCGCGTAACGCAATCATCTCAATCTCGCCCCGGTCCAACCAGGTTCCAAGGCAATGAAGACAGTGGTCAACCTCGATGCCATCGAGCTCAACCGCCAGCATTGGAATTTTGCAAACAGGGCACATTGCCGACTCCGACCCCGAACGCGAGCAAAGCAACCATTCCTGAGAAAACGTAGCAACTCTAGGCCGGTTAATCAATTACAGAAATGGTCGACTATAAAAGAACGATCATTCGATAATCATCACTCAACCAATCAACATCGACTGCAACTCATAGCCGGCGGAACGAAAAAAGGCGTCATCAGCCCCGGCCCGCCGCGCCACCATCAGCCCGTGACGCAAGATCATCCATTGCCCGGCCATTTGTGCGGGGTCCGATCGAAACGGAATCATCCCTTCTTCGCTCGCCCTTTCGAATGTGTGGCGAAGCTTCCGTACAAAACGGGCCTCGATTTCACGGCATTCCGCGTGCAGGCTCGGCTCGGTTTCAAACAGTTCGCAGAGGGCATTCGTAATCAGGCAACCCGCCGGCTCGTCGGTGGTACTTTTCAAGAGTGAAGTCCATATCGCCGCGACTTTTTTCAACCCATCAACTGCGTTTTCAGCATCAAGAAGCAGTAGTTCCCGGTTTAGCACCGTCGCTTCGTAATGTGAAATACCACCGCGAAAAAGACGCTGTTTGTCACCAAACGTATCGTAAAGGCTCTGACGGCTGACACCCATGAACTTAACGAGCATGTCGACCGAGGCGGCATGGTAGCCCCATCGCCAGAAACCCCGAACGGCCAGTTCCAGCGCATCATTCGGATTAAATAGTTTGGGTCTCGCCATGCCCGTTCGTCCTCGACCCGCATTTTACAGAACGATCATTCTATATTCAACCCTTTTCCGCCATACCTACGGATCCACAAGCGAATTCGCATTATCAATGAATATGGCTCTGGCACGTTCCCACCAGAAAACCTCGTTTCCAGCCCGAAAACCGCAATTCGAAGATTTTCTGGATCCGCGTGGCAGATTGCCGCGTGTCAGGGGTACCTCCTCCGACGCCGGGAATGACCCGGCAGAACAAGGTCGGAAACAACGGGAGGTTTTGACAATGGATACGAACAATAACAAAAACAACAACCTCGGACGCCGGGCGACGGGCTTGGCGGCGGCAATTGCGGCGGTCTTCGGATCGGCCGTTTCACTGTTCGCCCAAGCCGGCCTGAGCAGCTCGCAGCAGCAGGCATTCAACACGCTCCAGCAGCGAACCGGCGGCGAAGTCAAGGTCGCTGTCCGCGAAGATGCCGGCACGCCCCGCCAGATCAAGGTGATCAATGGCGTCCTTCAGACACCTGTCACCAGCGCCAATGCCCGCAGCGACGGCTCAACCGAAACGGCCGCGGCGTTCCTCGATTCCAACAAGGAACTGCTCGGTCTGGCAAATCCGGCAGTCGAATTGTCGTTGAAGACCAGCAAGACGAGCGAGTCCGGCACCAAGCACCTCCGCTTTCAGCAGACCCATGACGGGTTGGCTGTCTGGCCGGCGGAACTTGTCGTTCACCTCGATACGAACGGCAACGTAAACCTGCTCGACGGCGCCTTTGCAAAGACGCCCGCCAATATCAATACCACGCCGACCATCGGCGAAGATGCCGCGATCGCCCTGGCCAAGACGGCCATCGGCAATGACACGGCCGAAGTCGAATCCTCGCAGCTCATCATCCACAATGGCCAGACCACCCGCCTCGCATGGAAGCTCGAACTCCATGCCGGCATCGCCAAGCACATGGTCGTCGTCATCGACGCCCACAACGGTGAAACACTCACCAACTTCAACTCCATCTGCACTGCGGCCGTCAACGGCTCCGGCACCGACCTTCTTGGCCAGTCGCAGCAGTTCGGCTGCTGGCAGGAAGGTGGTCAGTATTACATGATCAACGGCTCCAAGCAGATGTTCGACGGCTCGGTCAACCCGACCGACGTGAACAACGCCCGCGGTGCGATCGTCGTGCTTGATAACCAGGGCGGCATGTTTGACCAGGGCGGTCAGCTTTTCCATGTGACCTCAAGCAGCCCCAGCAGTTGGAACATTCCCGATGCCGTCAGCGCTGCGACCGGCCTCTCACAGACCTATGACTACTATCTCGCCGCATTCAACCGCAATTCGCTCGACGGCAACGGCGGCACCATGAAGGCCATCGTCCGCTACGGTCAAAACTTCGACAACGCATTTTGGGACGGCCAAGAAATGGTCTTCGGCACCGGTCGTCCTTATGCCGGAGCACTCGATGTCGTCGCCCATGAGCTGACCCACGGCGTGACCGAGCATGAGTCGAATCTGGTTTATCAGCAACAGTCTGGTGCCATGAACGAGGCATTCTCTGACATCTTCGGCGAAGTGGTCGAGAGCTATGTTCGCGGCCGGTGCGACTGGAAGAAGGGTGCCGACTTGAACGACGTGATGCAGGACTATGCGAACCCGAACTCGGTTTCGCAGTACAACGGCATCCCGAACCCGGCCAACATGAGCCAGTACATCGAAACGTCTGATGACAACGGTGGCGTTCACTTGAACAGCAGCATCATAAACCACTGCTTCTACCTGATCGCCGAGGGCATGCAGGGATCGATCGGCATCAACGACGCCGCGAAGATCTTCTACACCGCCAACACCAACCACCTGACGTCGAATTCGCAGTTCGTCGATTGCCGGCTCGCTTGTCTGGCCGCGGCCGATCAGATCTTCGGTGCGGGCTCGACCCAGTCGCAGGTGGTTGCTTCAGCCTTCGACACCGTCCAGATCTTTGCTGACGGCTCGCCGAACCCAAATCCGAATCCCAATCCGAACCCGAATCCGACACCGGGCGGCGACGACCAGCTCGAAGACAACGACTCGCCCGAGACCGCGGTGCAACTGACCGGCGGCGTCTCCGGCCTGGTCTGTGCGGATGAAGACTGGTTCGTTCTCGACATTGCCCAAGGCGGAACCCTTCCGATCGAAGTGATGGGCAACGGCGGCGACCTCGACCTGTACGTGTTCGACGCCGAAGGCAACGTGCTCGGCTCTTCCGAGACCGAAGGTTCCTACGAGGCGGTTCAAGTTGAGGTCGGCACGGGTCTGGTGTACATCGTGGTCTTCCCCTACGACGGCATGGGCGGCACCTACGACCTGGCCATCGCCGGTGACATGGGTCCGGCACCCAGCCCGAGCCCCAGCCCGACACCAAATCCGACGCCGAATCCGACGCCCAATCCGGTTCCGAGCCCTTCGCCAAGCCCGGTTCCGTCACCCACCCCGATGCCGACGCCCGGCCCCGGCCCGGTGGTCGAGATTCCGGTCACCTGCGGCGCCGGCGGCTCGAACCTGATGATGGCTTCGCTGGTCGGAATGATGGGCCTCGGAGCGACGATGCCGAAGCGACGCCGCAAGAAGTAATCCCGGGGTGGCACGACCCGGGACCGAATGAAGACGGGTGTCGCTTATGAGTGCAAAGAGTTGACCCGAAGACTTTGAACTGGAATGGGCGACAGACGTCAACGGCCGCGGGCGGCTTCGAGAAATCGAGCTGCCCGCGGTTTTTATCCTGACCGGCAAGTAAGGATGGGAGGAAAAGTCGAAAAGATGAGACGAGCTGGAAGCACAAGCCCGGTCCGAGCACAAAGCGCGCAAGTGAGTGAGTTGAATGTGGAAGCTAGGAAGGCAGGAACGAACTCCCGGCCCGGTAGGGCCTGCGATGGTTGCCAGAGACTTTCAGTCTCTGGGAAGACGACATAACTATGTTCTTGCGTCCGGCAGGACACGCGAATTGTTCGAGTGGCACGACTCGCCCGTCCTACCGGACGGAGAATCACAATGTGGAGGCCCGTTTCCGGGGATTGAAATCCCCGGCTACGATCGTGTGCCCTACCGGGCCACCGAACCATTTCTTACTTGTGGTCCTGTCGCAACAGCACGTGCCTCACTTCTTCCGTTCCACAAATTTCCGCCGGTGCCTTCGCTCCGGCACGGAGGAGCGATTCAACGGTTTTGCTGTAGTTGCCAGTGGTGCGATTACAGCCGTTTTCGGAGCCGTGGATGGCCCAGCCGAGCGGCGTGCCCTGAAAATCAGCGTCCTTCACTTCCAGCGGCGGGTTACGTGCCAGCAGCAATTCAGCCATCTCCGCATTCCCATGAAATGCGGCCCAGTGCAGCGGCGTGGCCAAGTGCTGGCTCGTCGTATTCACGGGCAGGCCGATTTGCGACATCAGACCGACGGACGGCAGATTGTTGTTTCGGGCGGCGTGGGCGATTTGGCGGCGGTCTTCGTCGCGCATTTGCTCCACCAGGTCCGGCTCAGCCGCAATCAGCGACGCGACGGCCGCCTCATCGCCGAGCCAGCACGCGGTTATCAACTTCACTTCGCTCGGACTGCGGTCCATCAACAGCTTGAACATCTCGTCATGCCCAAACTCACGAGCCACCTGATGCGCCGAAACATACCACCCCAGCGTCCATTGGTAGATGGTTCCGCCACACTGGCCTCCGTTTTGGCCGCCGATGAGCGGGAAATACTCGTCGCTGACGCGCAATCGAATCGAGGCCGGATCGGCGTCGAGCAGCTTTTTCGCGCGTTCGATGTCGCCCAGTGCCGCCGCCATGAGCAGGTCGGTCTTGCAGCCGCGGGCGACGAGAAAGCGGGCGATGGCCGGCCGGTCGCGGACCATGTACTGGGCGGGCGTGGAGACGTGATCGACGTCGAGGGCGTCGATGGCGGCCCCGTGGTCGAGCAGGTATTCGGCGATCTCGATGGTCGATGCGAAATGAAGCGGCGTCTGCCCATCGCCGCCGCGTGCGTGGACCGAGGCGGGATCGGCCGAGATAAGTTCGCGGAGTTTGTCGAAGAGGCCGAGGCGGGCGGCGGCGTGGATGTCGACGGTCGCGCCGCGCTCGATCGCGTAGGCGGCGAGGTCGGGCGGCGCGGAGTGAAGGAGGCCGAAGCCGCCGGCCCACCAGCGGCTTTTGGCGTTGATGTCGGCGCCGGCGTCGAGCAGGACATCGAGCATTTCGCGGCTGCGGACGTTGACGATGGGCGGCGAGTTGAAATCGCCGGTGGGTTCGTTGATGAGGGACTTGAGCGCGGGGAATTTGGTCAGAGCTTCGCGGATGCCGGCGGCGTCGTCGTTGCAGAAGTGATGTCTGACTTGGTCGTGAATATTTGATTCGGACATTGTACCTCAGAGAAAATACGTCTGGCCGGGTGGCCGGGTGGCCCAAGTGTACTCACTTGGGGGATTGATTATTTCGCAAGCATGGCACCGATGCAATAACAAATTACAATCGCCGCCATGCCCTCGCGACTTCGACGATTCGATGAGGCCGGCCACATTCACTTCTGGACGATTTCCTGTTATCGCAAGCTCTCCTTCCTGTGGCACGACGATATGAAACGCGTCGTCATCGACGGCTTTCGTTTGCTTCAACGCGAATACCGGGTTTGCATGATTGCATATGTCATCATGCCGGACCACATGCACTTTATCGTGTATCCCCACTCTCGCGGCAATGAATCGCCCATTCCCATTTCACTTTTGCTGCATCGATTCAAGAAATACATCGGCTTCGAAGGGAAGCGCCGGCTGCGGGAGATATGGCGAAAAAAGGGGTGCTTGTGGTGCGAGCCGTTGAATCGCTGGACACACAGAGAGTATCCGAAGCAGCTTATCTTCAATACGCGCGGCCATGATTTCAACATCACCAATTTCAAGACGCTGCTTGAGAAGATCGACTATTGTCACAAGAATCCGATCACGCGCGTGCTGGTTAACGGTGCGGCGGATTGGCGATGGAGCAGTTTTCGATTTTATGAAATGGGGGATCGATCGGTGCTGGCGATGGATTGGAATGGCAAGTGGCCTGTGGAGTGGTGAGGGTGGGATGCGGCGGGAAGTAGCTTCGATGTTATTCGCGTGTGACTGGCGGGAATTAATCGAGACCCCAGGTGAGTACACCTGGGCCACCCTGCCGCGGCTCCGCCAATGATGCAAATGATCAACCATGTTAAGGCTCGACGCATGTTGCGATTACCAGAAGTAGAAATTCACGCCGACACCTTTGCCTAATTACTTTCAAGGAATCTTGCGTACGACGACGCCTTTCGGCGCGACGAACGTGAATCGGCTCGGATCGATTTGGGGATTCACCACGACCTCACTCATCATAGACTCGCTGTCAATTTTTCCTTTCTCGTCAAACGTAACGGTTCTCAATGGCAAGCCGGTCTCTTTACAATGATAAGTCAGGGTACGCCAATAGAACTTGGGTAATTTCCTAACCGATTCGATAACGAATGTTACGCGTCCATCGACATTGTCATCGTCCAGCAGCTTGTAGGTCGTGTATTTATCCAAAATTCGGTATTTTGCCGACTCGTCGGGAGTCGAGGCATTTTCTGGCGGAATTCGGACGTTTTCAGCTTTTGTTTCATCCTCGCTTTTCAACATTCGATAAATTCGCTTGCCATCACAAACCTCTGTGAGAAACCGGGTTTTCAATTCTGTCTGGTCCCCACCGGACTTCGAAGTGGTTTCATGTATTGTTTCAGTACGGTAAAAAAACTTGCCATCAATTCTTTGCTGCCAGTGGTTCTTCTCATACTTGACCGTCATTTTCAGCTTTGTCGGTTCGTGATCAAATACATTGTGGCCAACGAGTTTGTATTGCGCAGATTGCAATGCCAAAGATCGCTCACGGATGACACCAAGCACCTCTTCTAGCGGCTCTCCGTACGCGGAAGTCGTCGGGGGCGCTGAAGCTGTTGGTGGTGCCGAACAACCAATCCCAGCTACTAACAAACCTGCCCACAGAAGTTTCATGACAACCTCACCGTGTACAATCCTATGACAACTGCCATTTGAGTGCCCTGGCGACCTAACAAATTTCTAACTTGCACTTGCTTTCCGTCAATCCTGTGATATACTAACCCGCTGGCCTCCCGCCGGCGGAAAGGACGCTCCATGCCCTCCAATCCCCGCACAATCCGCCTAAATCGTCCTTGCCCTGCCAATTCCGCAACCGCCTTAGAAGGCCCAAAAACCGCCTCTGCGTCTCTTCCGGTGAAAAAAATTCACCCCATGTCGTTTTTTTGCAAAATGAGAGGCCCTAAGGCGCAAGACAATAACCTAACATTTTATGAACCAGCCACTTGCGAATGTGCGGTCAGACTGAAAATCCCGCTGAAAACCCCCCGAAAACAGGGTGAAAATGAGGGTGAAAAAGTATCAGGTTTTCACCCCACGTCGTCCGTCTCGACGGTGAGCCGTTCACACCCCGCCCGGACTGCTCGACTCCATCGCCGTCTGCATCGCCAGAATCGACAAGGCCGTCACGTAATTCTCATCCCCCTCCAGCCACCGCGTCCGCTCGTTCACCCAGCTTCCGTCCTTCTGTTGAAGCGTGATCAGCTTTTTGCACAAATCGACCCGCCAGTTGTGGCTCGCGCCCTTGTCATCCACGATCACCGGCTCGCCCCACGCCTGAAGCGCCCGCGAGAAAACGTGCAGATAATAATAAAGCCCCTCCTCCGCCCGGTTGCCGCGGAGGCCGGGGTTTACGTCGACCGAGTAATTCGCCCGAATCCACTTCAAACACGCCTTCACCCGCGGGTCCTCCCGATCGACATTCGCATAAAGCAAACTCTTGAAACCCGAATACGTCATCGAGCCGTACGAAATCCGCATGCCCTTCGAAAACTCGATCATCGGGTTCGCCTTGCTCACGCCGCCATCGGCCGCCGAGTAGATGAAGCCGCCGTCGCTCGCGCCCTTGGCGAACGGCTGGTCGTTCGTCGCCTCGTTCATCTGGCAACGGGAGATGAACGTGAGCGCCCGCTTGTAGACCGGATCGTCTTTCGACAGGCCGCTCTGGTGCAGTGCTTCGAGCATCATCTGCGTGTTGGACAGGTCCGGCCGTTTCTTGCTGTTGTAGCCCGCGCCGCCATACCAGACGTTGGCCGTGTCGACGCTTTCGTTTTCGTCGAATTGGAGGTTGGTGAGAAAATGCTGGGCCTTGGCGATGCGGTCCTTTTGCGCCGGGTCTTTGAGCTCGGCGAGGCAGGAGAGGGCGACGGAGGTTTGATAGTTCGCCAGATTCTGCCGACGATCGTAAATGCCGCCATCGGCCTGCTGATATTGAACGATTCGCTCCAACGCCATTTGCACGATGGGGTGATTCGGGCCGTACGTCGCATCCCGCGCGAAGGCCTGCGTCACCAGCGCTGTGACGGCCGGTCCATAGCGGTCGGTCGTCCAGCCGCCCTTTCGATCCTGCGAGGCGCGGAGATAGGCGAGGCCGCGATTGACCGAGCGGCGAGCCTGCTTCGCGAGTTCCGGCGGCAAAGAAGGATGGGTCGCGTTCGCGGGCTGCGCGAACGCGGGCGCCGAAAATGCGACGAGGAGAATGACCGACCACGAGACAAGACGATTCAACATTTCACAACCTCCGCGACATTGACGGCTCTTCACAACAATCTTAGCATCCTCGCCCCTTGGCAATTCCGCAACAGGCTTCATTTAACAGTGCTGATGTCGTTAGGGGAGCATGGGCGTCTCGCCCGTGCGAATAGGGTTAAACAAGGCAGGTACCCATTCACAAAGGATTCAGATGCCATTTCTTAGCGGCACCGTCAGCTTTTCACGTTTTCGCATCGCCGGCGGCGGGCCCAAGCGGCTGGACGAAAACCTGCTCGAAAAATTCCGCGAGCATCGCATCGGCACCGATCGCATCGCGCGATCGGACAATGTGGAAGCCGGCTGGATTGGCGGCCGGCACATTCTCGATCTCGAATTCGACATCGAGAAAAATATTCTGCTTGACTGCGTGCATCTCGCAATGCGCATCGATGCCGCGCGCATTCCGCCGGACCTGATGCGGGCCTATTACCAACTCGAGCTCGATTCGCTGGTTCGCGAAGACGGCAAAGGCCGACCGATCGGCAAACTGAAGAAGCAGGCCAAGGAGGCGGCAAAAAAACGCGCCGAGCAGGAGGTCAAGCAGGGACGGTTTCGTTCGCAGCGCCAGTCGCCGGTGCTGCTCGATTCGCGAAACGATGTGCTTTACATGGGGGCGACGTCGCCGGCAGTGCATGAGCGGCTGCATGTTTTGTTCAAGGATACGCTGGCCAAGCGGCTGGAGCCGATGACATCGGGCGAGCGGGCGGCTGCGTGGGCGGAGGAGAAGGGGCTGGCCCGCAAACTGGAGAATTTGCCGCCGACCTTATTCGTCGATGCGGCCGAGGAGCATGGCGAGCCGGAGGTGTATTGGACATCGGCCGACCCGCACTCGCGGGATTTTCTTGGGAATGAGTTTCTTCTGTGGTTGTGGTTTCAATTGTCAGAGCGCGGCGACACGTTGAAGCTGAGCGACAACACCGAAGCGGCGATTTTGTTTCATAAGCAGTTGGCGCTGGAGTGTCCGCGTGCGCAGACGGGGAAAGAAGTGATTACATGCGAAGGGCCGACGACGCTGCCGGAAGCACGCCGGGCGATTCAGTCGGGCAAGCTTCCGCGCAAAGCGGGTTTCATTGTGTCACGTCAGGGGCAGCAATATGCGTTTGTGTTGCAGGCGGAGACGTTCAATGTCTCGTCCGCCGTGCTGCCCAAGATCGAGGATCGATTGGGCGGCGACAATGATGGAGACAATGGCGGCGGCTTCGCGGGCGGGCGAATGCGCGCCGAAGAACGCATCGAGCAGGTGCGGCACCTGGCGGCCACGATCGATCTGATCTACGCGGTGTTCTTACAGAAGCGGCTCGGCGCGGATTGGAAAACTGAGACAGAAGCCATTCGATCGTGGTTAAGAAGAAAGTAGTTTGGGCGTTGGCCCGCCCGATTCCCGTTTCGCGTTCGACCGATCCACGCAGCATTCCACGGTGCGCATGCACTATTAATTCATGCCGCGCAAACGGCACATTCTTCGGTCCAGCCATCAGTCGGCACGACTGGGAGGACTTCAGAACTTCGATTCCCATCAATTGCCCGTTTCGGCAAAGCGCTCAATTTCCATCGTATCGCCCGCGCCGAATTCAGCGATCCAGAGATCCTGACCATTCGCCTTGGCCGACTGAAACGGAGCCATATTCGTATTCGCCGCCATGTAGAACCGCTGATAAGAAGCATTCGATTCAATGCGCGCCGCATGCGTGAGATCTTCCGTCACGAGATACATTCCGGGCATTGAGTCCGGATACAGGGTGCTCGTATATGTCAGGACGTGGTTGTTTGGCGTGATGATATCCAGAATCTTGATACGGCCGGTGAAAACCTCCGAATCGCTTAGCGTAAGTGTCAAGACCGAGCCGCTTCGTTGCGCTGCGCCGATCTTGTAGATCGAACTGTGCAGCTCGTTTCGAATTCGAACGGTCTTGCCGACCAGCGAGGCGGGATCGACGGTGGTATCGGCGGTGTCCGCGCTCAGCGTCTTTGTGCTATAATTCACGCTCGAAATCGTTCCGATGAGCGTGGCGGGAACATTAACCACCTGATCCCCGGTTAGGTGCGATCCGCCGGCGACAAATGTGCGCCCCCACGTCGAGCCGGTTCGCTCGAAGACCGCCACGGCTGCATCACTCGTGATGCCGCTTTCAATCGTATAGTCCGTTCCGGGTTGCGGGGAAATTGAAATTGTGTCGGTGATCGATCCGCGAGGCACGCTGACGACAACCGTCCGATCGGCCCCCACGCCGAGCGCGCCCTCGCCGCTGACAACGACCGGTCCGGTGATGATCGGCGAGGCGGCCAATTCCCACACGGTTACAAATGTCGTTCCATTGGCATCCGCATTCCGGCGCAGCAGGACATACTTGAAGATTGCCGGAATCTTCAACAGCGGCGAAACGCGCGCATCCGCGACAACGATTTCCTGATTGGAATTGGGAGCGATGTGAGCCCGCAGCGCGCTTCCGTCAAGGTGACTCCACTCGGCCGTCGTGACAACATTCGGCGTCACATTTTGCCAGTTGTAGAGAAACGAGTTGCCGCTGTTGAAGGAATTGTAATTGGGCGGCCCCATGGGTTGTCCGCCATCCTGACCGATGCCGACGGTCGGGCCGGCCAGCGTTCCCTGCGCATTCACGGCCGACAACGTCGCGCCGTTCAGCGCGAAGGCGCCTTCGGCGCCGTGAAGGCTGAGCACGTGCTTTTCGCCGCCGGCGACACGGAATACATCCACAAGATATGCGTCGTTGCCGACCTCCACCATCACAAGTGTTCGCCTGTACTTGTTCGTCGCCAAATAGCTCGTCGATGCGTCGACATCAAAGACCTGCACATCTCGACCATGATGAAACCGCAGCACGTTCCCGTGGTCGTTGCCATCCTGCGGCATTCCATTGACGCAAACCGTGTTATGACTGATTGTATTTGACGTCCATGCAAAGCGGCCGGGCGTCGTATTATTGGCGAAATCCGGATACCCCAGATCGGGCGAGACGCGCGATCCATGGGCGAACATCTCGAGATTCAGCCGGTCCTTGTGTCCGTGGTTGCCGCGAATGCCATAATACATGCTTACGGCGACCGAATCCGAATCGTTGTTCAGAACGGCCATGCCATATCCATCCAGCGCACGGCTGGAGCGAACGTGGTTGTATGAGGATGCATCGGCAACAGCGGCGATGTCGATGTTTTCAACGAAGAGCTTGTTGAATGTGTTATAGGCGCTGTCGGTCAAAGCGCCGCGCTCGTTCAGCGTCCATGCGTAGGCCGGTCGGTGAACGGCCCGATAGGCCGTTTCGTAGGCATCGACATGCGGCAGCATTTCGAGCGAATATATGTCCCCGGAATCGCCGTTCGACGGTGTAAACTGCTGGGCACACAATAAATCGAGCGGCGCATCGAAGATGCGCGACATTCGCTCATAAGCAAAAACATCAATGCCCGCCTTGGGAACAATCTCAGCGATCTGGGCAAAATTCGTGACCCAATAGCCGTTATAAAACGGAGACGTTTCGTACGGCAAACCATCCTTGAAGATGAGATTGCGAAGCGCGTAATCAAATCCTTCGTACCGTGCATCCACCGCCGTCGCGCGAAACACCTTATCGACCATTCGATCGCGGGCCTGCTGACAATCCCGAACGACCGCGATGTGGGCCAGCGCGCTTTGATGGGTGCCGTAGTTTCCATCAATGTCGATGTCGTCGTAGGCGTCCATTCCCTCTTCAAGCAGATTGGCTTCACTGTTCTGCCGGATTTGAAGGGGCGTGCGCCACGGAAGCGATATTCGATTCTGCCCGATGAGCGTCTCGTAAATCAGGTCATAGGCGACGGCCAGATCGCGGATCGACAGCGACTCCCAGAACGAATTTACGATCTTGCCGGGTCGCGCCGATCCCATCAGGCTGTCACGCGACTGGGTGCGGTAATTCATCGCGGGATAAGTCGACGCGATGCGATCGAGCATGACAATGGCATTCCGAGCATAGCGCCGGTCGCCGGTCAGGGCATACGCCTGGGCCAGTTTGGTACACGCCGGCACCCAAGTGTTGCGCCAATGCCAGTGGACGGCATACGCGACGAACCAGTATTTTCTGCCGTTGCCGGCCTGGTAGCCATATCCGTTGTCCGGATAGGAACCGGTCAATAGCGCGCTGTTTTGCATGCCGCTTGCCAGATAGGCGCTGAAATCGTTGCTGGGATACGACTCGCTGCCGACAGGACAGGTCACGCGGTAAGGAAGTTCCTTGTTAAGAATCCACGGATAAGTGCCATAGGAAAAAACAGCAGTGCCATGTACTGGGCATCCATCTGATGAAGCCGACACATCGACCGCCCGAGGAACACGTTGATCCGGCAGAACAAAAAAGAGCTGTTCGTCGGGCACGGACAACCAATAGTCCGCGTTGGCCACAATATTGTTCTTGAGGACAATGGCATCAGCATGGGTTGATGTCAGCATGCGCGCCTGAACCATCTGCTCTTCGGAATACAAGCGTCGTTGCGTCTTCAGCGGCCATTGCGGTGTACGCGTGCCGACGGGATAGCCGCTCGGCGGAGCCACGGGCCCCGGCGCCGGCGGTGTCAACGGGCCGAGCGGCACAGGACGATTATCCGTGGGACAATCGCTGCAGGAGACCGGGTCCCCCGAGGCATCTGCCGGTCGGACGCTGCCGGAACCGACCGAACCGCCAGACCCGCCGCCGGCATCGAGCACACCGCCAAGAATATCCGAGCCCGATTCCTCAAGCGGCGCCTGCCCGCAGCCGGTAATAAGTCCAAGTGTGAGCACACAGAGACTGCGCGCGGCCGATTGCAGGTAAAAACGAATGCGCGGAATGTAAGTTCGCGGCGCATGCATTGTCTTAATTCTGGCTGCCATGATTCTCCAACTTCTGTAGATTCTCATCCGAAAACGTACGATTCGCCGAATCGATCCGGCAAGCTGGGAAGTCCAATCGGGTTAAAACGAGGGAATTCCTTACGGCGCATCGGACGCAACACACGTCCCAATTCGTGACGTGGTCCGTGTCCAAAATTCGCGCAATGCCCCTCCATTCAGGTTGTCACTTCGGACCTCTTACAGGGCGGGCATCACCAAGTGGTAAGACGAGGCATGTGTGGAAGGATGAACGACTGAAAAGAATGCCGGGAAGCCGGAGGGCACTTCACGCAGAACTTTCAAACAATCGTCGCAGGCACCTCGACGGCAACCCCTCATCCTATAATGATGATATCGCGGGGCCGCAAAATCAATGATTTTCTCTGCAACTAAGGGAAAGCCTGAATCTCGCACGAGGAAGCGGGTGGGGTCATCAAATGACGAAGGCACAGTGGCAAGCCAGACGTGAGGCCAAGTTTGCGGCAAAGGAGCGCGCGGCCATCGATGCGGCCCGCGTCATAGCCTGCATTGCATGCGACTACGATCTCAACGGCCTTCCCAAAAACCACCGATGCCCGGAGTGCGGACAGGCGTACGAAGAAAATACGTATCGCTTCCGGGCGCTGGGGTCCGTTCGCTTTCGGCGGCTCATACCCTTGATGTTCGTGACTTTTGTGATCGCAGTCGCCGTCCTTTTTATTATCAATTCGCGAATCAATTTGATCGCATTTACGACCTGGCGAGTTATTTTCCTGGCTGCATTCAGACAATTCACGATCTGCTTGGGTGTAATTCTCTCTGCTCAATGGTGGAATTCCAGACGCTACATCCTCTTCTCGCCGCGCGGAGTCGAATGGCGTTCGATATTCCAAAAGAAACGACAAGTCGAGTGGTGGCAAGTTGACGACGTTCGCGTCAACGAAGCCAATGGCGAGATTGAATTACGCCCAATCGCCTCGTCCCCCGTGAAAATTCCAAGCGACGCATGGGGAGGGACAATGCGATTCGCTTCCATCGCTGGATTCACAAGCGACTACTGGAGCAAAATCTCCGAGACGATTCAGAACGACCAAAGACGCCTTGAGCTCCTTCGATTGCGATCCCTTGAGACCGAGCCGATCCTTCAGAATTTCTGGAAACCACCGCCATAGAACGCCCAAGGGTCTGTCCAGTTCACCCGATAACCCCCTGCTTCCAAACCCTTTGATCGTCCCCCCCTTTCCGCATATCATCTGAAGGGGGAGAAGCTCCAACCCGCCGTCTGCGAGGCAGACGCGACCCACGGTGAAGTTAGCACGCTTTTTGCGCTTCTGACACGCCGTCGCAATCCATGCGGCGGACGTCGTCCGGACGCGGTTTCGGTTTGGCGAGGATTCGGCCCACGATTCCGCCCCTGCGCGGTCCCATCGTCGGACCTCTCGCCCCACGGACGAATTGAATGGCACGCAAAAGACAAACCTTAGGCATCATCCTTCAGGAGCAAAACAAAGTCGCGCGGGCCGATGCGGACCGCGCCGCTGAATTCGCGCTAAGTAACGGCAAGCGAATCGGCGAAGCCCTCATCGAATTGCAGCTCGCCACCGAGGAGGATGTCGTTCGCGCCCTCGCGACCCAGCACGGCATGGAGTATGTCGAGGTCAACCGCAGCACCGTCAGCCCCGAGGCGCTGAGTCTCGTCCCCGAAAAAATCATCAAGGCAAACGACATTCTTCCGATGAGCAGTTCAAATGGAAAACTGCGCATCGTCATTCCCGATCCGCTCGATCTCGACACGATCGACATGCTTCGTTTTCGCCTCGGTGTGACCGACATCGAACAGGTGCTGGCGCCCCGTTCCCGAATCAAGAATTACATCGATAAATATCTCAAAGGCCCGGAAGCCTCTCTCGACGAACTCTCCCGCAGCTTGGACGCGTCGGTCGACGCCTCGCTCGACCAGGACGCCAAGGGCGAAAAGAAGGACACCGGCGACGAGACCGACGCACCGATCATCAAGCTCATCAACATGATGATCGCCGAGGCCGTGCGCACCCGTGCCAGCGACATTCACGTCGAGCCCTTTGGCGATCGCATGCGCGTGCGCTATCGCATCGACGGCGTCTGCATCGAACGCGAAAACGTCCCCAAGCGGCTGCAAAACGCCGTCACCACCCGCATTAAAATCATGGCCGGCGTCGACATCGCCGAAAAGCGCGTTCCGCAGGACGGCCGCATCAAAATGCGCATCGGTGGCAAGGACATCGACTTCCGCGTCGCCGTCTGCCCCAGCGTTCACGGCGAATCGGTTGTGCTTCGTATTCTCCGGCCGGATTCGGCGGCCGTCGGCATTCAGCAGCTGGGCTTGGAGCCGGAGGATTACGAGCGTTTTGTTCGCATCATCCAGCGCCCCAACGGCATTTTCCTGGTCACCGGTCCGACCGGCTCCGGCAAGACAACCACGCTCTACGCCGCGCTTCAGGAATTGAATCGGCCCGACAAGAAAATCATCACCGCCGAAGACCCGGTCGAATACGTCTTTCCCGGCATGAACCAGTGTCTCGTCAAGGAAGACATCGGCCTGAGCTTCTCCGTCATTCTTCGTTCCATGCTGCGTCAGGCGCCGAATATCATCCTCGTCGGTGAAATTCGCGACCTCGAAGTCGGCGAAATCGCCATTCAGGCGGCGCTTACCGGCCACCTCGTTTTCTCAACGCTTCACACCAACGACGCGCCCAGCGCGTTGACCCGATTGATCGACATGGGCATCAAGCCCTTCCTTGTCGCCAGCAGCATACAAGCCATCATGGCCCAGCGCCTGGTGCGCACGCTCTGCCGCGAATGCAAAATTCCGGATGAAAATCCAGACAAGCAACTGATGAAAATCGTCGGTATGCCCATGTCCATGATCGAAGGCAAGACCATCTACAAGGCCAATGGCTGCCCGCACTGCAACAACACGGGCTATCGCGGAAGACAGGGCATCTTCGAACTGTTGCAAATGAACACCGAAATTCGCGAACTGGCCTTTAACCGCGCGGGCCTCGCCGACCTTCGCCGCGCCGCCAAGGCCACCGGCATGTCCACGCTGTTGCAGGATGGTCAACGCAAGATCCTTAGAGGCATGACCACAATTGAGGAATTGTCGAGACTCGCCCAGGCAGAAATTGAAATGGAGTAACGTCACAAGGGAAATCAGCGATTGTCGGCCGGTCGTGAATGGCCGAGATTCAAAATCGACGGGTCCGAAATGACGCGCAGGGAAAAAAACCAATAGGGACAAAAAACAAATGGCCTCCCTTCATATCGATCGTATTCTCGAAACATGCATCAAGCGGGGTGCATCCGACATTCACTTATCCGTCGGCCGTCCCCCGGTGCTTCGTCTGCATGGCCGATTGCGCCAGCTTGAGACCAAGGTGCTCGAACCCGAAGACACCGTTGCCCTGATGAAATCCATCACGCCCGACCGCAACCAGCAGGAATTGCAGGAAGAGGGCGGCACCGACTTCGGCTTTGCCTTCGGCGATCAGGGGCGCTTTCGCGTTTCGGTCTTTCGCCAGAAGGGCAACATCACCATGGTGTTGCGACTCATTCCCAGCCGCTTTCTCACCTTTGAACAAATCGGTCTCCCCCCGATTTGCCGCGCCCTGTGTCGGCGCCCCCGCGGGTTGTTCCTCGTCACCGGCCCGACCGGCTCAGGCAAGACGACCACGCTCGCGTCGATGCTCAACTACATCAACAACGAACTCGATCGCCACATCGTCACCGTCGAAGATCCGATCGAATACTACCACACCCACAAGAAGAGTCTCATTAATCAGCGCGAAGTCGGCAACGATGTGCCCAGCTTCGCCGAAGCCCTTCGCCGCGTGCTGCGATCCGACCGGACGTCATTCTCGTCGGTGAAATGCGAGACCTTGAAACAATCTCCAACGCCATTCTCGCCGCCGAAACCGGACACTTGGTTTTCTCCACGCTCCACACCACGGGCTGCCAAGGTACCGTCAACCGAATCATCGACGCCTTCCCGCACGAGCAGCAGGACCAGATTCGCGTGCAGCTTTCAACATCGCTCATCGCGATTCTGTCGCAAGCCCTCATGCCGCGCAAACCGACGGGAATGGTCGCGGCATATGAGTTCCTCGTCGTCACGCCCGCCATCGCGAACCTGATTCGTGAAAACAAGACATTCCGTATCGATTCCGCGATTCAAACCGGAAAGAAATACGGCATGCAGTTGCTCGACGACCACCTGTGGTCGCTCTACGAACGCGATCAGATCGATGCCGCCGAAATGCTCGACAAGGCCCGCCAACCCGGTGAAATCCAGGAGAAGCTCGAAAAGGCCGGCAAGTTGCATGAGGCCGGCGATGCGCTGATCGAGGGCCTGGCGTCGTCACTGGAAGAGGGCGAAGAAAAGCCGGGCGGCGGCCCACCCAAGAAAGAATAAGTTTGCTTCCGCGCAGGCGGCAATGGCTCGCCATGCGCGATAAGGCCGAGATGGAGAAGTTTCGATGTCCGCTCCAAACATTCAATCCAAGAGCAGTGGAGGCGGCGGCAGCTACAAGGGCCGCCCGCTCGGCCGCATTCTCATCAAAATGAACAAAGTGAACCGCACCCAGGTTCACGAAGCGCTGGCTGTCCAAAAATCAAAACGCGGCCCGCTCGGCCAGATTCTCATCGACCTCGGCTACATCAAGGAAGCCGATCTCGAACTCGCCCTCGCCGCACAGATCGGCATGGAGCCGGTCAACCTCGATGCCATCGATATTCCGCCGGAAGTCATCAAGATGGTCGCCAACCAGATGGCGAATACTTATCGCATCATCCCAACCGGCTACGACTCGGCATCGAACACGCTGGATGTCGCCATGTCCTCGCCGGATAACTTTCAAGCGACCGATGACCTGCGAAAACTTCTCGCGATGAACATCCGCCCGATGATTGCGACCGAAGACCAGATCAACACCTCGCTTGCCCGCTATTATCCCGAGGATGCCGGCAAGTCGATCAACGAATTGCTCGAAGAAATCGGTAAAGACACTGACCTCACCAAATTCGAAAACCGCGGCGAATCGCTCGACCTCGAAGAACTGAAGGAACTCGTCGATTCCAATCCCGTCAAGCAACTGCTTACGCTCGTTCTGCTTCAGGCCATTCGCGATCATTCAAGCGATATTCACTTCGAGCCGTTCGAAGACGATTACAAACTGCGCTACCGAATCGACGGCGTGCTCTATGAAATGATGCCGCCCCCGCGCTTTCTCGCCATGGCCATCGCCAGCCGCATCAAGGTCATGGCCAATCTCGACATCGCCGAACGCCGCCTTCCTCAGGACGGCCGCATCAGCCTGACCGTCGCCGGCAATCCGGTCGACCTTCGCGTCGCCGTTTTGCCGACCATGTTCGGCGAATCCGTCGTGCTTCGTATTCTCGATCGCGGCAACGTAAACCTCGATCTCGACAAGCTCGGCCTGCGCGAAGATGATCTCAAGACTTTTCGCGCTCTTATCGATCGACCCCACGGCATTATCGTCAATACCGGCCCGACCGGCTCCGGCAAAACGACGACCCTCTATGCCGCGCTAAACACCCTGAATACAATCGACACCAAAATCCTCACCGCCGAAGACCCCGTCGAATACGACATCGACGGCATCGTACAGATTCAGGTAAACAACGATACCGGCCTTACCTTCGGCCGCGCCCTGCGAAGCTTTCTTCGTATGGACCCGGACGTCATTCTCGTCGGTGAAGTCCGCGACCTTGAAACCGCCCAGATCTCCATTCAAGCCGCGCTCACCGGCCACTTGGTCTTTACAACGTTGCACACCAACGACGCCCCGTCGGCCGTCGCTCGATTGCTCGATCTCGGCGTCGAGCCCTTCTTGATTACCGCCACCTTTGAGGCGGTCGTCGCCAGCGTCTGGCCCGTCGAATCTGCAAACACTGCAAACAGGAATATGAGCCCACCGAAGATCAGCTCATGGAGCTTCACCTTCGTAAGGAAGATGTAAAGGGACGCGTCTTCTATTTCGGTAAGGGCTGCGACTATTGCAACGGCACGGGCTATCGCGGCCGGGTCGGCATATACGAAGTCATGGTCTTCGACGATCACATGCGCGACCTGATCATGCAGGGCGCTTCAACCAACGTTCTCGTGGAATCCGCCTGCAAGAACGGCATGCGAACCCTCCGCGAAAGCGGCCTTCTCGCCATTTATGACGGCGTCACCACGATCGAGGAAATCGTGAAGGAAACCGTCCTCACGGAATAACAACGACACACGGGCCTGAAGGAATCGCTCGGAATGACAAAAATCACAGGAGGGGTGGCAGTCGCGATTTTCATTCTTGCGACGGCCTCGGACTTGCAAGCACAATTCGACCCGCCCGCCGGGTATTACAACTCCGCAACCGGAACCGGTGCGGTCCTCAAGGCCAATCTCAACGCCATCATTGATGGACACGTTTCGATTTCATATTCGAATCGCGAAACCGGCGTCGAAACGCTCGATCAAGACCCGACAATTTCGGCAAATTGCCTTCAGCTTTATTCCGGCTTCACTGTCGCCAAGAGCCAGTTTCCCAGCGGAACCGCCAACACCGAGCATTGCTGGCCCAACAGCCTCGGCATCGACGATGCAAATCCCGCCTACGGCGATTTTTTCAATCTACGGGTTTGCGACGCTCAGGTAAACTCCGTGCGCGGCAACAAGTATTACGACGATGTCGGCGGCTCGACCCCTGCGCATGCCGATGCGCCGCTCTGCAGAACCGACGCGACCCGCTTTGAACCGCGAGCCCTCGACAAAGGCGACCTCGCCCGCGCCATGTTCTATATGGACGTCCGCTACGAAGGTGACGCAACCGACGGCTTCCCGCGCAATCTGCAACTCACCGACGACATCGCCTCCATCACCACGACAAACAACAACATGGGCCGCCTTTCGACCCTCATCGACTGGCATTTTCGCGATCCGGTCAGCATCGAAGAGCGCCAGCGCAACCACATGATCTATAGCGGCTGCGGCTACGGCGCCGGATCACTCCAAAACTGCCAGCAAAACCGCAATCCGTTCGTCGATCGGCCGGAGTTCGTCTGGGCGGTTTTCGGCCAGGCACCCAACAATGCCTCGCTCTTTTTTCAGGGCACGACACCGATCAACGGCGCATCACAGCTTTTCCTCGAGTTGCCCACCGTCATTCGCGGCGCGCCGCTCTGGTCACGCAGTCCGTTTCGTTCAACAAGACCGGCACCCATCCCACCACCTACGAAATAGAAACGGCCGGCGAAGCCACGTGCTCGGCCGTTGGAAGTCGCCAGGCATTTGTCGGCGGCGTGCAAAACCGGTCGATGTCGGTCGGCCTTAACTCAACGTCGACGCCCGGCCTGCGAACTGGCGCCGTCGTCATCGACAACACCGATTTGACCTCCGCCGGCGCGGGCGCCGGCGCTTCCGACGGCGACGACGTGCTCACCATCGCCGCGTTCGTCCTCGAACACGCCCAGCCGTCGTTCGATCAGAATGCCAATACAACGACACTGCTGATTGATTTCGGCACGATCGAACAAAACACCGGCCTTGTCTCGCTCCCATTCGAGATTTACAACCGCGACATGGTCGCCGGATTCACCGCCGACTTGCGCATCACCGGCATTTCCCCCGCTGGCGATGCCGCGACATTAACAACCGATCTGCTCGTGAATTCAATCATCCAGCCGGACGCGCCATTGTCCCGGTTTGCATCGCTGGATACGGCCGATACCGGAGAATTCTCGGCGACTTTCCTTATTGCCACCGCCGACGAAACGCTCCCCGGTGCGACGGCCCGGCCGTCCCTCTTGCTCGCGCTCACCGCAATCGTCGTTCCCGTCCCGGACTGCGTGCCTTTCGATGCGAATTGCGACACCATGGTGACACTCGACGACGTGGCCCCCTTCGTCGAACTCCTGCTCGACAGCGCGACGCCATGTGACATCTGCACCGGCGACGCCAACGGCGATTCAATGATCGATGCACTGGACATCAACTTGTTCGTGAGCCACCTCATCGCCCCCTGATCGCCCCGCCCCGTTGGGAATGGGCTAAACAGGTCAAGATTCTTGAATTGCACTAATTCGCGTGCCGGATGACATACTCATCCAGCGCCTTCCCGTTTTCATCCAACTGGCGAATCGTGATCTGGTCGGGTGTGACATCCACACGCGTGAAGCTGAACACCTTGTCGTTGAAATGGCGGATGTACTCGGGCGGCGGCAGAATCTCGGGATAACGCTGCGCGCCGCCGGCACCTGTCGTGATGTAAACAACACCCCTGCCTTCATCCACGATTTTGTCGTCGACGATCGGCGCGGTCCGTTCGTAGAGATGATTGTGGCCGCAGAATACGACATCGACCCCGCACGTTTCGAACACCTTCGCAAACGCCTTCTTAACGTAAGCCGCGCCCTCCGCGGCATGCTGGCTGCCGGTGTAAAACGGCTGGTGAAAATAAACGAATTTCCACCGGGCATCGCTCTCAGAAAGCACCTTGCGAACCCACGGCGCCACCACCGTCGCCATCTCGTCGGCTGAAATGGCGCCGCCCTGATTGGTCGGATTGGTGTCCAGTGCCACGAATCTGGCATCGCCGAAGTCGAAGTAGTAATTCCGCTCCGCCTCGATGCCCTTCGGCCCGTTGTCGGGCAGCACGAATTCCTTCAGCAGCGGCGCCTTGTCCGTCGCTACGTCGTGATTTCCCAAGGTCGGCATGAACGGAACGGATCGCAGCATGGACGCGTTCGGCTCGTAAAATTGAGCGGGTAGGATTCGCTCGCGCCGGCCGGATAAATCAGATCGCCGGTGTGAATCACCACATCCGGATTCTCCGCCGCCATCAGGTTAGCCACGATCGCCTGCGAATTGCCGCCGACGCCCGAGTCGCCAAACGCGATGAAGCGAAACCCCATCCCGCGCGCGGCCGGGCTTTTGTATTCGTGCGGACCCGAAACGCGCACGCGCCGTCCCAGCATGCCGGCATTGAACACCTCGTATTGATACGTCGCACCGGGCCGTATGCCCTTGATTTCGCCGACATATCGGCCGTTTGTTCCCTCAACCGGCAGGGTACTGGTCTCACTGTCCGATTCACGATACTCGATCCATCCAGTCGATTTGCCCGCCTGAGCCTTCCAAATAATGCACAGCCGGTCCGTCGCGGGCATCTGCACCATCGGCCCCACCAAAAGTGTCGGACGCGTGCTCTCGTCATATTTGTAAACACCGACGCCCGCGGTCGACGCGACGATGATGAGAATGGGTGCAATCCGACGCATTTTTGAGTTTCTGCCGGCTGACATGCATGCTCCGAATGAGTTTGTTTCAACCAAAAAGCCGGATATTCCGAGGTTGATGATTGATGGTTTCGTGTAGGCAAATTTGCCGAATGCCGAAATCGCTCTTATAGTAAAGCTCAACAAGGGAGTATGCGAATGGCAACCGTCGAATCAGAAATCTCAGTCGATCAGCTCGAAGCTCGCTTTAATTCGATCCGGGACTCTCTTTGACCTGCCGAAAAAGCGCGGCGAACTCAAGGAAATCGAAGAAAAAATGGGGCAGCCGGGATTCTGGGAATCGCCGGATGCGCAGGAGCACGTCTCCAGACTGAAGGCGCGCAAGGGAATCATTGATCCGATCGAATCGCTCGGCAAGCGCATCGAAGACCTGAAAGTCCTGATCGAACTGGCCGAAGCCGAGAACGACGACGACGCACGCACAGAGGCCGAAGCGGAGCGCGCCGCCCTCGTCGACGAATTGGAACGCGTCTCGTTAATGGCTTTGCTCTCCGGTCCGAACGATTCGCGCGATTGCTATTTCAGCATCCAGGCCGGCGCCGGCGGCACCGAAGCCTGCGACTGGTCCGACATGCTCTTTCGCATGTATCTGCGATATTTTGAAGCCAAGGGCTGGAAGGTCGAGGAACTGTCCCACCGCGATGGCGATGAAGCCGGCATTCAATCCGTCGAATTGCTGATCAAAGCGCCCTACGCCTACGGTTTCCTCAGCACCGAAATCGGCGTTCACCGGCTGGTCCGCATCAGCCCATTCAATGCCCAAGGCAAACGCCAAACCAGCTTCGCGGCAGTCGACGTCACGCCTGTTTTCCCGGAAACGAAGATCGACATTCCCGAGCGCGACTTGGACATTCTGACCTTCTGCCGCAGCAGCGGCGCCGGCGGCCAGAACGTCAACAAAGTCGCCTCCGCTGTTCGCATCCGGCACATTCCGACGGGAATCGTCGTCGAGTGCGTGAATGAGCGCAGTCAGGCTCAGAATAAACGCGGCGCGATGGGCATTCTCATGTCCAAGCTGGAGGCGATCGAACAGGCCAAGCGCGATGCCCAGATGGCCAGTGTCTACAATGCCAAGGGCGAAATCGCATGGGGCAATCAGATTCGCAACTATGTGCTCGACGACCCTCGCGTCAAAGATCTTCGCACGGGCATCGAAGTGGGTAATCCCCAGAAAGTGCTCGATGGCGACTTGCAGCCCTTCATCGATGCCATGCTGCGAAAGCGAGCCTCCAAGGCGTCATAGCCGGTTCTGGGATCGTTTGAAGTGGTAGATCCGCCCCCGGCTGTTCTTCCGAATCAATCGATACCAATGCCCGCCATCATAAAGCCATCGCTAAGATCATTTCCTGTCTTGACTTGCCCCTGTCAATCCCAGTGGCTGTTAGCCGTTATGGAAACATCCGGTGTGAAATTCCGCCGAAAATCGCCCCGGCGAATGTCGCATTTGTGCGTGGCGTCAAAACGGAGTTCCGTTAGACTACGGGCTGGTTTGTGGACCTTGAATGAGTAATTCGCTTGAACGCACCGCCGCCAGGGTCTAACATACTGGGCAATCACCAGCAAGCGGCTACAGGTTCAAGTACCGTCACCGCCGGTGCTACGCCCTTGCCGGTGAACACCTCCTCGCGGACCATATTCGGGCTCAAAGGTGAAACCGCAGGCATGACACAAAGTTTATCCATGCGCCCGGCGGTGGAGGGAATCGAGCCCACATTCATCGAGTCCTTCACGCGCGACGGCTATCAATGGCGAATTGCCGGCGACCACGCCGAGAATATCCGCAATGCGCCCTTCGACTGGTTCAATCTCGCCCCCTGCCCCGCCGCAACCCTGATCAAACGCAACAGCGGACGGGATGTCTGGCGCGTCAAGTGCGGCGACCGCGAATACTTCGCCAAGCTGTACCATCCAAGGGACACATTTGTTAAGCTAAAAGCCCTCATTCGGGGCTCAACCGCCGCCTGCGAATGGCAGGTCGGCCTCTACGCCGCCTCACACGGCATTGCCGCCGTCAAGCCCGTTGCAACGGCAACGCGCGGATTCCGAGGTGTCGGCGGACCCGCCCTCCTCATTACCGAGGCCGTTCCCGAAGTTGAACCGCTCAGCGATTACTGGCTCCGTGTCCGCGATGATCGCCACCGTGCAAACCTCTTGGCCGAGTCGCTCGCCCGCCTGATCGCTCGTGCCCACCAGTGCGGCTTTCGCCATGGCGACATGCACCCCGGCAACATTCTCGTCCGAAAAGCGGGGCGCACCGGCGAGGCCCTCTTCGTCGATCTCCACAATGTGCGAATGGGTCGAAGCGTGCCCATGAATGAGGTTGTGGCGAATCTGGCCCAGCTTCACCAGTGGTTCCGGCGTCATTCGACGCTCTCCCGGCGACGTCGATTCCTCGAACTCTATGTTCGATATCGCGACCGTTTCGCCCAGGCCAGTCCGTTTGCCCGCAACTTTCGTATCTCCGCGCGCGAAATGATCGAGCGGGTGGCCGTCCGCGCCGACATGCACTCCAACAGGCTCTGGGCCAAGCCGCGACCGCCGCACCTATCGCAACGGAACTTATTTCACCCGCATTCGCCCCGCCGCCGGCTGGCGCGGCCACGCCCTGCTGCAAAGCAAGCACCCCGCCATCACGGCCCAGGCCGCGCTGCAAAAATTCAAGCGCGCCAATTGGGAGGCATGGCTGCGCTCGCCGACCGAATGGGTGAGCCCGGCCAAACACACGCTCCTGAAGGACTCCCACACAGCAACCATCTGCAAGGCCGACTTGCCGACCGATCCGCCGGTGACGGTCATTGTCAAGCGTCCGCTGGCGCGGAATTTCGTCAAGCGCATCGCCCAGCTCTTCGGCCGTTCCCGAAACATGCGTGCCTGGCGTCTGGCCAATCGCCTGCTCAATCGTGACTTGCCTGTGGCACAACCCATCGCCATCGTCGAAAAATTCGCCCTCGGCATTCTGCGCACCGATTCCATCGGCATCACCGATTACATCCCGGGTTCGATTGATGTCGAAACATTTCTCACGCGCGATCTCGGCCAACTGCCCACGGATGAGCGTCGCCGTGTGAAGGACCGTCTGATCGAAGCGCTGGTTCGCCTGATTCGCATGTTCCATGACCGGGGCTTTTCGCACCGCGATTTCAAGGCCGGCAATCTGCTCGTGAACTGGTCGCCGCCCTATGCCGATGCCCCGAAGCTCACGTTCATCGACATGGACGGCATCAAATACGTCCGCCGCACCAGCGAAGCCCAGCGCCGCCGCGCGATTGTGCGAATGTGCGTCAGCGTGATGAACAGCCCGCTCTGCTCTCGCACCGATTTGCTTCGTTTCCTGAAACGCGACCTCAACCGCTTCGGCAGCAACGACACCACCTGGAAAACCGCGTGGCACGAATGCGAGGCCATGGTTCTCGACAAGCAAAAACACAAAGCCCAGCGCCGCGAATGGAAAATCAAGCATTACGGGCGGGAGTGAACCCGAAGCCTGCGTTTCTCGTATTACCAAAGTAGCCCCGTTTAGCCCAACTCCGAAGGAGTAGGGCGAATGCAGTAAGCGGCGCAACAAGCAGAACGAATCCCGACCGTCGACACGCTCAGTATCATCAAACAAGTCACCCTAGCCCATGCCCGAATCACCGCCTACCAATGCCGCGTCTGCAAATCAACCGGGTGTGCGGCGACAGCCGACTTGGTTCATTGCCGCAATAACATTGCTTGTGATCGGTTTTCTAACTGTAGTAGTGATGCGAGATCAAATTCGCTCAAGGTGGTATGCATATCGCCTTATCAATTCGATGGAAGTTGAAAAGAAGGCATACTACATCAGTCTGTTATCTCAATTGGGTGACAA
>JADJRI010000002.1 GCA_016712275.1 Planctomycetota bacterium
TCGATGAATTCGCCGCCTGTATCCCCACCCTGCGCAGCGGAAGGAACCGGCAAGACCTCGGAGATGAGAAGCGGCGGGTACACATCACCGTCACTCTCAAAATACACGTCAAAAAAGTAATCGACGCGGCCATCGCTGACTTCATCCCATGTATTTGAAAAAGTCCCGGGGTTTCCAAAATTGGTGATGCAATCGAGGGCGTTGCTGATCCCGGATCCGCCCAAATCCCGCGTGTCGTCATTTGTCTCAGAACTAAAATTCGCGACCGTGAACCGCAGTGCAGTCGCAGGCGGGCCGGCCAAGCCAAGTTCCGACCATGGAAGCGAGATTTCAATCACTTCGTTTACATCTGAGACCGCGGTGACACCGACAAAGCGTTGATTGGTGAAGCCGGTGTCCCAGACAATGAGATTCGAATTGCCGCTTCCAAGGCGGGTGATGAGAAGGCGTTCCCATCGTGCACTGTCATTGACGGTTGTATCCGCGAAGCCGCCGAAAAACTCCGTGCCGCTGCCCGCCGAGCGGTCTGTATCGATTGCGATCTGAATGCCGGTCGCACCGAAGCCGGATGAACTGACGAGGTCGCGCATGCGTGCATAAAAATAGATATTCGAGGAATCGCCAGTGACGCGGAATTCCAAAAGATCCTGCTGCGCGTCGGGGTTGGAAAAGTCTGTTCGTTCGTCGGCCTGCCGATCGCGCCAGATGTATTGACCTTGAAACGCAGTGTCCCGGCCGATGTGACCGAGGTTGTCTGACCCGGGGGCCGCAAGAATCCAATCATTCGCACCATCAATCAATATCGTGCCGGCACTGCTCGACGAGGTATAGGCACATGTTAGAAGATAGACAGCAATCCCAAACGTCGCAAAACTCCATGTCGTGTAGCGTTGCATGGTGTATTCCTCTCCAGTTGGCACCGCACCATCAAAACAATGCGGCGTTTCTCCTTGATTGACATCCCATGTCGAAACCGGCCGCCGGTCCGGGTACCTACGTCTGTCGCGCCGCCCCAATTGAGGCCAGCAACCGAGTTTCCTATCAAGGCTTCACTGATCCCGTATTCTTTGCGTTCGATTTTCTCACGGTCTCGCGCATGGCGCGTGACAGTTTTCCATCGAGCCCCCAATTCGATTCGAACAATTCCACGTCCTTCACATCGATGACGCCGTCGGTGTTTAGGTCGGCGCTTTCGCCCAATCCTGGCGCCAACGATGCGACCTCTACTGATGTCGCCGGGATGCGCGCGACATTGGAATCTACGTTCAACTCCGCCAATTCAACGATCGGCGAATTCGGAGCGCCGGACAGCAGCGGCCAGCCGCCGCCCGTGCAGCAACTGGCAACCTGCTGCCAATTATCCGACAGGAATTGGTAATCCTCGCTGAGGACGGCGCCGTTCAGACTGAAATTCGAATCCGGCGTGCCGTCCCAGGGGCACACGGAGCTATTGGGATTCGACAAATCTCCGAATTGGGAGAGGAACAGCGTTACATCATTGATGTCGACGTCGTTGTCGTTGTCCGTATCGCCGCCTCGAAGCACGAGCACATTGGTCGCGGAATAAATCACGGGGCCGCTGCCGGAGGTGGTGAGCGGCGAGCTGTCACTGAGCGTGTGCTGTTCGTCTTTGGCGCAAATGCTGGTCCAAACACCGCAGTCAATTTGCAAGTCAGGTCCGCTTACCGTACCCATGGCCGGCGAGCCGGTGAACGTGACGGTGACATCGACGGCATCGCCGCAGTTCGCGCCATTGCGCGGTATGAACCGGATACAACGCTGAACCGACCCCACTCCCAGATTTACGCCGGGCAATTGGAGAGTCGCGAGAACGAGGTTGGTTGAGGCAACGGTGATTGTTTGATCGCAATTCGATTCATTACCGCAATCGTCGGTGGCGGTCCATGAAATTGTGGTGACGCCGACCGGATAAGGATCGGTGAGCAATCCGCCGCCCTGCCGGACGGAAACCACATCCACCGAATCATCGCAATTGTCGCCGACGGTGGGTGTGCCAACGACCACGCCGGAGGCCGTGCAGGTGCCGGCATCGGCGAAGAGATTTTGATCCGGGGGACATGTGAATGATGGATCTTCATCATCGACAACATCATCGGAATCTTGAGACTGTGTGGCCGGATTCGCACAACAGTCCATCGCATTGATGATGACTTCAACCGAAGCCGGGCAGCCGGTCAGTTCCGAAACCAGGATGCTGCCGCTGACGACCACCTGATTCTGACCGTTTTGAATCTTGCTGATGATCGGGCTGCCGTCAAAGGTCGCCGGACCGGACCCGTTGACCTGCACGTCCACGTCGTCGGGATTTACGCAGCAATTGTCGTCGACCGTTGCCGAAAACGTGACCAGTCTCTCGCATAAGCCATCCACTGCCCCTCCGACGACCGGGAGGCCGTTGATGACGGGTGGAATATCGTCTGTGATCGTAGCCGTATAAGTGCTGCTGGTGGAAGGATTTCCACAGGTGTCGGTGGCCGACACGCTCGCGGAAACAACGGCCGGGCATCCGCCGAGATTGCTCACCGGGACTTCAATATGCACAAGGATTGTTTCGGAGTCGATTTGTGATTCAATCACCACCGGCGTACCAAAGACGGCCAAGCCGCTATAACCAAAGATGGGAGCATCAACCTGCGCGGGTGTCAGGCCGCAGTTGTCGTGAACGGTGATATCCAGTTCGGCGGTCGCCTCACAATTTGAATCCACCGTATCGCTAGTGTTGCTTCCAGAGAAATCGGGAGCCGTGTTATCGTCGACGACGATGACATGCTTAAAGCCGGAGAAATTATTGCATTCGTCATATACGCGATAAAACCGAACGATCAATCGCGGACAGGTGCTTTCGTCCAGAGTCTGGAACAATGAAAGTGTCATATTGCAGGTGTCGCTGACTTCGAGCCCGCCGAGAATTGCTTCCGCAAGGTCTGCGTAAGGTGCGGGGATTTCATCATCGCATTCGAGGAACAGCGACGGCGGAACCTCATCGATGTCCGGCGGCGTATTGTCCTGTGCGACGGTAATAATTTCGGTGCAGTCGGCAACATTGCCTGCGACATCCGTAGCGCGATAGGTGCGACTGATGGTCACCGGCCCCGTCTGGCAATCACCAGTGGTCAAAGAACTCAATAGACTGACCGTGACCGAAAGAGACCCGCCGCAATATGCGGGCGTGTCATCGACGACTCCTCCCTGGGAAACAAACTCTGCTCGATCCAATGCGACCGGCGGTACATCTGACAAACAATCCGGCAGCGGATCCGCCGGACACGTGATGGTGGGCGGCGTTTGATCGATTCCAAAATCGATAGAGTTTGTTAGCGTCGTGGGCAGCGGTGTTCCCTGAAAGCTGAGTTCGGAGGCAAATTGAGCGATGGGACGAAATTCGAAGCTGGTTACCACGCCGTCGTTGCCCGGATTCACCGTAAAGCACAATGTCGCCAGCAATGCATCCGAGCTGGTGGGCAGACCGCCGGGAAACAGAATCGAACCATCAAGGTTGATGTCCCCGCTTCCCGGTACAGGGACTTCGGACGTCGCAATCGACTGTATATGACTTGGGAACGGCCCCGTCTCGGGACAATTGGTCGTGATGGGACCGGCCGGCGAGTTCTTTGAATAGCAGGACTGCCCCGGCTGATAGGTGAGCAATGCCGGATCGTAGTATATGAATGCCTGAAAACCGGTCACCGGCTGTGACAGGTTCGCCATGTTCACGCTTACACAAATCTGATCGCCGGACTTGTAGCAGGTCTTGGGATCGATGATCTGGAGGCTGAGTTCGTTTGTGCCGGACCTGGGTTCGCCACCGTCGCCTGCCGATGAAAGTACCGCCACTTCGACAATGCTTGACAATTTTTCACCATTCGACATCGCAGACAGACTGAATGCCGCGGTCAGAATGATTGAAGCTCTGATTCTGTAATTCACGGGTTCGCCTCCAAATTCGGGAGCCTGTCTGCTCCCATGGCCATCGTTCCATGCTGCCTTGAATGTCCGACCATGCCTGCAATGCGGTCCCGGTCACGGCCCAAGGCAGGCCGCGACCGGGACAAGGAAGGGGAAAGGTATGTCAAGCCGATTACGGCGAAGTTCGCGCTTTTCCTTCGGCGCTCTTCGCCTGTTGTTCATCGATCTGAATGCGAGTCGAAAGGACATGCGGCAGTCCGTTGATCGTTTCGAATCGCTTGACGTCCTTGAAGTCAACGACACCGTCTCCGGTCAGATCCGCCGGAACAAGCGTCGGACTCAGTTCGACAACACCGATCGAATAACGTCTGGTTCGAATCGGTTGTCCGTCCAGAGTTACCGCAGGTACGACGGGCTGCGCCGAGGGAGGCGGCGCCACCAACGGCCAACCGTTGCCCGCACAGCAATTCCGGAATTCGAGCCAGTTGTCGCTCAGGAAGACGTAGTCTTCGGTAGAACGTGCGCCGTTGTTGCTGAAATCGGAATCGCGCGTGCCGTCCCATGGGCAACCACCCGAGGAGGAGAGCGTCCCGAATTGAGCCAGCAAGAGTGTTACGTCATTGATGTCGATGTCATCATCGTCGTCCGTATCACCTCCCAGCAGCACATGATCGGCCACGGCCTCGTATATCGCGCCGTTAATCAGAATTACATGAGAATCACTTAACGTATGCTGCTCATCCTTGGCGCAAAGCGATTCGTAATCGCCGCAGGGTATATCAACTAAGACATCGACGGCCCGCACCGGTGTAGCCGGGTTGCTATCGTGATCCACGAAACTCAGCTCATTGACCAGGGCGTTCTGCACGCAGGGGCCGCCGGACAACAAGGGCACGAAGCTGATGCATCGTGTTGTCGGTATGGTGACACCCTCGAGAACAACAGTCACTTTGGCCTTGTTGATATCCTGGACCGTGACGGTGAAGTCGCAAGTTCCGGTATTCGAACAATTGTCGGTCGAACGTGCCTGAACCTCGGTGATCCCCTGAGAGAAGACATACGGATTCGAGATGAGCGTTTCATAGTCGGGATTCGCATCGAGATTGGCGTAGTACGAAACAGCCGTTGCGCCCGCGCAATTGTCCAGCGCACTCGCGGTGAGCAGCACGCTGGCTGTGCAGAATCCTGCATCTGATGGAAATGTAACGTTGGCACATGTGACGACGGGGGCTGCGTTGTCTGCAACATCAGCATCGTCGGTCACCTCGACTGCGGAATTCCCACAGCAATCCTTGGCATTAAAGGCAAGCGTTACCGATGCCGGACACGCGGTCACGTTGGAGACATCGACCGTTCCTTCAATCTCAATCTCATTGGCGGAAATCGGCGTCACACTTGAAACAACGGGCGTGCCCGCCGTCACATTTGCAGCGTTCTGCACCGTCACCACCAGATCGAGGCTGCCCGGTGACACGCAGCAGTTGTCGGTGATGGTCGCGGAGAACGGAACACTTGCCGTGCAGCCCGTATCAACCACAACATCATCGGCGACAGCCGCAATGACCGGCGCAATCACATCCTGAACATCGATCTCAGCGGTGCAGACTGCGGCATTGTTGCCACAGGAATCGGCCGCACTCACCGTGAGTTCAACGGTTGCGGGGCAGCCGGTCAGGTCGGAGACCGTTGCGGAGCCGCTCACTGACACGGTGTAGGCATCGACCTGCGTGATCGTCGCGGCCGGGCGCCAAGACAGATGCATTCGCCGTCGTGACCAAAACGGTGCGCGAGACATCCGCCGTATCAATGCCGCAATTGTCTGTCACCAATGCACTGTAGGTAAAGACGGCCTCGCAATTCGAATCGACCGAGATCGGCGAGGATTCCGTGATGTCGCACGTAATGGATGGGGCAACCGTATCCCTCGAGAAACACGGAGCATCCACAAGTGCCGTCGGAATGGCCACGCCGTTGAGGCTCAGCTCGGAATAGAACGTCATGAAGTTGGTAAACACCGGCAGGGTCTGATCGCATTCGTTCCAGCCGGCGGGCACCACGTCAAAGACAAGCGTGGCCAGAAGATCATCACCGCCCGCGTCCGGCGTGCCGCCGATGCCGACATTGCCATCGAGCCCGAGCAAACCCGAGGAGATTTCGACGTCGCCGGCGGGACCGAGTGTCCTGAAATGTGAACCGAAGGGAGCAGCCGAGTAGGCGCTTGCCGCGACGTTGAACGTCAATCGCGATGTATCGTAATTGACGAATGCCTGCCAGCCTGTCAACGACTGTGACACACTGCGGGACCAGACTTCAACAACAATCTGGGTCTGGCCGATTCCGATGCAGGTATCGGCCGCTTCCATCGCAATCGTGCCTGAACCACTGGACCAAGGACAATAGTCAATGTTGCTGCAACCCGCGGCGGGGAAGCTCGCATCGCTGACCTGATTACCGGCGCCATCGGCGTTGAGATCGAGCGTTGCATCGCCATTACACGGCGGTACTTCGCTTGAGCCGACGGGATCCAACGGACCCGATGCATCACCCCAATAGTTGTTCGTTGCGTTGATTAAGGAAGTAGTCGTATTGACCATTCCGGCGCCGAGGTTGCCGTAAATGAGATTGCCGGGGGAGGCGACAATACCGATCGATGTTCCACTGGTATGTGCCACGCCAATGCCGATGAGGTTGCCATAGACCGAGTTTTGACGAATTGTAACGCCCGTCGACTCCGGCCGATTGGGATAGGTCGCAAAGCCGATACCTGTGCTGTAAGGACCGCCCACGTTGTCGTAACCATGCACCTTGTTTGCGCGAATCACAGTGCTCGCGAGCTGACCGCTGATACCAACGCCGCCGCTGGCCGCAGCCGCGCCGTCGAATCCGGCATCCACAGCCACGATATTGCCCAGAATCGAAGAGCCTGTCTGATAGCCCGTGATTCCGAAGACGGCATTGATGACCATGTTTCCGCGAATCGTAGCCTGGGTGACGATGTCATCGCCGACGCCGGGCGTTCCGCGGTCATCGCCTGCCGTGATACCGCTGGTTCCTACATCGATGATGAGATTGGCCTCAACGAGTGCCGGAGCGGAATTGCCGTGGTAATTGAGATTGACGCCGTCGATTGCCGCATGCTCGATGATGCAATTGCGCGCCGTCAAACCGTTATAACCGCCGACCGGCGGGGAACCCGCAAGTGAGACATTGATCGCAACATTGACGTTTTGAATCGTAAAGCCGTCGATCGTGCATCCATCGGCCTGAATGACGAACGCGCCTTCCGTGTCGCCGTTGGCCGTGTCAATCACAGCCTCGGGTCCGGCACGACCCGAGCACGGATCGACACCGGCCTGCGGACCGAGAATGGCGATGTTGGCGGTTGTTACGGTGCCGCCATCGTCGTAACTGCCCGCATAGACTATGACGGTTCCGCCCGGCGCGACCGCGCCGACGCCATCGGGAATATTATCAAAGGCATCGAAACCGAATGCCGACGCGGGGCCTGCGCCATCGGGATCGACACCGTTGCCGGTGCCCGCCCAATCATCTTCCACATATACCGTTGCGGGGGGAGTCAGTGAATTGGTTCGTGTCAGGACCACATCGTTGCCGTCGCCACCGTTGTAAAACACCGCGAAGGGTTGACCGTTCAGCAGGAACGCGGCGCCATTCGAGAGTCCGGCGAATGTGCCCGTTACGGCATCAACGGAGGTGTCATTGTCAATGATGGTCACCGACTGGCCGGGTGTGGCAATGATCGTGCTGCCGGTTGTATCAAGGGCCGCCCCACCCAAATCCACGCCACCGACAATCATCCATTGATCATGTGATGTGCCGGGCGTAAGCCCATTGACCTCGATCAACAACGAATCGTCGCCTGTCAGTGCCATGTTGCCGACAAGCGCCGTGATTCCGGGACTGGCCCGGCGACAGGATGACGGCATTCGCACTGGCATCGATGTTTTCCGGATAGGAGCCATCGCCGATGTGAATCGTATCCACATGGAAAGAGGAAGATCCCTCGATCGCGGCCTGAATGCTCATGGTGTCGCCGGCGGTGTCGATCACATAGAGATCTGACGCCCCGCTGTTCGGCAGGCCGTTGGAGTCGTCGGCTTCCTGTATGTAGCGCGTACCCGCGACCAGGTGATCCGCATTTCCGGCTGCGGCGGATTCGGCCTCTGCGAGCGACTGATGGAACCGCACCCACACATGAGTCGGATCATCAAAAGCACCCGCAGTCAGGGCATAAGCGAAGTCGGCCGGCTGAATTGTCACGTCCGCGTTGTCGGCCGGGTTGGCGCTCCAACTGATCGGATACGGCACGTTGAGAGTCCAATCGAACATTTCGAGTTGCAGTCCGCCATTATCGCCTGCCGATTCGCCAAAGCTGTTGGTTCCGGAAAACACGATTCCGTTGGTGCCCAACGTTGTGTATTGGCCGCTCGTGGCGACGGAGACGCCGACCCAGGGATTGCCGCTTGTGGTGATGTTGCTGAGCGCAGCGCCTTTGACATCGGTTAGGAAGATGCCGGCTCCGCCGTTGTTCGTGCAGGACACGCCATCGACTGTCACGTCTAAGACACCATGCAGATCCAGGCCCGTTCTATAGGAATTGCTGATTGCAACGCCTTCCACAACCATGTCCGAGGCAAAGTCGAATTTGACGCCGTAGCGCGGGAGCGAATCTGCATCCGATCGCGTCAGGGACAGGTCGTGCAGTTCGACTTCGTTCTGGCTGCTGTAGATGGCCCCGTTCACGCCTCCCGGCGCAATGCCCAGCCCGGTGTAGTCGATCGTTGTGCTGCCGGCGCCCTGGCCGACGACCTTCATGCCGACTTTGTTGATGTTGAAAACTTCGACAAACGTGCCCGATTCAATGTTGACTGTGTCACCCGCATCGCCGGCGTCAATCGCGCGCTGAATGGTCTCATCGTTGTCGCCCGTGCCCGGAGCACTGACATGACGATTGGCGCTCACCCATGTCACCCGCCCCGATGCCGTTGCATCCAGCTTGTGATACATTCGGTCTTCGATTCGGAAATTGTCGGATTCATCATAGTTTTGAGAATTGGCGCCGGTCAGGTCGTGCGAGGCGGTCGCCCGCTGATCGATGTAGTAGTCGTCGCCCGCGAAGCTGTTGCCCGCGCCGATGGTGACAGAACCGGCCGATGCATCCATTCGAAGATCGGTGCCGTTGTCGTCAATGTCGTCAAAATCATTGGCATCGAGCGTTGTAATGACACCGCCATTGGTGCTGCGCACGCCGGTGCCGTTGTCGGAAATGTGGTTTCCGCTGATCGCGGCACTTCCGCCATCGACATCGATGCCTATCAGATTGCCGAAGATGCTTGCATTGTTGTCGGTGATCGATGCGGATGCGTCAGCGCCCTCGACCTTTATTCCTGTTCCGGTGGGACTGGTCGAAATCGAGCAATTGTCAGTAACAGTCGCCGATGATGGGTCGTTGTTTGCGTTGCTCGGGTGATCATGAATCCAAAGGCCGAGGTCATCAGCCTGAATGTCGACGCCGTGAAACTCGACATCAACAGGTCCGCTGAGCCACGTCGGATGGAAATTCCGAATATATGCTCCCAGATCAACGCCTGAAATGCTGCCGCCGGTAATGGTTGGCGTGACGGTGGTGGGCAGATTCCAAATGGAGAATCCCCATGTGGCCGAGTTGTTGCTGGCCGATCCATCAATCACGTTATCCGTGAAAGCAACACTGACCGCGGATGCCTGCGACCACAGAATGGCGCCCACCCATGTGGAGGAGCCGGGCGAATAGATGTTTGTCACGGCCGAGATATCGTTGTCGGCCACAACAAAGTCGGACGCGTTTTGATAGTGAAGGTTATAGAAAACACCAACATCTCTTGCAGCGACCTCGTTGTCACTGATTGATGAGGGGCTGCCGGCCAAATGAAAATTGCCGGTCTGAATGCCGACCGATGTGTCGACCACAAGATTATCATCCACCGATGCATAGAAATCGTTGTATATAAGAATGCCAATGTCGCCAAAATCGCCGCCGAGATTTTCCACGCGGTTTTGCGTGATCGAATTGCCCGTGCAGGCCACGGTTCCACTGGGATAGAAGTCAATGCCGGTATAGCTCAGGTTCTTGATGATGTTATTGGTGACGGTGATGTTGTCATATCCAGTTTCAAATCCGGAGATCCCATCCTCGGCATCGATATTCGCGCCGTTGTAGTCGACTGCACTGGTCAAAAACGGATTGTCGCCGTCGATCGTAAAGCCATCGATGATGACATCGGATGCATCGACATAAATCAATGAGATGAAGAATCCGGCATCCGGATCGGGGCTGGAAATGTCCGGAACGATGATCGACTCGGATGCCGCTACGCGCGTTCGCGCATCGACGCCGGCCTGCGCGCCATAGAGCTCTACAGGACTATCGATATAGACCTGTTCGGCATAGGTGCCCGCGAGCACATGAACTTCGCTGCCTGAAACCGAATCCACGCCTTCCTGAATGCGGCCACTGAGACCGTCCTGCGCGCCTTCCGAAGTGACCGTCAGGTTGGAAAGGTCTCCTTGGAAGCCGAATGTGCCGTTACCGAGTGAGGTTTCGACATCGGTGTCGCCGCTGAGCGTCAGCATGGGTGTGATGTCGAAGTTGGCCGATGCGGGACCCGCGACATCCGGCGCGCCTCCCGGATTCGTCGCCGTTCCGCCATATTCGACGGGAATATGCAACGCGTAATCCGGCTCAGCGCTGTTGGCCGTTGTAATGACAGGACTGGTTGTGCCGAAGGTATTGCCACTGAAATTCTTGAGATTTGAGCCGGGCGTTGGTAACGAACCGCCGCTTTGACGATCGACAATTCCGCCATACCAATTTCCGACGATGCTGTTGTTACTAATAATGCAACTGAGTGCAGTCTGTACGGGCACATTGGTGCCACTGCTTGCATCGAGAAACAGGATGCCCACGGTACGATTGTTGACAATTTCGTTTTCAACGATGGTCATGTCGTCGGTCTGATTGCGTAGAATCATTCCGGTATGGTTAAAGATGATCTGATTATTGCGAATTGTGTGGCTTCCGGAGTTATTGATGTCAATTCCGGAGCGATTCCCGGTGATGATGTTGTCGCGTAGGATCAACCCGGTAATTGAAAGGCCTTGTACGGCAACGCCCGGGCTGTTCAGCGAGGCATTGTTCCAGTCTGTGGTGTTGTTTCCATCGCGCGTGATGGTAAATCCCGCCACCGTGACATCACTGGCGATGATTCGAACCGTGATAGCGCCCGTGCCACCGATCGGTCCGCTGATGATCGTCGCAGCCGCGCCATCACGACTGATCAGCGTGATTGACTTATTGATTTCCACGTCTTCGTTGTAAGTACCAGCGCATACTTCGACGGTGTCGCCATTGGCCGCGGCCGCTATGGCCGCGGTGATCGTCGAGTAGGTTGCATTGGCGCAGTCCAGATCATCGTCGACGACCAGCGTTGCGCCCCCGCGCGGTTCGCCGGCGTCGCCGCCAGCGTCCGGAATAATCGCAAGAGCACCAGGCGCTTGATAAGGAAGGAGAGCGCGACGAGCCTTGCTATAAGGAATGGTCGATACGGAATGGCTGCCCATGCGATTCGCCACATCTGTGGCGACGAATATCCTTCCGGTCCGACCGATCCGGCAAGATGCGGGTGCGAGCACTGTTTAGCGGCGTCTCAAAGAAGTAGTCCATGAGGCCGGTTCCATCGGTCGCGCTGCCAATGACCTCCACAGAAGACGCAGCGCGATCAGGCGCCGACTTCGAGCCGGCAAGAATTGAGTCGGCCCCAAACAACACACTGACGATCAGAATCATGATTGATTTAGAATTGCGTGACATCACCAAATTCTCCTCATTGTTTCCCGCTCAATTTCAATAACGCTCCGCATCCATTCTGGATATGTGGACAATACGTGCTAGACGCACTGTCTCATTGTGGATCAGAAACACCATCAACCTATTATTCTTCAAAGGACATCGAAGAATGCACTTGTCGGACTCCGGATGCCAATACATTGACATCCGGAGTCCGCACATTCAAGTGTGAACTCATTTACCCAAATTCAAGGTCGCGACTGCCGGCTGTCCAATTTTGCGTTTGTCTTCGGTTCGCTCGAACTCGGCTCGACCGAAGGAACGACCGGCGCAACAGGACCGGGGACCGCGCCGCCGCGCAGTTTTGTGGACAAGGTGCTGGGATAGCCATGCTCCTTCTCGAATTTCTCGACATCTCGATAGTCGAACTTCCCGTCCCGATTGATGTCGACCTTCGCCGCGACGGCCGGGTGCATTTCAGAATTCGAGAGGGATCGCTTTCCGTTCACGCGCGGCTGCAACGTGACAACCTCGTCCATCGGCAGAATGACATCGCCCGGCCCCGTGATAAACGGCGCCGAACATGGACACTCCGTGAATTCGAGCCAGTTGTCGGAGAGGAATACGTAATCTTCCGAACCGACATTGCCGTTGGCGCTGAAATCCGATCCGCGATCGGTTGCCGTGCTGTATGCGCCGCAGGCATAGGAGGGATCCGCCGTGCCGAATCGGAAAATAAAGAACGTCACGTCGTTGATATCGACATCGCTGTCGTTGTCGGTGTCACCGCCCATGAGGGTCATGAGACCGCCGCCGGAATACTGCGTGCCGCCGTCGGTCAGCGCGGTATTGGCGAGCAGCGAGCGCTGCTCATCCTTGGCGCAGATGTCGGTATAGACGCCGCAGGGCAGCAGGATTGGAAGCGGGTTGTACAACGAAGGCACAATCGCCCGTACCGGCGTGCCCGGATTGGAGTCGTGATCGACGAATTGAAGCGTTGCAAAGCCGTCCGTGCCCTGACATGCGCCCGGCGTGCCGATGAACCGTATGCAACGCGAAACCGGAACCGAGACGCCCTGAAGCTCGATTTCGAGATTCACGACTTCATTGAGCGCGTTCACTGTGATCAGTTGATCGCAACTGCTCGAGTTGCCGCAGTGATCGGTGGCTGTCCAAGTCACCTTGGTGACACCCACACCCATCGAGCCGGCAAACGATGAGCTGAATGGCGCGGAAAGTGTTCCTGCGAGATCTTCACGAGCCCATGAGATAATCGGCAGGTCGTCGCAATTGTCGATCGCCGTCGCAGAACCAACCGCCACAACGGCCGTGCACAAACCGGCATCCGCATTGACCGTAATATTCACCGGGCAGGTGATGTCCGGCGGCGTTGTGTCCTGAACCGTCAAAGTTTGTAGACAGCTCGTTCCATTTCCGCAATCGTCTTCCGCAGACCAGGTCCGCTCAATCGATCCGTTGCAGATCGAAATACCTGCGCCGGGATCGAAATCATGGATGGCCGTGCCGGATGAATCGGTAATGACGAAATTGTCCACCGAGCCATCAAAGTTGGCCCAGGGTGCGCCGAGACCATTCTGACCGGCCACAAGCTGTACGCCACGAGGATCTGCATTCCATGCCGAAATCCTGGCATTGGGGAACAGACCGATGTAATGGCTTAGGGCCTTGTATTCGCCGCCCGGACTTGGAAGCTGTGCGCCGAATGCGCCGCTGGTCGTGTACCACCAACCCGGGCCGTCCAATGCATCCCAATTCTGCCAGACACCCTGAACGACCGGTCCCTGCGTGCCGACCACATAAACCGGCTCGAACACAAGCGTCGTGTCCCGGGTTCCGTTGCCGTCCAGATCGACGTACAGGTTGATCGCAATGGAGATGTGAACGGGCGCCAATGACGCCGTGCTGACATAGGTGCTGTACGACAGCGCCGTGACATCTGCCAGTGAAACGCCATTGAAGTTTCCAGTGGCCAGCCAGATCTTTCCGCCGCTGCCGGCGCCTGGACCGGTGATCATTTGGAAGCTGCCGACGCCGAGCGGGGGCGCGGCCGGTCCGGTTACAAGATTGCCGCGGGCCGTTGCCTGCGTCTGGAATCCCCAGCCAGCCGGTGAATCGAGCAGCGCGCCGCCCGTCAGCAGCGGAGCATTGACCCACTCGACGAATGTAACTGGCACACTCGGGTCGCAATTGTCGGTGGCCGTCAAAACCGCCGCCGGCGGCACAGCATCACACTCGACCGTTGCATTCGACGGGCACGAGCTGAGCACGGGCGCCGTTGTGTCCTGCACATGAATGGTCTGCACGAATTCGACATCGTTGTCGCATTCGTCGGTGGCCGTCCACGTGCGGGTAAATGTGTAGTGTTGCGGACAGGTCGGACCAGCTTCGGGCGCGCTTGGGCCTGTCACCATGCCCACGGTCACATCCGTGTCGCAATTGTCTGTCGCGGTTACCACGGCCGGTGCGGGAATGGCGTCGCATTCCACCGTAATATCATTCGGCGGCAGACTTAGCGCATCAAACACCGGATCGGTCACGTCATTGACGTCGGCAGAGTCGTTGCTAAGGGAAACATTGCCGCAGCAATCCTGTGCGGTGACGCTCGCCTCGACGGTGACCGGACAATCCAGAATATTGGAGACCATGCGCGTGGCGCTGAACGTCACGTTCATCGGGCCATCCTGGACTGTTGCAATGGGCGTCGTGTCGATGTCGGCCGTCGCCTCATTGAGCAGGCCAAAGCTGACGGCGACCGATGCCGCGTCGATGCAGCAATTATCGCTGACCGAGCCGCTGATTTCGACCGGGTATTCGCAATCGGTCGGATCGGCATCGAACAACGGTGTAACGTTGAGCGTGATCACCGGATCGAGCGTATCGCGCGAAACGTCGATGTCGCCATTGAACGTACCGATCGGCGATCCCTGGTAGCTCAATTCGGAATTGAATGGACCAAACGTTTCAAACGCGACCGCCGTCTCAGTACACTGCCATCCGAGGTCGTCCACGCTGAACAGCAATGTCGCCAGCAGGGCATCGCCTGTTTCGCCGGTCGGCGGAGCCCCCGACTTGTTGCCGTCGAGATGGATCAGTCCGCTGTAATACGACGTCGCGATCGCCTGAATGTGCGCATCGAACGGCGTGTTGGTGTACTCTGTCTCCGCAGCCAGGTTCTCGAAGTTGAGCAGTGCGTCGTCGAAGGAGAGGAACGCCGCCCAGCCGTGGCGCCCAGCGCCTGAACATTCGCCATCCACAGTTCGACGACGATCTCGTTCTCTGATTCACTGAGGCACGTGTCCGGATTGATCCGCATGATCTGCTGCGGAACAAGAACCAGCGAATTGTTCGGGCAGGACGGGCAGATTTGTGCTTCGCACGCATCGCCGAAGCCTCCGCCGTCATCGATGCCGTTGTTATCTTCCTGACCAGGATTGCTGACGAATGGACAGTTGTCGCAGGCATTGCCCACCCCGTCGCCGTCCGAATCAAGCTGGCTTACGTTGTCGACGAAATCGCAATTGTCAACGCAATCGGCGATTCCATCCGCGTCGGAATGAACATCGGGATTGCCACATCCGCATTGGCCCGGGGCATTTTTGTTGGGATCATTCAGGCAGCCGTCATTGCAATCGGCCGTGCCGTCGGAATCCGTGTCCGTATCGGGAATGCCGCAGCCGCACTGGCCCGGCGCGATCTTGTCTGGATCATTCGGGCACCCGTCGTTGCAATCGGGCGTCCCGTCTGAGTCGGTGTCGACATCGGAAACACCGCAACCGCAGATGCCGGGAACGATCTTGTCCGGATCGAGCGGGCAGCCGTCATTGCAATCGGGCGTACCGTCAGAATCGGAGTCGACATCGGAAACGCCGCAGCCGCAAATGCCCGGAGCGATCTTGTCCCGGATCATTCGGACAGCCATCGTTGCAATCGGCTGTGCCGTCTGAGTCGGTATCCGCATCGGAAACACCGCAACCGCAGACGCCCGGAGCAATCTTGTTCCGGGTCATTGGGGCAGCCGTCATTGCAGTCAGGTGTGCCGTCCAAATCGGAATCGACATCGGAAACGCCGCAGCCGCAGACGCCCGGAGCGATCTTGTCGGGATCATTTGGGCAGCCGTCGCAAACATTGCCGACGCCGTCAGCATCGTCGTCAGCCTGATCGGTATTGGCGTTTGCCGGACAATTGTCGCACACGTCGCCGATATCGTCGGAATCGCCGTCCGCCTGATCGGTATTCGCATCATCGGGGCAATTGTCGACATCGCCGCAGTGCCCGTCGCCGTCGATGTCGTTGTCAAAGTCAAACGGGCAGGCATCGCAGACATCCGCGATCAGATCGCCATCGGTGTCCGCACATGTGGAGTTGTCACCCGAATACAGGCCGCCAGCCAGGAAGCAATCGGCGCGGATTCGATTGTGCAGGTCAGGCCGACACAGCACGCGCTTCGGGCTGCGGACAGGTCTGACCATTCCGGACAAAAACGACGCAGGAGTTGTTGGCGATGGGCGTCGAGACGTTGACACCGGCCGAACTGGTGTCATCTTCCAGACCGACAGTATAAAAGGACGGATCTCCCGACGTGCCGCTGAGTGGATCGATCGAAAGATACCGGAAGGAAATGCATCCGGACTCTTCGCTGATGATCACTTCAAAGGTGTTGCTGCTGCCAACCGGGACATTGTATCGATGTGCGTCATTCCATTGTATGACCAGGAGTCTATTCGGCACGGCACCCAGGATTATTGCGTGGATGCTACCGCCGAGACTCATATTAAGGTCGCGCCACAGCGGCGCGATCATGGCATGGAGGCCGCTCGGCGTCGCCGCGGGAAACGCGGCGGCATTAAATGCGCTACCGGTAAAGGAACTGAAGTGAACGAACCCGTTCGCGTGGACGCGAATGGCGCTTCGCGAAACCCCGAAGTAATTCAGGGTGAATCCCGGCGGGAAGGTCAGTAAGACTGAACCTTCATCGCCCACAGCCGGAATGGCCGTTCCGGGAATGCCGGAGATGTCGATGAATCCGTCGGTGCAGGTGAGATCCGGCGCATAAGTGATAGCGCCGCAAGTCGGCGTTCCCGTTTGCGGAACACCCGACAGGCTCAAACAGCCCGCATTGGTCAAGACCTGACATGAACCATCGGCGAAGCAGCACGCTTCCGTTTCGCACGGTGTGCCGCAGGTTTGCGTCTCATCCCACGAATAACCCGGCGCGCTGCAATTGGCTTCCGTGGCCATGGAACAGGGCGCGCCGCTCGGCGGGCAGCATCGGCCGGTGGGCGGACAAGGCGGATCGACCGACACGCAGAACGAGTTCGCGCCGCGATAAGTGCCACCGCCGGACTCGCAGAGACCGAGCGTCGTTTCAATGCAGCCGCCTTCAGGCTGGCAGCAGGCGCCGACGGCGCACGGATCGGGATCGCAATCGGTGCCGGGGCCTTGATGGGTACCGCCGCCGGTGGTGCAGGCAAGTGGAGCGGTGTCACCCGTGCAAACACCGGTGTTGCAGCATGCGCCGCACGGCGGAAGTCCTTGCGTTGCGATAATGGACCATGATGCGAGCGTGCCTGTATCGCTTCCGGTATCATCCCACACTTTGAGTTCCCAGATGCTGTCTAAGCTCATTCCATTAAAGGCTGACAGCAGTCCGTCCGGCCTGTAGCTCCCGGAAGGGATGTTCGTATCGCCGGCCAGCGCAGCGGCGGAATCAAATGTCCCAGCCGCAGAATCATCAAATGTATAGGGGCCTGCGATATTCGCGTTGTTGCCGTCACCATTCATCAAGGTCACTATTGTGTTTGACGCCACGTGGCGCAGGGTCATATTCACGTCGGAGTACCACGTATGTGCCGGTGAGAAGGTGAACTGCACATCCAAATCACCGATTATCGTGCCGGTGCCCGAAATTGATTGTGAAACAGTTACACCTGCCGGAAGATTGTCCGGAACGGGTGCCGGAAGGCCAGACGAGCCGTCATATGTCGTACTTGTTCCAAGCTCCGACGAGCAGTTGGAGCCGTCGCCGTTGAATGAACCTCCGAGGCTCGAACAGGCAGCAGCAGGTACTTCCTGGCAGATGCCGCCTGTTAGGCAGCATGCACCAACCACCGATGGGGCTACCAGCAAATTAAACGTCCCGCCTGCAGCCGGAAAACCCTTGGATGCCACTCGAATGCGATAGCTTATGGTGCTGAGCAGGTTGACGACGGCCTTGGATTGGGTTCCGCTGCCACAGCCCACTGAATCGTCGTTGCAACCGACCAAGAGGCCGCCGCAAGCATCGTAGACTTCCACGATAGTATCCTGCGTGGTTCCATTGCATGTGCTAATGTCCCACCAACCGGAAGAGTTGGGTTGAAACGAGTACCAAACATCTTTGTCGACGTTTTCCGTACAACCCGTCGGCGAACCATCGAGAGCTGCAAAAGAATTACTTCCATTCACACCTGCAGGACTATTGCCAGCCGCTCCAATTGAGGTGGGTGTCGAGCAATTATCATTCGATGGTGGCCCGCCCAGTGTGATCGAACCCACGTACTTGTAGCTTGACCCACCGACTGCTGCGCCTCCGGTCGTGCTGACCGGACTGGGCGTGATCTTGACGCCGTACCAAGTTCCTGCGACCGCCGCAATAGTTGCTGAAGTAGACTGACAACGCGTCGATACCGATGATGTCGTCAGCAGCGTCGAAGGGCACGTTCCGGTTGCGCTGAGTTGATGAATTGAAACGGCCACGGCATGCTGAGCGGTTACACTGGCCACCAGCGTGTCGGAGGAAGCAGCTTGAAAACGATACCAGTCTGTGTCGCGTGCATCGCCGTAGCCCCGGGCCGATCCTGAAATATTCGTACCGGGAAATCCCACGGACGCCATGTCTGTAAATAGATTCTGATTGGCCGGCATGTCGCAACCGCCATTGACTTCAGGCCCGAATCCCGCTTCGTATTCTCGTGTCGGGCTGGCGCCCGGTGTCAGTATGCACGTCGAGCAGTCAACGGCCCCTACACATGGGACACCATTGTCAGTGATCCGTAGAATAAATGACGAAGTGTTTGCGCCACCACTGAATGGAGAAATCCAAACAAAATAGGTCTGGCCTGGAATTGTGCACCAGGAAGTTGATGCTTGAATCCCAGAGCAAGCGCTTCCACTATCATCGCCAGTCGCGATAATTGTCAGTCCGTCGCACGAACCGCAAAGAACTTCCATTACCGTGTCGACCGCAGCACCCGGACACAAGGCAGCCGTCAACGAATTGCCAGAGCCAACAACTGAATACCAAAGGCCCCTTCGGCCGGTACTTGAGCCGCCCGACATGCTGACACTTGCTGATGTACCAAAGTACGGAGGCGAGGGTGAGGTTGGCGCACCGAAGATCGGGTTGTACTCGACTGTCGCTCCCGTAAATGTTCCGGCCACATCCACCGGAGTCAAATAGGGGCCAATTATCGCCTGTGCAGTTGCACAATTGTCGTTATTTGGAGCAGATGCCGGGTTGACGATAATTGAAATGTAGAATCCACCGTAAACGACCGCATTGTCCGTAACAAACACCGGCAATGACTTGGTTCCGGCCGTGGTACCCGCGCTAATTCCTACCGTTGCAGAGTAGATACCGTCGCCACTTACTTCATCTCCAGATGACCCCGAATCATTCAGAACAAACGTCGGTGATGCGCCAATAGAAGTCGCATTGACAACAACGATCGTCCCGACCGGAAGTGCGCCCCCCGCGCATGCACTTGGCGTCGCGATAAGGAGAGTCGATGCACCCGCTTCTGTAACATTTGGAGACGCATAGCCAATGCCTGTGATTCCGGATGTATCCAACGCACCATTACTATTTCGCGGACTTGGAAATCCACGAACGAAATCTTGAGCATTGTTGTTTGTATCCGTCGATCCGCAATTGACTCTAAAAATCGCTGCATCGACCGATGGGGCCGGCGCATTATTCGCTGAACTGAATACAGCGCCCGGTTCATTCCAAGTGGCTGTGCCAAAGCCAACGAGGTCGACGATGGTGGCACCCGTCGGCGTTGCCCCGTCAGGCAACTGTAGAGTTGCATAGAGCGACCTTTCCGTCATTCGCGGCCATGGCGATTGAACCACTTGCATCGGGTGTCGGCAGTGCAGCCGATTGACCGGCGACCCAACTGGATCCAGCGGCCTCGCCGATAAGAAGAAATCGATTTCCCGGAAGTGTTACGCTTGGTAGATTCGTCACCGACCAGGATGATCCCGCACTGCTTGCGTATTGAACGGACCAACCCGTAAGGTCTTGGGACCCGGGGCCGGAATTATAAATCTCAATATAGTCGTTCGAATATGGCGCCGCCGTTTCCCCCCGCACCATAAATCTGACTAATCACAACGCCGGCTTGAATACTCGTGGTCGCCGACAATAACGAACTGCATGCGACACAATAGCCAATTACACGGCGCATTGAATACGTCGAGGACATGCTCTTCTCCTTTGGTGCCCTTGGAATTTTGAATTCTTCCTTCCCACTGAGACGAGTTCACAGAAACACATCCACGCGCGCCGAGAGGGCGCGGTGGAACGCAAGATTCTCTTATGGTCAACAAGCCTCGCTTGCCGGCGCGCAAAAAACGCGCGCAGTGACAAAGCGTGCAAATTGCACCGGCAACATAATTGCGCGAAACAAAATGCCCTAAGCCTGTTTTCCTATTTCCCCGACCTTAGTGCCCTATTGATGGCATGTTGTTGGCGTGAGACTTGCTGCTTCCCTCGTCCACTCCAATTGATGCCACCCGTTCCGAACGTCACCGCCAAGTGGCGGCCCCTTATCTTGGAAACCTGCTCACTGCTCAATCCACTTTGATTTTGACTATTACTCTGACCCAATTTGATACTTAGTCTTCTAACCACTTTCAGAATGCAAGTCAAGAAAATCTTCTGGGGATATTCCAGCAATTCTACATTACTTGTGACGACACCATAACAAGTTGTTGCATTAGAATTGATTCGGAGTCAATTAAACACCCGCGATGATGACTGCGTCTGCCAACTGTTTCGCTGATCCAAAATCTGCGCAAAGGTCGCGTTACAAGTGAAATGCAAAACTCAAGTTGAAGAATCAGTTTCAAAGTCAGTTTACCCATCCATCACGAAACTGTTACGTTAACTCTGAACCAATCCTATACTTAGGTGAAGCTGAATTCGGGACCATAGTGTAGTTTCAGTCTACATGGGGAATCTACCCCTATATACACTCAGTCTTCATTTTTGACATGCAAATGTGCATCGCGCATGTGATTTCGCGCGCATTGGGGTAAACACCCTAGTCTTGGGCCTTCGCGAGACTGCCAACTGTGTGTCAGTGCGGTCGTCCTATCGCAAGTAAGAAAAAATTGACGGCGCGATTCATCCAATAGAAAGGCCGACGTCTTCAAGGGCGGGTTCGGTTCAACGATCCTTCGAGCAAACGGCTCAATGACCTCATGATGTTGAATTCGGCCCCGCCACGAATTGTGAGTGACGCCCAACATTGCAAGAAACGACCCGCTGCAGATTGCCACCACCGTGACAGGTTGCCGATGGGTGACTGTCGGCACCGAGCGATCGTATGACACACGCACTCATGTCGAATCGCCTCGAAAGCGAACGAACCCGTACACGCCGCTACGGCACCGACTGACAAATCAAAAGGCAAAAAACAATTCACGAGGCGATGACGCAAGACATCGGTCCAATTCAATACGGCCAGTCGATCGCGGCTTGGACCGAATCGTCACAGGGCCGCGACAGAATCGTCGAAGTTTCACGGCAACTCTTGCGGGAACTCGGCCGACATCAGATTCGCAACATGGCAGATTCGATTCCCCTTCAATACAACATCTTTGTGTGCGACCTATTGATCGATGCGCGAGTTGCCGAACCGCGATGCGAAGCGAGACACCCGTGCCCATGCGACTCAACTTGCGGCCGACGAAGAACGGGATTAATACGAGTAGAAGTCGCATTCGGATCGCGACTTCAGCCACGAAGGCAAAAGAAGCAAGCCATCCAAAGCGCGAACGCATCGAGGACGCACCATGATCGATTCACACATATTGAAAACCTGGAGCGGCTACATCGAAGGCCGATGGTGCCCGGCCGACTCCGAAGACGAATCCGGCGTTTTCAATCCTGCCACCGGGGAATTACTCGCCAACGTGCCGCGCATGGGCGGCGCCGAAACCACTCGCGCCATTGAGGCGGCCGAACGGGCATTGCGCAAGCCCGCAAGCATCAACCAACGCCGCAAATGGCTCAATCAAATTGCCGACTTGCTTTTGGAAAATCGCGACGAACTGGGCCGCATCGTTACTCTCGAAAATGGAAAACCTAAAAGGAAGGCCGGGGCGAAGTGGACTATGCCGCCGGTTTTTTTCGCTATGGCGCAAGGCATGTGACAAAACTGCGCAGCCGAAAACTCAAGGAGCAACCGCGAGGACATCAATGGACGGTACATTATCGTCCGGCCGGCGTGGCGGGATTGATTACGCCGTGGAATTTCCCGCTCGCGATGATCGCCAAGAAACTTCCCGCCGCCATCGCGGCCGATTGCCCTTGTGTCATCAAACCGGCGAGCCAGACGCCGTTGTCGACCATTGCGCTTGTGGCGCTGATCGAAAAGGCGGGCATGCCCGCCGGAAAAGTCAACCTCGTCATGGGACGGGCCGCAGAAATCGGCGAGATTCTGTGCAAACATCCGGCCGTTCGCTCGATCAGCTTCACCGGCTCGACTGAAATCGGCAAAGTGCTGGCGCACAATGCAGCCAACCATGTCAAGAGACTGGCACTGGAACTGGGAGGCAATGCGCCATTCATTGTTTTTGGCGATGCAAATCTCGATCTGGCGGCCGACCAGTTGATTCTGAACAAATTCCGCGCCAGCGGTCAGACTTGCGTGTGCACAAATCGCGTTTACGTGCAGCGGAACATTGCTGGGGCATTTGCGACTAAAGTGGTTGAACGCGTCAATCGACTGAAAGTCGGCGACGGCATGCTCGACGATACCGACATCGGGCCGCTGATCGACAAGGCGGGTTTCGACAAGGTACGACAGCACGTCGAAGACGCCGTCACAAAAGGCGCGCGGTGTGTCGCAGGCGGACAACCGCCCGAGCCGCTGGCCGATCATGGATACTACTTTCCTCCGACAGTTCTGCGAAATGTGAGCGAGAATTCACGATGCGTACTGGAAGAAACATTCGGCCCCATCGTGCCCATCATTGAATTCGACGAAGAGGCTGAAGCCATCGAGCGCGCCAACGGAACCGAATTCGGATTGGCGGCCTATCTTTTTACGGGCGATGACAAGCGCGCCCGTCGCATGATTTCCGCTCTCCAATTCGGCCACATCGGGCACAACTCCGGCACCGGGCCGACTCCCGAGGCGCCCTTTGGCGGCATTAAGCAATCCGGCTTTGGACGCGAGGGCGGGCTTGAAGGGCTCATGGAATTTGTTGAGCCGCAGACACAAGCCAGGCAATAAGCGGCTTTGATGATTCCGAATCGTGTTGCCTTGAGCCTTGAGGCAAACATCACATGACAAACACCTACCGCATCGTGGCATTCTCCGAATGCTAAACGAATCGACAGATCAATCGGCTCGATTTCTTGAGCAGCGACACTGGCCGCAGATTTGCGCGGCATCTGCAAACTTGTACTGAGATCGGTTTCGACGACGCGCAACGCTCCTGAAAAAAGGCAGTATCTTCCAATATCGCATACTGTAGACTTGGAAATGCCGAAGGACCATTTGACCGAGCAGCTCGATTGAAGTAAGCCAACCTGATACAACAACCCCAATATAGGCAATTGACGAACCGCAAAGGCGATGTAAACTACTATAAATCAACAGTTTGCCGCCTTAGCTCAGTTGGTAGAGCAGCGGTTTTGTAAACCGCAGGTCGTCGGTTCGAGTCCGATTGGCGGCTGTCAATCCATTCCTGCCAAACGAATTCCCGAACTCACGAGTTGACGCGCGCGAATCATCTACGCCCAAAGTGTGCACAAAGTCTCATTCACGATCGAAACCGGGAACTCATCAAATTCGAAACCGGCCACCCATCCGCCTACTGCTCGACGCTCTCCAAGTCGAACTTCGGCGCATACTTGTCGCCCTTGTACGCCGACAACGTCACGGGCTTCTCATCGAAGTGTTTTTGTAAGAATTGAGCAGCGGCCGGAAACACTTTGTCCGCTTCCGCCAGCGCGGGGTTCCACAGCTTCGGCCAGTCCAGACACAGATACCCGCGATAGCCGATGCCTTTGAGCAACTGAATCATCCGCGGCAATTCGACATTTCCCTGCCCCGGCACGGCGTAACCTTCGAACGACCCATCCGCGCCAAACTTTCCGTCGCTGATGTGAATCATGCCGACCTTCGCGCCCAGCCGCGGAATCGATGTCGTCGGCCGCTCCCGTCGCAGCGCCGCGCTCAGCGGGTTCCACAAACATTTCACCGCGGGCGAATTCACCGCATCGACGAGATACCACATCGCGTTCGAATCGGTAAAGTCTCCGCTGTTCTCGATCAGAATCGTCACGCGATTCGCCGCCGCATAATCGGCCAGTTCGCGAAGCGACGCCGCAATCCGCGCCAGCACCGTCTCGCGACGCTCGCCAACCAGCAGCCAGAACCAATCGCGGAAGCTCAAGAGCCGAATACGCGAACGAACGGACACTCCAGCTTGCCCGCCAGCTCGTGTACTCGCACCTGGGCCTTGTTGTCCGCGACTTCCTTCGCATCCTGCATGTGAAATGCGGCCGACGTGGAGAGACACACCAACTCGACGCCCGTCTCGCGCATCAAATGGGCAATCTTCGTCGGGTTCGACGCAAGCTGCGGCGCGAGCGGCAGGTGCATCTGCCCTTCCAGCCCGCGCAGCTCGATGCCCTGATAGCCATATTCCTTGGCCTTCTCGACCATGGTCGCCAGGCTCCACCCCGGACACCTACGCTGCTGAATGCAAGTTTCATTCGATCTCACTCTAGCCAGGGTGGGCTCGGCCCACCTTTCTCAGTGGCAATATCACCGTTGTTGAGTGGGCTCAGCCCACCTTTCCCAGTCGCACATAGCGAGCCGGACCGTGTTGGTCCGAGGCCTGCCCATCGTAAGCCGGCGCTCGAATGTGCGAGAACTCATCTGAGAGTAATGCCTAATTCAACCTCTTCCCAAGAATCGCGTCGGCCTGTTCACTACGGGCCCCAAATCGACACGATCCGGCTCGCGATCAAAGGCCTAGCCGCCGTATTCTTGGTGTCGAACCCATACGACAGACAACCTAGCGTAACGGTCCCCCAAACAGAGTCAAATGACCGACCCGACCGCCCCCCACCCCGGCATTCCCTTGGCCGGATCGACCGGCCGCGTAAGCGAAAAATAACTTTTGCCTTGGCACCCAAATCCCCTCCGGTTTTGACTTTTTGGCTTTTTGACGTTTGATACGCCCATGGCCATCCAATCATCCACAGTCCGCAGCTTTCTCTATGGATTCATCGCCTCGCTCTCCACCTGCGCGGCCGTCGGCATTTACATCCTCGCCCTGGGCAACTCCGGCCGGTTGGAGGAAAACGTACTGAGTTCTACCGCGATCGTGGCCTGCGGGTTCCTGCTTGGTCTTTTCGCTTCGGTTCCGACCGCCCGTCATTCGTGGCATCCGATCGGCCCCACAACACTTGTCTTCCTGCCCATTCCGATCGGGTTGTCGATGTTTGTAATCTGGTGGCCCTACTTCACCGGCGGCTACTCGTGGGAACTTCTTAGACAAATCGGGGACTTCCTTTTCTCCTCTTGGGTCATCGCGGTGGCCCTCTCCCTCACGGGACTGCTCTCGTTGGCAAGGCTCAAGGCGTCGCTCCAATGGGTTCGCATTGTCACGCTCGCCGGTGGAAACATCTTCGCCGCCCTGCTGGTCGTTACCATCTTCGGCGAGATCTATGGCGACGCTTGGGGCCGCATCCTCGGAATACTCGGCATCCTCACCACGCTCGGCTGCCTGACCGTCCCCATCCTCCACCGCGTGTCGGCCATCCCGCTGGAAGACCGGGTCCAAACCGCCAAGTTGGAAATCACCCTCACCTGCCCGCGCTGCGCGAAATCGCAGGTGCTGTTGGCCGGTGGAGCGAACTGCGTCGAGTGCAAGCTGCGAATCAATATCGACATCGAAGAAGAACAATGCCGCAAATGCGGCTATCCACTCTACAAAATCGACTCCGCCCAGTGCCCCGAATGCGGCACGCCCATCGCACGGCCGACCTCGACAACCCAGGGCCAGCCAATTGGCAAAAGTGGTTCCATGGCAAGTGTATGAGTCATCTAGAAAGGGCCGCACATGTTTCGCAAACCGATCATTCGGCGATTCGCATGGTGGACCACGTTCTTGCTTCTGCTCCTATTCACCATTGTGTGGATTGGCAGCTACTTTGCGGGTTTGGTTGTGTTTCTTCCATCAAAACAGCCGCCTGTTCACATCTACGGCTATTACCGCTTTTATCCTGGACACACTGTCGCTTGTATCGAGGGCTATGTGTGCGTTCTTCCAGTCTCGTTTAGAGGAGATCGCCGCGCAGAACTAATCTACGATCTTCAAGAAAAAGCCGAGGTGTCGGATCTTGTAGATGCTGCAAGGACAGCGCCTGAGTTGGGCCTCGCATTAACCGGCCGCCAGGAACAAAGTGTACGTGGTTCCGCTTTGGTGGCCCGTGATAATCCTCGCCGTTCCCATCGCCTTCATGACGATGCGCTCCAGGAGTCGTCGCAAGTCCGAGTGCAACGGCCTTCGCTTCAAGTGAGTCTCGAATCGCAGGTCAAAGGCGCTGTGCTGGCCATTGGCCATCCTCGTTTTTACTCTCGCGCTCGTGGGCACACCTCCAATCGCTGAATCATTCGTCGATCAGTATTTCTATGACGACCTGTCACGCATCTACCGGCTATCGACGTCTAATCCATCTCCTTGTCACTCTCCTGTGGATCGGATCAGCGTTCATGTTTCGACCAGAATCGCCTACGGCATTATGCGATGGAAACGCGTACCCGCATTTGAAGATGGCGACCCCCTCTGCCTCGCCTGCCGTTTCAACATCAAAGGCAACACCAGCGGCATCTGCCCCGAATGCGGAACGCCGGTTACAATAATGTGATACAACGTTTTGAAAGGGCCGGACATGTTGCGCAAACCGATCTTCCGCAAAATCTCATGGTGGGTTTCGTTCTTCTCCGTCTTAGTCGCCTGCTTTGTCTGGCTAACCAGCTACGTCGCCATCATCGTCTTGGGTCTGCCAACAGGCAGCATCAATCATGGATCGGAAGAATTCGAAAAGTACGACGGCTATTCAGTGATTTGCCTGGATGGTAGTGCATTTTTCAATTCACTCGCCTTCGAAGAAGGCTTCCAATTCGACGTCGAGTTTGATTCTACGATGCGAGACTGGGACGCTGAGCAGCGAAAGGCCGCATTCGGGGATCTTGAAAAAAGCACCTTTCTCCTCCCGCTTTGGATTCCAGTGTTGGCACTTGGAATTCTATTTGCTTTCTTAACGCGACGGTCAGCGGCGCGCAAAGAGCTTGGCACGTACCTGCCCAGCCTGCTTCGGAAACCAATTGTTCGCAATTTCACCTGGTGGGGTTCATTGGTATTTCTCATCGCCACCGGCATCGCTTGGATCGGCAGTTACGCTGCTGCTTTGGCCGTTTGTCTTCCATCAACCGGTGTGCCTCATTCGACTCACGCATTCGATTTCTACGACGGCCATTCCATTTTTTGCCTGGACGGCGAAATATGCATAATGCCGTATACTTTTTCCGGCTCTTTCAAGTGCGACTTGACCATGGATCGAGATCAGCGTCGGGATCTTAAGGGTTTATTCTTCGATGATGCACGCCGTTACGCGACTCACGGCCTTGTCTTCAATTTTGAAAGGGGCATTTTTGTTTTATTTCCGCTATGGATGCCTTTGCTGGCCATTGGAATTCCCTTTGCCGTCATCACAGGCCAGTCGATCATCAGCAACAGTTCAAAAACCGACGGAATCGCTTATCGCTGGATGTCGAACCGGAGATCAAAGAAGATTTGCATTCCCCTCGCCGTCGTCGTCTTCGGGCTGATCTTGGTCATTTTTCCGAACATTTGTGGGCATTTTCTGACCGAACTCTATGGCCCGGAGTTTCACCACGAGATTCGACGTCAATTCGGGCTGTCGGAAACGGCCCTTCTTGCCATCGCACTCTCGCTCTGCATATTATCTGCATACGTCATCGCCCGCGTCGGCTACGGCCTCTTCCGCCGCAAGCGCATCCCCATCTCCGAAAACGGCTCCCCCCTCTGCCTCACCTGCCGCTTCAACCTCAAAGGCAACACCAGCGGCATCTGCCCCGAATGCGGCACGCAGATCGCCTCCGGACCAGTGCGGTGCGGCGAGCAAGATGTCACCATGTCAATCCCTCCATCGAAGAATCTGAACTTACGCCATTTTCGTCTTCGTTCTTGTCTGTCCGTTCGCCAGATATCGCGTTCGGCTGCCGAACATAAATCGATTCGTCATAGCGTTGCCCCTGCGGCGCTGCATCGCCAGGATGATCTTCAGCCATTTATTCGCCACGGCCCGCAGCGCCGCGTACTGGAGCCGGCCCCGGTCTTTCTGGCGCGATACAGGATTAGCGGCCCACTGGCACTTCCTTCGCGAGTGATATGCGAACCACAGCAGTGTCCGCCGCGAACTTCCAGCACGCCCGGCGCATATGCACCACGCGCGACTTGCCGCTCGCCCTCGTCACCGGCCCGTGCCCATGAGAGCCTGCGCTTTCGCCCGAGTGTGCAAAGCGCGTGGCAACGCGGCCGATGCACGCCAGCGGCGACGGACCAGGGTCGGACCCGCTTCCGGCAGCGACGAGATCCAGTCCGACTCCGGCAGTGCCGCGAACTGGCCGCCGATCGTGTCGTCCAACTGCCCGATCTCATCGTTCAACTTCATCAGCGCGAAGAGGCCAGATAGGTCAGCCGCGGGAACCTTGGCCGTCTGCAAATGATCGGCCACCCCAGCACCGGCGACGACAACTGTTCGGTCATCCCCTCGATCCGCGTCGCGGCGTGGCACTTATGCTGCTTGAGCCAGTTCCGCAGCCGCGCCGCCGACAGGCTTCGAAACTGCTTCTGCGTCGGAAAGGCAAGGAGATGAACTGGGTGAGATTTGACTGTCCACGTCGCCGAACAGGCCCAATATCGCCGGATAATACGTCTTGAGCCCGGCGATCAGCTCGTTGAGCTTCGCCGTCTTTTCCTCCACCAGGCGAATCCGATCCTGACAGCCGATCCGAAGCGCCACCAACGTCGCCGGGTCATCCGGCTTCAGCCTGCGAAGCTTGGAATGGCAGCTCTTCAGGTGAAGCGCTGGAACATGACGGTCGATCGCATGTCCGACTTGTCTCCCAGCCGCCGACATCGCCTTGCGAAAGTGATCGGCCGACTTCGGATTGATCGGATAGACGCAATACCCGTGATCCAGAAGCGCTGGACCCACGGACCGTGAACCGTCTCGATGGCGATGTGGATCTGATCCGCAGCGGCCTGCTGATCGAACCGGCTAAACAGATCGGCCACCCCCCGTTGACATCGGGCTTCACTCTTTCCCTGCAAGAGAACACTGCCGTCCTCCGCCAGCAGTTCGTAGTCCAGGAGCCTCGTCGCTCCAGTCGATCCCAGCCCACAACATAAGAGTCTCCTTCCCAATGTCGGGGCGCCGTCACGACGACAAACGCCTTCGTCAAACAACTCCGGCCGCGACCTCACGGCCCACTCACTCGGATTCATCGCCCGGCCGAGCGGCCGGCTCGCCTCACAGAAGCCCTCGAAGGGCCGATGTCCATTGTTCCTCACACCGCCGGAATTGGAGACGAGGCGGGCCATCTTCTCTCAATTCCCTCGAAGGAACAGACTAAAAGCCCTGCCACGCCTCCGGCGAGACGAATCACACCATTTCACACAAATCACAAAGAAAAAAGAACCAAAAAAGAAATTGACCGCCACGACTACGCTATAGCCCGCGTCATGAAAGGATATTGTGGTCTATGAGGGATTTCCTCCCTGCCATGAAAGAACAAACCATGCCTCCATTCCGACACTCAACCCCGGCCCCCCGGCCCCTTCCTTTCGGCGTCTCGGCGTTTGCTCCCCTTCGCATCTGCCGCTCTTCTTCATTCGCTATTCAGGCTTTTGCGGCAATTTTCACCCCCGGAGTTTTTTTTTGCAGGAAATGGCCTCACGCACGGCGGCCCCGACACCGAACACTTGATGAACACACAACTTACGAATTCGACGCAAGCTGAATTTCAAATGAAAATGAAGCTGAATCACCTGTCGCCGACGCGCCCCATTTTTCACTCCAAGACTGCTCCTCGCACGAATACCGCCCTCTCGCCGCCCTGAACCCATCCCCCCATTTATTTGCTATTTTTACTTTTGCATTTTCCCATTCCTTGCATTCGCTTTCAAGGACCCTCGGACCCTTTTCCTATTTCGGCCTTTCCCCAATCGCTGATTCCTTTTCATGCCCGATCCCGCCTTCTCGGCCCACACTCACCGCCAACTCGCCCTTTTCTCCAAGCCGCCGTGAGGTGTCCCCAAGAACCAATCGCCACGATCCGCGTCCAGGAAGCCCTTCGGCTGAAGCGGCGAACCTCCACGAAACACACTGCTCAACATTCTCATTCCTCTCAACGGCCTGATTCTGGGCGTTTGGATCCCGCGGCTGGCCGTGCTGTCGTTCGCCAGTCATGCTCAAACCGCTGCGCCGAGATGGGGCGGCCGGCGTCGGAGGCGATCTGCCGTCGGTCAGTTTCATCGTGGCCGCGAAGGATGGGGGCGGCGAACATCCGAGTCGTGTCTCAAGTCGTTGGCGGCACTGAAGTCATCCCCGAAGCTGCAGATCATCGCGGTCAACGATCGTAGCGGCGACGACACGGGCGATCATGGACCGCCTCTGCCGCGAGCGCCGCGATCGGCTCGGGGAGGTTCATCTACGTAACCCACCTGCGCAGCGGCTGGTTGGCAAGAACAACGCCATGCCGAGGGCGTCGAGCGGGCCGAGGGGGCGAATGGCTCTGCTTCACCGATGCCGATTGCATTCAAACCTGCAAACACTCGCTGGCCATCGCCATGCAATATGCGAAGGACAGAAACGCGGATTTTTCTCTCGGTGCTGCCCTCGCACGACGCGCATTCTTTCTGGGAGCGTGCGGTGCAGCCGGCCTTGCAGTGCGGTCATGATTCTCTGGTTCAGCCCGCTGGTCGTGAACAATCCCAAGAGCAAGACGGCCTGTACCAACGGCGTTCATACTGATGAAGCGGTCGTGCTATGACGCCATCGGCGGGCACGAGGCGGCATAGAAATCAGGTCAACGAAGACATGCATGGCACGCATCGCCAAGGCCGCCGGCCAGCAGCTCATCGTCGTCGGCAATCACGATCTTTATTCGGTGCGGGATGGCACGTTGAAGCAAATCTGGTCGGGCTGGACGCGGATCTTCTGCGGATCGTTCGTCGGTGGCACGGCTTTGGGGCGGCGATCGTGCTGGCCACTTTTCATTCGCTCCGTGGATATCGCTTTTCGCGGCGATTTTGATGGACGGCCTGACCGCCGAGCGCGGCGATGTGGAGATGCTGAAGTATCTGGCGATGGGGGTGCGTGATGCAACTCCTGACCATGGCCGTCTTTTATTCGATGTCGCGGGTGGGCTTTTTCTGGCCTGATTTATCCGATCGGCGCTTTTGCTCTCGATGGGCACGCTGCTGAACGCGATCCGTGCGTGCCTTCGGGCATGGGCTCGATCCGCTGCCGCGGCACAACCTATCGCGACGGGGGAAATCTCGCCGGAAGCCAAGGCCGCATGAAGAGTGGTTTCGAAGATTGGTGTCATTGTAATGACACTTTCCGGCAGCAGGCAATCAGGACTGCCCCAGCTTTGAGATAAACGAGATCACCTGGTTCATCGTGAAATGTGGGCCGTCTGCACGCGATCGATCAGCGTCTGGGCGTTCCACTGTGCCGGCACGCCCCCAGCGGGGCGTCGACCTCGATGAACAACTGGCGCACGTCTTCGATCAGCGTTTCGATCTTGACCGCCGCCTGCCAGTTCGGCTGCCCCTCGCCGGGAAGCGGCGGCAGGAACATGCTCAGCCCGACGCCATGCACCGGCCGTCCAAGGGGCGCGAGCCGGTCGTCGAGCTTGAGACACTTGCCGCCGAGTAACATTCGTGCGTCATCGGGATCGGACTGAACGGTCACGCGAACGACAACTCCCGCGCGACCATGACCTTGGGACCAAATACATCCTCGACCACCGCCGTGGCCAGCCGCAAATTGTCGTAGAAAACGGACAGCGGCGAGGAGGTCAGGGAAGGAATCTTCAAAGTTGAAGCCCTCGCAACGGATGCTGAACTTGAGCAAGCTTCGCCGGTCGCCGTCGGACTGCGGCGACTTGAGTCGCCAGGCTGCGGGAAAACTCCTGCCGCTGCCAGTCAAAGCCCTCGTTGGCCTTGTGTTGGAACGCGTGCTTCTGCGGCTGTCCAGCGTTGCGGCCGGGGCGCGAATCGCACGCCGGCATGAATTCCACGGTTTTGAGTGTTTGCGGGAGCATGGCGATTCCGTGCCGACATTGGCTATGGCGCTGGGGCGGATGCCGGTGTCGGAGCCTGCTTCAGCGGGTGACGCCGATGTGTCATTCGTCTGATCGGCAGGCGGCGTCGACGCGGGAATCATGCTTTCGAAATCGGGCAGTGTTCAATCGTTACAGACTTGGCCGCGACGGCGGCCGGTGTGACGGGGCGTTGCTTCGGGGTTGCGGAAATTTCAGTTGGATCGGAAGGCGGCGGCAGGATGGGCGGCTCGGCAAAGACGACCGGCTTCGCCCAGTTAATCGAGCTGTGCAAGACGAAATTCGGCCTGCTTGATGAACGGCGTGTTGGCAAAGTCGCGTATCGCCCTTAATTCCCGTTGTATCGATTGCGGGCGGCGTTAAATCACCGGCGTTTTCATCGAGAAGCCCGAGAGCAAAGCCCGCGGCGGCCTTCAGGTTTGGATCATTGCCGGCAATGGACTCGACACGGCCAAACGCATCTCTTGCCGCAGCCGTCGGTTCTTCGCGGGTCATGGTGGGCGCTTTGCGTTTTCGTCCGTCGGCTTTTTAGACTTGGTGAGTTCGGACATGGCAGCCAGGCCATGCGGAAGCCATGCCGTACGCGTGACATCCGCATTGACGTTCTGGTTGGCGACGGACTTGCAGCGATCGATAAATGTCCGGATATCCTCCTTCGAGGAATCGTACGATAGTTGGGCAACGCTTTGATCGGCGGTGGCGGGCTCTCGAATTCGAGTACCAGTAGATGCCATGACAATCACGATCACCGACGATGACGGCCGTCATCGCGGTTGAGTTTCGTTTGAAGCTTTCGCCCAGCTTGTCGAGCTGTTGCGAAAGTCCTTAGTGCGGAGTTCTGTCGTCTCGCTGCTTTCATGGTTTGCACGCCGGCGTTGTCCCGGCGATGCCTCCTGATGGTCGGTTAGTATTTTCGTTTGATTTCCACGCAAATCTGCGTTCGCGTGCTGCGGCCTTGCGGCACTTCCTCGATTCTCGCTTCACAGGTTTCGTCGGGGGTTGCGATAGTTCAGAAAATAAACGCCGTTCCTGAGTTCATCGTTCAGCAATTCCCAGCCCTTTTCGGGCGTATGGGACATGTGGAGGTGTTTGGCGGCCAGCGTTTTGATTTTGCCCATGTAGAAATGGCGAATCTCACGCTTGCCAGGGCTGCGATCGTGGGTCGATCAGCTTCGTCAATTCAAAGTTACGCGGGACGGGCACTTCAGCCACATAGGGCTGGGCCTTGGAATCGAGGATGGTCGGATCGTTGGATTGTTGCTGGAAACAGCCGGGAATCGCGACTAAGGCCGCAAACGCGACGAGGCCGGAGATTAGGCGTTTGTGCATGACCTGTGACCCTCGGCGAAGAGGCCATCCGCACTGTAACCATTCGTGCGGCATGGGCTTACCAATTCAAAGCTTAGTGAGCGTAGCGGAGGTTGAAAGTCTGTCAAATGCAGTAAAGGGCTTGTGAATCGTCAAGATCAGGCTTCGAGTTGGACGCTGGCGAGGCCGCTGGGGACGTTGTCGCAGAAGTCGAAGATCTTATCCAGGCCAGTGACAGAAAGAAAAACGCCCCAGACGCGGTGTTTGATCGCACAAAGGCGGAGCTTTCCAAGGGGCTTGCCGTTGCCGTGCCGATCGTGTTTGCGGAGCTTCAGGAGCTTGGCGATGTTGGAGGAGTTCAGATAGTTGACGTTGGCGAAATCGAGAACCACATTGCAATTTTTGGCGAGACTCGATCATTTCCTGAAGCATGTTCAGGTCTTCAAGAAAACAGGGGTCGTCCTGTAATTCGCCGACGATGGATGTTTTCTGACCAATCTTTGACTGCCATGTCGCTTCCACCCGTTTGGATGGTAGGCAAGAGGGTACGAGTGACCTCGTACGACCGGTTTGGACGCTGCCCGCAGGGGTCCTATGTAGGAGCCGATCTCCACACTAGACCCGTATTCACTGCCTATTAGACGGTGCCACACGGGACTTGAGATCGGCCTATTGGGAAAAACCGTATCCGCCGTTCGATGGACTGTCAATGGCGGGGATCCTTCTCGGAAATTGGAAGGAACGAACGGATTCTTTTTGAACTGTTTGTCGCCGATTCCGCTGAATTTTTGCAGATCCGGCGGCGAACCTAAAAATTCCGCGACGAGGGTTAGCACGCGTGCCACACACATGTCGCGATAGGCCTTTTTCATGGCCGAGGATTCGCCAAATCCCGGCAGGAGCGGAGTTCCGCCATGTTGCGTTTCGGATCGATTCCGCGGATGACGGCGGTTTGGTTGTTGGAACTGTCGGCGTTGCCAAGTTGTTTTTGATTGGCCGGCCGCGGACGACGGCGAAGAAAAATGCAAAATAGAAATACGGTCCAGGCAAGTGCATCGATGCGGTGGTGGTGTGTTCGACTCTGGTTTGTTCGACGGCCAACATCGCCTGCCGGTCGGCCGTTCGATTGATTTGTTCGCGTATGCGCGTCCGTTCGTCCATGAAAACCAACGAGCCGAATAAGCGGTTTGGGTCTGGTCGATGCTTTGAGACGTATCACAGGGTTTTTCCGGAATATGCAAGTGAAGGCAAGGTTAATGGGTCTAGTGCAGGCGCGAATGGTTGATGAAGGGTTCCCGGAACCAGGGGAGTGAGGTTGGCGCGAGAAGCGTGAAGAGGCTCAATACTCGATGCTAACGAAAGGCAGGGGATGCGGGTCTACGGAATGTATGAGTTGGAATCGGTACAAGGGTTGCAGTGGGAATTGGTGGATTATCGTGGAAACTCCGCTGTGGATTGGCTATGCCATGTATCCTTGAGGCAACAGAAATAATCGGAAATCGATCAGATCCATGGCCGATCTTTTTTTTGAGATGAAATGTGAAACGGTAACAACATGTTGAGGGAGCTTGAAAGAACACTGAATGTCCGGCGATCGAAGCGAGCCGTTGCCGTAAATCGCCAGGGTTTCCGGTTCACGCCGACAGCCGAATTTGGCGGCTGCCGAACCCTTTCTGAAGCTGCTCATCGCCTGCGCGACGGCCGTCCTGCTGTTCGCTGCGCTGGAATTCGTTAGGAGCCGCGAGGGCGTTCGCTCCCTCTCCCAAACTGGGGAGTGTCATATATTTGGCATTATTTCGCACTTGATTAAGGACTGGTTTGGTTTGGGTCGCTTCCCGCTGGCGGCGATCCCCTGGCGCCGATGCCAAGCAGTCCGGCCCGGCTGATGCCGGGTTAACGTCGCTTTCGCTGATCATTCCTGCCTACAAAAGAAGCGCGGCTGGTCGGCGAGTGCATTCCGCAGGCGGCGCAAGCGACTACCCCGGCGGACGTTTCGAGATTATCGCGATCGATGACGGCAGCACGGATGACACCTGGCGGCATCGAGGCCGCCGCGTGCGAGGTGGGTGATCGCGTGCAAAAGTGACAGTATTGCGGCACGCGGTGAATCGCGGAAGCGGCAGCGCTGCATCTGCTTCTCGCACGCCCGCGTGGCGACATTTGGGCCACGACCGACTGGACAGCCTGCTCCGGCCGGAGGCGCGCGGTGTGAGTGTCAAGCCGATGCAAGCAAGTGCGACCGCGTGGTTTGTGTGGCGGTTGCGTCAGCGTTGAACGCCGGTCACAATCTTTTTTTTTACGCGGTTCATGAAGTGCTATTACAGCCTGTCCTTCAAGTAAGTTTGTCTGTGCCTATCATCAGGCCGCATCTTCGACGGTGTCTTTTGCCAGCGCTCAGTTTGTTCGCGTGCATCGGCGGTTCGCGGCGTTCTTCTGGGCGAATGGATGAACCAAAGATTTGTCAGGCCTGGTGCAACCGGTGAAGATCGGGCCATGACCAATTTGTTACTTCGCGAGGGCGGGCTTTCGACGGCCTATCAGCAGAACGCGGTGGTCAAGAGCCTGCCGGAGAGCTATTCGCATGGCGAAGATGTTCTTGCTCAGCCCGGAGCAACATCCGCGAGACGATCGTGACGTGTCGATTTTGTTCACGCGGTTTCGGGCGGGGCCAGCCGCATGCGTTTACTACGGAACATGGTGCTGGTGATGCTGTCGCCGCTGGTGTCGTCCGTCTTGATCATCAGCCACAAAAAGCAAGTGGCATTTCTTCGGCGCGAGGGTCAGCGATGGCTTTGTGAATTGCGATATGTCGCGGTAATGCTGGCTTTTTCAGATATTGGATGGACGTGGTGTACCTACATCGTAACGAACGCGATACGGGGACTGGGTTTGGTTGCTGGTTTATCAGGCAATTTTCGGTGGCATGCTTTTCGTGGGTGATGCCGTCCGTGGCGATGACGTTAAGGAATACGGGCTGGCTGGATTTTGGCGCGGCAATGGCAGAGAGCGAAATGGCGAACTCTTGATGAGATTAGGCGTCGGCGGCCGTGACCGCGCATGCGTTTTCATAACCATCATCTCATACCAATGCTGCGAAACAATCCCTTGCCGTGGACGTCACGCTCGACGTCGACTGAATTCAGCCGTTATCCCTAGCTGCTGTAACGTTTCGCCAGGATTGTGAGAGCTCGGGCAGGGCGA
>JADJRI010000003.1 GCA_016712275.1 Planctomycetota bacterium
CCGTTGCCAGAGGTTTCAACCTCTGGACAGCACCTCCAAAAAACTCCCTCGTCCGGAGGACGAACAGACAAACCCAACTTGAAACTCCTTAGCGAGCAAAGGGGTCTCTGCCCACCCTCTTTCGAAACTCAGAAGCCCTTATCTGGCCACTCAAAGCGGGCTCTGACCACTCGGACTACGTGTGGGTGGGCTCAGCCCACCAGTCGTGAACCACACACCGCCAAAATCGCCACCGGGTGCCATGCTCGACGGCCATCCCCGCGTCGGCAGCAACCTTGTCACGACCCTTCGTCTGCCAGGTAAGGGTGCACCTGTAAGACGGTAGCACCGGCATCCCGCTGGTAAGTGTGGCACCGGCATTCCGTTAGTGTGGCACCGGCATCCCCGTCAGTGGGGCGCCAGCCTACATAGCCGGTGCCGAACCTAGTTGCGATCCGCCCCCGAAACTCCACGGACGAGCGTTTCACCCGCCAAACTCGGTGCAACTCAAAATTCGCCACTCACAACTCCGAAAACATATCCTCAAAATTTTCTACGATGCCGAGAAACCGCCTCATCGCCATCTCCCACGGTCGACCCCTTGCTCGGCGACCTCCGCACCGGGAAATGACCTATGATTACATGGGCCGCCGCGTGCGCAAGTTGGTACTGGGTTGGTCGATGGCGAGGAGGCCGCCGACCGGCTCGAACCCATGGGGCGGAAACGACGGAATGGTCGTGGACGACATACGCACTATCTACGACGGCTGGAACGTGGTCATCGACGCGCCGGGTGGTGACCAGAACCACCGTCGGCGAATACCGGAAACCGCTGTCCTGCAAGTATGCCTGGGTCTCGATCTGTCCGGCCTCAACGGTGGAACGGCCGCAAGCGGCAACGTTCAATCCGCCGTCCACGGCGGCGGCGGCATCGGCGGCCTCCTCGCCATCGAAGACTTCACCACCCAGATCGGCTACGAAAACTCACGCGCTCCATCTACTTCTACGACGGCAACAGCAACGTCAGCCAGCTCGTCACGTGGAAAACCGGCGACCCGGAACTTGTCGAAAAACCGGGCCAGCTTCCTGGACGCCGTTCAATTTTACCCGGCAGGGTGGCCAGACGGTACGAATATCTGGCCCTTCGGCGGCGCTGCTGGCCGACGACGACTATCCCGTGGACAACCCGTTCCGCTTCTCGACGAAGTACTACGACGCAGCCGAGCACGGCGTCGGCGGGCGAGCGCGGGCTGCTCTACTATGGGGAGCGGTATTACAGCCCGAGGTTGGGGAGGTGGGTGAATAGGGATCCGATTGGGGAATCGGATGGCAACAACATCTACTCTTTTGTTGGGAATTCGGTCGACAACACTGTAGACGTTCTCGGGCTCTTTCGACCAGGGCTTGCCACGCTTGCATATCTATTGATAAAAAGTGCAAGTGCATGTGATTGCCCGGACAGCGACGCTGCCGCGTTACAGGAGTATCTTAATGCAGTTCAATGTGAAACTGGAATGCCCAATTCCTTCGGGGTGGATTATGTTTACAAAACAACTAGCACGCAACAGCGACTAACCTATCATCAGCCGGGCTTGGACTACAGCGGAGTGTTGCCGCCGCCAACATGCACAACGGTTTGCCACAATCCTCCGGTTATGCGCGCGTTTATGGCTGGCGAACCAAGTGGTGACTTCGTTGGTGATGAAATCTACTGGGCCTCCTTTTATCAACGTATCGGGCAGTACGCGATCGAGGACATGCGCGAATACGACGATCGATGCCAAGCGCAATCTGTTTGGACCTTAGCGGCGTGCAGCGCCATTTCATCACGTTGTAGCCCGAGACCCTTATTAGATGGCTGTGGAGAGTTGTCACGCGGAGCCATGTATTCAAGACATGGTTTCTCGATTCGCAACGTGAATCCACTCCAAGGGTCCAGCAACTGTGGACAATGCGCAATTGCCACTGACGCAACTCTCAAAGGCAATCCCGCTTGTGCCCTAAATCTGGGCCCAGTTTATTTTGATGAAATTGAGAAGTCAATGGGTAGGCACTTCATTAAAAAATATCATGAGTGTGTCCGAGTTGAACAGTGCAATGACAAACGCAGGGGCAAACTCAAAGGGGGTTGTGTTTGGGTTGCGTAGTAGTGGATTTAATCATTACTTTAATGTTATTAATCAAAACGGTACAATTGTATATCTTGACGGCCAAATTGGTGCAACAGCAAACATTTGTAGTCCAAATTATGTTGGATTTTTGTTGATGCCGACATTCCCATGAAAACTCCAAGAATAGTCTGTGCGAAAACTGTAGAGGAACTACTGATCCAGGCCAAGGGAGTTGCCATGTATGCATATATATATGACAACCGCGCCGATGAAGAGTTTCTGCGGTCATTATCGACTCAATTGTTGGATGACGAGGATTTGGTGCTGCTCAATATTGAGTCGAATGCAGAGCTCTTCTCGAAACTGCAGTTACGGCGGCCAAGGGCTTTGCCAGCAGTAATATCGTTTGTTGGATGGCCAATGAAGGAAATAAATAGTATCGTCGAGATTCCCGCTCTGCTAAGTTATACGCGATCGATCAGTGATTTGATTCGCGATGCTAGGAATCGCGCAATGCCAAAGACAGAAAAAGAGGGATAGAAAAAGCGTCACCGTTTACTTTTTGATTTGAGGCGATCATCGCGTTGTCGCCGGCGTGTTGGAGAAAACTTTTTCCGATCATTCAGGATCGAAGTTCTGCGGGGATTCGCCAGGATGGCAACCGGCTGTACATGCCGGAATTCCCCCGACAAGAGTGGGCTGCAGGATGAATTGTCGCCACTGTGACACTATCGGGAAGGCGTTTCAGTTTCAGAAAATGTGTCTGCATGGCGGCGCCCAATCGCTAACGCGTTCGCTCATTTTTGGCACACCGGCCGGCGACCCAGCCAAACCAGCCGGACGGACGAAGTAACGACGTCACGGCAGAATATGCCAGGTGTCATGACACTTTGTGCCCGCCGGCATGCCCCGCCGTTCGCCCCCAACTCCCCCTGCCTCCGACTTGACTCCCCGAAGTCTTGACGCTTCGTCTCATGCTCCAGTCTCCGTTCGCTATTCGGTCTTCTTCATTCGCTATTCATTCCCCGGCTCCTTTCGGCGTTTCGACTTTTCGGCGTTTCGACTTTTCGGCGTTTCGACTTTTCGGCGTTTCGGCGTTTTCTCCAACTCTACATTCTCCATTCTCAATTCTACAGACCACACCATGCGGTGCAGCAGCAAGTCTTACAGTATGAAAGCACCCCATGCCCCCTCTCTCCTCCACTCGACCCCTTGGACCCTCGAACCTTTGGTCCCTCTCTTTCGTTTTGACTTTTCCCCGCCTGCTCACCTGCGCTCCCCTCCACCTTTCGATTCCGGCCCTCTTCGATTTCGGAGTTTCGGCGTTTAGCGTTTGCCCGCCCCATTCGCTGTTCAGGGAATTTCAGCAATTTTCAGCCATGGAGTTTTTTTATAAGAAATGGCCGCGCTTGCAGCACTGGGATACCGAACTCATGCCAAACAAACAACTTACAAAACCAAAGCAGTCCGAACTTCCGATGAAAACGCCGCCGAATCACCTGCCAAAATCGCGCCCCATTTTCACTCCCGCCTCTCGACCCCCTTTCCTCCGTTTTGACTTTTTGACTTTTTGGCGTTTTGACGTTGTCTCCAACTCAACATTCCCCCTTCTCAATTCCACATTCCGCTTTCCCTCCCATTCCCCTCTCGCGCGATATAATCCATGCTCAGCCACGGTTTGGTCGCCGCCGACAAACGCACTGTCGCCGTCACGGGGAGGAACATGGAAGTTCGAGCAATACAATTCACTACACTACACCGTCGCCATCCCATTTTCATTTCGGCGTTTTCGGCCCTCGCCCTCGCATTGATACCCCTCGCCTGCGACGCACCGCCGCAGCCGCCCGCGCTGGTCAACTGGGAAACGCCCCATGTTCACCCGATCGACCTCACCCCAAACACCGCGCTTCTCCTCGCCGTCAACACGCCCGACAACCGCCTCGAACTCTTCGCCGCCACCGACGACGGCCTCTCCCCCCTCGGCGCGATTCCCGTCAGCCTCGACCCCGTCACCGTCCGCGCCCGATCGAACACCGAGGCCTGGGTCGTCAACCACATTTCCGATTCCATCTCCGTTGTCGACCTCGAATCGCGGCAGGTCGTCGCCACCCTTCATGTCGGCGACGAACCCTGCGATGTCGTCTTCGCCGGCAGCCCCATGCGCGCCTTCGTCACGCTCTCGCAGGAAAATCGCGTGCGCGTCTACAACCCCGATGATCTATCCGCCGAGCCGACCACTCTTGACATCGAAGGCGAAGACCCACGCGCCCTGGCCGTCGCGCCCGATGGTTCCCGCATCTACGCCGCCATCTTCGAATCCGGCAATGCCACCACCCTCGTCCCGCACTACGATGTCTCCAATCCCGACGGCCCCTACGGCGGCCAGAACCCGCCGCCCAACGCCGGCGCCGATTTCGCGCCCGCCATCGCCCCCAGTGCCATCAATCCGCCACCCGTCGGCCAGATCGTCCGCAAGATCGACGGCCATTGGATCGACATCAACGGCGCCGATTGGTCTGCCAAGGTCTTCTGGGATCTGCACGACCACGATGTCGCCATCATCGATGCGAATACGCTCGACATCACCTATGCCGCCGGCCTCATGAACATCGATATGAATCTCGCGGTTCACCCTTCCGGCAGCGTCACCGTCATCGGCAGCGAGGCCATCAATGAAATCCGCTTCGAGCCCAACCTGCGCGGCACGTTCGCCCGCATGGTCATGGCCACGTTCGACCCGCTCGTCCCCGACAGCGCGGTCATTCGCGACCTCAACCCGCACCTCGACTACACAAAAGCGTCCATTCCCAACAACCAGCGAAAACGCTCGATCAGCGACCCGCGAAGCATCGTCTGGAACGCTGCCGGCAGCCGCGCCTACATCGCCGGCATGGGCAGCGACAATGTCATCGTCATCGACGAATTCGGCGACCGCATCGCCGAACTCTCCGTTCCCGCCGGTCCCACCGGCCTCGCCCTCGACGAATCCCGCAATCGACTGCTGGTTCTCAGCAAGTTCGATGCCTCGGTCACAATAATCGACACCAGCAATAATGCCGTCAACGAGACACTCTCCTTCTTCGACCCGACCCTGAAGCCATCCAGCGCGGCCGTCCGCATTTGTACAACGCGACCCAATCATCTTCGCTCGGCCAGGTGTCCTGCGCCACCTGCCATGTCGATGCCCGCATGGATCAGATCGCGTGGGACCTCGGCGACCCGGCCGGCGCGCCGAAGGAATTCAACCAGCCCTGCAGCCTCGGCGCCATTCAGCTTTCCTGCAAGAATTGGCATCCCATGAAGGGGCCGATGACCACGCAAACACTCGTCGGCACCATCGGAACCCGCCCGCTCCATTGGCGCGGCGACCGCGAAAACCTCGCCGCGTTCGGCGGCGCGTTCATGTCGCTGATGGGAAGCGATCATGAATTGCCGCCGGACGAGATGGACGAGTTCGAAGCCTTTCTCGCGACGATCGCTCACCCGCCCAACCCCCATCGTCGCGCGGACAATTCGCTGCTCGACGAGATGATCATCCGAAACCGCCTCGCCAGCCCGTCGGCCGGACTTCGCGTCTTTCGGGAGACGCCGTCCGACCGCGACCTGCTCAAGTGCATTGACTGCCACGGTTCCGACACCGGCGCGCTGTCGTTCGTCGTCGGCGGCCAGATACTCGCCGCGCCCCAGCAGGCCGTCGTCTCGCCGCTGGGCTCCACCTATGAAAAGGCCGGCTTCGATCTGAATTCCCGAAACAACAGCCGAGGATTCGGCTTCACCCATGACGGCGCGTTCGACACCATCGAGAATTTTCTCAAGCACGAGGTCTTCACGCTTCCCACCGATCAGCACCGGCTCGACCTCGAAGCATTCGTTCTATCCTTTAGCACCGAAACGCACGCCGCGGTCGGCATGCAGGTGACGCTCCCCGCCACGGCCGCAATCGCCGGCGCGAGGAAATTCAACCCGGTCAAGACAACTTCCGCGCTCGACGCCAATGAAAATCGGTTGTCGCTCCTGCGCCGACTCGCCGACGAAAAAGCCATCGGTCTCGTCGCCCACGGCCGCATCGATGGCGCGCCGCGCGGCTACGCCTACCTCGCCGGCCAGGAAGTCTTTCAATCCGATCGCGCCGATGAGACCATCACCTTCGACGCATTGACCGAGCTCGCGACATTCGGCAATCCGCTCACCTTCACTGCTGTTCCAGTGGGAACGGAAATCCGCATCGGCATCGACCGCGACAACGACGGCCTTTACGACGCCGACGACGCGGAACCCGCGAATCCCAACCCACTTGAGAATCAGATTAACGCGCTGTCGCGAATTCGAACGCAACATCCGTAATCGCCAAGCGCTATCCGGCATGATGATGCAAAATATCAATGGGTCTTTGAGAAGGCCGAAGCGGCTCACACCACAAACGCTTCGTGGCAAATGGACTCCAGCAGCTTTTCCAGAAAGTCCGCCGCGTTGAGCGCCGTAAGTAAATCGACCTGCTTGGTCTTGTCGGCGCCCAGTGCCGGCTTCGTGCGCCCCGCCTCCATCCCTTCAACCGTCACTTGCAATTGCATGCGCGTCTTCATGAAGAGTTGCGGCCACAGCAAGCTGCCGACCGTGACCGACGGCGCAATAAACGTCTTTCCGTAGGCCGGCTCGCCGTCGTATTCCAATGCATGTTCCAGGCGGGCAGCAGGCACTTCGCCGGTCCGAAATCCGCAGGCCGCCAGATGCGCCACATGCGATTCATCCAGACACACCAGCCCCGTCACATCCAGCGGCGCCACCGTGATCGGCAGGCCCGACTCCATCACGCGCGCCGCCGCCGCGGGGTCGCGGTGGAAATTGAATTCCACGCGGTCCGTGACATTACCGCGGCACCAAACCGCGCCGCCCGTCACGAAAACACGCTTCACCTTCGCGAAGGCATCCGGCGAATTCTCCAGCATCGCCGCCGGATTCGTCAGCGGGCCGAGCGATAAAATCACCAGTTCGCCGCCGCCCTCGCGAATGGCCTCATCATAAACCTTGTCGAAATGACCCGGCGGGATGTTCGCCGGCGTCGCCTGTGCCCAGCCTCCCAATCCATCGGGACCAAAGATCCCGCGCCGATCCTTCAGCCCCGCGCCGGATTGTTCCAACCCCAACCCCACCGCCGGCAGGCGTGGCGGACGAATGGCTTCCAGCAGCCGGCTGATGTTCGCAACCGCCTGATTAAGCGGCACGCTCCCCGCCACGCCGACAACAGCCCGCACATCCAGTTCCTTCGAAGCCAGCGCAAGTGCCAACCCCACGGCCGCATCGGCTGCCGCATCTGTGTCAATCAGAACCGGGGTTGCCATGGCGCGTTCCTTTCAAAGACTCGCGTGTCCGCCCGATGATCCGTATTATCAAACCGGAGAATCCCGTGGTCAACGAAATTGACGTGCAATCCGCGTTTCGTCGCCAATTTGACGGCCTTCGGCCCGCCGTTGCCGCTTTCGCGCCCGGACGCGTAAATCTCATCGGCGAACACGTTGACTACAACGATGGCCTCGTCCTGCCCGTCGCCATCCAGCTCGGAACGACCGTCGTCGCCGCGCCGCTGAGCGAACCGGTCATTCGGGCATTCAGCGCGCCTTTCAATTCATTCGTTGAATGGCCGAGCACATCGCAACGGCAGCAAGATGCAGAGTCCTCCACTGCCGCCGGCCACACTGGTATTCCAGCCGCTCCCATTCAACCGACTTCCGCCTGGACTCGCTATGTCACCGGCGTTCTCATCGAGCTGGCCCGCGAGAGCATCTCAATCCCCGGCGCAGCCCTCTACATCGATAGCGATCTGCCCGTCGCCGCCGGCCTCTCCAGCAGCGCCTCGCTAGCGGCAGCCGTCGCATTGGCAATCTGTCAGCTCGCCGGAAAATCGATGGGTGCCGGCAACATGGCACAACTCTGTCGTCGCGTCGAGCGCGACCACGTGGGCGTGCCCTGCGGCATCATGGACCCATTCGCCGTCCTGCTCGCAAGAGAACATCACGCCCTGTTGCTCGATTGCCGCGATGAAAAGTTTTCGCACGTACCGCTGCCTTCGGATTTCGAACTGCTCATTATCGACAGCGGCCTCCCGCGCGAGCTGTCGCGCGGCGACTATGCCGAGCGCCGTCGCGAATGCACCAGCGCCCTGTCGCTCATTCGCGATCGCCGTCCGAACATACAATCCTACCGCGATATTCGCATGGATGAACTGCTTGATATCTGTGATGCGCTGCCGGCGCCGCTGAATTCGCGTGTCCGGCACATCATCACGGAAATCGAACGAACAAAGCTCGCCGCAAAATTCCTCGGCGACGGCGACCTGACACAATTCGGCCGTCTTCTCGACGCAAGCCACGCCTCCCTCCGGGACGACTTTGCCGTTTCACTTCCGCAAATCGATGAACTTGTCGAGCTCGTTCGCGTCCAGCCCGGCATATACGGCGTCCGCCTCACCGGCGCCGGATTTGGCGGCTGCATCATCGCGGCGGTCAATCCTGACACAACTGAAGCCATCGAGCCCAATGTCCGAAGTTCGTATGACGTGAAGCACGGTGCTCGTTCACAAATTCTGTCGGCGCTCGCCGGCTCACCCGCACGCATCTTACAATTAAGTTAGTCCAGATAGTGAGTTATTCATGGAAACACTGATGGATTGCATAGCTATCATCGAATCCGGCCGGAGTCTCACCGAAACCCGGGCCGCCGACGCCATCGACGCCATCATGTCCGGAACCCTCGATGACGAACCCATCGAGCGATTTCTGCGCGCCATGATGCAAAAGGGCGAAACTGTTGACGAACTGGTCGGTGGCGCATCCGCCATGCGCCGCCATGTAACGTCCATCGAGTGCCATCATCTTGACGCCATCGACACCTGCGGCACCGGCGGCGACGGCATCAGCACATTCAACGTTTCCACCGCCGCGGCGATCGTCGCCGCCGCGGCCGGAGCGAAAGTCGCCAAGCACGGGAATCGTTCAAATTCACGAAAGAGCGGCTCCGCCGAAGTGCTCACGGAATTGGGAGTGAACATCGACGTCGCGCCCGCGACGGTCGCCCGCTGTATTCGCGAAATCGGCATCGGATTCCTCTTTGCGGCGAAGCTGCACCCCGCGATGGGTCGCGTCGCTCACATCCGTCGCAAAATCGGCAAGCCCACCCTTTTCAACCTGCTGGGACCGCTCACCAATCCGGCCGCCGTCAAACGCCAGATCATCGGCGTTCCGAACAACGAACTCATCCCCAGAATCGCCGAATCGCTGCTTCGCCTCGGCGCGATTCATGCCTTCGTCGTCCACGGCTACGACGGCTTGTGCGATTTCACCAGCACGGGTCCCAGCCAGTATGCCGAATTGCGCGATGGCCGGATTTTGCGCCGACACATTTCGCCTGAAGACCTCGGTCATCAATGCCAAAAGCTGGATGACTTGCGGGTTGCATCACCTGCCGAAAGTGCGGCTGTCATCCGAGACGTCTTTGCCGGCAGGAAAACCCCTGCTCGTAGTCACACGCTCCTGAATGCGGCCGCCGCACTCGTCGTCGGCAATGTCGCAAACGATCTGGCTCAGGCACTCCCGATCGCCGCGGCAGCGGTGGACAGTGGAAAAGCACGCCAGACACTTGATGGCCTAGTCCGCCTGACAAATGAAAACTAGATCGCCGTCATAATGACCGACTTCACTTGGCTGATCGGCGAATAAGATGTGCATGCCATTTCGACGGCTCGCCTTTCCATTTACAATCGCCTCTTCGAAAGGATGCGCCCATGATTCGCTATCGTTGCGACGGCTGCCAAACCGATCTGGCCCGAGACGGTTCAAACCATTTCATCATCAAGATCGATGCCTTCGCCGCCGCGGGGCGGCTTGAATTCACAAAGGAGGACGTCGAGCGCGACCACGAGGCCGAAATACGAAAACTTCTCGCCGATCTGGCCAGACAGTCCCCGGATGAAATTGAGGATCAGGTCTATCGCGCCCTCCGGTTCGATCTTTGCCCCGCATGCCACCGCGGATTCCTCAAAAACCCACTCGGCTGTTTGCCGGCGCCGACCTGACCAACCGCCCCATAACCCTCAAAATCGCCATGAATTGCCTTAATTTCCCGCCAATCCAACCTGCGAAGCTGATTGCATTTCCCGATGCGTCTTGATACCCCCGGTCCGTGTATAATATCTCTGGAGTAAGGTGCTTCCGCGCGCCTGCCGACACGCCAGGGACGCAACCCACCCAGTGACAAGCATGAGCGAATTGTCGAACAATCCTCCGCCGCAAGTCGAGCGCGAATCGCGCACCGCCACTTGGTTGCGCGTGGTCGGAACCATTGTCCTGTTCCTGCTCGTATTCATCGGCGCCATTGAGGTGTACGGTCGCACCGGCAAACTTGACAACAGTGTCGGCCAGTTCCTCGGCGAAGTCACGCGCTTCCTGACCTATGTCGCGACGGGACTGGCCCTTGGCGGCCTGCTCGTCGGAATTGCCGCATTGCTTCGCGTTCTGCGCGATTTGCATTACTCGTTCATTCGCGTCGAGAAGTTTCAATATGAAAAAAGCGATGCCGCCCCGGCGTCATCCGATGCCGACCACGGTTCGAGAAATTCCGCTGCCGCGAAGAATGACGGAGACGGTGACGGCCTTGCCGGCGGCCACTGGCGCGAAATGGTCTCAATTCTCTCCGATATCCGCGAAAACTCCCTGCTCACCGAACCGGAACGCGGCCAAAAAAAGGTTCGCGTCGCCAACCAGGAAATACAGGAATCGGCCCAGCGCATTCAGACGCTCACCCAGGAGGGACAGTTTGCCCAGGCGCGGGATTTGGCCGATCAGATCGCCCGCCGGCATCCCGACGATTCGCGTGCCAAGGCGTTGCCGGTCGAAGTGGAGAAGTCCCGCGAGCGCAATGAATCGGACGACGTGCGAAACACCTCCAAGCAGGTGGAGGATCTCGTCAGCATCTCAGCCTGGAGCCGCGCCCGCGATCTCGCCCAACAGCTCCAACAGCGCCACCCGGATTCATCCGAAGCCAGACAGCTTCTGCTGCGCATCGAGCGCGAGCACCACACCTTCGATGAGGAGCAGAAGCGCCGCATGAGCGCCGAAGTACAGCGTTTTGTCACCCGCCGCCGATGGGAGGAGGCGCACGCGGTCGCCGTCGCCTTCATCGAGCGATTTCCCGGCTGCGAAGAATCCGAAGCACTGCGAATGCAGCTTCCCACACTCGAAACCAACGCCGAGATCGAAAAGCGGCAGCGCCTTGAATCGCAGATCATGGATCACGTCCGCAACGGAAACTACTTTGATGCCGTCGAGCTGGCGCGGCGCGTAATCGATCAATATCCCGATTCGCCCCAGGCCGAAGTACTCCGCGGTCAGATCGAGCGCCTCGAGGAATTGGCCGAGAATCCCGATGCAGCTCCCGCCCGCGTTCGCATCGATTGAACGAATCTCGTGATAATGCGAGTTGAGTACCCTCAATCGAAGCGGCATAAATATCCAAAACCCAACGCTCCCACCATCGAACCGGCTCGTGCTATCATGCCTCCATGCCCCTCCAAAATCATTCACACACCGCTTTGACGTATCAACGCATCGGCTTTATTTCCACATCGCGCGCCGATGCCGGCATCTATGAGTCACTCGTCGACGTCTTTTTGAATCAATCATCCAATGAGCCTCTTTACTTCGCCGGCGGTACCCATCTTGCTCACCGATTCGGGCATACCATCGAGCAACTCCCCAAGCACGATCGCGTGAGGATCATTCCCGTCAATCATCATGTTGAGGGCGACGCGCCAATGGATGTCGCCAACTCCGCGGGCCGGGCTGTCGACGCTTTCTCCCGCGCCTTTGCTCAAGCCAAGCCCGATCTTTTGTTCGCATTGGGCGACCGTACCGAGATGCTGGCCGCGGCATTGGCTGCAACAATTCACCGCATTCCGATCGCTCATCTTCATGGCGGCGAATCGACCGCCGGCGCATACGATGACGCCTGCCGTCACGCCATCACCAAGCTCTCCCATCTACACTTTGCGGCCCTGCCGCAGTACGCGGCACGCATCATTGCAATGCAGGAACATCCGTCGCGCGTGTACACGGTCGGCGCGCTCTCGCTCGATCGACTCAGTCGATTCAAACCGGAAACGCCCGCGGAGTTATCCGCCGCCATCGGCATCAACTTCGATCGGCCAACTGTAGTCGTTGCATTTCACGTCGAGACACTGGCGTTCGTTTCACCCCATGAACAAATCCATAGATTGCTTGCCGCGCTTCGAAACATCGATGCAAATCTGATCTTCATCGGCACCAACGCCGACGTCGGCCACCTCGCCATCGACGAGGCCGTCAGAACGTTTGTTGGCCGGAACCCCGGCGCAAGGCATATTGCAACACTGCCCACGCATCGTTTTTGGAGTTGTCTGGCACATGCCCGTGTTCTGGTCGGTAATTCCAGCGCGGGCATCATCGAGGCATCCAGCTTTCGCATACCCGTCGTGAATGTCGGTAGCCGCCAGGAAGGCCGCATTCAGCCGGCCAACATCGTCAACGCCCCGCTCGAAACCGGGGCCATCGGTGCCGCGATAAGAAAAGCGCTTGCGCCTGAATTCCGCGACGCGCTCCAATCGGTTGCAAATCCGTATTTCACGGGTAGCGCCGCCGAGAATGTGGTTTCCGTTCTCAAAACCCTGCCTTCGCGCGACAACCTCCTTCGCAAAACCGAGTCCCTGCGACCTGCGAATTAGAGGACCCTTCCCCGCGACGTACACCTTGCGACTTGCTAAAATGAATTCAAACCGATGCATCCCATGTTCGCGGAAGCGGGAGAATGAAGAGGAGGTTTGTTTGCCCCGCTCCGGGTTTTCCGGCATCTCCCGCACGCCGCATGACAGGGGACATCCATACGGGATGGAACGTGGCTCCCCGACTCCACCACCACCACGAACCAGCCTCGTCCGCGCCTGCGGTGCGCTCTGCTCAGCAGCTACTTCCGCAGGTTTACGACGAGCTGCACGCGCTCGCGGAAAGATACCTCTTTCGCGAAAGGCCGGATCATACCCTTCAACCCACCGCCCTGATCAACGAGGCTTTTCTGCGCCTTTGCCAGCAGGATAAGGCCGCGTGGAATGACCGGTCCCACTTTGTTCTGATCGCCGCGCGGGCCATGCGCCAGATTCTCGTCAATCATGCCATACATCGGCAGGCCCAAAAGCGCGGAGGCGGCTGGAGGGAAGTCGCCCTGGACGATGCCGTCGCGATCTTCCAGGAAAAATCAATCGACCTCATCGCGCTGGATGAAGCGCTGGCCAAACTTGCAGAGGTGGATGCCGACCAGGCGCGAATCGTCGAACTTCGATTCTTCGGCGGCCTCGGAACCGAAGCCGCCGCCGAGGCGCTCGGTATGTCGGTCCGCACCGTCGAGCGTGAATGGAGCATGGCCCGCGCATGGCTTCGAAGAGAACTCGAATCGGGTGCGCGCTAGCCGAACTTATTTTGAATCCTGCAGCGGTCGCCTGCCGGACCATCGCCGAGTCGAGCGCGTGTCCTCAATGCAAGAACGGCAAGCCGGCAGTTGCGAGACGGATCATTTGTGGAAGCCTTGGAGAACGCATGCCCTCCACCCGATGGCGAACCATCAAATCGCTGTTTAACGCCGCCATCGAGCTGCCGATGGACCGGCGCGCGGACTATCTTGATCGATCTTGTCCCGATGATGTGGAAATTCGCAACGAGGTGAATTCGCTTCTCGAGCACCACGCAGCCTCATCCTGCTTCATAGAACCGCCTGACATTCATTCCGTCGCACGCGCATTTGAAAGCGCCGAAATTCGATCTCGCGTGGGCCATCGCGTCGGGGCCTATGAACTCATTCGCCTCCTCGATACCGGCGGCATGGGCCATGTGTATCTGGCCCAACGAGCGGACGGTCAATTCGACAAGCAGGTGGCCATCAAGGTCATACGCCGATCCGTCGATCACGAAGAACTTCGGCTGCGCTTCATCAACGAACAGAAGGCGCTCGCCTCACTGGAACACCCCAATATTGCGCGCCTGCTCGATGGCGGCATCACCGGCGACGGCCTTTCCTATCTGGTCATGGAGTATGTCGAAGGCTGCCCCATCGATGAATACTGCGATCTGCACCGGCTTTCCACTGAAAAGCGCCTCGAAATCTTCCGCGCCGTGTGCGCCGCCGTGCATTATGCCCATCAGCGCCTGATTATTCATCGCGACCTCAAGCCGGCGAACATTCTGGTGACGGCCGATGGCGCGCCCAAGCTGTTGGATTTTGGCATCGCCAAATTGCTCGATCCGCAGGAACCGGTTCGTCCGAAGGCTGAGTCCGGCGAAGATCCGCCCGCATTCGCCGCCCGCCCGAAGACCGGCAACCTCTCCATTCCCTTTCTCACGCCGGAGTATGCCAGCCCGGAACAGATTCGCGGCGAGCCAATCACAACGGCAAGCGATATCTATTCGCTCGGCGTCATTCTCTATGAACTGCTCGCCGGACGTCGCCCCTTTCGGATTGACAGCCGCGCCCAGCACGAAATTGCCCGGCAAATATGCGCGGAAGAACCGATCAAACCCAGTACGGCCGTCCGTCAAATTCCATTCTCGCGATCGGATGGCGCGGCTTCACAATCAAAGTGCTCGCCCCAAACCCTGAAACGGCGATTGGCCGGCGATCTCGACAACATTTGCCTGATGGCCTTGCGAAAGGAACCAGAGCGCCGCTATGGGTCGGTCGAACAGTTCGCTGAGGATGTCCGTCGACACCTCATCGGCCTGCCCGTAATCGCACGGAAGGACACGTTTTCCTATCGCGCCGCGAAGTTCGTGCGGCGAAATCGGGCGGCCGTGATTGCTTCGTCCATTCTGTTCCTGGCCTTGGTCGGCGGCATCGTCGGCACGAGCATGACACTGCTCATTGTGCAGCGCGCGCAGGACAAAACCCTGCTCATGAATGACTTTCTTAAACAGATGATCGCTGAAGCCGATGTCAACAGCGTCGGACGCGACCTCACCGTTCGGGCGCGTCGCCGCCGACTTCAGTGATCATCCCGATGTCGAAGCGGGCCTTCGCGCCGCCATCGGCAACGCCTATCTCGGCCTCCAGCTTCCCGAAGCCGAACCGCATCTGGAAGCAGCTTATCAGATCCGAAAGACCATTTTTCGCGAACCGCATCAGGACTTGGCCGACAGCCTGCACGAGCTGGCCGTCATGAACTACCAGAAGGGCGATCTTGCGAAGGCGGAGAATCTCGCGCGACAATCGCTTCACATGCAGGAAAAACTCACCGGCGAAATCAATGGGCGCTATGCCTCCATTCTGGACGATCTCGCGGTGGTCGTTCGCACCAGCGGCGATCTGGAGCGCGCCGAACCGCTTTACAAACGGGCGCTCGCGCTCAATCGCCATCTTTTCGGTCCATCGAATTCCCGTACGGCGCAGACATTGAACAACTACGCCGTACTTCTCAAGCTGCGCGGCGAACTGGATCGGGCCGAGACGATGTACCGCGAGGCCATCGAAATCGATCGGCGAAGCGGAGACAACCATCACCATCTCGCCACCGCCCAGAATAATCTTGCCGCCCTGCTCCATGCACGGGGGGATTATCGAAACGCGGAGCCGCTCTACCGCGAAGCGCTCGACATCCAGCGGCGCCTGCTTGGCAATAACCATCCGGCCACCGCCCTGACCGAAAACAATCTGGCCATGCTGCTTCTTTCGCTCGCGAACTATGAGGAAGCCGAGGAGAATTTCCGGCATTCGATAAAAGCGTCTCGCGCGCATCTCGGTCGGAATCATCCTCAATACGCGACCGCCACCTACAATCTTGGCACGCTGTATCAGCAACTTGGTAAATACAACTTCGCCGAGCCGCTGTACGTTCAGGCCCACAAGATTCGGCTGTCGGCGTTTGGCGATCAGCACCCAGATGTCGCAACAAGCCTGCACGGTCTGGGCAGCCTCGCCATTAATCTGGAGCGATTCGACGATGCCGAGCGCGATCTTCAGGCAGCGCTCGCGCTTCGAAGAAAGTTGTTTCCCAACGACCACTGCGTGACGGCCGCAACGCTCGACCAACTGGCAAAGCTTGAATTGGCGCGAAACGACTTGAAGAAGGCGGAGGCGTATGCGCGCGAATCCAAATTGATTCGGGATCGGTTGTTGGGAGATCACCATCCCGATGTGGCCGCCGCCGAGGCGCGACTTGGATCGATCCTGGCGGCCGAGGGCGAAAACGACGAGGCGCGCCAACTACTGAATTCCGCACTGGAGCGTCTGCAACGACGTTTCGGCGCATCGCACCCGGCGCTCATGCCTGCACTTGAAGACCTTGGAAAACTGTCCGCCGAGAGCGGAGAAATCGTAACCGCCCGCAAGTGTCTTGAACGGGCCCTCACCATCGGGCGACATATCCTTGGCACAGCCCATCCCGATGTGCGGCGAATCCGAAAGTTACTGGAAGAGCTCGATAGTGACTCGACACCCGCGAATCGATCGACCACCCAAAGCGCGTCATGATTTCAGCGCAGCGGCCGCCGATTTTGAATCGACCCGGGCTCCGTGCCTCGATGGGTGTTCGAGCAAATCGCCGAGTTTGATTCCACCGAATTCCTCGCGTGCCGATGTTGCGGCACTCTGGCAGGCCATCTCCAATATTGCGATCGCATGCTTCGAAATGCGCGACCTGGAATGGAAAGCGGCTTTGCCCGCAATCGGCCCATCGACCGCTTCGATGATTTGCAGCGCGGAAATGTCGTGCGGCAGACGGCACAATTTGAATCCACCCAGCCGACCGACCTGGCTCTTCAGAATGTCCTGGCGAACGAGCGATTGAAGAATCTTCAGAAGATAGCCGAACGGCAAGTCGCACTCCTTGGCGATTTCACGGCCCTGCATGGGTCGGGTTTGTGCGTGCTCTGCGATATACACCATGGCCATCAGGGCGTACGTGGAGGCTTTTCCGATTTCCATATATTACCTGGCGCTACCGGGTTCACTCGAACCGCCCCTTTCGAATCGAACCCATGCCTTCACGCCGGTCGGTGCAACACCGCTCCGCCGGCCTTCGGAAAAAACAATGTCCCAGAGCCGATTCAGAGAATTGTCGCCTGCATTCGCATCCGTCAATTTGATTTCCCGAATTCCTAAGACTTCCAGGCGAATGCCACTCGGATATTAACGATTACTTCGCACCGATTCCAACAAAAAACAATGACAGATTTCAGGTGCATGCCACCCGTATGGCATGGATGACCTTCGCGATGTTTCGCAATCATTCGCCAACTGCCTCGGCCGTTGCCGAGTTCGGAACTTCCTGCATACAGTAGAGCGGCTTTGCCATGACAGCTTGACGATCGCATCAGGTAATTCCTTAAGCAACAACAAATTAGGGCACTTTTGTCCTCTCGGGACACAGGCCTGCCAAAATCGTCTGAAACTGGATTCGTGGGACGGAATTGAGTACGCTTCCCCGCGTGGACGCCGCGATGCGCCCGAAATCGATACAAGACAGGGAACTCCGCATCATGATTCATGCCCGATTTATCGCTTTCCTTATGACTGCCGCCTTGGCACTGACGTCGTTCGGCTGCGAAGCCATTGATGTGTGGCGCGCCCCAGTGTCGACGCCCGAGCAATACGACAAGGGGCTGATTGTTTTCTATCCGGGGACGGCCAATCTTCACATGGAAGTCGTCGGTTTCTATTACGCATTTCGCGAGGCCGGCATTGATCTGGCCATCGAGGAGGTGCAATGGTCGGAGTACATCGAGACCGTGCTGGTTCCCGGTGAAGAAGTGCAGCCGAGGATCACGGCCAAAGCCAAGTCCGAGGCCGCACGCATTGCCCAGTATATTTACGACCATCCGAACGCGCCGGTCACGCTGGTGACCTATTCCGGCGGCGCGTGTGTGCGTTGCAGGTTGCGGCAAATATGCCGGCCGATGCGCCTGTCGATCGGATCATTTTGACGAGCCCGGGCATTTGGAAAGGCACGGACCTGACGGCGGCGCTGGCCGGCACGCGGCTGGGGATTGTGCATCATTGGTCACCGGTCGACACGGGGCCGATTCTGATTTCGCAGCTCTTCGGCCTGGCCGACAGCACGCGGCTCGATCCGGCCTGCTCCTTCGGTTTTGACCAGAAGGATCCGAAGCTGCTGGAGATCGCGTGGACGCCGGAGCAGGCGGCGCTGGGCAACAACGGCGGGCATCTCGATTTTCTGATCAATCTGCCGTGGTTGAAGGCGTATGTGGTGCCATATCTGGTGACGGAGAAGCCGTAAGCCCCATCGGCGGTGGTGTCATAAGTTTGGCACGTTCCGGGAAGGTGGGCCGAGCCCCTACCTTGATTCATGCGGTGCCAGTGTTTCGCCGGTTGGTCACAGGCGAGTCGCCTTTGCCACACCATTACGTCGGGCCCCCTTCGTCGCGGGCCCGTCGCGCGTGGCACACCCTTACTCCTTCAGCGAGAAGGGCGTGAAATTTGTGTTCACGTCGTAATAGTCCTCGTTCTCGGCGCGTTTGAGGAAGCCGACGATGGCATAGGTGAGCGGCGTAAAGATCACTTCGACCGAGACTTTGAATCCCCAATTGAAAGCGATGATCGCCAGCATTGTGTCCGGCGTCCATGTTCCCCAGAAGGCAACGGGATAGAAGATCGCGCTGTCGACAAGCTGGCCGATGGCCGTCGAGCCGATGGTGCGCGTCCACAAGTGCCGTCCTTTTGTCAGTATCTTCATCTTGGCCATCACGTAGGAATTCGCGAAGTCGCCGGCCCAAAAGGCAAACATCGAAGCGACGACAATGCGCCAAGTGCTGCCGAAGACCAGCGCGACGGCGGGGACAAACTTCTCATTCCAAGGTTCGTGCGGATTGGCCGGCAGCGCGATGACGACGCGGGCCATGATCGCCGCGAAGATCATCGCGCCGAAACCGGCCCAGATGACTTTGCGGGTGCGGGCGTAGCCATACACTTCGGTGAGTATGTCGCCGAAGATGTAGCTGATGGGAAAGAAGATGTTGCCCGCACCAAAAATCAGCAGGCTTGTGAAAAAGAGACCCTTGTCGGCGTTCCAGGCGGGAACGATTTTTGCACCGAGATCGATCGCACAGGATTTCCCGGGGCCGATGAGGTTGGAGCAGAGGAGGACGACGACGAAGGCGACCATGACGAGGTCGTAGTACTTGTAGTACCGGGGGGCTGGGGCGAGATGGTCGACGGTGGTGGTTTTCATGGGCGGGACGATAGCGAGAACGCGGGGCCGCGGAAACGGCGAAAAGCCGGGGCGGGGCAAAGGGGGAAATGTAGAATGTAGAATACAAAATGCAAAAAGATGACGCGTTCGGGGCGCGTGAATGACGGGTGGGCATTCAGTCTGGCATTCTGGATGAAATTGAGGCGGCATTCAGGCGCGAGCTTCATCGTAAGTCGTTTGCTCGCAATGTATTCTGTCTTTCGGCCATTGACATTCAGCCTTGTCTTTCGAGAAAAAAACACACACTTCGATTCAGCCAGCTTCGAAAAGTCGAAATGGGGGAGGAAGCAACCAAGCTTGAATGAGGAAAACAGGAAGGCAGGACGGGGAAACGACGGGAGGGATTCATGCACCGGATCAAATCCGGGCGAGGTCGTTGCGAGAACGGATTCGCGCACCAGCCTCGGATTGGGGTGAATACCCGATGCCATTTTCACTGCGGGTTCGGGGTCGTTTACAGTCAACTTTTGGATGAGGCGCGAGTTGCAAGTCTTGTGTTTGCAATCTGTTAGCGACTCCGAAATCCCCGCTGGTGAGAATTTCATCGAAAAAAACTCCTAGGGTGAATTTTCGTTGCATTTGGCGATTTGGTGATTGGGCGATCTGGCGATTTTGGAATTCTGAGACGCGGCTGTAGCGATGGAGCGGTGGTAAATACGTGGCGAAGGTCAGGCCAGGCGCGCAGAGGCGGCTTGTTTGGTTTGCTGAAGTTGTTTAGCGTTTTGATCGGGCATATGCGCTTTCCTCGCCATGTATATCTTGCTCGGCCGCCCGCAAGGGATTTGTATTCGTCGTAAGTGCTTACAGCGATTGGGATCAGATTGACCTGCAACGATCGCTGATTTGAGGCGTATGACATAGGGCGGATTTTTTGTTTTTTTGGGAATTCCGCGTTGCGTGAGGGTTGGCAGACACGATTTTGGAGTTGTGCGCTTGGAGTTGGTTTTCAACTTTCGACGTGAGCCTAATCAGGAAAACGCGAAAATACTTGGAATTGACTTGCGCGACTTTGTGCGGGTTGAGTCTTTTTCTCTGGCCCTTGAGCATTTGGGTACACATCAAATATTGGCAACCGGTCAAAGGTTGGTCCTGGGCTTTTTATTTGGGTGAGGGGTGCGTTTCTCTGAAAAGAGAATGGTGGTATGAGAACATTGGGAGTCCAAAGTTTCAGGCAATTGTGGACAGTAAGGGCGGGTTTCGAGTTATCACGGGTGAGCGCCCAAGGAGGCTGGGTTTCGTGTTGCCTTGGAGCACGTTTTTCTCGCCGTATTGTAATGGCAGAGGCGAAATTGGGATGCCATTTTGGATGTCGCGCTTTGTTCGGTTCTGTCGCCATTTGGTTGCGGCGTTATCGGCAGCGCGTGCCGCCTCACTTGTGCGCCGCCTGTCGGTACGATTTGACGGCTAACGTCTCCGGCGTGTGCCCGGAGTGTGGCACAAAGGTGGAACGCGCGGAGGCGAAATGAGTTGTGAATATGGGCAGTAAGTCGATTTGATATTTTAAATCTCAGAGATCAGATTTGGGAAAGGATTGTGCCATGCGTATGGCATTGTTGTCTTTGAACAACTCGTTCGTCCTCCGGACGAGGAATTTCTTAGGGGATTTGGTCCAGTGGTTGAAACCACTGGCAACCATCGTGGGCCCTGCCGGGCCGGGGGATGAGCCGATTGGAATTGAGGTGGTGACGGTTGTGAATCGTGCCGAGGTAACAGCGACATGACTTTGAGAACGCGAATCAGGAAGCGGCCGATTCGGTTTGGGTTTTTGGTATTGGTGTCGCTCTTATTTGTCGTTTCGATTGGTTCGTTTTGGATTGGGGTTGGGTATTTTGAGAAGGATGGATACGCCTTGTTTGCCTGGGGCGGGGTTCTAACGCTTGATGTGTCGAGTGACGCGGAGCATCACACGACCGACTTTTTTGATTTAAGAAACTCACGAGGGATTCAGATTGTCGATACGCAGATGAGCTCTTTCGGCTTAACGCTTATTGAGTTCATGAACGTGCCGCGGCGTGGGTGCGAGCATTCCCTTTGGATTCCATTTGGTTTGTCTTTGGCGTTCGGTGGAACGATCGCTTCCGCGGCTTTTTGGTGGCCGATGGAGAAGAACGGGCTTTGGCAAATTCGTGTTCGAATGAAGAGGCGGCGGATTCGGTATTGGCTGTGGGTGTGTGTACTGCTTGTCTGGGTCTTGGCGATAGGTTCATTTTGGATGGGCGCGGGCTATATTGGCAAAGACTGGCGGCAAGTTGTGCGAATAGAGAGCGGTGTATTGCATCTGGGTTCGACAAGATCCTATTTCGGGCGCGTCATCGAAGGAAAAGGGTTTCAGGTTTTCGAAGTGGATTATGGGAGTGCGAGTAGGACGGCCTTCGAGTTCTGGCAGATGCCGACGCGGTCACATTGGGATTGGGTCGTGATACCGTTGGGTTTGCCCATGTTGTCATTGGGGTTGGTGACGACGGCGGCTTTTTGGTGGCCGATGCGGGTGTTTGGGGAGGGGCAGTGTCAGTGGTGTGGGTATGATTCGAGGGAGAATGTGAGCGGGAAGTGTTCGGAGTGTGGGATGGGGGTGGAGCGGGTGGCGGATAGTGAGACACATTGAAATCTCAGAGATCAGATTTGGGAGGGAATTGTGTCGTGCGTTTGGCATTATTGCCTTTGAACAACTCGTCCGTCCTCCGGACGAGGAATTTTTTGGGGATTGGGTCCAGTGGTTGAAACCACTGGCAACCATCGTGGGCCCTGCCGGGCCGGGGAGAGCCGGTTGGGGTGACACGAGATTTGAGAGCTACTGTTTCGAATATCAGATTCTGAATCGGGCATAGGGACGAGCGACGACGCGAAGACCGCGCTCAGGAAAACAGTTCTGTCCGCGAATCGGTGGGTCAAACGGCCGACCCATCCTCCGATTGCGACAACGACTTTATTGTAAAACTCTCTGCATTCGCACGGGCAAGCAAAAGGCCGCTTGCCCATGCCACCCATTTCTTACAGCCGGGGGCGGCTGTGTCACAACCCAGACAGCCGGGACGGCTGTGCCACATTGATGATAGAATGTGCGCATTATGAAAGCACGCGAGTTGGTTAAGTTGGGGTTTGAAGAGGGGCCGGTGATTGGGGCGGTGCTGCGCGGGTGTGAGAGTGCGGCGGCGGCGGGGATGAATGCGTGGGAGGTGCGCGAGCGGGTGCGGGCGCTACGGGAGGAGCCGAGCGCGTTTTTGGAGGATGCGCATTTTAAGGAGGCGGCGGAGATTGTGTGTCGTGGGGGTGTCACCGACGAGTATGCGTTTCGGGATAATGATGCGGCGCGGGGGATGTTTGATGTGTGGGGTGCGCATCAGATTGATCCGGGGGCGATTGCGCAGATGGTGAATGCGATGCGCCTGCCGGTGTCGGTGGCCGGCGCGCTGATGCCGGATGCGCATATTGGATATGGGTTGCCGATCGGCGGGGTGCTGGCGACGGAGGGGGCGGTGATTCCGTATGCGGTGGGGGTGGACATTGCCTGCCGGATGATGCTGACGGTGCTGCCGATCGAGATCAAGGATGGGCTGGGCGATCCGATTGCGAAGGGCGAGGATGAGTTCATTCGCGTGATCGAGCGGAACACGCGGTTCGGGGCGGGGGCGAAATTTACCGGGCGCGAGCGGCGGGAGCATCCGGTGCTTGAGGAGGATTGGGGCATCACGGACATTACGAAGGAGATGCGGCCGAAGGCGTGCGATCAGCTTGGCACGAGCGGCGGCGGGAATCATTTTGTGGATGTGGGGGAGATTGAGTTTAAGACGGAGTATATGGGCGTGCCGGCGGGGAAGTATGCGGCGATGCTGAGTCATTCGGGGTCGCGCGGGCCGGGGGCGCGGACGTGCGATTTTTATTCGCGGCTGGCGCAGAAGATGCATCCGAATTTGCCGAAGGAGCTGCGGCAATTGGCGTGGTTGCCGCTCGACCGGCCGGAGGGGTTGGAGTATTGGGCGGCGATGGAGTTGATGGGGCGGTTTGCGTCGGCGAACCATCATTGCATTCATCGGACGATTCTGCGGGATTTGAAGATGCGGCCGTTGTTGCAGGTGGAAAATCATCATAATTATGCGTGGAAGGAAATGCATGGCGGGCGGGAGTTGATTGTGCATCGGAAGGGGGCGACGCCGGCGGGGGTGGGAGTGGTTGGATTTATTCCGGGGTCGATGAGCGCGCCGGGGTTTTTGGTGGAGGGAAGGGTGTGGCGGCGAGTTTGGATTCGGCGGCGCATGGGGCCGGGCGGCAGCTTTCGCGAACGAAGGCGAAGGAGACGTTTCGGTGGAACCCGGTGAAGAAGGATCTGGTGGAGAAGCGGGTGACGCTGGTGTCGGCGGGGTTGGATGAGGCGCCGGGGGCGTATAAGCCGATTGAGGGTGTGATGGAGGCGCAGAAGGATTTGGTGCATGTGCGTGCGAAGTTTGAGCCGCGGATTGTGAAGATGGCGGATGATGGGTTTGTGGAGGATTGAAGTTACACCGGCGGGACGCCGGTGCCACAGCCGCCGGTGCCACATGATAGATTGCAGGTGTTGAGCGAAGTAAGATGGGCGGGGATTGGATACGCAGTTTTCGAAGTTGAGGTTTGGTATGGCTAAGTTCAGTGTGATTGTGGTGGCGGCGGGGAAGGGTGAGCGGTGTGGGGACAAGGAGAACAAAGGTGTTTACGCGGTTGGGCGAGCAGCCGGTGTTCTTGAAGGCTGCAGCTTTTTTGTAATCGCGAGGATGTGTGCCAGACGATTCTGGTGGTGTCGAAGGATGACTCGGAGAAGATGAAGACGCAGTATGGGGCGAACCTGGGATTCATGGGGATTCAGTTGGTGGAGGGCGGGGCCGAGCGGCATGAGTCGGTGGCGAATGGGCTGGCGAAGGTGAGCGAGGAGGCGGAGTTTGTCGCGGTGCATGATGCGGTGCGGGTTTGCCTGGCGGAGCAGTGGATCGATGCGATATTTGAGGCGGCGGCGCGGTTTGGTTCGGCGGTGCCGGTGACCGCGATTACGTCGACGATCAAGCGCGTGGGCGAGGATAAGCTGTTGGGGGAGACGGTACCGCGCGAGGGGTTGTATATGGCACAGACGCCGCAGGTTTTTAGGCGGAAGGTGATTGTGGAGGCGTATGGGAAGCTGGCGGCGGGTGAGATTTTGGCGGGGAGCGCGCCGACGGACGATGCGCAGGTGCTGAAGGCGGCGGGGTTTGAGGTGACGGCGGTGGAGGGGGACTCGCGAAATATCAAGATTACGACGCAGGGGGATTTGATATTGGCGGGGGCGGTGCTCAAGAGTTTGCCGGCGAAGCCTGTTTCCCGGAGTGGGGTTTTTGATGAGGCGAAGTGGTGAGGAAACGCCGAAAAATTCAAAACGCCGAAACGCCGAAATGTCGAAACGCAATTTAGACAGGCGGGACGCCTGTCCCACAGCGTTGCATCCGCTTTGCGGGCCACTGAATTGCCGGGCTGTGAAATCATATCTTGTTGGGTGATTCGCTTGATTTGTTGAACTTATCGCGTTGGAATATCATAGAAGCCGCTGAGGGGCTCGCGAATTTTCGCGGCCGACTTGCACGCTGGATCAAATTGGATGGCTCGCGCCGGCCGGGGGCCTGCGCGAATGGATCAAGGACGACACCCATGTCTATGCTTCGTTTGTACCGCCGTGGTTCGATTTTCGTTTTTTCACTTGTGGCAATCGGCACGCTGGGTTGCGAGGGGATCGATCGGCATCACGATTCCCGCGTCGGCGATATTGCCCCGCCGCCGGAGGATGTCGACTTTCGTACGGCATCGACCACGGAGACGGCGAACTTTCCGGATCTAATCGAGGAGATGATTCAGAAGCGCGACGTCTATATCGCGCACTTGATTCAGATTGAGCGGGCGTATCTGGATGTCGGCGACATCAACCGGGCGAATTGGGCGCGGCGGCAGCGGGAACTGACGGAAAAAGTCGAGATCTATCCCTACCTGACCGAGCGGGCGACCGTGCAGCAGAACGTGCAGGCGCAGGTGATTCCGCGCGACTCGATTCCCGAAGCGGACAAATTGTTCGATCAGGCATATGCGATGTATGACAAGTTCGTGGGCGTGCCGTTTGTCGGCTTCGCCTATTTGAACAAGCAGGAGCCGCGCGACGCGGCGGACCTGTTCAAGCGCGTGATCAACGAGCATCCGACATCGGACAAGGTGGACGATGCGGCCTATTTCATCGGCAACATCTACAAAGAGTTTCTTCGAAATGACGACCCTGACAACGAGCTGGCACTTCGTTATTTGAGGTGGGCATGGTCGCTCGATCCGCGCACGCCCCATCCGGCGCGGTTTGATGCTGCGGTGATTTACGATTTTCGGCTGCACGACCGGGACAAGGCGATCGAGTTGTATCACGATGTGCTGGCGCTGGAGGAGGCGGGGAATAATTCCAACCAGCGGTTCAGTGCGACGCGCATCGCGCAATTGACGGATGACGACGACAGCCATCTGAAGCCGCAGGAGCCGCGCGTGGCAAATCAAAAACCGCAGCCGCAGCGGACGGACACGACCGCGACCAACGAGCCCACGCCGGACACATCGCGCGAACCGGGGCCGGTGAGCAGCCGGATGCCCGATGGGGATGGCGAATGATTAAAGAGTAAGTCGTTTCATTCTGATCGAAAATAGAAGGCCGGTTCCGAGGACGTTATCGGGACCGGCTTTTTTTGTTTGGCGGGTCGATCGCGGCTATGATTTTGCGGCTTGATGGATGGTTGCGAGAGCGGGGCAAAGTGAATTGTGTGTTTGTTTGACATGACCGTATCGGCATGAAAAGTGCGGCACAGGCTATTAGCCTATGCCACACTTTTCATGCCGGTGCCTGCGACGAAGAAAGAAATGCGAATACTGCTTGCGAATCCGAGGGGGTTTTGTGCCGGCGTTGACCGGGCGATCAAGATTGTTGATCTGGCGCTGGAGGCGTATGGGCCGCCGGTGTATGTGCGGCGGGAGATTGTGCATAACAGCCATGTGGTGAGGGACTTGCGGGAGAAGGGGGCGGTGTTTGTTGAGGAACTGGAAGATGTGCCGCCGGGGTCGGTGGCGGTGCTCAGCGCGCATGGGGTTTCGCCGACTGTGTTTGAGGAGGCGAAGGCGCGGAGTCTGCGGCTGATCGATGCGACGTGTCCCTTGGTGACGAAGGTGCATTTGGAGGTGCATCGGTTTGTGAAGGCGGGGTATCACATTGCGCTGATCGGGCACAAGGGGCATGATGAGGTGGTGGGGACGATCGGCGAGGCACCGGGGGACATTACGCTGGTTGAGAATGAGGCGCAGGCGGGGACGGTGACATTTCCGCGGCACGATAAACTGATGGTGCTGACACAGACGACGCTGGGGGTGGACGACACGAAGATTGTGATCGACGCGCTGCGGAAGCGTTTTCCTTATTTGGAGTTGCCGCCGACGGATGATGTTTGCTATGCGACGCAGAACCGGCAGGATGCGGTGAAGGAGATGACGTCGCGCGGGATGCAATTGCTCCTGGTGGTGGGGTCAAAGAATTCAAGCAATGCGGCGCGGCTGGTGGAGGTGGGCGAGGCGCGCGGTGTGCGCGGATTTTTGATCGATTCGGCGGATGAGATTCGGCCGGAGTGGTGCGAGGGAGTTGAGTGCGCCGCGGTGACGGCGGGGGCGAGCACGCCAGAGGATGTGGTGCAGGGGTGGTGAATCGGTTGAAGGAATTGGGCGGCGGGTCGGTGGAGTTTGTGACGACGGCGGAAGAGAGCACGGTGTTTCAAATACCGTTTGATTTGCGGCGGGCGATGGAGGAGAGGGCGAGGGGCCAAGGGGTCTAGGGGCCGAGGGGTCGAGTGAAGGAAATTGCGAGGCTTGGTTTTTAGATGAGTGAATCGAAGGATAGTTCCAAAGTTAATCTCGCTTCGTTGACGCAGGCGGCGGTGGAGGGGGGGAAGCAGGCGATTGAGACGGCGACATCCGGCGCAAAGGCCGGGGCCAAGCTGGCGGTGGGGACTTTGTTTGCGGGGGCGAACGTGCTGCTGGATTTGGGCGTTCGGGTGGCACGGGGATTGCCGTTGGCGGGGAATGGGGCGGAGGTTCGGCTGGAGGGGGAGAGCGGTGAGATTCGGGCGGTTGCGATTGATCGAGGTGTGGTCGGCGCGACGGCGCCATTGGGATGGTATTTAGCGGATGAGAGGCGGACGCCGTCGGGTGAAGCAGAATTAGCGGATGCGCTACGGCGGTTGTCGAAGCCGGTGTATGCGTTTGATGTTGAGGCGGGCGTTGGGTTTGCGAATGATGGCCGGTGCGTAATGGGTGCCGACGCTGCGGCACTTGGACAGAGTTACCCGCTTCGGGCGTATGTGCCGCCGGTGATGCCGGGGGCGCTGGGCGATGCGACATTTCGGGCGGATTATGGACTCAAGTATGCGTACCTGGCGGGGGCGATGGCGAATGGGATCGGATCTTGCGAGGTTGTCGAGGCGATGGGCCACGCGGGAATGCTGGGATTTTTCGGATCGGCGGGGCTTTCATTGGAACGGGTGAAGGCGGCGATTGAACGATTGCAAAAGAGTCTGGGCGATTCGCCGTTTGGGTTCAATTTGATACACAGTCCGAACGAGCCGCTGCTCGAGGCGGCCATCGTGGATTTGTATTTGAAGCGGGGCATTCGGCTGGTCGATGCATCGGCTTATTTGGATTTAACGCTGCCGCTGGTGAAGTATCGGGTGCATGGGATTCATCGGGATGCGGACGGGCGGATTGTTTGTCCGAACCGGGTGATCGGCAAGGTGTCAAGAGCCGAAGTGGCTCGAAAGATGTTTACCCCCCCGCCAGAGGCCATGCTGCGGCAACTGGTCGAACAGAATGTCATATCGACGGCACAAGCGGAGCTTGCGAAGCAGATTCCGGTGGCGCAGGATTTGACGGTGGAGGCGGATTCGGGCGGGCACACGGACAACCGGCCGGCACTGACGCTGCTGCCGGGGATGATGGCGCTGCGGGATGAGATGCAGGCGCAGCATGGATATGCGATGCCGCTGCGGGTTGGCGCGGCGGGCGGGATTGCGACGCCGGCGAGCGTTGCGGCGGCCTTTGCGATGGGCGCGGCGTATGTGATGACGGGTAGCGTGAATCAGGCGTGTATCGAGGCGGGGACATCGCCGATTGTGCGGGAGATGCTGGCGCATGCGGGCCAGGCGGATGTCACCATGGCGCCTGCGGCGGACATGTTTGAGATGGGTGTGAAGGTGCAGGTTTTGAAATGGGGGACGATGTTCCCCGTGCGGGCTCGGAAGTTGTATGACCTGTATCGCGAATACGCCGGTCTGGATGAAATTCCGGCCGCGACGCGGGCGATGCTGGAGCGGGATTATCTGCGTTGCACGATCGAAGAGGCGTGGGCGGCGACGCGGCAATTTTTTGAGACCCGCGACCCGAAGCAGATCGAGCGGGCGGAGAAGGATGCGAAGCACAAAATGGCATTAGTGTTTCGGAGCTATCTGGGTCAGTCGTCGAACTGGGCGAATTCGGGAGAGGCATCGCGCAAGGTTGATTTTCAGATTTGGTGCGGGCCGGCCATGGGCGCGTTCAACGAGTGGACGCGCGGGACGTTTTTGGAGAAGGCGGAGAATCGGCAGGTTGCGACGGTGGCGATGAATTTGATGGTGGGGGGCGTGCGTGCTGGCTCGGGCGAATATGTTGAAGATGCAGGGGGTGCGGGTTTCGGCGGGGGCGGAGAGGGTTGGGCCGATGGGGATGGAGGAGATGCTCTCCATTCTCGCACAATAGAATTTCGTGAGATCATTCCGGAATGACGTCAAACGGGCGTCGACCGTGAAGGCGATAGATATTGAAGTCACTGTCTAACGTAAATATTTTCCCCCGATTCAGTCTTTCAGCCACGGCGACCAAAGAAGCATCTGCAAGGTCCATCGGAAGAGAGTTGTATTTCTCCATTAGAACTCGAACCCGTTTCAAATCATCGCCAGTCATCTCGATGACTTGGAGATCACCTTTAAGGATCATATCCCACAGAAGGGACTGGCCTTGCCATCCCTTCATTCGGCCCAACATGTGCATTGCTTCGGTTAGAACGGGAAGAACGGTTTGCAGCGGCAGAGCGACGGCATCTAATTCCGCAACGCAGATTTGATGATCCGAATCATCCGTATCTATAATTGCGATGAGAGGACCGGTGTCGGTCAAAATCACTTTCGTTTCCTTCTGGCGTGCTTTTCGAGGAGAGCCTGAGCGAATTCCTCCTTGTGACTTTTTGCATTTCCACCGCCGCTTTTGATCGCACCGATCACATAAGATAATCGCTCTCGCGTTGAAGGTTGTGCGACGTTATCGCAATGTCGAAGAATAGCTTCACGCACGAACTCGGAAACCGACTCATCGCGTTGTCTCGCGGCTTCTTCCATTCTGGTGTGGAGTTCCTGATTTAGTCGAACATTTACTGGAATTGTTTGGTCGGCTTTCATACTCTGATCCTTGTAATACAATATATCCATCGCGTATTACAAAGTCAATTCTCTTCTTGGTGAAAGTGCCAATTCCGCGCGCATGAGTATTTTCATAACCATTTATCAAAAATGGGATTATGTTTGCAAATGCGAGGGGGCATTAATTAGATTATACTTCCCTCTCACCCTGCGTTGTCTTTCAACTTTCTCCCGCTTTTGAGGCTCATGAGTGAATAGCAAACCCGACCCGAGCAAGGACGCTTTACAGACCCCTATTGCCATCATCGGCATGGGTTGCATCTTTCCGACCGCACGAAACTTAACTGAGTTTTGGCGCACCCTGCGCACCGGCCGTGACGGCATCACCGAAGTGCCGCCCTCCCACTGGAACAAGAGCGATTATTTCGACCCGGACCCGAAGGCGCCAGACATGACGTACTGCGCGCGGGGCGGGTTCCTTTCGGCGGTGCCATTCGACCCCACGGAGTTCGGCCCCCCACCATTCTGGAGGCGACCGACACCACGCAATTGCTGGGATTGGTTGCGGCGAAGGCTGCACTGGAGGATGGCGGATATGGCGAGCATCGGGACTTCGATCGCGACGGCGTGAGCGTGGTGGTCGGCGTGACGGGGACGCAGGAGTTGGTGCTGCCTTTGTCTGCGCGGCTGGGACATCCGATCTGGCGTCGGGCGCTGGAGGCGGCGGGTGTTGCGCCGGCGGTGGCCGACGATGTGGTGAAGCGAATTGGCGATGCGTATGTGCCGTGGCAGGAGAATTCGTTTCCGGGCCTGCTCGGGAATGTTGTCGCGGGGCGGATTGCGAATCGATTGAATTTGCGGGGGACGAATTGTGCCGTGGATGCGGCATGCGCGAGCTCGCTGAGTGCCGTCCATCTGGCCATGATGGAACTGGCGACCGGCCGATGTGAGATGGCAGTGGCGGGCGGCGCGGACACGCTAAACGATATATTCATGTACATGTGCTTCAGCAAGACGCCGGCGCTTTCGCCGACGGGCGATGCGCGGCCGTTCGCGAGCAATGCGGACGGCACCGTGCTGGGTGAAGGCGTGGGTATGGTTCTGCTCAAGCGGCTGGATGCGGCGGAGCGGGACGGTGACCGGATTTATGCGGTATTGCGCTCGATGGGGACATCGAGCGACGGTCGCTCGCAGAGTATTTACGCGCCGCATGCGGCCGGGCAGGCGCGGGCGCTGCGCGAGGCGTATCGGCTGGCGGGCTTCGGGCCTGAAACGGTTGAGTTAATAGAAGCGCACGGGACCGGCACGAAAGTGGGCGATGCGACGGAATTCGAGTCGCTGAAGGCAGTGTTTACCGAGTCGCAGCGCGAGGGGGCGTGGTGCGCGGTCGGCTCGGTGAAGTCGCAGATCGGGCACACGAAGGCTGCGGCGGGCGTGGCGGGACTGATCAAAGCGGCGCTGGCGATTCACCATCGGGCCTTGCCGCCGACGATCAAAGTCGACGAGCCGAATCCGAAGATGGGCATCGGCGAAAGCCCGTTTTACGTCAATACGGAATTGCGGCCGTGGCTGTCGCGGGGCGGGCGGATGCGGCGGGCGGCGGTGAGCGCGTTCGGTTTCGGCGGCAGCAATTTTCACGCCGTGCTGGAGGAGCATGATGCCGCACTGGCGACACCTGCCTGGGACGGCTCCGTGGAAATCATCGCGCTGTCGACCGAAACGATCGAGGACTTGCGGGAAGAGCTGACCGTCTGGACCGAATTCGCGGCGTCGGCACATTGCAGTGCAGGCGCCATCGCGTTTCGGGCAGCGCAATCGCGGGCATCGTTCGAATCGGGCGCCGCTCATCGATTGGTGATTGTGCTGGATGACGGCACTGCGATTTCGACACGATTGATCGAAGCGGCGGCACAGCTCGCAACGATTGGCGGCCAACAAGAATCGTCGTCAACCGGCATCTATTACGGCACGGGACCTGTGGATGGAAAGCTTGCATTCGTTTTTCCGGGGCAGGGCAGCCAGTACGTCAAGATGGGGCGCGATCTGGCCTGCACGTTCCCGGAGATGACGACGACAATAGCGAATGCGGAGGAGGTTTCGGGGCGGACACTGGGCGATCTTGTCTTTCCGATTCCCACGTTTGATGAAGCGGAGCGGGCGCGACAGGGCGAAGCACTGACTCGAACCGATGTCGCCCAGCCGGCCCTCGGCGCGATCAGCCTCGGCATGTCGCGTGTCTTGGAGCGATTCGGCGTTCGACCCGATATGACGGCCGGCCACAGCTTCGGCGAGCTGACGGCGCTCTGCGCGGCCGGTCGAATAAATGAGGCGACACTGCACCGCTTGTCTCGCCTGCGCGGGCGGCTGATGGCCGATGGCGACGGCGACCGGGGAACGATGCTGGCGGTAAAGGCGCCGCATGACGAGTTGGCGCGGGTGGTCGCCGAGAAATCGATCGATGTGGTGATTGCGAATCGGAATTCGCCGACACAGTGCGTGCTTTCGGGCGGGCGCGAAGAGATCGCGCGAGCAGCGGAGGCATGCAAGCAGCACGGCTGGGCGGCGACGGGATTGCGGGTCGCGGGCGCGTTTCACAGCAGGCTGATGGAAAGCGCGTTGCAGCCGTTTCGCCAGGCGCTGGAGGCGACGGACTTTTGCGACGGCACGGCGGCAGTTTATGCCAACACGACGGCATCGGCCTACCCGGCGGCGGCATCGGATTTGCGGCGGATTCTCGGCGAGCAACTGGTGAAGCCGGTGAACTTTGCCGGCGAGATCGAGGCGATGCACGCGGCCGGGGCGCGGACATTTGTCGAGGTGGGGCCAAAGAGCGTTGTGACCGGCCTGGTCCGGGATATTCTGGGTGAAAAGCGCCACGCGCCGATGGCGCTCGATGCGAGCGCGGGGCGGTCCTTTGGTGTCGAGGATTTGGCACTTGTTCTGGCGCGCCTGGCGGCGCGCGGACATGATGTCGATCTGACGAAGTGGGAGCGGCCGGCAGTCGAGCCACGCGTGCCGAAGATGGTCGTGCCGCTGGTGGGCGCGAATTTTCGTTCGCCCCGGAAGGAACAAACAGCAGCCATTGCAAAGCCGGCCGCGGTCGCAGCGCCGCGAACAGAAACACCGGCTGCTAGTGGAATCGAACCAAAAGCAACCTCCAATATCGGCTATAGAAAAAAACAGCATAGGCCATCGGAATCGCCGCAAATCCCACAGGCATTGAATATGAAAATGCCTGCGGAAATCAAACCAGTCATGGACTTGAAGCCGGCCGCGCCGAGGATGGAAAGCAAACCAGGGATGCAGATGAATTCGAAGAATCAAAGCATGCAAACAAGTCAAACGGAGTCGGCGGGATTGCCGGCAATCCAAGCCGCTGTGGCACAGGGTCCGATGCAGGATTCGATGCGGCTGGTGGCACAAGGGCTGTCCGCGATGCAGCGGCTGCAACAGCAAACGGCCGAGGCGCACCAGCGATTTCTCGAAGGGCAAACGCAGGCGCACAAGACGATGCAAATGATTCTGGAGAGTCATCAGCGGATGGTGGCGGGCGGCGTTTCGAGTGCGCCGCTTGCGACGGGCGACATACAGCCGACACCAATGGCATCCAAAGTGAGCGAGCCGGCGACGGCCAAGCCGACGGCGCCTGCCTTGCCGCAACCGAAGCAGCTGCCGGCGATTGAGCCAACGGCGCCGCTGGTTGCGCCGAAACCTGCGCCACAGTTGTCAGCAAAGGCGAGTCAGCCTGATGAACGGGCGGTGGCGCCCATCCCGGCGGCTTCGGCGACGCAAGAGCCGATCGTTTCGACGATCGCGAGCGGCTTCGATCGTGGTGCCGTACAACGGGCACTGGTCGAGGTGGTTTGCGAAAAGACGGGCTATCCCGCCGACATGATCGACATGGGCATGGATATTGAGGCGGATCTGGGGGTCGATTCGATCAAGCGCGTCGAGATCATCGCGGGATTGGAGGAACGGATTCCCGGGTTTGGCGGTGTCAAGCCGGAGTACATGGGATCGATTCGAACGCTGTCTCAGATTGTCGATTTTGTCGCGGGGCAGGACGACGGCACGGCGACAATCGCCGACCCTTCGCCCCACCAGAAAACCACGGCGGCGACGAGGTCCACGCCGACGGCGGCCTCATTGCCCTCGACGAATGACGCAGGCGTCGACCGCGCGGGATTTGCAAAGGCGCTGCTGGGCGTGGTGGCGGAATTGACGGGGTATCCGCTCGACATGCTGGAACTCGGCATGGACATGGAGGCCGATCTTGGGATCGACTCGATCAAGCGTGTGGAAATTCTGGCGGGGGTTGAATCGCGCATGCCGGGTTTGCCGCCGGTGAAGCCGGAGTATATGGGTTCATTGCGGACACTGGCGCAAATTGCGGACTATTGCGTCGGCGAAATGGGCGGCGCGTCGGCACCCGAAGACGTCAAGTCGATGGCGGCGGACGCGACTGGCGGAGCAACCCGCGGCACTCGATGGTGACATCGAGATGTCCGTGGAGGCGGCGCGGCGGGCGCGAGGCGATGAACCGTCGCGTGCTGAAGCTGTTCGACCTGCCCGCGGTCGGCGGTGAAACGCTGCATGTGGCCAAGGACCGCGAAATACTTGTGACGGATGACGGTGCGGAGTTGTCGCGGCAGATCGTCGCGGCTGGATTCGGCCGGCTATCGGGCGCGGCTGATTCCGATCGACGCAGTCGAAGCACCGACTAAAACCAATGTCGGCGCGGTGATTGTCGTGGCCGCGACGCGGGCGGCCGGCGAGACGCTTTGGCGGCGCGAGACCGAGGAATTTGTCAAACATGCATTTGCGCCGATGAAATCGGCGGTGCTGCCGCTGCAGACCGCGGCTTCGCGCGGGGGCGCCATCTTTGCGACCGTATCGCGCATGGATGGCGGATTCGGCCTGGTGGGCGGATCATTCGATGCCGCACAGGGGGCACTCGCGGGGCTGGCAAAAACAGCGGCGCGCGAATGGCCCAACGTGCGGTGCCGGGCGATTGACGTCGCCTGCTCCTGGAGCGATGCGAAGTCGGCGGCGGCGGCCGTGCTGCGTGAATTGGGAGAGGCCGGTCCGCTCGAAGTCGGCCTGGATTCGACGCGGCGGCGTGGATTGCGTTTGGAGACGGCGGGTGAAATGTTGTCGGGTGATGCGACACTGCTGCCCGGCGATCTGGTGGTGGTGACGGGTGGAGCGCGCGGCGTGACGGCGGATTCCGCTCTGGCATTGGCGCGACGGTATCGGCCGACGCTGGTGCTGCTGGGGCGAACCGCGCTGCCGGATGCGGAGCCGGCCTGGCTATCGGGTATCGAGTCGGACGATGAGGTTCGACGGGCGAAAGCGCGAGCATGAGTTCGCCGGTCGGAAGCCGACGCCGAAAGAGTTAAAGCAATCGACGGCGCGGCACCTGGGTCGGCGGGAGATTCGGCGAAATCTGAAGCGGATCGAGGATGCCGGCGCGATCGCGCGGTATTGCGCGGTGGATGTGTGCGATTCGGATGCGATTCGCGAGCTGCTGGCGGATGTGACGGCGAAGTTTGGGCCGGTGCGCGGGCTGATTCACGGCGCGGGGGTCATCGAGGACAAGAAGATAGAGAACAAGACGCCGGAGCAGTTCGGGGCTGTGTTTGACACGAAGGTCTGCGGCTTGCGGAATGTGCTGGACGCCATAGACATATCATTGCTGCGCAGCGTGGTCATGTTCTCATCGGTGAGCGGGCGGTGCGGCAATGTGGGGCAGGCGGATTACGCGGCGGCGAACGAGGTGCTGAACAAAGCATCGCAGCGGCTGGCGGGAATGTTGCCCGAGGCGCGCGTCGTGTCGATTAACTGGGGGCCGTGGGATGGGGGCATGGTGCATCCGGCGCTGCGGCAGGAGTTTGTGAATCATGGGCTCAAGCTGATTCCCGTGGAGGATGGAGCTGAGTTGGTGGCGGATGAATTGTCGTTTGGCGGCGGCGAGGCGGAAGTAATCGTCGGGGCGGATTTTGACAGTGCCGGCAAGGGGGATACTAAACGGACGGCCGTTGCGCCGAGCGCGGCAGCGGCGGTGGGTGCCTCGGATATGACACCGGCGTTTGAGCGGTTATTGGATATTTCAGGGCATCCATTTCTGTTGTCGCATGTGATTGATGGGCGGCCGGTGTTGCCGGCGGCGATGATGATGGAATGGCTGTCCCATGCGGCGATGCACGCGCACCCAGGTTTGCAGTTGCAGGGGCTGAGCGAGTTTCGCGTGTTGAAGGGCGTGATCGTGCGGGAGCGGGCGCCGCTTCTGCGGCTTTACTCTGGCGCGGCGCGGCGGAGCGGCGACGTTTTTGATGTGGATGTCGAACTTCGCAGCGCGGGCGAAACGCCCTCCGCGCCGGAAGTGATTCACGCCAAAGCAACAGCCGTCCTGACGACGCGCCTGGCGACGCCGGCGCGGTTTGAGGCCCGGCCCGAACTGATTGACCGAGCGTATGAGCGCGGAGCGCACAGGGCCTATGCGGATGTACTGTTTCACGGTGAGACGTTTCAGGGCATCGAGCGGGTCGAGGGATATTCGGCGGATGGTACGGTGGTTCGGGTTCGGCCGTCGCCGGCTGCGAGTGAGTGGATGGTCGATCCACTTCGGAGCCATTGGCTGACTGATCCGCTGGTGGTGGACTGTGCGTTTCAGGCGGCGATCTTGTGGAGCGTGGAGGAGGCGGGCGGACCGTGTTTGCCGTCGGTGGTGCGAAGCTACCGGCAATATCGCTCGGCATTTCCGTGGGAGCCTGTTTCGCTCGTGCTCGAGGTGGTTCAAAAGGAGCGGCATCGCTGCGTTCTGGATGTCACGGTTCTGGCACGAGACGGCGGCGTGGTGGCAAAGATGGAGGGCGTCGAATGCACGATCGACGCGAATCTTGAAAAGGCGTTTCGTCGGCGGGCCCTGGCGGAAGTGCCGGGGGCGGCGCATCAGGGGGCGTAGGTGGAGGGGCAATCGGCGATCGCAGTTGTTGGAATGGGGTGCGTTTTCCCGGGCGCGACGGACCTCGCGCGCTTCTGGCGGAATATTGTTGACCGCGTGGACATGACGCGGGACGTGCCGGCAGGGCGATGGGTGCTGGAGCCAGGGCGGGCACTGTCGGCCGAGATTTCGCCGGACAAGGTCATTTCCCTTCGCGGCTGCTATGTCGAGGATTTCACGCTCGAACCAGACGGGCTCGATCTTTCATCCGATCTGTTACAACGGCTCGATCCGCTTTACCAGTTTGTGCTGCATGCCGGGCGGGCGGCGATGGACGATGCCGTGACGACGGCATTGGATCGGGCGCGCGTCGGAGTCATTCTGGCGGCCATCGCCCTGCCGACCGATGGTTCGTCTTCGATAACACGCGAGACATTGGGCGCGGATTTTGAGCGGCGGCTGCTTGAATCCGCGCCGGTGGAATTGCCGCGGGGATGGGTTCGGACGAAGCGACACATCCCCTCAATGCACAGGTAACAAGCCTACCGGCGGCGCTCTTGGCGCGGGCCCTTGGTCTCGGCGCGGGGGCTTATACGCTGGATGCCGCGTGCGCGTCATCGCTGTATTCGATCAAGCTGGCGTGCGACGAGCTGCGCGCCGGGCGGGCCGATGCGATGCTGGCGGGCGGGGTTTCGCGGCCGGACTGTCTTTACACGCAGATGGGCTTTACGCAGCTTCGGGCGCTGTCGAAGAGCGGGCGGTGCTCGCCGTTCGATGCGGCGGGTGACGGGCTCCTGGTCGGCGAGGGTGCTGGCATTGTGATGCTCAAGCGGATGGCGGATGCCGAGCGGGACGGCGACCGGATTTACGGGGTGATTCGCGGGATCGGGCTGTCGAACGACATTGGGGGAAGTTTGATCGCGCCGGACAGCGAGGGGCAGCTTCGGGCGATGCGCGAAGCGTACCGTGCGGCGGGCTGGCGACCGGATGCTGTGGATTATGTGGAGTGCCACGGTACGGGCACGGGGGTACGACGCTGGCCTCACCGGCGGGACGCCGGTGCCACAAGTCATGCCACAAGTCGGATACCAGGGTTCGGAGCCGATTGCGATTGTCGGAATGGATGCGCGATTCGGCAGCGCCGCGTCACTCGATGATTTTCAGCGCCTTGCCTTCGGCGGAGGCTCGGCCCTATTGCAGCAGCGACCGGCCGACCGATGGCGCGGACTCGGCGGCCCTCTCGGCGACGCGAACAACGCAATCGCTGCAGATCGGCCCGGCGCATTCATCGATCAGTTCGCGATGCCGCTCGGCAAATACCGGCTTCCGCCAAACGAAATGCAGGAGATTCTGCCGCAGCAGCTTTTGGCGCTTGAGAGCGCGGCAGCGGCGCTGGAAGACGCGGGCATGGCGCTTCGCGAGCGACGCCACCGGGCAGGCGTCATCGTAGGCATGTCGTTCGATTTTGAGACGACGAATTTCCATTTGCGATGGTGGCTGGAGGGGCAGGCGCGGCGGTGGGCGGCGGCGATGGGGCTTTCGCCTTCCGAGGAGCAGAATTCGGCGTGGATTGAGGCGCTGCGGGAGCAGACCGGCCCGGCGCTGACGCCAACGGCCACGATGGGCGCGCTCGGAAACATCATTGCCAGCCGAATCGCACGGGAGTTTCAGTTTGGCGGGCCGAGTTTCGTCGTGTCGGCCGAGGCGGCGTCGGGCATTGCGGCTCTGGAAGCCGCGGTGCGTTCGCTGCAGCTTGGCGAGACGGATGCGATGGTCGTCGGCGCGGTCGATCTGGCGGGCGACGTGCGGACGGTGATGGCGACGGGGGCTTTGCGGCCCGACTGTGCGGTCGGCGAGGGCGCGACATCGCTGGTTCTCAAGCGGCTGAGCGATGCGACACGCGACGGCGACCGGGTCTATGGCGTGATTCGCGGCATCGGTCGAGCGAGCGGCGCGGCGATTGGTCGGTTGGATTCGGATGAAGCGCGGGAGTCGATGGCGGCGGCTTGTGAGCGATCGATGGCGGCGCGCTGCGAGATGCAGGCGTGTTGCGATTGGCGACATTGGGCCTCGTGAAGCGGCCGCGAGTGATGCGGGCGAGGAGGCGATTGGCCAGACGCGCTGGCTCGGGCGTTTGCCGGCATTGAACGGGATGTGGCGATCGGATCGGTTGCTCCGATGATCGGACGAGTCGGCGCGGCGATGTCGCTGGCCTCGGTTGTGAAGGCGGCGATTTGTTTGCATCGGCGGACGTCGGCGCCGGTGCGGGCACTCGGTGGAGCGGCGGCGATATTCGAACAAAGTGGTTCGCGACTGCATCGTCCTTTGGAGGCTTCGTATTGGTATCGGGATCGGGTTAATGGTCCGCGGCGGGCGTTGGCGGCGTCGATGACGATGGATGGGCAGGCGGCACATGTGGTGTTGGAGGAAGCGGCGAGCACGCGAGGAGAAGCGGCTGTTCCAGTATTGAATTATGAGCTGCTGAAATTGACCGTGGAAAGTGCAATGGTGATGTGGGTCCGTTATTTCAATCACTGTGTGCGATTGCCGACGGCGGTGTGGCACCGGCTAATAGCCGGTGCCACACCGCCGCCGACAGGTCGGCGGCACGGTTAACCACGGCCCCGATGACCGTGACACCGTTTCGGGTGGCGTTGGTGGGGCGTGGGGCTGCGGAGATTCGGGCGGCGGCGAGGTTTGCGATTGAATCGCTGCGGGCGAATCCGGATGAAGCGATGGCCGGGGGCGAAGGGGTTTACTATTGGCCCAAGCCGTTGGCGAGTGCCGGTGAGTTGGCATTTGTGTTTCCGGGCTCGGGGAATCACTTTGTCGGCATGGGTCGCGGCGTGGGATTGCGGTGGCCGGGCGTGTTGGATGCGATGGATGCCCGCGTTGAGCGGCTGGCGAGCCAGACCATGTGCCGGTGGTTCGCGCCATATCGCGCCAGTTGGGAAGAGGGCTGGGAGGATTCGGCGCAGGGGGCGGTGGAGCGCGACACGCGGCGGATGATCTTCGGTCAGGTTGCCTTCGGCATAATGATGAGCAATCTGTTGCGGCATATTGGCATTTTACCGCGGGCCATCATCGGCTACAGCCTTGGCGAATCGGCCGGTTTGTTCGCCTCGCGGGCGTGGCCGGACTCGGACGAGATGCTGCGGCGGATGATGGCGTCGGACTTGTTCGCTTCGGAGTTGTATGGCGAGCGGCGGGCGATTCAGCGGGCGTGGGGGCTGAGTGCCGAGCAGGCGGCAACATGGCGTGCGGTCATCCTGCCAAAACCGGCGGCGGACGTGCGTGCGGCCATCCACGAGGCGGCGCGGCAGGGCGAGCGATTTGCCCGGCTGCTCATTGTCAATACACCGAGCGAGAGCATTGTGGGCGGGCTGCCTTCCTCGCTCGAAGCGGTGGCCGGAATTTTGAAATGCCGGATGGTGCCGGTGGCGAATATTCCGACGGTGCATTTCGAGGCGGTGAAGGAGGTCGAGCAGGCGTATCAGGCGCTGCACTTGTTGCCCACGGAGTCGCAAGCGGGTTTGCGGTTTTACAGCGGGGTTAAAGGCGGTGCCTACGAGGTGACACGCGAGAGCGCGGCGGAGAGCATCACCGGGCAGGCGCTCCTTGGGTTTGATTACACGCGCGTGATCGAAAGTGCCTATGCCGACGGCGTGCGGCTGTTTGTGGAGATCGGCCCGCAGGGGTCGTGTACGCGGATGATCCGGCGGATACTCGGAGAGCGGCCGCACTTCGCGATGACGGCCAGCGTGAAGGGCGAGTGCGAGGCGGATTCGGTGGTGAAGCTGGCGGCGGCGCTGGCGGCACAGGGGGTGGAGATTGACGTGGCCGAGGTGAATGGGGTTGAGGAGGTGGTTGAGACTGAGAAGGCGGTTCGTGCCGGGCGCGGACAGGTTGTTGTGAAGTTGGGGCGGGCTGCGCCTCGGCCGACTTGGCCGGAGTGGGCGAGTGATGAGCTGCGATTGAAGCTGGATGCCGGAGTTGCGGCACAGGCGGAAGCGTTGCGCGACACAGGATTGGAGCGGGCCGATGCTGGGGCGGCTATGCGTGTTGTTGCGAACGAATACATGGGGAGCGACGAATTGATCCAAACGGCTGGCGATGCGGCGGTGGCCGTTGGGCGGGCGCATGAGGCGTTTCTGGCCTTTTCAGAGGCGGCATCACGCGGGGTTGGTGCGGTGATTGAAGGGCAGGCGCGGTTGATGGAGTTTGGTGGTGGAGTTGTTCCGTCGATGGGAGGCCCCTGGGATTTCGAGTTTGTTTCGCCCTCGTCACCCTCAGCCCAGCCCTCTCCCTTCAAGGGAGAGGAGTTACTCTCGCTCCGCTCGAAAACACTGAAGAATTCGAAGGAGTCGGCAGTCCGGCTGATGAAAACCATTTGTTTGATCGCGCGATGTGCATGGAGTTTGCGATTGGCAAACTTGAGCCGGTTTTGTGGCCGGAGTTTGCGGTGGTGGATACCTATCCAGTGCGCGTGCGGCTGCCGGCGGAGCCTTTGATGCTGGTCGATCGAATCATGGAAGTGGAGGGTGAGAAGGGGTCGCTGACGCACGGTCGCGTCATAACAGAGCATGATGTTCTTGAAGGCGCATGGTATCTCGACGGCGGCCGAACGCCGGTGTGCATCACGGTCGAAGCGGGTCAGGCGGACCTGTTTCTGTCGAGTTATCTCGGCATCGATTTGCGGGTGAAGGGCGAGCGGTCGTATCGGTTGTTGGATGCGACGGTCGAGTTTCATCGCGACCTGCCGCAGCCGGGCGAAACAATCTCGGTACGACATCCGCATTCTGCGGTTCGTGCGGCAGGGCGAAACATATCTGTTCTTCTTCGAATTCGACGGCACGATCGCGGGCGAACGAGTGCTGACGATGCGGAATGGCTGCGCCGGGTTTTTTACGAACGAGGAGATTGCGAATTCGGGCGGGTTGATTTTGACGGCCGAGGAGCAGGCGCCCGCGCCGGGGAATCGGGATGCGACATGGCGCGAGATCGTGCCGATGAACGCGGTCGAAGCGTATGATGACGCACAGGTGGCATCCCTGCGGTCGGGCGATTTGGCGGGATGCTTCGGCGAGATGTTCGAGGGGCTGGGCCTTCACGATCCGCTTAGGCTGCCGACGGGGCGAATGCAGTTGTTTGACCGGGTGATCGAACTGAACCCCACGGGCGGCCGATTCGGCCTTGGCATGATTCGGGCCGAGGCGGATGTGCATCCGGATGATTGGTTTTTGACGTGCCATTTCATCGACGATCAGACGATGCCGGGCACGCTGATGTATGAGTGCTGCGTGCATGCGCTGCGGTTCTATTTGCTGCGGATGGGTTGGGTTGGCGAGCAGGCGGGGGTTTGTTACCAGCCGATACCGGTGATGCCGAGCGCGCTGAAGTGCCGCGGACCTGTCACGCCGGCGAGCCGGAAGGTGATTTATCAGGTTGAGATAAAGGAAATCGGGTACCGGCCGGAGCCGTATGTGATTGCCGATGCGCTGATGTTCGCGGATGGGCGGCGGATTGTGCAGATGAAGAACATGTCGTTGCGGCTGACGGGGATGACGCGGGAGGGGATTGAGCGGGTTTGGGCGGGGCGAAAAGTCAAAATGTCAAACAGTCAAAACGTCAAAACCGGGGAGCGAGAAGGCTGCGCTATCGCATGGCAATCTGCTGAGACCGATGCGGCGGCGGGAATCCCGATTAGCCCAGCCGCAACGCGGCGGGGAGATGCACGAAGCGCTGTACGATAAGGCATCCATTCTCGCCTATTCGAACGGCAAGCCGTCGGAAGCCTTTGGCGATCCGTATCGCGTATTTGATTCGGGGCGGGTCATTGCCCGTCTGCCGGGGCCGCCCTTTCAGTTTATGGATCGGGTGACAAAAGTCGATGCGCCGGCATGGGAGCTTGCGCCGACCGGGTGGATTGAATCGGAATGGGATGTTCCGGCAGACGCATGGTATTTCGCCGCAAACCGGCAGGTGTCGATGCCGTTTGCGGTGATTCTGGAGGCGGCGCTTCAGCCTTGCGGGTGGCTCGCGGCTTATTGCGGGTCGGCGCTGCGGAGTGCCGTTGATATGTCATTCCGTAATTTGGGTGGCAAGGCGATTTTGCACGAAGAGCTGTTTCCCGGTTGCGGGACGATCACGGCGCGGGTGCGGATGACCAAGGTGAACGAGGCGGGCGGCATGATCATTCAGGATTATGACATGCAGCTTTTGCGGCAGGGCCGCGTCGTTTACGAAGGCGTGACGACGTTTGGCTTTTTCTCCAAGAAGGCGCTGGCGCAGCAGGTGGGCATACGGGATGCGGGCAAGCGGAAGCTGGTGGTGCCGGATTCGGAGATGCGGGCGGCGCGGGGATGGGAGATTGCGCGGGAGCGGCCGATCGAGCCGGATGAGGCGAATGTAAATTGAGAATGGAGAATGGAGAGTTGATTGGTCCGTTTGCGGGTGGATTGGTGCAGCCGGCGGGGCGTTTTGATGATTGACCGGATCGATGCGATGGCGCTCGAGGGCGGGCCGCATGGGTTTGGGTTTGTGCGCGGGTCGGCGGATGTGAACCCGGGGGCGTGGTTCTTTAAGGCGCATTTTTATCAGGATCCGGTGTGGCCGGGGTCGCTGGGGCTGGAATCGTTCCTACAATTGTTGAAGGCGTATGCGATCGAGCGGTGGAGCGAGCGACTGGGCACGACGCACCGACTTGAGCCGATCGCGCTGGGTGCGGTGCATGCGTGGGTCTATCGCGGCCAGATTCTGCCGACCAACAAGCGGGTGGAGGTGGAGGCGACGATTACGCGGGTGGAGGACGGCGGCGAACCGCTTGTGGTGGCCAACGGGTTTCTGGTTGTGGACGGATTGCCGATTTATGAGATGATAGAGTTTGGCGTGCGATGCACCAAGAAATCGGATCACTAATTTAGTCTTGAGAGAGGCGCGCGGGGCTGGCAAATGCGATCACCGAGTCTTTTCATATTCGCAACGTTGGTCCTTTCGCAGATGTGTTGCTCACTCAGTGATCCAAATCAGATTCCCCAGGCTCGATATCAAATGGCCCATCAACATGCGAAAAGGGCAATTCAAGAGTGCGGATCCAAACTCGATCCTTTCGACGATTTTGATATGATGATTTTCTGGCGGAATTGCACTTGCCCGGCAGCTTTCACGAACGGAAAGGCCCGACATTACGATAACACAAATGTAGTGCATCGAATTGAGCTGTATGATTTCGTCAAGAGCTCGAGCAAGTCCGGTCCGGACCATTTCATCATCGCGTATGACTTTGCGGCCCGTGAAACCTACTTGCGAGAGGACTTTCGATCTGACAGGAATGTTGAACGGATCCATTGGGTAAGTGACTCAATCATTGACGACAGGGGTTCCTAAGCCAACGAAGCGCCTGAATACAGTTATGGTCGTAATCAAGTTCGTTAAAATGCACGGCATCGGCAACGACTACGTCTATGTCGATTGCTTCGATCAGAGTCTTGCGGGTGTCGACCTGCCCGCCCTTTCGCGGCGCATCAGCGACCGGCATCGCGGGATCGGTTCGGATGGCCTGATTCTCATCGCCCCGCCGACGCCCGGAACCGACGCCGACGTGCGCATGGAGATGTACAACGCCGACGGTTCGCGCGGGGAGATGTGCGGGAACGGGATTCGGTGCGTGGCGAAGTATGCGGTGGAGCAGAGGAAGGTTCGAGCGATCGAGGGGCCAAAGGGCCAAGGGAAGGAAGCAGCGGGCGAGTCCGTGCCGCTTAGCGTTGAAACTGATCGCGGGGTGCTCTCGCTTGTCGCTTTTCGGGAAATGGGCGCCGTGTCGCGCGTGCGGGTGGACATGGGGCGGCCGATCCTGGTCCCCGGCGAGATTCCCGTGAAATATGATGGGGCGCGGGACCGATGCGTGCGGGCGATTTTGGAAATCGGCGGTCAACGCATGACAGTGACCTGCGTGTCGATGGGCAATCCGCACGCAGTGACGTTTGTGAGCGATGCAGCGGGGTTCGAGCTGGAACGGATCGGACCCATGGTGGAGCGGCACGTGATGTTCCCGAACCGCGTGAATTTTCATGTCGCGCAGATCCATTCGCGCGGCGAAGCGACCATGCGAACATGGGAACGGGGCAGCGGCATCACACAGGCTTGTGGGACGGGGGCGTGCGCGGTGCTGGTGGCCGGCGTCCTTGAGGATCGGCTGGGCCGAACCGCGCTTCTGCACCTGCCCGGCGGGGATCTGGAGATCGAATGGGCTGAGGGGGCCAATGGCGGCACGGTGTACAAAACAGGCCCGGCCGAAGAGAGTTTTCGCGGTGAGTTTCGCCTGTGACAGTATGCTCTTCTATCCCGCAGTAGCGAAATTAGTCAGTTTCGATTATTGCTCTCGTTCGTGGATATCAGCGTGAATTTCTAAACGAAAACGAGCCCGATGCGTCAGCGCCCGGGGAGCGTCGAATCGCGTTCGACCGGGCGCTGACGCTTCCGGCTCGTTTGGCTTAACTCGGAGTGATTGTGGCCAACCTCCCCATTCATCGCGTCGGCATTGGCACGGACTTGCATCGACTCGAAGTGGGCGGCCCGCTGCGGCTGGGCGGTATTGACGTACCGTTCGACAAGCATGCGGCCGGTCACAGCGATGGGGATGTGGTGCTGCATGCGTTGATTGATGCGATTTTTGGGGCGGCGGGGTTGCCGGACATCGGCGAGCATTTCCCGGATACGGACCCGCGTTACAAGGGCGCGGACAGCCGAATGCTGCTGACGCTGGCGGTCGATGAAATTCGCGAGTTGGGGTATGCTGTGGCGAATGTGGACGTGGTTGTTCACGCCGAGCGTCCGAAGCTTTCGCCATTCAAGGCGGACATGCGAAATGTGATCGCGCTCTTGTGCGAAACGACGCCGGATGCCGTCTGCGTGAAAGCGAAAACGAATGAAGGCGTGGATGCGGTCGGGCGCGGCGAGGCGGTGGCATCCACGGTGATCGTCGGTCTGGTGCGGAATTAGCGACAGTTGATTCTTTGGTGTTCAGGGAACTATGTCACTTCGAATCTATAACACGTTGTCCGGTGAAAAGGAATTGTTCGAGTCCGTGAAACCGGGCGAGGTGAGCATTTATCTCTGCGGGCCGACGGTCTACAAGCCGGCGCATATCGGCCATGCGGTCGGCCCGGTGATTTTCGACGTCATCAAGCGCTACCTCTCATTCAAGTCCTACCGGGTCAAGTGGGTCGTGAATGTGACGGACGTCGAGGACAAGCTCATCAACGAGGCGAGGGCGCAAGGGCGCGGCGTGATGGAACTGGCCCGCGATCTTGAGGAGAAGTATGTCGCGGGGATGAGCGCATTGGGCGTTCGGTCGATCGATCACATGCCCCGCGCGAGCGAACACATTCAGGAGATCATTCAGCACATCCAGATGCTCATTTCGCGCGACGCGGCCTATGCCGTCGACGGCGATGTTTATTTCGATGTGTCGAAGGATGCGGACTATGGCAAGCTCTCACGCCGCAAGAGCGAAGAGCAATTCGCCGGCACGCGCGACGGGCTGGTGCAGGGGAAAAAGCGAAACCCCGGCGACTTTGCCATGTGGAAGGCCGCTAAGCCCGACGAGCCGGACGACGTGGTCTACCCGTCTCCCTGGGGCCGCGGGCGGCCGGGATGGCACATCGAATGCTCGGCCCTGGCAATGAAACTGTTGGGCGAAACCATCGATATTCACGGCGGCGGATTGGACCTGAAATTTCCGCATCACGAAAACGAAATCGCCCAGTCCGAGACGGCCACCGGCAAGCCCTTTGCGCGGTTCTGGCTGCACAACGGCCTGACGCGCTTTAACACGAAGAAGATTTCGAAGTCCGACCCGGAATTCGAGAAGGTGATGGCGTCGCTGCAATTGTCGAACCTGCTAACGAAGCACTCGCCTGAATTGTTGCGGTTCCTGATCATCTCGTCGCACTACCGTTCGCCGATTGATTTTTCGGATGACGCACTCGCGGCATCAAAGACCGGGCTGAACACCTTTTACCGGCTGATGGAGCGGCTGGAACGCGCGATCCTCGCCGATCCCTACAAGATCGCTTCGCAAATCGAGAACATTCGCGACATGGCAGGCGAGCCGATGATTCGGGATTTCATGGACAAAATCATGAATCTCCGCGTGCGGTTTCTCGAAGCGATGGACGACGACTTCAACACCGCCGGGGCCATCGGCGTGCTGTTCGAAATGGCGGGCGCGATCAATCGATTCATCGACGAATCGCGGCTCGAAACCCAGGCCAATGACCAGAACCGCGTGGTGGTGCAGGCGGCGGGCGGGTCGTTTGTGTTCATGGCCAATATCCTTGGCTTGCTTTGTTCGAAACCGTCTGCGGGCAAGCTGAGCGAAGACGGACTGACGCCGAAACTGATGGAGCTGCTCATCGACGTGCGCAAACTGTCGCGCGAGGCCAAGCAGTACCAGATCGGCGACCACATTCGAGCGGAATTGACCAAGCTGGGCGTCACGCTGGAAGATCGCAAGGATGGGACCCAGTGGCGAATCGAGTAGCCGATGAAGCCGCATCGACGACGTCTCCGCGCGTGCGGCGCGGCACTCCCTCGATTTCACTGATTTCAAAAAAAAGTTCCGCCATCACCGTGCTTGGCATTGACCCGGGCCTTGACCGAACCGGCTATGCCGTGCTTGAAATCGCCACCCGCCGCGTGGTGGAGGCGGGATTGGTTCGATCGTCCACTGCCCTGCCCTTGGCGCGGCGATTGCGCGAAATCGAAGCGGGGCTTGAGGAAATCCTGATCGAGCATCCGGTCGATTTGGTCGCGGTTGAGGAGTTGTATGCCCATTACAAACATCCGCGAACGGCCATCCTGATGGGACACGCGCGGGGCGTTGTTTTGCTGGCGGCCGCCCGGCGCGGCGTTGATATCGTGAGCCTGCCGGCCACTCACGTAAAGCGATCGCTCACGGGCAACGGCCATGCAAGCAAGTTGCAAATGCAGCGCGCGATTCTGACGACGATGCACTTGAGCGTGATGCCGGAACCGCCCGACGTGGCCGACGCGGTGGCGATCGCATGGTGCGGCGGGGAATTGGTGAAGAATCGAAATGTCGAAACGCCGAAACTCGAATTGAAAAGACGTGCAGCCAAATGATCGTTCGCATACGCGGAATCTTGAGCGAGCTGACCGAGGAAACAGCGATCATCGAACGCGACGGCATCGCCCATGAAGCGCTGGTGCCGGCCTATGCCTACTCAGAACTGGCCGCGAGCGTGGGAACCGAAATCACGCTACATACGCAGGAATACCTCGAAGCGAGCACGCCCGGCGGCAACATGACGCCGCGGCTCATCGGATTTCTGCGGCCTGAAGATCGCGCCTTCTTCAAGCTTTTTACAACCGTGAAGGGCTTGGGAACGCGCAAGGGTCTTCGGGCACTGGCCACACCGGCCGCGCGCATTGCATCGGACATCGAGCGCGGCGATGTTCCGTCGCTCAAGAAACTACCCGGCATCGGCGCGAGACTGGCCGAGCAGATTGTCGCGGAACTGCGCGGCAAAGTGACGGAACATGCGGTGCTGTCGGGCCCGGTTGAGGCCGGGGCGAAGCCGGAGTTTTCGGAAGATCAACTGGTCGCCGTCGAAATCATCGCTCAATGGGGCGATTCGCGCGGCGATGCACAGCGATGGGTTGCAAGAGCGGCCCAATTGCACAAGGATGTGAAAGGCCCGGACGAATGGGTGAAGGCGGCGTATCGGGTGAAGGGGGGAGCAGAGAGGTGAGAGAAATAGCGAATAGCGAACTCAGAATAACAAAATTGAGCACTTGGACTTGCAGTCCGTATTACGAATTCAGTGAACAATCGAAGTTTCGCTATTCGCTATTCGCCATTCAGAATTAGGAAACAATGCCCCGCGAACGCGTCATTACGTCCGATTCCTTGTCCGACCGCGAGGAGCAGTCGAATTTCGCACTGCGCCCGAAGAACTTCGACGAGTGGGTCGGCCAGAAGTCGGTGATCGAGCAGTTACAGATCGCCATCGGCGCGGCCCGAAAGCGCAGGGAGCCGCTCGAGCATGTGTTGCTCGATGGTCCGCCGGGACTGGGCAAGACAACGCTTGCACATCTCATTGCCGAGCAGATGGGCGTGGCCGACCGGATCCGCGTGACGAGCGGGCCGACGATCGTGAAGCCCGGCGAACTGATGAGCACGCTGACGGGGCTGGACGAGGGCGACATTCTCTTTATAGATGAGGTGCATCGGCTCAACCGCGTCGTTGAGGAATTTCTCTATCCGGCCATGGAGGATTTTCGCATCGACTTCACCATCGAAGCCGGCGTCGGCGGACGCACGGTGAATTTTAATCTCAAGCGATTTACGCTGATCGGCGCGACGACGCGGGCGGGGATGCTGACGGCGGCGATGCGCGATCGGTTTGGCCTGCGATATCACCTTGATTTCTATGGGGCGGATGACCTGCTGGAAATTCTTCGGCGGTCGGCGGTGCGGCTGGAGATTCAGGCATCGATTGATTCGCTTCGGCTGATCGCGGAGCGGTCGCGAGGGACGCCGCGCGTGGCGAATCGGCTGCTGCGGCATGCGGGATTATGCGATGGTGCGGGCGAATGGGACCGTGGATATCGGCGTGGTGGAGAAGGCGCTGGCGATTGAGGAGATCGATGCGGTCGGGCTGGACAAGCTGGATCGGTCGTTTCTGTCGTGCCTGATCGAAACCTACAAAGGCGGGCCGGCGGGCATCGAGGCCATCGCGGCCACGCTCGGCCAATCGCGCGATACGCTGGAGGATATGGTCGAACCGTTTCTGCTTCAGCGGCGGCTGGTAATTCGCACGCGGCAGGGCCGCTGCGCAACACCGGCGGCATACGAGCACTTGGGCCTGACGCCGCCATCAAAAGCGATGGTGACGGACGACTTGGGCGAGAATGGGCTGTTCGCGTAGGTGACCCATCGCGGCTCAACGGTCGGCCGCCCATGCAGCGACATTCAAACGCTCAACCAGACGATGCAGCGGATTGATGTGCGAATCCGAGGCCAACTGTCATGCCGAATGACGGGTCGATTCGCCGCCCTCCTCATGCAGTTCAGGCTCCTCTTCATCTTCAAACGTTTCGTCGGGCCCTGAGAAGGCCGGCTCCAGTTCGTCCGCGCCTTTGGGCTGCGGTTTTCCACGAATCCGATACATGGCGGCATTAAAGGGGCCCGCCAGCGCATAGGCGGACGTGACGATACACAGCGTGATGTGAAACTGCAGAACAAAGCCAACCAGCACACCCATCGCCAGGGTCACGACCTGCCAGAAGGGCCTTCGGCTCCGAAGCACGGCGTTCACCATGTGGGGATAGCGAAACGGACTGACCATGAGCAAGCCGAGCAGAAGGACATACACCGGCATGGCCCGGCCGAGAATGTGATAAACGACCTCTCCGAATTCGGAACGCAGCCCCTGCTGGCAAATCACGAGCCCGATGACCGCGCCGGCCGCGCCGGGCGTGGGAAGGCCGCGAAATTCCATGTGCGCGGATTCATCCTCCTCATTTTCCACGTTGAATCGCGCCAGCCGGAGTGCCGCGCAGCAGACATAGATGGCGGCCATGACCCATTCCGCCCGCCAATAAATAATGACGGGAAACGAAATATCGCTCATGCCGACAAAGGTTGCCGGTTGGGCGATGCACAGAACCATGAACGCGGGCGCGACGCCGAAACTGACAACATCCGCGAGCGAATCGAGCTGGGCGCCGAATTCGGTTGTCTTTCTGGCAAGGCGGGCAAGGCGGCCGTCGATGCCGTCGAAGCACATGGCGAGAATCAGGAGAAAGCCGGCCGCGGCAGCAAACGACGGAAGGAGCGAAGTGATTCTCGGCCCGCCGATTTGCGGTTCGCTGATCTTCAACGCGAACGCCTGCGAGTGCAGCAGACAAAGGTAAATGGCGCCAAGGCCGCAGCTCAGATTACCAAGCGTCGCGAGCGAAGGCAGCACGCCGATGGTTTTGAGAACGCGCTCCCGCCGTCGAACCCGGCGGGCGGACGCATCTTGTTTGTTTGAGAGCTTCACGAGTTCTCTTTCCTGTTGGCGATGTCCGGCGACGATTGACACATTGTATCAATGAGCGACATGCGATTCCTCTGGAATCTCACGACCGCTCGGTTCGCGCCGCGCGCCGATCGGCCGGAGCAGGACCGTTTCGCCGCCAACCACCATATCGTTCACTTTCACAACCGGCTCCAGTCCCATATTCGCGGACAAAATGAGATCGGTGCGGGAGCCGAATTTAATCAGTCCCAGTCGCTGCCCCCGCGACAGGACATCGTCGCCTCGGACGTTGCAGATGATCCGCCGGGCAATCAGGCCCGCAACCTGCCGAACGATGATCGGCCGACGGCCTTTCTCGGAGCTGCTCAAAGTGCCGGTTGAACCATTGTTCGAGCCATTCGAATCAACGTCCCCCAGTTCCATGATGATGGTGTTGCTTTCGTTGCGAATGCCGCATTCGGGGTGGCGTGCGTCGAGAAACTCGCCCGCTCGGTAATCGGTACGAACCACGCGGCCGGCGCAAGGGGCGCGATTGATATGCACGTCGAAGATGGAGAGAAAAATGCTGATGCGAATGGCGGGGCCGTCGATGCCTTCGCAGGAATCGAGGCGCGTCACCTCAGTGATTTTGCCATCGGCTGGTGCCACCATGATGCCGGGTTCGATGGGTATAGCGCGCTCGGGGTCTCGGAAGAAGGCGATGGTGAAAACCCAGACGGCGAAGAACGGGGCCGCGAAAATCCACCAGAACGGCGAGACGGTGATCGCGCCCCACGCACAAAGTGCCGCACCGCCGCCGAGGACGATGGTGCAGACTGACATTTCACGGAGACCTTCGCGGGCCAGGGGCATTCGTTTCACCTTGGGCTTAAACGTGTCGGAAATTGACTCATTTCTTTGCGATATGATATCGCCGGAAGAACAGATGGGCACGATAACATTGGGTTTCGAACAAGATTATTTGAATAGGCATCGATCAAGGCTTAGAATGACGTGTTGACAAGGGAGTCTCATCATGGTCCGAACCATCATTGAACCGAAGCCGGGGATCGAAATGGGTCGCCTTGTCGTTACTATCGAGGTGGAAAATGTAGAAGATCGGGAGCGGGCTGATCGAGGCGAGATCCCACAAGATCAAATTCGCAGGATTGAGACCGAAGCTCTGGTTGATTCGGGCGCTTCGTTTCTTTCGATGCCTGAACCCATGATTGAGGCTCTCGGCCTGAAATTTCATCGAAAGCGGGATTGCAAGACCGTCACGGGAGTCATAACCCTCAATGTCTATCGCGGCGCTCAACTGACGGTCGAAGGCAGAACTGTCACAGATGAGGTGCTGGGGCTTCCCGAAAATCGCCAAGTTCTCCTCGGGCAAATTCCATTGGAACGGCTCGATTTCTGGATCGACATCGTCAATCATCGGCTCGTTGGCAATCCTGAACACGACGGACAGTGGATGGCGGAAGTGTTCTAAGTTAAGACGCAGAATGATTCAATAGTTTTCCCATTTCGGTCGACCTTTCTAATGACGGCGGAGCCGTCAGGAGGTCGGTATGGGATATGGAATTCGGTTGTCTCTCGCGGAGCGGGAGGCGTTGGACGGTCTTCGGTTCCGCACGCCGTCCGCGGATGTCTTTCGCAATTGTCTGATTCTGTTGATGTCGGATTCGCGGGACACAATTGCTTCGATTGCCGGTCGTTTGGGTTGCGCGACCGCCACGGTTGCTCGCATTCGACGCCTGTATCGCATGGGCGGTATCGGCGCCCTGCATCCGACCAAGCCGCCGGGACGCCGGAGCCGCGCCACGCCTGCCTATCTCAAGAAGATGAAGCGGGTTGTCGACACCAATCCCATGAAATTGGGCTACGGCTTTTCGGTCTGGTCGGCCACCCGGTTGGCCGCCCACATGGCCAAGGAAACCGGCATCCATTTCAGCGACGATCAGATGCGTCGATTGCTGCATCAGGTGAATTACTCGTTTCATCGTCCCAGCACACCCTCAAAGGCAAACGCGACGAGGCCGCCTACGAAAAGGCCCGCCGCAAGCTGATCGGTCTAAAAAAACGCCCTGAAGAATGATGCCGCCGAGGCGCTGATCTATCAGGATGAAGTCGAAATCCATCGGCACCCGGCGGACGCGCATGTGGGCGCCGGTCGGCAAGCAGCCCGAAATACCCTCGCCGGGCAAGAACGAAAAAGGTGGTGTACGGCGGGGTGGACTGTGCCACTGCCAAAATCACCACGCTCATCGCGGACACCAAGAGCGGCTGGAATTTCATCGCGTTTCTGACCGCGTTGCTCAAGGCCTACGGCAACCGAAAAATCCGTCTGGTTTGTGACAACGCCCGCTATCACCACACCAAGGCCGTCAGAGCCTTTTTGGAGACACAAACCGATCGACTGACGATCTTCTGGCTCCCGACGTATTGTCCCAGCCTGAACCTGATCGAACGGCTCTGGGGTCACCTGAAACGCACCGTGTTGGCAAACGTCCTCTTCAAAACCGTCGAAGACCTTGCTGACGCATTCCGGCAAGGCGTCGGCCGAATCAATGGACACCGAAACAAAATGGGATTCATGTTCGATCATGACCATGTCCGGAACAATGCTGCATGAATCATTCTGCGTTACAACTTAGGAGTTGGCCGGTCGACCGTTAGCTCTGGTCCTTTGTGCCTTAATTATGGCACTATGCGACTCTCTGTAAACCCGTGGGCAGGTCCCGATTCACTTGCGGTTCGACGTTTCCTTCTTTGCCTTTTCCACCCACCCGTCAAAATCAACACCGCCCTTCGGCTGTTTCGCGTCTTTGTCAAACTGCGCAAGTCGCGCCTTGAAAATCTCATTTTTCGACTTCAACTTCACCGCGTTTCGCAAGCTCTCGATCGCCTGCTTCACATCGCCCTCCTGCTTCGCATCGCCGGCTGAGCGCATTAAGAACCCGACGCCCAGCCTGAAGAACGAATACGAATCCTTCCCATCGCTTTGAAGCAGTTGCGAATAGGTGCGCATGCCCTCTTCGATTTCCGCCGGCGTTCCGCCGAGCATGTACGCATCGCCCAGCTCGCGCTGCATCGACAACAAGCGGCTTTCGGCGGCCCGTCGCTTCAGCACTCTCGGATCGGCTGCCTCCAGCACCGGCGCTCTTACTTCGAATTTACCCGGCTTGTACTTTTTCTTGATGAATTCCTTTTCGATGGTGTCGATCTTGGGATTGATGTCCCGAACAAAACCATTCTCGTCGATGGCCAGAACGGTCGGCAGCTTTTCGGCCAGAGAAATATCGAGCGGATCGTGCAAGATGGGAATCTTCAGCGCCTTCCATTTGACAAAGAGCGCCGCACGCTCCCGGTCCTGCTCGTGCATCACACCGACGACGGCCAGCTTTTTCTTTTTGCGAAAATTCTTCGTCGAGCCGATCCAGTCTTCGAGCAAAGCCACGCTCTCGGCATGCCACGGCGCGAAATGTACGATGACCAGCTTTGTGTCGCGGAACGAATCAATTGAAATGACCTCACCGCCCGACGCTGATTTCAAGACCAACGGTGCGATCGGCTCACCCGTTTTCCACGGAGCGCCCCACGCCTGTGCAGCGGCGGCCGATAAAAGCACAACAACGATGAACATGCACCAACGGCATTCAATTTTCAACATTTTCACAACCCCCGGGCCATGAGCCGACAATTCTGATTGACTTACCCTTTCGATCGGCACACTTCACCACCCTGACTGTTCCAGCAGGCCCATTCGGATTACTGTAATCTCCGACGCGTTTTCACCGCAAATCCTGCATTTCGAGGGCCGTTGCGGGTCAGTTTTGGCCGCCAAGCTCTGTGGTGTCGACAGCGCCTATCGCTATACTCCCATCATGGATATTCTTGCAGGTTTCCCGCCCTTTCGAACGTGATCGGGCCTGTGAAATCTCGACGGCCAAGTGCCCGCGAGGCAACTGTTTATGGCAACCGCCCGTGAGTATTTTCAAAACATCTTCGACACCGTTCGCACCATTGCGATCGGCATGCGGATTACGCTCAAGTACTGCTTCGCCAAGACGGTGACGGTGCAATATCCGGATGTCGCACCCGTCGTGAAATCGCGGTTTCGCGGGTTTCACTGGTTCGAGGCTGAGAAGTGCATCGCCTGCGACCAGTGCGCCAAGGCCTGCCCGGTCGATTGCATCTACATCGAAAAAGGCGGGCCACGAAAGATCGACAAGGCGTCTGGTGTGGCCGTGGGAGGGGCGCTGGAGCGATATGCAATCGATTATTCGAAGTGCATGTTTTGCGCGCTGTGCTGCGATCCGTGTCCGACGGATTGCATTCACATGGGAGAGAACCACGACCTGTCGGCCTATACGCGCGAAGACATGATTGTTGAATTCACCGATCTGGCCAAGCAGGGCAAGCAAACGCCGGAACCGTATTGGATGCAGAAGCCGGACATGCCGGCGTGGGCTTCCGACATGAAGAGCCGTTGGGAAGAACGGGCGAAGCCCGTTCGAGAGGAAATGTTGAAGGCTTTGCAGCCGTCGAAGGGAAGCTAAGCACACAAGAAGACATGTTTAGCCCAGTCGCGCAGCGACCGGGCGATCGCGGAGTGGCACAAAAACCAAAGTGCTAATCCCTTGGATCTGACAAATGGGACACGATCTCGTCATCGGAATACTGCTCTTTTTCGTCGCCGGTTTTCTCATGGCGTTTGCCGCACTGTTGGTCGGCAAATTCCTTCGAACATCGCTGCCTCACCCGGACAAAGACGCGGCCTATGAATGCGGCGAGCCGACGATCGGTTCGAGCTGGGTGCAGTTCGACCTTCGCTTTTATGTCGTCGCGCTGGTGTTCCTGATCTTCGATATCGAAATCGCCCTCTTTTATCCGTGGGCGGTGGTTTACAAGTCGGCCGGCATCGCGGCGCTATGGGATATGCTGTTCTTCTTCGCGGTGCTTGTGCTCGGCTTCCTGTATCTGTGGCGGTTCGGTTATCTCGACTGGGTTCGCGCGACGGAGGGGCAGTCCCGCAAGTTCGACGCGAAGCCCGATGATGACCTTGGCAAGGCCGCCCGGCAGTGGGCGTGATACGACGCTCACTCCACCAAGCATCGCTCGCAACGACGAGTGAAGGACAATCAACATGAGTTGGATCGAAAACAGATTTGAAGAAGGCATGATCATCACATCGCTCGACTGGGCGATCAACTGGGGCCGCACATGCAGCATCTGGCCGATGACCTTCGGCCTCGCCTGCTGCGCCATCGAGATGATGGCCATCGGCGCGAGCCGGTTCGACGTGGACCGCTTCGGCGCCGGTGCCTTTCGCGCCAGCCCAAGGCAGGCCGACCTGATGATCGTCGCCGGCACCGTCACCTACAAAATGGCCAGCCGCGTGAAGCGACTTTACAACCAGATGCCCGAGCCGAAATACGTGATGGCGATGGGCGCCTGTACCATCGGCGGCGGGCCCTATTTCAAGAACGGCTACCATGTCGTGAAGGGCGTGGATCTCGTCGTTCCGGTCGATATCTATGTTCCCGGTTGCCCGCCGCGACCGGAGGCGCTCATTGAAGGCCTCATGCGGCTGCAGGACAAAATTAGGCATCAGACCGTCGCGCGAGATCGTTGGAACTCAGTGAAGGATGCGGCGTTTTCACCTGCGACCGGGGCGAATTGATACGCGACTGATAGAACTCGTGCAAAGGCGTGGCATCAGCTGAAAGCTGAAGTGTGGCATCGGCTGACAGCCGAAGTGTGGCACCGGCCAACAGCCGAAGTGTGGCACCGGCCAATGGCCGGTGCCGAACGTTGCCCTCGACATAATCCGTGGAGTCAACACGAAGGACGACGCTGGTATGGCACCCGAAGAAATAGCGGACTTACTCAAGAAACAATTCAGCGACAAGATCGCCGGCTTCACCTTTGAAACCGCCCATCCGCGAATCGAAGTCCGCGCGGACGCATGGCCGGAGGTTGCAAAATTCCTGCGAAACGATTCGCGATTGCAGCTTAATTTTCTCCGCTGCATCACTGCGGTCGACATGCTCGAGGATGAGCAGTTCGTCGTCGAGTACGATCTCTTCTCCGCTCGCATGTCGGCAAAATCGGGCAGCCCGTGGACGATCACGAATGAAGTCGCGATTGCCGTGAAAGTGCCGAGAAACAGCGCCACCATCCCGACCGTCGCACACGTCTGGCGGGCGGCCGACTGGCATGAGCGCGAAGCCTATGACCTGATGGGCATCAACTTCACCGGCCATCCCGATTCCGTCACCGATCACGACGGCACGCACCCGCGCCGCATTCTCTGTCCGGACGACTGGGTCGGCCACGCGCTGCAGAAGGACTATAAATTCCCGATGGAGTACCACGGCATTCCGGCCGTCACCGAGCACGAGCAGACGAGGCCGATACACTGATCGGAAGCTGAGTGCTTTGAGATCGCCATGATTCGCATGAACGCCACATCTCGAAAATCACGAATCGGCCGAAAGGTGCGGATGTCGGAGCGAGACTACCTGCGTCGCGTCGATGCGCCAGGCAGCGTTTCTGAAATATTTGACGGAGTCTTGCAAGTGTCGCCGAGTCCAATCCCATCGCATAGCTATTGGCAGCGGCTCATTTTTCGCCACCTCGATCAATACTCCATTCTCAATCCGCGCTCGATCAATTATGTCGATCAGGACAACGACGTGGTGATCGGCGGCCGTGCCGGCGCGACGCGTCCCCGTCCCGACATCACGGCTTATCGCGATTTTCCTTCGCTCGAAGAATTGGTGAAGCGCGACGACTGGTCATACTTCTGTCCGATCCTCGTTGTGGAAATCGTCTCCAGACGGCGAATAAAAAAGGACATTGAGCGAAATCGAAACCTCTATTGGGCTGCAGGCGGAATCGCGGAATACTGGATCGTCGATCCAACGAAAGACGCGAAACGTCCGACAATGACGGCTCTCTATCGTTTGATCGGGCGGCCCGATTGGACGCAAAAGCGATTTGCATTTACGGACGAGTATCAATCGTCCGTGCTCGAAGGCCTTTCAATTTGTTTAAAGGAACTCCACGCGAGGCGCTAATCCGCCATCGCTCATTGAAACGCGAGCAGACTATGCCAGACCTCATTTTAGAAGCCCAGCCCGACATCAATCTCGACCTCACGGCCGATCGCATCCAGCAGGACGACATGCCCACCGAGGAAATGCTCGTCAACATGGGGCCGCAACACCCGGCCACCCACGGCGTGCTTCGCGTCGTCCTGCGCACCGATGGCGAGATGGTGCTCGAGTCGGTCCCGCACATCGGCTATCTCCACCGCTGCCGAGAAAATCGGCGAGACGGTGCAGCCCTATCAATATGTGCCCTACACCGATCGCATGGACTACCTGGCGGGCATGAACAACAACCTCGCGTTCGCGCTGGCCATCGAAAAGCTCACCGGCCTCGAAACCGAAATCACCGCCCGAGCCAAGTACATCCGCATCATCTTCTCGGAACTGAACCGCATTGCGTCGCACTTGGTTGCAATCGGCACCTATGGCCTCGACCTCGGCGCGTTCACGCCGTTTCTCTATTGCTTCCGCGAGCGCGAATACATCCTCGACATGTTCGAAAACACCTGCGGCGCGCGGTTGACCTATAGCTACATCACTGTCGGCGGCGTGACGCAGGATGTGCCCGAAAACTTCATCGATGTCTGCACCGAGTTTCTCGATTACTTCGAGCCGAAGATCGACGAATACAACAACCTGCTCTCCTACAACCACATCTTCGTGAAGCGCACCGCGAACGTCGGTGTCATCACCGCGGCAGATGCGATCGAATACGCCCTCTCCGGCCCCGTGCTCCGCGGCTCCGGCGTGGCGCTCGACGTGCGCCGGGCCAAGCCCTACGGCGGCTACGAGGAGTTCGAGTTCGACATCCCCGTCGGCGATGGCCGAAAAGGGCAGGTCGGCGATTGCTGGGACCGCTACTTCGTCCGCATGTGCGAGATGGAACAGTCCGTGCGAATCATCCGCCAGGCGCTGGAAAAACTGCGCGGCACGGCCGGCCAGGAAACGCTGCACAAGAAGGGCAAAACCATCAAGCTGCCGGACGACGAAGTCTACCTCGAAATCGACAACCCCCGCGGCCACCTCGGCTTCTTCGTCAAGGGCGACGGCGGAGCAATTCCGGCGCGCGTGAAGGCGCGCGGGCCGAGCTTCTGCAATCTCAGCGTGACCGAAAAGGTGGGCAAAAACGTTCTGCTCGGCGACATGGCCGCGATCATCGGCAGCATCGACGTAGTCATGGGTGAAGTGGATCGGTAATTATCCAATCCATTGGTTCTGCGTCACAACCGCAAGCACCAGCCCACAGCGCGGTATTCCGCATGAAAAGTTGGCTTTTGCGCACAACTCAATCGCTTGATACCAAGTTCAAGCCGACTGTTGCTTTTTCCACACCCACCGGCTCGCCCACAAGTCAAAACTCGACCCAACACGAATCATCGCGCGAATAGTCGCACAATTACGCGGCGGTGCCATCACACAACGACCTCCCCTTCTTATGGCACATCGATTGCATGAACAAAACACGTTGAGCTATTGCGCAGATTGAATCTCTATTGCACATCTCAGCCCAGTCAAATGGGAATCGAACAGGGCCGGACGGCGACCAAGTTGACTGAGTCGAGGGGAGGCCCGAAACATGTCGAACTGCAATTGGTTTCCAAAGCCGACAAGAAAAAGCCTGCTGATTCTGGTGCCATTCTCGCTTATGGTCGCGGCGCCCCCGGCATTCGCCAGGCCGAACATTCGCTCATCATTCTTCGCCCAATACCCCAGCGCCGTCGGATCGGCCATCGACACCGTGCCGAGCCACGCCGTCCATTGCGGCATGTGTCACTTCGATTTCAATGGCTCCGGCCCGCGAAACGGCTATGGCAATCGACTCGCTGCAATCATCGGAAGTTACCCGAACACCGATACGGGCAGGCGTGCGGCCATGGTTGCCATTCAGGACGAAGACAATGACGGCGACGGATACTCCAATCTGACGGAAATCACCGACACAACTTTGTACGGCAACACACCCACGTTTCCCGGGCTTACGCCCGGCAATGTTGTTTCTGTATCGAACGTGTTGGTTGGCGACATCCAGAATCATCTGGTGCCGATGACCTCTGTCGATACCACGCCTCCAGTCGTAACCGTCACTTTTCCCAATGGCGGCCAGACCCTCATCGCAAACACAGCCATCATCGTCCAATGGACTGCGATCGACACGAGCGGCATTTCCAAAATCGACATTCGCATTTCTGAAGACAATGGCGTGATCTTCCGAATGCTGGCGCGAAATCTCACTCAGGTTGGCAGTACCGGCGAAGCGGAGATTTTCCTTCCAAACCGTCCAACAACGGCCGCCCGGATACAGGTTATTGCCACTGACAACGCTTCGAACGTCGGATCGGATTCATCCGATGCGGCATTCACCGTCCAAGCGCCGCCGGGCGGCATCGCGCCGACAACACTGCGCGATTTCGATCTGCCCGGCACGCTTCCATTTGACGCGGCGCCGCTCATCCCTCCCGACAACTGTGCCGCTTGTCATGGCGGGTATGACTTGCAGGTCGAGCCGCATTTCAACTGGCAGGGCAGCATGATGTCCCATGCCTCGCGCGACCTGCTTTTCGAAGCCTGCATGGCCATTGCGAATCAGGACGCGCCGGATTCCGGCGATGTCTGCATTCGCTGTCACACTTCCAGTGCCTGGCTCGATGGACGCTCTGTGCCGACATCCGGAGATGCCATTCTAAAGACCGATGAATTCGGCGTTTCCTGCGATCTGTGCCACCGCATGGTCGACCCCATCCCCGATGTTGCAAACCCGCCTGAGGACTCGGCCATCCTCGCCGCACTGCTTCAATCCCCGACGCAATTCGCCAACGGCATGCTCGTGGTCGATCCGGATGCCTCGCGCCGTCGAGGTCCCTTCAGCGACACCGTCAGTCCGCACGGCGTGCTGGTATCGTCCTTCCACCGCGAAGCCTCGCTTTGCGGCTCCTGCCACGATGTCAGCAACCCGGCATTCGAAAAAGACGGCAATGGCAACTATGTCCCGAATGCCTTTGATGCGCCGCCAATCAGCACGGCCTCCAACCAGCTCATGCCCATCGAACGCACTTACAGCGAGTGGTTCCACAGCGCATACAACACGCCCGGCGGTGTCTTCGCGCCCGAGTTCGGCGGCAATCGCGACTATGTCGCTTCCTGCCAGGATTGCCATATGCGCGACGTCACCGGCCGGGGCTGCAATGATCCGCTGGCCCAGAATCGCATCGACCTGCCGCTTCACGACATGACCGGCGGCACCACCTGGCTTCTCGGTCTGATGCCGCAGTTGTTCCCCGAAGATGTAAACGCGGCCGCCGTCACCGCCGGCGTCGCAAGAGCGCGCTACATGTTGCAGAATGCCGCAACAATGTCACTCAATCAGCAGGACGATCAACTCGTCGTCACCATCACCAACCAGACAGGTCACAAGCTGCCCACCGGTTACCCGGAAGGCAGGCGCATGTGGCTCAATGTGCGTTTCTTCGATGCAGCGGATCAACTCATTAAGGAATCCGCCGCCTACGACGCTGCCGAGGGCGAACTTGACCACGACGCCGAGGCCAAAATCTATGAATCCAAACCCGGCCTCGATGAACTCACCGCAAGCCTGGTCGGCGTCGCACCCGGCCCCTCGTTCCACTTTGTGTTGAACAACAAAATCTTCAAGGACAACCGCATCCCGCCGCGCGGTTTCTTAAACGCTGCTTTTGCAGACTTCGGCGGCGCGCCCGTCGGTGCAACCTATGCCGACGGCCAATACTGGGATGAAACCGCCTATGCAATTCCCACGGGCGCCTCAAGAGTCGATGTCGCGCTTTATTATCAAAGCACGAGCAGCGAATACGTCACATTCCTGCGCGACGAAAACACGACGAACGCAAAAGGGCAGGATCTATTCGACCTGTGGACCAACAACGGAAGGTGTCCGCCCGAGCTGATGAACAATGCCAGCCTTACCCTGACCATCGAAATCCCGCCGGGCGACATCGATGCGGATTACGATGTTGACACCGACGATCTGGCTCTTTTCGTGAATGTGCTCCTCGATCTCGAAACCAACCCGGACTTTCTCAATCGCTCCGACCTTGACGGAAATTCACTAGCAGACGGAAAGGACATCGACCTGTTTGTAATCGCGTACCTGTCGCACTAATTCAAATGTTGCACCGCATCCTCGCGGCGGCACCGCAATCATCAGCAGCATCGGTGTGTTCACGGGCAAAGTGGACCGCTAGACATGTACCAGCGCGGCCGTCCGCTCCCACCTGCCGGAACACACATGATTTCGCGCAGGTAAAACGTTTGAACATGCGCTTTTGATTTGCTACAATCACTCGGCTTCTTCTCGTTGCCCGCCCGAAGCAAAACAGCCCTGCTGGGGATCCTGATGCGTCGAAATACTTGCCTCTGGTTACTCATTCTCCCATGTTTATTTGCCGCATTCGCGCATGCTGCCGCGCCCATTGACCGCGATATTCGCGACGACGTCTTTTATCACATCATGCCGATTGCCTGGCGCGATTCAAACAACGACGCCGCCCGATTCGGCGACTTCAACGGCCTGACCGCATCACTCGATTATCTGGAATCGCTCGGGATTACCGCCGTCTGGATCAATCCCATTTTTCCTTCGCCCGCCTACCACGGCTATCAGCACGGCGCGGCCGACACCCTTCGCGCGGATTTCGGCACCGAGCCGGAGTTCACCGCCTTTGTGGAGGCCGCACACGCCCGCGACATCAAGGTCTTTCTCGATTTTGTCGTCTACGGCATTAGCCACAACACAATCTGGTTTCAGGATGCCTACGGAAATCCGGCCAGTGTTTCCGATGACTGGCTCGCCTTTACCAATTCCGCCAACACAAGTTACCTCGGCTCCACCTACTCAACCTGGAACGGCAGCACCGTCGGCTTCATTCACTGGAACCTGAACAATCCCGGTCCGGCCGCACTGGTCACGCAGTGGGCACAAAAGTGGCTCGACCCGAACAACGACGGCGACTTGTCCGACGGCGTCGACGGCTACCGCCTCGATCACGTCTGGGAGAATTACAACAGCGGTCCGAACGGCTGGGGCTACAACATCGACGATTTCTGGATTCCCTGGAAACAGGCGCTGCGCACGATCAACCCCAACGTCTTCACCTTTGCCGAGCAGGCCGACTGGGGAACTTTCGGCGTCGAACTATTGCCGGGATTTGATGCGACGATGACCAAGCCCTTTGAATTCGCCGCCCGCGACGCCTTGTCGAGTGAAACCTCCACGGCACTTTACAACACAATGGCGGCCACCGTCGCCTCGCTGCCGGCGGGCAAACACTACATGGGCATTCTCGGCGACCACGACGTGGATCGGCTCACCTCGGTCATCGGCGGCAGCCTGACTAAAGCGAAGGTCGCCGCGGCGATCCTGATGACACAGCCCTTCACGCCCATGATTTACTACGGCGACGAAATCGGCATGCTCGGTTTCAAGGGCAATTTCGGCAGCGACGCCAACGACATCCCGATGCGTGAGCCCTTCAAATGGAATGCCGTCGCCGGCCCGCCGATGTCCAACTACTGGACGCTGAATGCCGCCGCCTATAACAGCCGCTATTCGCAGAACAACGACGGACGAAGCGTGCAGGAGCAGAGCGGCGCGGGCACGTCGCTCCTGGAGGCCTATCGCGAACTTATCGCCGCGCGTGCCCAGAATGTGGCACTGCGCCGCGGCGCCTACATTCCCATTACGAGCAACACAAACCGCGTCTGGTCCTTCGTGCGTCACCAGCCCGGCGAGCAAACGCTCTTTGTGGCCATCCGCCTGCGCAATACCACTGCCACCGCCACCTTCGATCTCTCCGGCCTGGAAATTCCCGCGGGCACAACGACGGTTCGCGATGTGCTCAGCAACCAGTTGCTGGCCAACCTCACCGACGCGAACAAAGCGGCCTACAGCATTTCGATGCCGGCCTACACCTATCGCATTCTGGAAATCGATGCCGCGCCCGTGGCCCCGGCGCCCAACGAAATCAACGGCGTCGACGTGCCCGCCAGTCTCGGCCCGGTCAGTCTCGTCGCGACGCAGGACAACGCCACCGCCCTCGGCGACAACATCTCCGAGCTGAATCAACTCTTTGTTCGCGCCGATGACGAGGGCCTTCGCGTCGGCATTACCGGCAATCTCGCCACCAACGGCACCGCCCTGGCACTCCTGCTCGACACCACCCCCGGCGGCCAGAACGTGCTCAATGTCAGCAATCAGCCGGCACCGCCCGGCGGCCTCGCCCAACTGACCGGCCTCGGGCTCGATGCGGGTTTCGCGCCCGACCATCTATTCTTCATTAATACGGCCGGCGGAAATATCTATGTCGACCAGGTGACTCTGCCCACTTCCACGCCCTCAACCAAGACCTACCGTGGTCAGGGTACGGCCAACGATGGCGACGGATTTCTGACGGGCGGCACAAACCCGAACGGCCTCGAAGTGGCCATGAACAACTCAAATGCACTGGGAGTTACGGACACCGACGCCACCGGCGCGGCCACCGCCCTGAACGGTTTCGACATATTCATTCCGTATACAGATATTGGATTGCCGCCCATACCCGGCGCCGAATTCCACATCGCCGCATTTATCCTGCGGTCGTCCGGCGCCGTCAGCAACCAATGGCTGCCCGGCCTCGGCGGCGGCCAGCCGGAGCTGGGCTTGGCGCCCGACATGACGATCATCGCCGGCAATCAATATGCTTCTGTCATCCTCCCGCGCAGGGCCGATGCGAACTGTGACAGCTTCGTGACCTTGTCGGATGTGGGTCCATTCGTCGATGGCCTTCTCGACATCGACACTTACGCCACGAATCACCCCAATTGCCCCATCGCCAACCTTGATGCCGACGGCGATGGGTACATAGACGCGCGTGATATCGAGAGATTTGTTGCTTTGCTGCTGGGGTCTTAAGACAACGATCGCGGCCAAAATGGCGCGTGCAACTGGCCGTGCCGACAGGATTGGCCTATGCGATGCGCCGCCGCTCAATCCACCTGCTTAATCCCCGTCCTCAAATACGCCTGTTCTAGATCATGCTCCACCGGCGTGAACTTCGCGATCGGCAGGCCCTTCGCCAATAGCGCCGCCAGCAGGTCCGCCGCCTTCGCATCCTCGTGCTCGAACTCGAACGCAATTTCCCGCCCGTGTACTTCCACGCGGGTGAGCCCATGCATCTCCGACAGGATGCGCGCCGCCTCCGGCATCGGCCGTGCCAACATCACGGCATACATGCACCGGTTGTCCTCCTTGCCGCCGACCACCTGCGCCACGGTGCCGAACTGCCGAAGCTTGCCGCCCTCCATGATCGCGATGTGCGTGCAGTATTCGTGCAGGTCCGCGAGAATGTGGCTGCTCACGATCAGTGCCCGCCCCTGGTCGCGAAGGCTGCCGAGCAGCTTGCGAAACTGCACGCGACCCGCTGGGTCCAACCCCGCCGCCGGCTCATCCAGCAAAATCAACGTCGGATCGGGCAATAGCGTCCGCGCGACCGTCAGCCGCTGTCGCATGCCGCGAGAGAGCGCCTTGATCTTCGAATCCCGCTTCTCGGTCAGCCAAAGCTGATCCAGCCAGAAATCGATCTTCTCCTCCACCTCCGCCCCGCGTATTCCATACGCCCGGCCGATGAACCTCAGAAAATCCGCCACCTTCAAATCCTCATACACCGGCGGCGTGTCCGGCGCGAAGCCGATGCGGGCCAGCGCGGCCGTGTTACCCGGCTCCACATTTTCGCCCATCACCTTCACGGTACCGGCCGTCATCGGAATCAGACCGGCCACGGCCTTGAGCGTCGTGGTCTTGCCCGCCCCGTTCGGCCCGATGAAGCCAAGGAGATTTCCCCCTTCCAGGTCGAAGGTTCAGATCGGCCAGCGCGGTGAAATTGCCGTATTCGACACGAACATTGGCGGCATCGAGAATCAAAGTCATGGTTTTTTGCAGCCTCGCGATGCCGTCGATCGAATATCGGGGTGGCCCGGGCGAATACCCATAATGAGGAAACGAGCATGCTATCGGACACGCCGCCCGCGCTCAACGCGGCGATAAGCGTCTGACGCGTCTGAAGTTGCGGCCGGGTCCGACTTGTTGCGGACATTCGGAATCGGAATTTGAATGCATTGCGCCGTGCCCATACAATCCAGTGCTGCGTAACGCAATGGGTTCGCACCGCTCTCACTGGCCGGCGATTTTGACCTATGAACGATCCAAATGCTCTTGGTATTTCCCTGGTAACGACTCATCTCGTCGTTTGCCTTTTGCTCGCGATGTATGGCATACATCGCTATCAACTGGTTTACCTTTATTACAAGCACCGCCGCAATACCCCCACCAAGACCGGCCGCTTTGAATCCAAGCCGCACGTCACCATCCAACTGCCGATGTTCAACGAGCAGTTCGTCGCCCGCCGCGTGATTGAATCGGCCTGCAAGATTCGATATCCGCGCGAGTTGCTTGAGATTCAGGTGCTCGACGACTCCACCGACGAAACCGTCGACATCGCCCGAGAAGCCTGCGATCGCATGAGGGCGCTCGGCCACAACGTCGTTTTCCTTCACCGCACCAATCGCGAAGGCTACAAAGCCGGCGCGCTGGAGGCGGGACTCAAGGTCGCCAGGGGCGAGTTCATCGTCATTTTCGATGCCGATTTTGTTCCGCCGGAGGACATTCTCGAAGACATCATCGATTACTTCGCCGACCCGAAGGTCGGCATGGTGCAGGCCCGCTGGGAACACATCAATCGGGATGCCTCGTTGCTCACCAAGACGCAGGCTGTCCTCCTCGACGGCCACTTCGTCATCGAGCACGCCGCGCGAAACCGCTCCGGTCGCTTTATGAGCTTTAACGGCACTGCCGGCGCGTGGCGAAAAACGTGCATCAGCGATGCGGGCGGCTGGCAGCACGACACGCTGACGGAGGATCTCGACCTGTCCTACCGCGCGCAGATGCGGGCTGGAAGTTCGTTTTCCTGCCGCATGTGACGAGCCCGGCTGAATTGCCACCCGAAATGAACGCCTTCAAGAGCCAGCAGCACCGCTGGGCGAAGGGCGGCGCGCAGACCTGCCGCAAGCTGCTGCCGATGATTCTGAAATCGCGATTGCCCTGGCGCATCAAGCTGGAGGCATTCTTCCATCTGACGGGCAGCGTCTGCTATTTGATGATGCTGCTTCTCACGGTCCTGCTTTTCCCGGCGCTCTACTACAAGACAGCGATTTTCGGCGACAGCCCGTGGATGCGTTTCACCATCGATATGTCGCTCGTGCTGCTCGCCACCTTTTCGGCCAGCAGCTTTTACGTCGCCTCGCAGCGCGAGATTTTCCGCACGTGGGCCGAGAGCCTGAAATACCTGCCGTTTCTCATGGCCGTCGGCGTCGGCATCTCCGTCAACAACGCCCGCGCCGCGCTCGAAGGCTTCTTCGGCGGCCAATCCGAATTCGTTCGCACACCCAAGTTCGGCGTGGCCGCGGCGACGGATCAACAATGGAAGCGCAAGGCCGGCAAGAACAAGCTGGACGCGAAACGGATTCAATCGTGGGTCGAACTGTTGATGGCCTTCTACATGGCCGGCTGCGTGGCCTACACGATCTACATGAAAATGTGGATTGGCCTGTTCTTCATGTGCCTGTTCACCGTCGGCTATTTTTATGTCGCGATTTTGACGTTGGCGAGTCAGTATCTGGCAAACCGTGCGACGGCGCCAATGATCGAGAGCGAAAGCTCGGTCGATGAATCATCGTCGTCAATCGCGGAGCCGGTTGCGGTAAACGCTCGTTGAACATCTGATCGCTCAGCGGGGTTTGCGTAAGCAACTCCCAAGGGATGTCGGTCAATGAACAAAGTAAGGCCATTCCTGACGTTCTTGCAGCCCGTACCAGTCACATTCGTATACGTCGTGTACTTTGTTGCCATGATTCTGTCTGTCATGGTGCTCATCGGCATCGTGCTGTAATGCAGTGCCTACGCGAGGTTCGGAGTGAGCATTTCAAAGTTATTCCCAACGCTCTCCAAGACAGCGCCGGGTTGGCTAACGTGGGGGCTTATTGTCGTTTTGCTATTTGGTTGCGCCGCGTTCTACATCCAAGCCCGTGATATCCGTCGCGAAATTGGCTTTCACGAATTGATGAAGATGGACCGGACATGCGAACGTGTAAAGGCTGGAGATAGTTCGGCGCTCATTCAACTAATGGGAATACTGGCGTCCGGCGAGTCGCCACACTTCGTCATTGAAACAGTCGCAAAACAGGTTGAAGGAATAAGCGAAAAAGGTGACCCGCAAGAGGTGGCCTCGTTTATCGCCGGGATCTATCACCTGCTTCGCCGTGACCCGCGAAAAGGAATGTTCGTTTGGACCAAGGAAAGCCTCGCACAAATCGAAGCCGTGGCTACCACTCATCCAACACGGTAATAGAAACGGCAAACTGCAACCGGGCGCATTTATGCCTGAAATCTCCAGATTTCTCGGAATTGTGATCATGATGTACTACAACGATCACCCTCCGCCTCACTTTCATGCGAAATACGGCGACCACGAAATCACTGTCCGCATCGCAGATGGCGTCGTTGACGGATACTTTCCTCGGCGGGCGTCAAATCTGGTATCGGAATGGTATAATCAGCATAAGGATGAGTTGGTCGAAGATTGGAACTTAATCCGCGCGCGAAGACCTGTGCGCCCGATCGCCCCACTGGAGTAAGTACATGACTCCCAAGCTTAAACACGCGGAATACGTCCGCGAATACACAATCCATATTAGTTTCGCCGACGGCGTCGAGGGGGATATAGACCTCACCGATGAACTCTGGGGCGAGGTCTTCGAACCGCTTAAAAATCCGGAGGTGTTTAAGGCGTTCCGACTGGACGAGGAGCTTAACACCATCACTTGGCCGACCGGCGCGGACTTAGCGCCCGAGTTCTTATACGAACGAGCCGCGGCGCAATCGACGGCGATTCGATGAAGTCACGCCTGCAATGCCAAACATCTCCGAATCCGATTCACCGTCTTCCCCTTCCCCAACAAAACCAGCGTCTCCCCAATCCCCGGGCTCACCGGCTTGCCCGCCACCGCCACCCGCAGCGGCTGCGCGATGTCGCCCATGCCGACGCCCTCGCTTTCACACAACTTCTTAATCAATCCGTCGACTGCCTCCGCCGTCCATGGCTCCTGCGCATCGATCACCGGCAGCAGCTTCGCCAGCATCGCATACCCCGCGCCATCCTTCTTGTCCAGCACCTTCTTCACCGCCGCCGGGTCGAACTGCACCGCCTCATCCGGCGCGAACAAAATACCTGCCTTTGTCTCGATATCCCGCAGCGTGCGCATGCCCTTGCACGCCTCGATTGCCCGTGCCGCCGTTGCGTCATCGAGCGAAGCCAGCGGCGAGTTCGACACCGCCGCCCAATCGCGAAACGCCTCCAGCATGCGCGCCGGCGTCGCCGCGGCACAATAATCCGTGTTCATCGACAACAGCTTGTCGCGGTCGAATCGCCCCGGCGTTTTGCCGATCCGGTCGATCGAAAACGCCGCAATCATCTCCTCGCGCGTCAGCTTCTCGCGGAACTCGCCCGGCAACCAGCCGATCAACACGATGAAATTCAAGAGCGCCTCGGGCAAATATCCCGACACGCGAAAATCATGCACGTCGATCTCCGGAATCACCGCCCCCGCCGGCTCCGCCAATCGCGAAACCTGTGACATGTCCATCTCGGTGTCGGCCTTGTCCAGCCACCGATCGAACGCGGCCGGGTCGCATTGTGCCACATTCGCGGCATCTTCCTTCGTCCACGCCTTGCTCTTGAGCTTCTCTTTCACCGCCGTCCGCACAACCTTGTGCTTGTCGCGCTTGCTCATCTTCGTGCCGTCGATGTTGAACACCAGCGGCAGGTGCGCATACACCGGCGTCGCATAGCCCAGCGCCCGTTGCATGAACACGTGCTTCGGCGTGTTCATCAGATGCTCCTGCGCCCGAAGCACATGCGTCACCTTCATCTGCTCGTCATCCACCACCACTGCGAAGTGATAGGTCGGCCACCCGTTCGACTTCACAATGACGAGATCCTCCACCTCGCCAGCGCCAAACGTCACATCGCCGAGAATCTCGTCATGCACCGTGATCGGCTCGTTCGGCACCGCAAACCGCACCACCACCGGCCGTCCGTCGGCGCGAGCCTTTTCCGCATCCGCATCACTCGGAAAATTCGACGGCCGCGGATAGCGAAAATTATCCTTTCGCGCGATGGCCTCCTTGCGCATGGCATCCAGTTCGTCGGCCGTGTCGAACGCATAATAGGCCTTTCCCGTCTCCAGCAGTTGCCGCTCGGCCGCCTTGTACAGATCGAGCCGCTCGCTCTGGTTGTACGAAGCATAAGGCCCGCCAACATCCGGACCCTCGTCCCAGTCGATGCCCAGCCATCTCAGGTCCTCGCGCAGCTTGGCATCGGCCCCTTCGATGTTTCGCTGAATGTCGGTGTCTTCGATGCGAAGGATGAACGCGCCGTTGTTGCGGCGGCAGAAGAGCCAGTTGAACAAGGCGGAGCGAGCCCCGCCGACATGCAGATGGCCGGTGGGCGACGGAGCGAATCTGGCGCGAATCGATGTCATGGCGAATTTTCTCGGAGTTTCAATGAAATCAAAACAAATATCTTACGATCGGCCATCGGCGGTTGCGAGCGGGCGAATCCTCGCGAACAAGTGCCATACGGTGTGGCACTCCGTCTCGCGCGGTCATGCCGATGGACGCGCCGCGCGGCCTGCCGGAATATTCGCAACCCAAAGCGCGCCGCCGGGTAAAAATAAGAGGGCCCGCAGCAAGTGCGGGCCTCTAGTTCCCAACTCTCGGGCCGGAGAGTAGAGAAAGGAAAGGTATCTCTGTTGGGAACCGTTTAATAATTTAAACGACATTTTCGACAATTGCAAGCATTTGATTGCATATTTGCGGCAGATAACGCAATTGTAATCCGCGTTCGGCCCTGTGTTTTACGGGGAATCCCCGTCCAATATAGACAATTGGCTTAATTTCGAACACGGTGAATGTGGGGGCGTCTCCGCCCAAGCTACTGTTCACGGCGGCGGCCCATGCCCCAAGACATCGGCCCCATGCCACCGATACGGCACATCTTGATGTCCGCATCGCCTGAAGCTTCAATTCAGGCACGGTGCATTCGCATGTCGGATTTGCCAGCATATTACATGCCCGGCTTTTTCTGTCACCCCCTGCCCGGCAATTCCGTGGAAAATCCCGCACACATCGTAATATACTGTCCGAACAGTATTTACATCCATCCCATCCCGTTCATTATACCGGAATCGAAGGGGGTTTCGGTAAAACGCAAGACGTCCAAGCCCTTCAATTCTGGTCACACCCATCACTTGCGAGCCCACCCCCGATCCACTAAACTGCTGGGCTTCGAATGTGAAATTCAAACTGTTGGAGAATCGGCCATGCCGAAGATGAAAACGCACAAAGGCCTCACCAAGCGGATCAAAGTCTCCGCGCGGGGGAAAGTTCGATACAACAAAAGCGGCGCGGGCCACTTGATGAGCGGAAAAAGCTCGTCTCGCCGACGTCGCCTGCGCAAGCATCTCGAGCTCCTCGATGCCCCCCTCGCCAAGCGAATTCGCCGCATGATGGGCAAGTAACACCGCAAACGAATTGATCATCGCCCCGCCCACGATCCGGCGCGGGGTAATGCGAAACGAACGAAGTTGGAGAAGATACAATGCCTCGAACAAAAACCCATGTCGCTCACCACAAGAAGGTGAAGCGGGCAATGAAAGCCGCAAAGGGCTACTACGGCGCGCGAAGCAAACTGCTGGGCACTGCACGCGATACCGTCCTGCGTGCCGGCGTCTATGCCTATCGCGATCGACGCGCGCGAAAGGGCGATTTCCGGCGGCTCTGGATCACGCGATTGACCGCCGCCTGTCGCGCACGCGATATTTCGTACAGCCGCTTTATCAATGGCCTGAAGCATGCCACCATTGATTTGAACCGGAAAATGCTGAGCGAAATCGCCATTGCCGATCCGGCCGGTTTCGATTCACTGGTCGCCATCGCCAAAAGCACGCGACGACCGGCAAGAGCAAAGCCGCTTAAACTTCAGCCTTGCGGAGCAGCACACAACAATCCAAAGCGTCGCGACCCGTTCGCGACGCTTTTTCTTGCGCGGGCAACGCCACGCCATGAATGAGAAACCACTCCACGGATTCGGCGTCATCTTCGACATGGACGGCGTTCTTGTCGACAGCCTTAGCGCTCATCTCGAAAGCTGGCGCATGCTCGCTGCCGAGATGTCGCGTTCGATCACCGATGCCCAGTTTGCCGCTACATTCGGACGCACCGGCCGCGACATCATTCGCGATCTGTTCTCCATCGTCGACGACGAGGGCGTTCGTCGATGCGACGAACGTAAGGAATCGCTTTATCGCGAGTTGATTTGCAAAGCGGTTCCGGAGATGCCCGGAGCGCGGGAGCTGGTCGCTTCGCTTCACATGGCCGGCGCAAGCATCGCCGTCGGATCCTCGGGTCCGCCCGAAAACGTCGAACTGGTTTGCCGGGCGATGGATCTCAACCGGCAGCTCTCGGCCTGCGTCACCGGGGCTGACGTTTCCCGCGGCAAACCCGATCCGCAGGTCTTCTTACTCGCGTCGGAGCGGCTCGAACTCCCGCCTTCGCGATGTCTCGTCATCGAGGATGCGCCGCCCGGCATTGATGCGGCCCATCATGCAAAAATGCCGTGTATCGCATTGATCGGGTCGTTTTCCCGCGATCAAATCAGCCACGCGGATACCGTCGTTGAGAGCCTGCGAGAAATCACCTCCGACCTTGTATTGCGCAATTTTGCCACTGGCAAATAGTGGGTAATTACACCCATTTCCTACAGGCTTTGCCAAGCAAGGCCCATAAGAAAACCGCCGTGCACATTATAAGAAACTGAAAAGAAAACACTTACAGCAATGCCGTTGTATCGGCTGTCACGCCACACAGCCGCGGCACGAGAAATGCCCCAATATTCCCATCAGCAAAACTTGTGCTTTCGTCTCCATTAAGCGAAATGGGGCGGGGCGCTGACGTGAGTATCGGCAACGAGCCCGGGCCGAGTCATTCAGGCGTCCCGCCCTTCCTATTTGGGCAGGAACAGTAGTTCAACTTTGTCGCCTTCCTACCCACCGTTCAAATCAAGCGATTGTCCCGGCGACGGCATCTGAACATCACGAAATCCGGCCGCCTTCATGTCGTGCAACATCGCAGTCATTTGGTCCGGCTCGCCGTGGACCAGGAACGCCTGCTTGCAGCCGCTCGCGATCGGACGATACAGCCGCGAAAGCTCCTCAGAATCGGCATGAGCACTGAGACCGTTGAGCGTCTCGACCGCGGCTTTCACCTTGTACATTTTCCCGAAGATGCGCACTTCAGGCGACTTTTCGACAATCCGCCGGCCCAGGGTGTGCGCCGCCTGAAATCCCACGATCAAAACTGTGTTCTTATGACTGCGAATATTGTTCTTAAGGTGGTGAAGAATGCGCCCCGCTTCGCACATGCCGCTGGCCGAAATGATCACGGCCGGCCGTCGACGCCGATGAATCGCCTTGCTCTCTTCCACATCCCGAATGTAAGTCGCGATGTCGGTGCCGAGCAGATCGCCGTTCTTTTTCTGAAATCGTCTCGCTTCGCTGTCATATTCATCCGGGTGCAATCGGAACACCTCCGTCGCATTGACCGCAAGCGGGCTGTCAACGTAAATCGGCAGCGTCGGAATGCGCCCCTCCACGATAAGCTGGTGCAGGAAGTATACAATGAGCTGCGTTCGCCCAATGCTGAACGCCGGAATGATGATCTTTCCGCCGCGTTTGACGGTGTCATTGATGATTTTCTCGAGTTGCCCCTTCAAGTCGTCGGTCGGCGGGTGGCGCCGACCACCATAGGTGCTCTCGCAGATGAGATAGTCGCACTGGAAACGGCGTGGGATCAACAAGGAGCGGCATATTGAACCGCCCCACATCACCCGAAAAAGCAGCGACGTGTTTTGCCCATCGCCCCGTTCGTATTCCAGCAGAACCATCGCCGCGCCGAGCATGTGGCCCGTCGGAATAAACCGGGCCTTAAGCCGCCTGGTGACCCAGAAAGTCTGCGACATCGACACGCTCTGAAACAACGAAAGTGCCGCCAATGCGTCATCCGTGTTGAACAGCGGCATGACGGGGGACTCGCCGCGCTGTTCGCGTTTGCGATTCAGATATTTCGTATCTTCCTCCTGAATGTGGGCCGCGTCGCGAAGCAGCAGGCCGCACAGATCGCGCGTCGCCGCGGTCGAGTGAATGCGTCCCTCGAATCCCTTTTGCGCAAGCAGGGGCAGCCTTCCGCAGTGATCGATGTGCGCGTGCGACAAGACAACGGCATGGAGCTTCTTCGCGTCAAATGGAAACGAAACATTCTTTCGGGTCGATTCCTCGCGCCGTCCCTGAAACATTCCGCAGTCGAGGGCGATCAGCTTGCCGTCGGCCTCGATGAGATGCATCGAGCCGGTCACCTCACGCGCCGCGCCGTGAAACGTCAATTTCAGCATGGTTGATTCCTTCCTGTTGTTCGCATCACGGGTTCGGCACGATGCGTCGAACCTCGCTCTTGAGTCTGCGGAGTTCCGCATTCACATTTTCCAAAGATTGCCTCCCCGGCGGCAGGTACGCCAGAATCCTAAGCTCAATCAGCGCCTCATGGCCGGCCGCCACATGAAGATAGGCCGAAAGCCGCCACAGCGGATAGAGCTTCTCCGGAAATTCGGTCGGAACCACAACGCCGCCGACAAATCCCTGTTCCGGATCAGGATTCGGAATCTCCTCATGCCGAATGCCCAGAACAGCAAATCGCTCCGCCGCGACGATCGCCTGGTACGCCTCTTTCACGTTGGTCGGGTCCATTTCCAGAAGCATATTCGCAAGCGTGAAATACACATCCGTCTCAGCATCGTGTCCCCTGCGATAAGGACTGTTATACGCTTCGAGATAGGTATACAGCGCGGCCGCCGCACGCTGGCTGACCAGCGCCGCTTCCCTTCGACCATCCTGCCATTGCAAATATGCATGAATGCGAAGAATCTCGCCGGAGGCATCGTCCCACGCCACCGGCTGCAAAGCCAGGGCGATTCGCCGTGCTTCGGGCACTTCCGCGTCAAGCGCATTACGAACCGAGGCATCCGCTGCAATCGACGACAATACTTGCCGCGCCGATTCATCCAGTTTTGCATGTCGCAGCGCCCGCTGAATACACAGACGCTTCTCGCCGGCATCCTTCGCAAATGACTTCGCAAACAGGAGATTGGCCCCCGGCTCAAAACGGTTCGCCTCCGGTCGCAGCGCCAGTTCGAGAACATGGCGGGCATTGTCAAGATCGCCAACATCGATCAACGCGGCCGCATAGCGCGCCGCCGTATCGATCCAGCCCGGCATGATGTCGTACAACTTTTTCCATTGAGCGGCGGCCGCCTCGCGTGGCCGGATTGGGCATGGCTGCGGCACGAAGCGACGCATAATTTGCGGCTCGATCGAGCAGGCCAATCGTACGTAGCGAAAAAAGCCGCTGATCGGATGCTTCGTTTTCAACAATGGCTTGCGGCGCATTGATTGAAGCGGCAGAAATCTCCCGATATGTTACGATGGCACAAACAATCGCCCCCGACATGCCCGCAACCAGCCCGATTCTCGCGACGCGTCCGCCACCCGCCGTCGTGCCCGTGGGCTCAGCCGCCAACGGCGAACGCCGGCGCGTTAACGCGCACAAAAGCCCCAATAGCGTCCAATACCACACCGGCAGTATCGGCCCGCGAAGCATGATGCCCGAGCATTCCGCAACCACGATCACCAGCAAACCCGAGGTCAGCGCCAATGCCGACGATCGGCGCAAGGGATCGCCAAACGGTGCCAGTCGCAGCCTCGCGCCGCCTCCCTGCTGAATCAACGGAGATTCGAAGGGGATGGGCTGCCATGCCAACAGTACGACACCCAGCGGCAGCATGAACCAGAACAGCGCCCCCGGCACGCCGATCTCCACGGCCGCCTGAATCCACTCATTGTGGGCGTCGACATCCATGTTGCCGTGATAGACGTGCGGCGAAACACCCCGCAGCGGTGCGACTGCCCTGGTCATTTCCGCGACATACGTGTCCGGCCCGGAGCCCAGCGAAAGACGCTCGCGAATCATTTCCCAGGAGAGCCGCCAATACTCGAAGCGGATGCCGACCGACCCGGATGCCACGCGATCGACACTCAATGCCTCGCGCGCGATATAAAACCCCGCGCCGCCCATGCCCGCCAGCACGACCAGCACGATGATGCCGCGCGTCAATCTGTTCCGGGTCGCCTGCCAACGGTTGCAGGCGATCAGCAAGAGCGCCGATCCAAGAACGGCCAATGCCGGGCCGCGCCGCCCCGTTTCCGACAACCCATACACCGACAAGGCCGCAACCGCCAGCAGTGTGGCCGATCGCCCCAGATGGCCGCGATGCCAACCCAGGCCGACCACTCCGCCCGTCGCCATGGCGCACCACAGCGCCGCCATCGTCGCCGTCGGCGTGATCGGTCCGATCGGCCATTGAAAGTGAATGAGATGTCGATCGGTTCGGTGTGCGATCGAGAGCAAAACGCACACCGCTCCGGCAGCGAGCAACCCGCTCAAAACCTGCCGAACCATGCGATCATCAAAAGTGCGGGCCAGCAATGCGGCCCATGCCAAGCCGGCCGCAGTGCGAGTCAGCCAGCCGACGGACAGTTCCCACGATTGATTCGCGGCCGCCGACAGCGATGAAATCAGCAGCACGGCGGTTCCCGTCACCATCAGCCATCGAAACGGGACGTCAGGCGCGGGTGTCCTCCAAGCTTTCTCTTTAGGTAATTCGCGCTGTTTCGGCGCCTCGGCCTGCCTTTGCTTCACTGAGAAGCACAACAAAACAAGCAACAGCCCAAGGCCCGCCACCAATACAACGTCTCGCACATCCGCGATATCCGCCGTCGGTATCGGCAACGTCAACCAATCGGCCGCTGTCGCCAAAATCGGATTCCAGCCGATGTCCTGACCCAAGGCCATGGCCGGCCCCATCGGTCCAGCCCCGGAATAGAGCAAAACCGACCCGGCACAGGTCGAGATCACGCAGGCGATAAGAAGGCGTCGAACAATGACCGACATGCACCGAATGGTCGGGTGACGGGCGAGAATTGGCAAGACGCCGATCGAGGAAGTGATGTGAACGCGTTCGAGCAATTCAAGTCTACATGTGTCCCGTCATGGGGGGCATGGGCAAGCGGCCTTTTTGCTTGCCCGCGCAAACGCCAAAAGGAACCACTCATTCGTGATCCGCTCCAGCTCGACTCGAATGCCGGATCACCCAGCGGAACTTGATGAAAACGAGGTCATCTCACAAAACGAAAGAAGCGCGAACGGTGGATCGTTCGCGCTTCTTGTGCCCCCTGGCTGCAATCGATGCGTTCGGGAGCGAGCCGAACGCGATTTTGTTTTCGACGTTTCCAATCTCGATATCGCCCCCCAGCGACATCGGGCATCTGCATCGGCTCCCCAGTCGATGCAAACGGGTGACCATCGGAATCGTCAGTCCGAACGGGTCGGACAATTGGGGCGGGACATGGCTGCGATTTGTTATTCCGGCTGGCCGCCGTTGGCGTCGCCGTTTTCATTGTTCGGATCGGCTTCGAGCATCTTGCGAAGGTGGGCGTTTTCACGCCGCGTCGCTTCCAGATCGAAGAGCAGATATTTCACCGTCAATCGAAGATAGTCCAGCGAATCCTGTAGGCTCGTTACGGCCTGCTGCAACTGGTCGTCTTGTTTCATGGTGGTTTGCACTGCGGTCGCGATCTCAGGCGCATCTGACGTGACACCCACGGTCTGAAGCAATTCGCTGAGACTCTTTTCAAGGCTTCGCTGGTCCATCGGGCTTTCCCCCTCGTCTGAGTGTTCATGTGGTTGCCGGCGGGGCGTTCCATGCGGGCCGCGGCGAGGTGAAGGGGTGTAAAGCACTCGGTGTGCCAACTGGACCCGAAAGCGACTTTTCGGCCGCGCGAATCGTAACCGGTTGCAATACAATGGCTTCCCGACTCAAAGCCCGATAGGCACGTTGGCCGGGGCATGGCCGTTCGTGCCGACATGTTGCGTTCAATCAACGCGGCACGTTGCGCAAGTCGGTCATAGCGAATAAACTCCGCGATTCGCGCGTCACCGTTTAGCGCGTCCCCGTTTAGCCCAACTCCAAAGGAGTAGGGAGAACACGAGAAACGCAACGATTACAAGAATAGGTCAGATACCAACCACGAAATGAAATGAACATCTCTCAAGGACCCCAACACATGCCCGGCGAATACGCCCCAAAATCCATCGAAGCCAAATGGCAATCCTACTGGGACGCCACCAGAACTTTCCGCACCCCCAATCCCGGCGACCAGGGCTTCGACCCATCGAAGAAAAAATACTACGTCCTCGACATGTTCCCCTACCCTAGCGGCGCAGGCCTCCACGTCGGCCACCCCGAAGGCTACACCGCCACCGACATCGTCGCCCGCTATCGTCGCATGAAGGGCTTCAACGTCCTGCACACCATGGGTTGGGATGCCTTCGGCCTGCCCGCCGAGCAGCACGCCATCGACACCGGCCAGCACCCGGCCGTCACGACGCAGAAGAACGTCGACAACTTCCGCCGCCAGCTCAAGATGCTCGGCTTCTCCTACGACTGGGACCGCGAACTCTCCACGACCGACCCCGACTATTACCGCTGGACGCAGTGGATCTTCCTCCAGCTCTTCAACAGTTGGTACGACGATGCCGCGAAGAAGGCACGGCCGATTGCCGAACTGGAGAAAATGCTCGAATCCGAGAAACTCGTCGTACGGTTCGACGGGAATCTCGTGTCGGCCGGTCCAACGGGCTTTCAGCAAATGGGCGGAATTCCCGTGGGCACAAAATTCTGGCACGAACTCCCGCCGGAAGACCGGCGCGCCATTCTGGACCGGAACCGGCTTGCCTATCTGGCCGAGGTGCCGGTCAACTGGTGCCCCGCGCTCGGCACTGTCTTGTCAAACGAAGAAGTGACCAACGAAGGCCGCAGCGAGCGCGGCAACTTCCCCGTCTACCGCCGCCCGCTCAAGCAATGGATGCTCCGCATCACCAAATACGCCGACCGCCTCGAGGAAGACCTCACCGAACTCGACTGGCCCGAAAGCGTCAAGCTCATGCAACGCAACTGGATCGGCCGCAGCGAAGGCGCGCAGGTCAAATTCCAGTTGGACCAACACGAAGACGTCATCGAGATTTTCACGACGCGCCCCGACACGCTCTTCGGCGCCACCTACATGGTCCTCGCCCCCGAACACCCCCTCGTCGAAAAAATCACAACGCCCGATCAGCGCGACGCAGTCCGCGCCTACGTCGCAACTGCCGCCAACAAATCCGACATGGACCGCACCGCCGAAACCAAGAAAAAGACCGGCGTCTTCACCGGCGCGTTTGCGATCAATCCCGTCAACGAAGAAAAAATCCCCGTCTGGGTCGCCGATTACGTGCTCATGACTTACGGCACGGGCGCGATCATGGCCGTCCCGGGCCACGATGTGCGGGACTTCGAATTCGCGAAGCAATTTGATTTGCCGATTCGCGCAGTCGTGCGTCCATCGATTTCATGGCTTAAGGAACAGATCGCAGCCAACCGAATTGACTTGCACTACGCCGGGAAACACGGAAAATCCCGCATCGCCGAAATGATGCTCAGCTCAGCAGCGACGGCCGCCGCACCTTTTACTGGCATCGCCCCCCAAGAGATCGATGCACTTTCTGATATTGATTCAGCCTGGATCGATCAAGTCGCCATGCCCGGCTACTTGGTAAACCCCGAACTGTTTGAGAATGCCTTTACAGGCGCAGGCCACGCCATCAACTCCGGCAGATTCAACGGCCTGCCCACCGCCGAATTCAAAAAGCACATCACGAACTGGCTCGAAGAAAAAGGAATCGGCTGCGGCACCGTCAACTACAAACTCCGCGACTGGCTCTTCTCCCGCCAACGCTACTGGGGCGAACCCTTCCCCGTCCTCCACGGCGAAGATGGCGAAATCCTCGCCCTCGACGAAAGCGAACTGCCTCTGACCCTTCCCCCCATGACCGACTTCCGCCCCACCGTCGAAACCTCCGACAACCCGGCCAACCAAAGCGCCGTCCCCCGAACCACCCTCGGCCGCGCAAAAGAATGGATGACAGTCCAGCGGCACGGAAAAACCTACTCCCGCGAGCTCAACACCATGCCCCAATGGGCCGGCTCCTGCTGGTACTACCTCCGCTTCCTCGACCCGCACAACAACGCCGCCTTCTGCGGCAAAGAGGTCGAGCAATATTGGATGCTCTCCAAACGAAAAGACGGCAAGCCCCACGTCGGCGGCATCGACCTCTACGTCGGGGGCGCCGAACACGCGGTGCTCCACCTGCTCTACGCCCGCTTCTGGCACAAGGTCCTCTACGACCTCGGCCACGTCAGCACCATCGAACCCTTCGGCAAGCTCTTCAATCAGGGCATGATCCGCGCTTTCGCCTACACCGACAGCCGCGACGCCTACATCGGCTACGAAGACATCGACTTCCGCGAAGACGGCGCGCACCACAAATCGACCGGCGAAAAGCTCAAAGGCGCGGTCGAAAAAATGTCCAAGAGCATGAAAAACGTGATCAACCCGGAAGAGGTCGTCAACGAATTCGGCGGCGACTCGCTCCGCCTCTACGAAATGTTCATGGGGCCGCTCGAAGCCAGCAAACCCTGGAACCCGCGCGATGTCCCCGGCGTTTTCCGCTTCCTCCAGCGCGCTTGGCGCATGATCATCAACGACGAAACCGGCGAATTCTCCTCGATGGTCGCCCCGCGCGAGTCCGAGCCGAATCTCGCCCTCGAACGCACGCTTCACAAAACCATCAAGAAAGTCGGCGAAGACATCGACCGCATGGCCTTCAACACCGGCATCAGCGCCATGATGGAATTCGTCAACGAAGTCTACCGCGCCAAAACGATCCATCCATCCCAAGCCGAACGCTTCACCCTCATCCTCGCCCCCTACGCCCCGCACATCGCCGAAGAACTCTGGCAGCGCCTCCGCGGCCCCGCCTGGAAAGGCAGCCTCGCCTACGAACCCTGGCCCACCTGGGACCCCGCGATGGCCGAGGAATCCGAGGTCGAAATCCCCGTGCAGGTCAACGGCAAAATGGCCGGCAAAGTCATCGTCGCCAAAACCGCCGACGAAGCCGCCGTCAAAACCGCCGCCCTCGCCGACGAAAAAGTCAAAGGCCGCGTCGGCGCGGGCAGCATCGTAAAGACAATCTATGTCCCGGGGCGTATGGTGAATCTGATTGTGAAGTAGGGGACGAATTAACCGAAGCTGGGGAGCATGGGCCTCTGGCCCGTGCGGATTCCGAGCCTTTTGAGTGTTTGAAACCTATCGGACACAAATGAACCCATGCAACCAGTTGTGGTGATACAATGTTTAAGATGAAATACAGAATTACCATTTATTGGTCTGACCCGGATCAAGCCTTCATTGCCGAAATTCCCGAATTGCCGGGCTGCAAGGCCGACGGGAAATCGCAAATTGCCGTACTCCGGAACGTGAATGTCATCGCCCGCGAATGGATTGAAACCGCCAAGGCGATTGGTAGAAGAATTCCAAGTTGAATAACCCGGCAGTGAAATCGAGTTACCGAATCATGAACGAAGTAGCAATCCGATTACACATTGAACCACTCGACGAAGGCGGTTACTTGGCGACAAGCCAGGACGTACCCCGCCTCGTCGCCGAAGGCCGGACCATCACCGAAGCCGCCGAAATCGCCAGCGACCTCGCTCGCAAAATAGTTGAATCGTGCCTCGATCATGGCGATCCAATTCCTGTTGCATTGCGAAATCTAGCATAAACGAACTATCCAACTCCACACGAACCAGAATGTTGACGTCAAGGATGACGTGCACCGGCAATCTCGCGGCGGGTTTCTCTCACAATCCGATCTATTTCTGATTCGTCGATTGGGAGGGTATGGATCGTTTTTGATGCGATGCGCGACAGCGATCGACTCAACACCTCGCGAGCCAACACCGCCGCGACACGCTCCTGATCCTCGGGCGTCAGCGACTTCACTTGATTAAGGATTTCCTCCACCGACATTGCTAAGCCTCAATAGCGAGATTTGACGGCGACCAAACTGCCAGTCCATTTCTAAGATACGCCGCCTGCATCCCACTTCCAAACCAGATTTCCCTCTCCAATTGCGAGACGCCCGCTTTCTCATCTTGTACCATACCCCACTTCCCCGCCGTCCGACGTGGGCGGCCGTCTTGAAGTGGAGCGACCCCCATGCTCGGTGCCCTGATCGGACCCGACATCATCGAGATGATCCAGGCGCGGCAGTTCACCGAACTCCGTAAAACCCTCACCGCGCTCCCCGCCCACTCCGTCGCCGAACTCTTCACAGATATGTCCCCCCAGGATGTCGCTATCCTTTTCCGAATTCTACCCCGCGAATTCGCCGCCGACATCTTCGAATACATCGAGCTCGAACAACAGGAGGAAATCCTCCGCGCACTCGGCCAGGAAGGTGTCGCCGCCGTCCTTAACGAAATGGCCCCGGACGATCGCACCGCTCTGCTCGAAGAGCTCCCCGGCGCGCTCGCCCAGAAACTCATCACCCTCCTCTCCCCCGAAGAACGAAAGATCGCAAAAACCCTGCTCGGCTATCCCGAAGGCTCCATCGGCCGCCTCATGACTCCCGATTATGTCGCCGTGCGCGAGACCATGACCGTCACCGAGGTCCTCGACCACATCCGCAAGCACGGCCGCGACAAGGAAACGCTCAATGTCATATACGTCGTCGACGAAAAGGGCATGCTCATTGACGACGTCCGCCTGCGCGAACTGATTCTCGCCGACCCCAACAAACGACTGCAGGAAGTCATGGATCGGCAGTTCAACACCCTTCGCGCCGATCAGGAAGAAGAGGAGGCCGTCAAGGAATTCCAGCGACTCGACCGCGTCGCCCTGCCCGTCGTCGATACCGCCGGACACCTCGTCGGCATGGTCACCGTCGACGACGTCCTCGACGTCGCCGAACAAGCCGCAACCGAAGACATGCAGCGCATGGGTGCCGTCCAGGCCCTCGAAGCCCCCTACATGGATGTCGGCTTCTTCGAAATGGTCCGCAAGCGCGCCGTCTGGCTGGCCGTGCTTCTCATCGGCGAAATGTTCACTGCCAGCGCCATGGGCTATTTCGAGCACGAACTTCAGCGCGCCCTCGTCTTGAGTTTGTTCATCCCCCTCATCCTCAGCAGCGGCGGCAACAGCGGCTCGCAGGCTTCGACGCTCGTTATTCGCGCCCTGGCCATCGAGGAAATCACACTGAGAGATTGGTGGCGGATTCTTTATCGTGAAATCGGCTCCGGCCTTGCCCTCGGCCTGGTCCTGGGCTTCATGACCTTCTTCAGAATCGGCCTTTGGCCCTGGGCGACACGGGACTATGGCGAACACTACTGGATGGTAGCGGTCACCGTTTCACTCAGCGTCATCGGCATCGTCATGTACGGCACCATTGTCGGCTCGATGCTCCCGGTGTTGTTGAGACGCATCGGCCTCGATCCCGCCGTATCCAGCGCGCCGTTTGTCGCGACGCTGGTGGACGTCTGCGGCATCATTATCTATTTCTCTATCGCCGCGACGCTCCTGCGCGGAACACTTCTGTAATCTCCCCGCTTTCCACTGGCCTGCGCTGCGCGGGCGTTGTAACCTACGTCGCCCATGCGAAACAATTTGCACGCCAACGGCACCCCGACCTCCTCCCCCGACATCGGCACCAACATCGTCGCCGGCATTCACCAACTCGACCTCACCCACCCCCACCATATCGGCCTCCTCAAGTCCGCCCACTTCAGCGACGACATGGCCCCACCACCGCGCCCAACGAAAGTGGGGAACAAAGGACATCGCCGCCCTCTGGATCAGCATGGCCGCCTGCGTCCCCACCTACATGCTGGCCAGTTCGCTCATCCAGGGCGGCATGAACTGGTGGCAGGCCGTCCTCACCATCTTCCTCGGCAACCTCATCGTCCTCATCCCCATGATCGCCAACGCACACGCCGGCACCAAATACGGCATCCCCTTCCCCGTTTACTGCCGCCCATCCTTCGGCCTCCTCGGCGCCAACATCCCCGCACTCCTCCGCGCCCTCGTCGCCTGCGGCTGGTTCGGCATCCAAACCTGGATCGGCGGTGCCGCCATCTACCAGATTCTCGCCATCTTCAACCCAACATGGCCAGACATGGCCCTCATCCCCCATCTCGACATTAATGCCATGCAACTGGCATGTTTCCTCTTCTTCTGGGCCATCAACATCTTCGTCATCTATCGCGGCATCGAATCCATCCGCATTCTTCTCAACATCAAGGCCCCGGTCCTCATCCTCCTCGGCCTCGCACTCCTCTGGTGGGCCTATCGCGAGGCCCACGGCTTCGGCCCCATGTTCGAACGCCCCTCCCAATTCGCCGAAGGCCAGCCCAAAGCCGGCCTCTTCTGGGCATTCTTCTGGCCCGCACTCACCGCAAACGTCGGCTTCTGGGCAACCCTCTCCCTCAACATCCCAGACTTCTCACGCTATGCGTACTCCCAGCGCGACCAAGTCGTCGGCCAGGCCCTCGGTCTCCCCGCCACCATGGCCCTCTACTCTTTCATCGGCGTGGCCGTCACCAGCGCCACCGTCATCATTTACGGCGAAGCCATCTGGGACCCCGTCATCCTCGTCTCAAAATTCACCAACAAATTCGTCCTCATCATCGCCCTCCTCTCCCTCTGCCTCGCCACCCTCGCGACGAATATCGCCGCGAATGTCGTCAGCCCCGCCAACGACTTCGCCCACCTCGCCCCGAAAAAAATCTCCTTCTGCACCGGCGGCCTTATCACCGGCATCATCGGCATCGCCATGATGCCGTGGAAACTCGTCGCCGATCCGGAAGGCTACATCTTCACATGGCTCATCGCCTACTCCGCCCTCCTCGGCGCCGTCGGCGGAATTCTCATCGCCGACTACTTCCTCATCCGCAAAACAAAGCTCGACCTCGGTGGCCTCTTCCGCCCCAACGGCCCGTACTGGTATATCGCCGGCTTCAACCCCATCGCCATCATCGCCCTCGCCGCGGGCATCGCCCCCTGCGCCCCCGGCTTCCTCGCCACCGTCGCCCCCAAGTGGATCGAAAAATTCCACCACCTCACCGGCCTCCACGTCCCACCCATCTGGACCGAAATTTACCACTACGCCTGGTTCATCAGCTTCGCCATCGCCTTCGCCGTCTATGCGGCACTGATGTCGCTCTCGCCGAAGAACAACGTAAGTACAACATGAATCCACAAGCGTGGCATGAGTGTGGCACCGGCTAATAGCCGGTGCCACCTCATGCCCGCCCTATCAGAGCCGCGCCCGTAAGGAAGCGGTCATCGCTCAAGAAAATAAATCGCCCGATATCATAAACACGCCGCAAACCCCAACATCTCCAACGCCTCCAACATCCCCAGCCCGATTCACCGGGCTTCCCCGCAGGGCTGTAGGCCAGACGTTCACGTCTGGTTCCGAACCCCACGCGCGCCTTAGCCCGTTTCAACGGGCTTCCCTCCCCGCCTTTAGGCCCATGTTCGCCCGCGAATCCTCGACCCGCCTTCTTTCCTCATATCTCGATGCTCGAAACTCGAAACTGCATCTCTCATCGCATATAACAACCCCATGAGTGTGGCACCGGCTAATAGCCGGTGACACCTCATGTCCCGCACGAACCCTTTTTCTTGGAACACAACAAATGCCCACCAACCCCCTCGCCTTCCTCACCAACCAACCCCGCCCCGCCCTCATCGCCATGATCCACGTCGGCGCACTCCCCGGCACCCCGCGTTCCCAACTCACCATCACCCAGCTCATCAAATCCGCCGTCGCCGAAGCCGCCCTCCTCGCCAAGCACGGCGCCGACGCCATCATCCTTGAAAACATGCACGACCTCCCCTACCTCAACCGAAACGTCGGCCCCGAAATCACCGCCGCCATGACCGCCATCGCGTCGGCCGTCCGAAGTGCCACCATCATGCCACTCGGCCTCCAAATCCTCGCCGGCGCAAACCGCGAAGCCCTCGCCGTCGCCCACGCCGCCAGCCTCCAGTTCATCCGCTGCGAAGGCTTCGTCTTCGCCCACGTCGCCGACGAAGGCCTCATGCCCATGGCCGACGCCGGCCCCCTCCTCCGCTACCGCCGCATGATCGGCGCCGAAAACATCGCCATCCTCGCCGACATCAAAAAGAAACACGCCGCCCACGCCATCACCGCCGATATCGACCTCGCCGAAACCGCCCAAGCCGCCATCTTCTCCGGCGCCGACGGCGTCATCGTCACCGGCACCGCCACCGGCCACCCCGCCAACCCGGCAGATGTCGAAGCCGTGGCACAAGCCATCGACCACCCCGTCCTCGTCGGCAGCGGCTGCACCCCCGAAAATGCAAAGCTCTTCGCCCCTCACGCCGACGCCCTCATCGTCGGCAGCTACCTCAAAAAAGACGGCGCATGGGAAAACCCGCCCGACCCCAAACGCATCAAAGCAATGGTAAAATCCCTTCGCTAAAGACCTGTAGCACCGGCGTTATGTGGCACCGGCGTCATGTGGCACCGGCGTCATGTGGCACCGGTTTCCAACCGGTGAAGCACCGCCGCCCTTGGCTGAGTGTGGCACCTGCTAATAGCTGGTGCCCATAGCGTCCCAGCCCCGTGCCGGACGATGTCTCAACCCCTCCCCGTAGCGTCCGGGCCCCGTACCGGACGATGTCTCAACCCCTCCCTGTAGCGTCCGGGCCCCGAACCGGACGAGGCATGTCGCACCGGCGACCCGCCGGTGAGTGTGGCACCTGCTAATAGCTGGTGCCATGCCGACGGCCGCTCGCGTCGGCATGTAAACGTCGTAGCGTCCGGCCCCCGTACCGGACGATGCTTGATCCCCTCTCCCGCTGCCCTCGTGCGACGAAATGCGCTCACCCTTGATGCCATACGTCGATGTCAAGGGTTCTCGCACCCACCCTTTCGCGGAATCCCTTCCGCTGTCCCCCCAAATTCCCCAAAGGGAAAAACCATCGTAGCCGTGGGCAACGCCCACGGGAGCGGCTACCGATCGTCTACGAGATCAACAACGCCAAATTCCATCAACAACTCAATCAGTTTTTTTCGGTCGATTAAGGTGATTCGTATGCCAGCGACAAACGACTTGGCGTCTGCTGAAAACGTCGAACTCGAAACGATTACCCCTCTTGTCAGAGAATCATCTGAATTCAATGCTCCCCAAAGGTGTTGAACTACAGGCTGGCCAACAGTACTTTTTGTGTGCTTACACTGTATTGAGATTCGTTCGCCACCGGTTGCAGATGATTTTTCAGCGAGCACATCAGTACCCCGATCACCAGGACCTCCGCTAACGCTCACTGAATACCCTAGCCTCTCATAAAGAACAGCGACCAAGTTTTCAAATTGTTTGGAGTCTAATTCATCCAAAACAATCCGAGGCTTTTCAACAACCCTTCTTACATGTTTCGGTCGCGCCTTTAAGTCCCCAAATAAGGAAAACAGCTCTTCTTCAGTAAGTCCCAAGTCTGCCGCGCAAGGATTTGCATCGTCGATGACCATCGCAAACAGTCGACGTTTTTCGTTGAGCTTACGAAGAATACGTTCTTCAATTGTGTCTTTGCAGTACAACCGACGAACAAATACTTTGTTCTTTTGCCCAATCCGATGCGCACGTTTGGTGGCTTGTTCTTCAACGGCAGGATTCCACCACCGATCAAAAAGAAAGACATAATTCGCGGCCTGGAGGTTTAGACCTGCATTTCCAACACGGTAGCTCAGAAGAAATAACTTCGCTTCCGAATTTCCATTAAACAAATCAACATTTCGATCGCGTTCTGCTTGCGGGATCGATCCGTGCATTTCCACGATGCCATATGATTCCGGCAGACATTGTTTTATTCGAGCTATCCCATATTCCTTGTTAACAAATCTAGAGAAAATTAGCGCTTTCTTGCCGCTCTCCATGACCTCATCAAGATCAGCCTTGATTCGATCTAGCTTCGCGCTCTCACCGCTTTCGAGATGAAAATTACAGACTTGCATTAGCTCGGAAATTGGCGCAAATACACTTCCTACTGTGACAGACTCTCCTAAATCATTTAGGCTTGCACTCGCTTACCTTCTATTTCGTCATATAGGCGACGCTGTCGATCGCCGAGTTCAATTTCTACTTCACGGTCATCTTTTCGGGAAGGTCTTTGATAACTTCTTCTGTTCTGCGCCTTAACATGTAGGGCCTAATTCGATCCCTCACATGATCTGGCTCTTCGCTGCTTAGAATCTTTGAATCGAGGAACTCAAAAATTGATACGACGTCCCGCACTCGATTTTCCAACGGCGTTCCTGTAAGTGCCCATTTTCTCGTGCCCTTTAGTGCCTTAACGGCTCTTGCTACGTCGGTAGCGGCGTTCTTAATTCGCTGCGCCTCATCGATAATGACAAGATCGTGCGACCATTTTTGCTCCGCAAGCCACTCAGATTCTCGTGCAATGGCCTCGTAATTAATCAGTTTGATCACCATTCCAGAAGTTGCAAGGCGCAAGAAAAACCTGCGATCACCTGCGGGTTCATGTGTGCTATCGCGCGCGGAAGGCCACCATTTGCGAATTTCGGCCTTCCAAGTGCTAATGAGCGACTTAGGGCAAATAATCAACACCTGCTCAATTTTTCGTTCGCGCCAAAGCAATCTTGCGGCAAGAACCGCTTGCATTGTTTTTCCCAGCCCCATTTCGTCGGCAAGCAGCCCACTCGAACGATCCAATAGCCACTTTATCCCGTACGCCTGAAATGGATATGGCGGAAAAGGAAGACCCAAGTCCGGGTCGCGCAGTGACTCATAAATTGGCGGCGCGAGCATGACTCGAAGCCGATCTTCGAGACTCATCCCCTCAAACTCTTTTGGCGGGTCAGGCGGCTGAATACGCGGGCCGCAGCTAGCTCCAACTCTGCTTGTAGTTGTCGCGCCAATTTTGTAGTTGGGCTCAGGCCTAATCACATCAAACGAAACTTTATGGCCTTGATTTGCCGCCAAATCGAGATTGATCTTCGCATAATCAATCTTTCCAATTTCGATTAGTGGTACAGATTCTGCGGCTGCATCTAAGAGCATGCTTAGTCTGGTAGCATCGCATCGAGTCATCGATGCAATGGACCCTTTGGCTGTCCTGAGGCAGAGTTCGCGAGTTTCGATGTGGGAGACGCTGCCGACAATATCAAATTGGGAAAAGCGATCCGGGCGACTCAATCCAATCTCCGGGATGAAAAACCCAGCATCGTTCTGACAGCGAAGTATCGCCTCGCTTGACAAATCCTCGTGAATTCGAGCCCGAATGCGATCTCGCCAACTCATTTTGAATTCTCATTTCGCATGACTTCCTTCAGTGCTTTTTCCATTCGCTCAAAAGGCTCAAAAAGGTCAATTAATCCTTCGAGCTTAGAAACGACGTCTCCAACTACTTGTTGATCTAAGTACTCATCGGCAACGTCATAAACCAAAGAAGAAAGCGACATGCCGGAATCACCCTTTGACTCTTGTCTAGAAAGTCTCGCAATAGGCAGCCCTAAGAGCCTGCGGGCCGGTAACAATTCCACCGAGTCAACAAAAACAACATGAGGACTGACGGGTAATCCCTCAAAAAAGAGCTTTTTCGTTACGACATCCACACGAATGTGCTCTTCAAGCGTGCTTCCATACAAGATTCGCTGCATCACGGTTGGACGTATCGGAGCTACATAGGCGAAATGAAGTGGCCTAGAACGTGAGTCTGTTATTAGGAGCCCCTAAGAAACCCCTTGCCGCATCTTGCGGACATGTAAGGAACGACAACACCAAATCACCCGTTGATTCGGCCGGCTTAGAATTCATGTTTTTCCTCTGAATAAACTTTAGGACCCTGAATTCTCTCAACGATAACAAATTCCGTTTTAATAATAAACTGCCTAATCCGTTAGATCTAAATATTTTCGATGTTTCGTAACGGGCGGAACACGTCTAATCGGACCTTCCGGTTCGCGGAGAGAATCCAAAAAGCCGCACAGTAATGACCATGCCAAATCAATGTCACAATTTCTCTCCCCACTCCGAACACCTCGCCTCCACCAACCCCTTTGTCACACGCCAGCACCACTGCCAACGTTGCGCCTCCCGGTCCCTACCATCCAAAAAGCTACAAACCTAACATTTTCCAAAATAACACTTGCCTCCCGCCGAACATGGTGTATCTTGTATTCCAGCGCGCCGCCCGCGCCCCGGAGAACCCCCATGCCCCGCCCCAACCTCCAATTCCTTCTCTTGACCCCTCGGCGTTTTAACTTTTCCCTCGCCTGCACACCTGCTCCCCTCCTCACCTCTCTATTCCGGCCCCTCGACCCCTCTCATGGAAATTGCCCCTATCGACCTTTTTCGATAAACAACGGTCCAAAAATACCGCTACACATCCATTATCCTTAATTCAATTCTGCGCAGCTCTTCCTGGCAAGCGATTACAATAAGACTGGAGACCTGCCGATGAAGGATGCCATCCACATTCCAATCCCTGAAGACCGAGTGCGGAATATCTGCGCAAAGTGGAAAATCCGCGAGTTCGCCCTTTTCGGCTCCGTGCTGCGCGACGACTTCTCCCCCGCCAGCGACATCGATGTGCTTGTGAGCTTCCACCCCGGCGCCGGTTGGAGCCTCTGGGACCTCTTCGACCTTCAAGACGAGCTGGCGGCACTCTTCGGCCGCGAGGTCGACCTCGTCGAAAAGGAGGCCCTGCGAAACCCCTTCCGCCGCCGCGAAATCCTCGATACCCGCCGGGTGCTCTATGCCGCGTGAACATAGCGATGCGTCATTCCTCCGCGACATGCTCGCGGCCGCTCAGGCGGTGGTGAGCTTCACAAAAGATCGCACTTTGGAGCAGTATTCGGCGGACCTGCTATTGCGCTCGGCCGTCGAACGCCAGATCGAAATCATCGGCGAGGCCGCGCGTGCCGTATCTTCGGCATTCAAGGCGGAGCACCCAGACATTCCCTGGGCCAAAATCATGCGGCAACGTCACGTCCTAGCCCACCACTATGGCGAAATTGAAGACGAGCGCATGTGGCGAGTCGCGACGATTCACATACCCATCCTGATCGGCCAGCTTCAGCCGCTAAGTCCGAACCAATCCACGCCGCCTTCCCCGGACCAGCAACCCTAACATTTCCCAAAATACTCCTTGCCTCCCGCCAAACATGTTGTATCTTGTATTCCAGCGCCCGCCCGCGCCCCGGAGAACCCCCATGCCCCGCCGATTCCTTCACTTGACCCCTTGGCCCCTCGGCCCCTCGACCCCTATTCTACTTTCGGCTTTTCGGCTTTCTCAAATCGCCGGATCACCAAATCACCAAATCACGAGAGGATTTTCACCCCTGGAGTTTTTTTTACAGGGAGTGCCCCGGCTCACAATGACCGCAGAACCGAACTTATGCCAAACCAGCAACTTACAAAAAATGGCCCCCGCTCAGAACCCGGCAAAATCAGCCCCAAAACCCCGGCGAAAATGCCCCCATCCTTTCACCCTGTCTCCCTTCCCCGTTTTGACTTTTCGGCGTTTTGGCGTTTTGGCGTTTCATTCACCCCGCCCGGAGTTGATCCGGTGTCCGATTCCCCGCATCGCCCTCCCACCCCGAAATCTCAAATCTCAAATCGTCTTCTTCCTGCCCTCCCGCCTTCCTCATTCAAACCTCGCCGCGTCCAATCCCCTTTCGGCTTTTCGGCGTTTCGGCCCTTCCCTTCTCGCAACTCGAAACGCGCGGCTCGAAACGACATTTTCCTTGACACCCCCATCCCGCCGATCTACATTTTGCCCCGGGTTGATGGATCAGCCCCGAATGATCTCATCGAAATGGATTTCGATTATGCCGAAGCGCTCCCTCCGCCGAACCGTTCTCGTTACATCTTCCCTCTGCTTTGCTTTCACAGCCGCCGCCTGCAACGGCTCCAAAAACCGCTCGCAGCAATCGGTTCGAGAGGCCGCCCCAACCGAAATCAACACCGTGCGGATCGATGCCGGCAACAACGGCGCCGCTCCCGCACGTCAGGCTTCCCATGTCGAGGAGCGCCGCGCCCCCCGCGCCCTCGTCTTCGAAATCTCCGGCGTCGCCCCCATCCCCCACGATGGCGGCACCCAGGAGGAGTGGGCCGCCGCCCGCGAGTCGGCCGTCATCGACGCGCTGGCCAAGGCCATCATGGAGTCGCGCCGCGGCGCGGGCCTTTCGGATGAGAACTTCGTCGAGAAGCTCGCCCCCCGCCTCACCGTCGCCCATCGCATCACCGACGAGGGCGAGGAATTCGAGCTGCGACTGGCCGACCGGGGCATGGAACGCCTCTTCCTCATTCGCGACGGCGTTCTTCAGCATCCGCCGCACGATTTCCAGTTGGTGCGCAAAATCTTCAGCGAGACCAGCGGCGCGTTCGCGCTGCTGCCGGTCGATGAGGCGCCGCTCAACCGCTATGTCGCCCGCGTCGGCTGCTACGAACAAATCGGCGCCGAAAGCCGCCTCGCCGGCGAACTCCGGGCAGGAGATGCAAGCGAAACCGGTGTCGGCGACACGACACCCGACGCCGCCACGCCATGACGGGCAAAGCCCAGAGCCCAAAGTCCAAGTCAGCCGGAAGACAGGACATGTCGGCCATTGTGCCACATGTAAGACATTACCAACCCCAGCCCGGCGTTCTGGTCCTCCCGAAAAACGCGGGTTTCTCCCTGAGAGCTTCCGGCGGCTTCAAAAAAGTCGATTGCAACCGACTTCTGCGTCAGGTTCCCGGCACGCTTCCGCAGATTTTCTCCGGGCGAAGCGCTCGCGCCATTCCGCTCATCATGCGGGAAAGTGCCATACCACAGGCACCCAAAAGGACGGCCGACCAGGCCTACGAAATATACATCACAAAAAAGTCAATCGAAATCACCGCCCAAAATCTCCCCGGCCTGCGCTACGGACTCGTCACTCTCAATCGAATTCTACGGTCCGGCGCAACGAACATTCGTGCCGCAAAAATCACCGACTGGCCGGACTTCCCCGTCCGCGGCATCCTGCTCGACATCAGCCGCGACAAAGTGCCGACCATGGCAACGCTCCGCCGACTGGTCGCGCTGTTCGCCTCATGGAAACTCAACCAGCTTCAGCTCTACATGGAGCACACCTTTGCTTACACGGGCCACGAAACCGTCTGGAAAAACGCCTCGCCGATGACACCGGCGCAAATTCGCGCGCTCGACGCACTGTGCCAATTACATGGCATCGCACTTGTCCCCAGCCAAAACTCCCTCGGTCACATGGAGCGCTGGCTCCAGCATCCGAAGTACGCGCCGCTGGCCGAATACGACGGGCCCTACAAAACCCCCTGGGGCGAAACCCGCACCAAGCCGACCACCCTCAACCCGATCGACCCGCGTTCGATCAAGCTCGTTTCATCGCTCTACGACCAGCTGCTGCCGCACTTTTCGAGCAAACAACTCAACGTCGGCTGCGACGAGCCTTTCGAACTGGGCCAGGGCAAAAGCCGACATGCTTCAAAAAAGCAAGGCGCCGGCCGTGTGTATTTCGATTACTTGATGAAGATTCACCGCGAAGTGACACGTCGCGGGCACCGCATGCAATTCTGGAGCGACTGGATTCAGCGCGATCCGGAATTGATCGACAAGCTGCCGCGCGATGTCATTCCGCTGGTTTGGGGCTATGAGGCCGATCATCAGTTCGACGAGGAGTGCCGCCGACCCGCCAAACTCGGACTCGAATTCTACGTCTGCCCCGGCACGTCGAGCTGGTGCAGCTTCGCCGGGCGCACGTCCAATATGATCGAGAACATGCGCTGCGCGGCCCGCGCCGGTACCCGCCACGGCGCGACCGGCTACCTGACCACAGACTGGGGCGACTTCGGCCACCGACAGCATCTTCCGGTGAGTTATGCGGGATTCCTGTTTGGCGCGGCCGTTTCGTGGTGCGGCAAATCGAATCGGGACATTGACATCGCGGCGGCACTCAGTCGCGACGTATTTAAGGATGCGACCAGCCGACTCGCACAAGCCTGGCTTGCGGCCGGCCGGGTTCATGAGGCATCGGGCATTCTTCAAAAGAATCGCTCCGTGCTCTTTGCCAGCATGCAGGGCGAACTCGGGAACGACGCGACACGATTTGGCGTTACGCGCCGAGCGATTTCACGAATGATGAAAGAAATTGGCGCCATCCGCAGGCTGGCCCGTGCTGCAAAACCCAAATGCGATGATGCGCCGCTGGTTTTGGATGAACTGCTGGCGACGATTGATGTGCTGGAACACGCCTGCCGTCGGCTCGCCTACTTGTCCATTCGACGATCCAGTAAACAGGCAAAACGAAGCTTGATTGAACTGGCCGACGGTATGCAGCAGATTATTGCGATGCATGCCCGGCTCTGGCCCCAGCGGAACCGGCCGGGAGGAATGCGAGACAGCATGTCGCATTATCATCGCAACCTTCCGAGTATCTCGCTTCCGTCCCATAAACCTACCCATCACGATCAACAACAAAGATCTTGCTCCGCCAGCGCGGCTGGCACCCTTATTGCTCATTCAAATCAGAGTAAGAAACGAGACTACTGACTGGAACCTAAAGATAATTCTAAGGTTACATTCATCGAAGGACTGGATAAATGCAGAGGGAAGCCGACCGAGACCGGTTAGAATGTGTGATTATGCACACTCCGACTGTGTGCAAGAACACACAGTGTGACCGTTTGCACACATACAGGCACTCTATTGAGGGCTGACCCGTGTCTCGAATCCGCTGGTACCACTTTTACTTTTTTCTCGCGATCTTCGACGTACTGGTGATCATGCTCAGCCTGCAAATGCACAAATCGACGCTCGACAGCACCGTGGGGCTTATCGACGCGGCGCAGGACTTAAAGGAACAAGCGAAACAGGTCCAAAGCGCACAGCAGTGCATCGCCCAATTGAATTCGCCGGGCAACGACCTTTTCAGCGCCCAAGGCCAGGACGAATTCGATCTTCTAAGCCGACGGTACAAGATCGCCAAAGCGAACATGCGCGCTTCGCTTGAAGGGCTCGATCGTGTCATGAGCCGGGGCAATGAGGATGCTTATCGACTGTGGATGAAGCGCGTGGACGACCTGCGCAAAAAAGTTCGTGACATGGAATTTCAGGCCGAACACTTGTTCGAAGTATACAAGCCGCTCGCTGCATCGACGCTGCCGAATGAGGATCGAGAATCGGTCTTGCTGACGGCCGGCGAAACGATGTCGAAGATGGACAGCCTTCAGCATCAGGCGCTCGCGACACTCGGAAGCCTGGCCCAGCAAAATGTCGGCTACCAGACGGAACTGCTCGACAAGCACAATGCCGATCTCGAAACGCGATTTACAAGCGAGCAATATGTCATAGCCCTGGTCATTCTAATTCTTGTCGGCGTGCTCGCATTCGGCCGACGACTGCATCTGGCGGACAAGGCGCTGGCGGAAGAGCGGCGGCGCGTTCAGGAAGAACGTCGCGAGCGTTTGGCGGCGATCGGCGAACTCTGTTCGAGCGTGGCCCATGGCATTCGCAATCCGCTCGCGGCCATTCGGAGCTCCGCGCAGCTCGCCCTGGAACTCGGGAAAATGGATGACGATTCGTCCGGGCGCATTCGCGACATTTTGACCGAAGGCCGTCGGCTCGGCGACCGGGTCACGGGCCTGTTGAACATGGCCAAGTCGAATCAGAATTCCTTTGAGAACAGCAGCCTGACTGACATCGTGCGACTGGCGGCTCGCGAACTGAAACCGGAATTGACGAAGCGCGGCATTCGGCTGGTCGAAGAGATCGATGAATGCGAAATTCGGGTCATGGGCGACCGGCGCTATCTTGAGCAGATCGTCATCGAACTCGTCTCGAATGCAATGGAACAATCGAAACCCGGCGATGCGGTGTATGTGCAATGTCGCGCTGCCGGCACTGACGGCCTGGCGCTGGTGGTGGTGGAGGATTGCGGGACCGGCGTGCCCGAGAACATCCGCGGCCGCGTGTTCGATCTGTTTTTTACGACGAAGCCCAGCGGAACGGGCATCGGACTTGCCACGGTGAAGCGCGTCGCGCGACTGCACAACGGGGACGTGCACGTTCGCGAAGGGCGAACGGGCGGGGCGAAGTTTGAAATACTGCTTCCGGCCCTTCAGATTGCACGCGGCCATGCCAAGCGCCGCCGCACCGAAGAAGCCGCCGTTTGATGAGAAAAACACAGGTGGCGGCCGACCTCGCCGGGCCGCCGGGATACAGAGTGAGAAGGTGGGAGCCGCATGCGGTTCCCGGTTTTTGCGGGAGATGACTCATGGCTCGCGTACTGATTGTGGAAGACGAAACAGTGCTGGCGAAGAACGTGCGCGACAAGCTTCGGGCGCACGGGCGAGAGGTCGCGGTCGCCCACACCTGCAAGGACGGCCTTGCGCAGGCGGCCGCCTTTCAGCCGGATGTGATTGTGCTGGATCTTCGGCTGCCCGACGGCGACGGGCTCGATCTGTTGCCGCGGCTGAAGTCCGAAGCGCCGGGATCAAGTGTCATCGTCGTGACAGCCCACGGTAACGAGCGCATCGCGGTCGAGGCCATGAAGGCCGGGGCCAGCGAATACCTGACCAAGCCCGTCGACATGGAGGAATTGCAACTCGTTGTCGAACGAGCGGTGCATCAGCAGCGAATGAGCGACAACCTGTCGTTTCTGCGCAGGCAGGAGGAAAGTTCGAGCGGGCTCGACCGCATTATCGGCAACTCGGCCGCGATTCGCACATTGAAGGAGACCGTGCAGCGGCTGACTCGCAGCAAGGCGCTGGCGCTGGCCGATCCGCCGACCGTGCTGATCACCGGCGAGACGGGCTGCGGCAAGGACATGGTCGCCCGCGCGATTCACTACGATGGCCCGCGTGCCGCCAAGCCGTTCATTCATGTCAATTGCACGGCACTGCCGGTGACACTGGTCGAGTCGGAACTCTTCGGGCATCTTCGCGGCGCATTCACCAGCGCATCCCAGGCCAAGCGGGGGTTGTTTGAAGTCGCCGAGGGCGGCACGATCTTCCTCGACGAGATCGGGCACATGAATCTTGAGATGCAGGCCAAATTGCTGCATGCCATCGAAAGCCGCGAGATTCGACCGGTGGGCGCCACGGAATCGCGGCCGATCAATGTGCATATCGTCGCTGCGACCAACAAGAATCTGCAGGCGGCGGTCGACGCCGATGAATTCCGCCGGGATTTGTATCACCGGCTTCGCGTCGTGCTGATCGACATTCCGCCGCTTCGGGAGCGGGCGGATGACGTGCCGCTTCTTCTCGCACATTTTTCAAATATGCACTGCCAGCGCTTTGGCATGCCGACGAAACGCTTCACCGACGCCGCGATCGCCGCAATGAAGCAACATCCCTGGAGGGGCAACATCCGAGAACTGAGCCATCTGTTGGAAAGCTGCATCCTGCAGATCGACGGTCATGTGATCGACGCCGGCGATTTGCCCCTGCCGCGCGAGGCCGTGGGGGGCGACCTGCAAATCTGTTTACCCGGCGGACGGGTTATCAACATGGACTTCGAGAACGGCTCTCCCGCCCTCGAAGACGTCGAGCAGTCGATTCTGATCGCGGCATTCGAGTATACGGGGCAGAATCTCTCGCGGGCGGCGCGCATCCTTGGAATTACCCGCGAGGCGCTGCGCTATCGACTGAACAAGAATCTCGAAAAGGCCACATGACACGGGGTTTGGAAAGGCGGCGACATTTGTGCCGTCGATACGCCATGAGGAATGAGCAAAAGAAATTGATACCGGTTTGGCTCGTCGCAATGATGGCACTGGCTTCTGCGAGCGCACTATTCGCCGCCGGGCCAATGTATATCAGCGATCCCATTGGGGACGCGATGATTCGACGGACGGACTGGTCAAATGACGGGCCGATCGATCCGCAGATTCAACGATTGCCGGACTTAATCGAGATTCGGCTTGGTGGTTTCCAACCCAACCAGCCGGCCGGCGATCTCTTTGTGGGGCAGTGGAATGACAACGCGATTTTCCTGCGCTTCGACCTTGTTTTCGACGGCCTGATCAATCCTCCAGGGCCGGTGGCGTGGGATGACGACTTTCCTGAGTACGATCCGCTGCGGTATGGGCCGAATCCGGTGTTTGGCTATGTCGAGTTCGACATGGACGCTGATGAAAACACGGGCGGCGAATTGGAGTATCCCGGAAATCGCTACCTCGGGCCAGGTCGGCCGATTTGGGGGACTGCCGGGCGGCGCTGAGTTCGCGAATCGCGTGGCATTCGATCGCTGGTGCAATGATCACAATGTGCAAACAGCGCCATTCTTCGATCGCAGCGGGGAGGAATTTCATCTTGTACTGCGGGCCGAGGAAATAGACTACATCAATGGCAAAGTGGAATCATCGACCGGCAACCCGGGGGTGTTTGAGCCCGGCGAGCGATGGGTGCTCAAGGGTGATTTTTTTCATCGGGCGCACGGCTTCGAGGACTATGCGTTTCAATGCGTCGACCGACCCGGTCGTTACAAGCCGGAAGTCAAACTTCAATTCGTCCATGACATTGCATCGGATACGACAACAATCTCGCTGGTTTATCCCCTGAACAACACCGCCAGCGGCCAGATGCAAAATAATCCGCCGCAATCCGATGACGGCTGCGAAGACAATCAAAACTCCATCACCGAGGCGCTAACAGATTTACGATGGAGCGCCATCAACGCGAGCCCCTGGGACATGGCCCAGCCCGAATTCCAGTTGATTGCCGGCTGGTCGAGCCACGTGGTTGCAAATTATCTGGATCCGACGCAGTGGCGCATCACCTGCCTTCTCGGAACGGCCTATTCGGTTCAACAATCCGGAAGCGACCGATTTATCTGGACCGACATCTGGCCCAATGTCGTTCCCGGCGACTTTGACGGCGACGGCCTGGTCGATGCCGCCGATGAGACACTCCTTTCCGGCTATGTCGCCGCGCGCGACGGAGATCCCAGTTACGATAACGACGCAACGGTGAACGGCATCGTGGCCTGTAATGGGTTTTCGAGATACTTCATGCTCTATGACGTGAATTATGACGGCGTCATCGATTCAGACGACCTTCCGATCGGTCCCATTCTTGGCGACATGGACATAAGCAACATGGTTGACTTCGAGGACGTGGCCGATTTCGTCCTTGGTCTATTGGATCCCGACATTACGAAGCGAAACACAATGGTGAAATCCCGCTCGTTCGAGGCGATTTCAATGGCGATGGTTTTTTTGACTCGGGCGATATACAGGGATTTGTTGAACTGTTGACTCACATGCCGCCGTGATAAATTGTGTGTAATTGCACAGCATTGATGAAACTGAGGCGGCTAAGGCCTGTTTTTCGTCTGATTTCAGAATTCGGCCGTGTAATGCTAGGAAATGTCCCTAGCATGGACAATCCAGAAAATGAATGACAAGGGCCCTTCGGCACGTTAAAATGGCACCTATATTTTCAAATCGAAGCGTTTGAAGAAGTCATTGAAATGCACCCAAGGATTGACTCACAATTCGCGAAAGAGAGACGGGCGTTCACGCTGATCGAATTGTTGATCGTCATGGCGATCATTGCGCTGTTGCTGTCCATCCTACTGCCGGCGTTCGCCGGGCGACAAGCGGCCCGCGATCTCAATTGCAAAGCCAATCTGCGCGGTGTCGCCTTTGAGTTTACGCCGTTTGCCGACGGCTCCAACCCGGTTCACGGCGACAGTGACGCGCTTGGAAACCAGCGATTCTTCATCGAGGACTTTCAAGAATCGATCTACAAAATTGCCGAATTCTGGGGCAGCGGCGAACCCGAGCGCGTTCCATTGGACGGCACCTCGACAGCCATGATGTGTCCGAGCGCCAGCGCTTCCCGGCTGGAGCGGCGTGCCGGATTTCCGTGCAGCAGCGGCGGCATCGGTCCGCAACGAAACGTCAGCATCGGTTTTAACATGCGGCTTCACAAGCGCACGCAGGAAGTCGACGGCGGGCTGTATCTGCAAAACGCACGGCTGGGGCCGCATATTCTCGGATTCCCAGATGTTCCGTTGCTCTTCGACGTGGATGGGGCGGCGGCCACGGATTCGGAGCAACTGCCCTTCTATTCCGCCCCCGCCATCACCAACGACAAGTTCGTGGATGCCTATGAAAACGGCTCCAGATGGTTTCCCTCAAAGCGTCACCGCAACAAGCTCAATGTTGCCTTCGTCGGCGGCCACGTTCTTTCCTCGAGCGATCCGGTCAATGAGCCGTGGTGGCGATGGAATTATCAGCCGGACTTCTGACCCGCCTTCTTCTTGTTACCGAATTACTTCTTTCCTTGCAACGCGCAGTACCGCATGCACCCATCGAAAGGGGCTTTGCCATGCTGATTTACCTTGTGCGTCATGCCATCGCAGTCGAGCGCGGCACGAACGGCATCGACGATCATGACCGCCCGCTTACGGAAAAGGGAATCGGGAGAATGGCCCAGGGTGTGCGCGGACTGGATGCAATTGGCGTGACACTCGACGCCATCTGGACCAGTCCGCTACGGCGCGCCCGGCAAACCGCCGAGATCTTGGAAACGCTTAAGAAATCGAGCCGCATATGTAACGAAGAAGCCGAAGGCACATCGCGGATTCAAACCGTTGACATTCTCGCGCCCGGCGGCGACGCGATGGCGTTGACGGCCATGATCGAAACGGCTCAGCATGTCAACTCACTGGCACTGGTCGGACACGAGCCGGACCTTTCCGAACTGGCCGGCGCAATACTCTTCGAAAAGTCGCAGTCGGCCATCCTTCTTAAGAAGGGGGCGGTCTGCTGCATTGAAATTGCCGGCGGCTGTGCAATCTTGCAGTGGGTGTTGCAGCCTCAGGTGCTTCGCATGCTGGCGAACCGGTAACCTCGAAAACATGGGGGCTCCGCCAAACATACCCTTGCCTAAACTGTTAAGATTCAATAGCCATTGCGCGGAATCTCACAGGCCGACTCGCTAATTGCGATGAGACCGAAGCTTATGCGCCTGCGAATCATCGCGTGTTTCCCTCAAAAAAACAGAACATTGTGATTCATCCATTTCGCAATCTCAAGTATGATCGACGTAGGCAAATGAATTCATTTCATTGGGTACCGCCTTCGTCGCTGTCTTCGCCGACATTGCGGGAGACGTGAACATGTCGCCAACGGATGGCCTCATAAAATTCGCAACAAAGCATATCGATCGCATGGAGTCCGCCCTCGTTCGCACCATGACTTCGCGTGACGTTGATAGCGTGCATGAATTGCGCGTTTCGTCGAGGCGGCTCAGCGAACCGCTCGCACTCATTCGCAAGGCATTTGGACTCAGGAAGTGCCGGTCGCACTGCGATGCGCTACGGGGAATTCGGGATTCGTTGCGCGTTGTTCGCGATATCGACGTGCTGCGTTTGGCGCTTTCCGTTCATGAGGCGGGAGCGATCAAGCGTCCGACGGACCACATGAAGCTCGTCGGCATACTGGCCATACAACGCGAGAACGAACTGCTCGCCGCCCGGCAGGCCCTTCACTCGATTCGCGTCAAACGGGTTCGACAGGCGTTGTCCGACCTATGCCAGCATGTATCCAGGCTCGACACGAAGCGTGATCGCAGCCGGCTGCTTCTGACCGCGCGCCGGCTTTGGGAGCGAAAGGCCGAGGCGCTCCTGGATCGGCCGCCCGCACGCGAGCTGGGTCCCGGCCTCCATAAGACCCGCATCCGACTGAAGGCATTTCGTTATTCCACGGAGCTGATGGTTCGCCTCGATGGCGCCGACCGCGAAGATCTCATCCGCAATTGCACCGCGATGCAGGACGCCTTGGGCCAATGGAATGACCACTTCACTGCGGCGCGCCTGCTCAGCGCGATCGCGCGTGACGAGCTCACCCTTGCGGCCGGCCCGGAATGGTCCGCATCGGTCCTGGAATACGCGGCCCAACGTGCCCGCGCTATGAACGGCGAATTGGATGGAATCATGCAGACATGGACGCGCCTGCGCAAAATAATTGAGTTGCAGGTGCTGGGTCGCTTAGAATCGAGGCAAGCGACCGCGTCGCAGGAGATTGTCGCGGATTCCAGACTCACCCTTGAAAGGGTGTAATCCATCCATCAGCCGGAATTTTCGCATGGGTGACTTCAATTCAAGCTCTGACGCAATCACCCTCGCCGAGGATCAATCCGACAATGCGCCGGCAGGCAGGGGGGATTCGTTCGGGGAAGATTCTGAAGCGGATGCGCCCGCTCTTGGTTCGTCGGCGACGAACCCCGTACATTCAAATCGCGACACGGAGCCGATGAAATTCGGCGCCATTGATGTCGGAACCAACAGCATTCACCTTGTTATGGCGGAGGTCTCGGCCAAGGGCGATTTCAAGGTGCTCGGCGCCGACAAAGACATGGTGCAGCTGGGCAAGGGCGGATTTCAGGAGCATCACCTGACGACGGATGCCATGGAAAGCGGCATCGACACGCTCAAGCGATTCGTCAAAATGGCCGAGCTAAAGGGCGTTTCCAAGATCAAGGCCGTCGCCACGAGTGCCGTCCGCGAGGCATACAACGGCGGAGAATTCGTCGACCGGGTCAGCCGTGAAATCGGACTCGATCTCCGCGTGATCACCAGCGAGGAAGAGGCCCGGCTTATTTATCTCGGCGTGCGTCACGCGATGGACCTCGGCCGCGCCGACAACCTCATCATCGATATCGGCGGCGGAAGTGTTGAATTCATCATCGGCATTCGGCTATGCTAAATCTCTCAAGGCGCCGCCGCGCTGCATCGGCAGTTCCGGCGCCATCAAGAGCATCGCCATCATCTGCGGCAGCCTGCGCGGCGAGGCCTATGATGATGAGACCTCCAAACTGAGATTCACGCACGATGAATTGAAATCGCTCATCGCCCGATTGACGGGCATGAACCGTTCGCGGCGGCTGGAGATTGCCGGAATGGATGCCCGGCGCGTCGATGCTTGCCTCCCGGCGGCCACACTGCTGCATCTGGTCATGAAGATCCTGCGGATTTCGGAGATTGAGTATTGCGATTTCGCGCTGCGCGAGGGCGTCATTGTCGACTACATCGGCAGCCATCGACGCAAGCTACAGGCCCGCGCGACATGGCCGAACCCGCGCATGCGCAGCGTGATCCAACTGGCCGAGCGATGTAATTTTCGCCGCGAACACGCCGAGCAGGTCTCGCGCCTGGCGCTGCATCTCTTCGACATGCTTCAGCCCCTACATCAACTCGACGGCCGATACAAGGAACTGCTTTCCTATGCGGCGCTGCTGCACGATGTCGGATACATGATCAGCCAGAGGGGCCACCACAAGCACAGTTACTACCTGATACGCAACGGCGAACTCAAAGGTTTCGCCGATCAGGAAATAGAGATCATCGCCAACATCGCCCGCTATCATCGGAAGGATCGCCCGAAAAAGTTGCACTACAGCTATCAGCAACTGGAGCTGGCGCATCGCAAACCGGTCAAGAAACTGGCGGTGCTGCTGCGACTGGCCAATGCCCTCGACCGCACCCATTATTCGGTCGTAAAGAACCTGAAATGCCGCATCGAGGCGGAACATGTCATTATTGACGTGTGGACGGCGCACGACGCGGAATTGGAACTCTACACAACCCGCCGGCACGAGAACCTCTTCAAACGCGAGTTTAACGCAACACTTACGGTCCATCGCGCGGAGGACGATTCACCCTTCGTTTCCGATTCCGACGAGAATTAGATCGCTGCGGCAGTCCTTATTTCGATTTCAGTTTGCTACCGCCGCCATTTTAATCGTGCTACCATACTGGTGCGGTTGCACATGTGATGCCGGTCGCGAGGATGAATACCCTTTTGGAAGACTGTTAACGTCCCATGGATCTCGTCACCCCTCCCATCGAAGTCGAATCGATCGAAGCTGAAAGCGGCCCGTCGCGCTATTTCAATCGCGAGCTCGGCTGGCTTAACTTCAACCTGCGCGTTCTGCAGCAGGCGATGGATCTGGATGTGCCATTGCTGGAGCGCGTGAAATTCCACCAGATTTTCACGACCAATCTCGATGAATTCTTCATGAAGCGGGTGGGCGGCCTCAAGCGGCAGGTCTCGGCGAATGTCAGCGCCCTTTCATTCGACGGCCGGACGCCCGTGCAGCAGTTGGCTGATATCCGCGCCGCCGTGCTTCCGATGCTGGAAATGCAGGCCAAGAGCATTCAGGATGACATCAAGCCGTCGCTGGCTCAGCATGGCGCGTATCTTTTGAAATGGCGCGATCTCACCGAGTCCGAGCGTGAATTTGCACAAGGCTACTTTCGCAACAATGTCTTTCCGGTCCTCACGCCGATGGCCGTCGATCCGGGGCATCCGTTCCCATTCTTGTCCAATCTGTCGCTGTCGCTGGGGGTGAAATTATATCATCCCAAGCAGGAAGAGCGGCTTTTCGCGCGCGTCAAGGTGCCGAACGTCATCGCAAGCTGGCTCAGGCTCGACCTTCCGGAAAACAAGTCAGCCCATCGTTTTGTCAGCCTTGTCGAAGTGATTCGGCACAATCTGGGGTCGCTCTTTCCCGGAATGCAGGTGCTCAGCGTCACGCCGTTTCGCGTCACGCGAAACGCCGATGTTGAGCGCGATGAGGAGGATGCCGAGGATCTGCTCGAACTGGTCGAACAGGAATTGCGCGAGCGCCGATTCGAAAAGATCGTGCGCCTCGGCCACGATCCAAGTGCCGACCCATGGACACTTCAGTTTCTCATGCGCGAATTGGAACTCACCGAGCAGGATGTCTACGAACTGCCGGCCGGCCTGGAATTCACCACCATCGGCGCGATGTATGATCTCGATCTGACCGGCTGCAAGTATCCGGCGTGGACGCCGACGATTCCGCCGCGCCTTTCGGACGATCAGGCCGACATTTTCGGCGTCATTCGCAACGGCGACCTGGTTGTGCATCATCCCTACGAAAGCTTTGGCGACAGCGTTGAGCGATTCATTCGCGGGGCTGCGGCCGATCCGAAGGTTTTGGCGCTGAAGATTACGCTTTATCGCATCGGCGACAGCCGTTCGCTCATGGACAGCCTGATACACGCCGCCGAGGAAGGGAAGCAGGTGGTGTGCCTCGTTGAGTTGATGGCGCGCTTCGACGAGCAACGGAACATATTCTGGGCCCATCAACTTGAACGGGCGGGCGTTCATGTCGCCTACGGCATCGTCGGCCTGAAGACGCACACGAAGCTGGCACTGGTCGTGCGGCAGGAGGGCGAACGGCTTCGCAGCTATGTGCATATCGGCACGGGTAATTACAACATTCAGACCGCTCGCCTCTACACCGACATCGGCCTCTTTACCTGTCGCCCGCACATCACCGAAGAAGTGGTTGAGCTGTTTCATTACCTCACCGGCCGATCGCTGAAGGGAAATTACAAGCACATTCTGGTGGGTCCGGTCAATCTTGCGCCGCGTTTCATCGAAATGATCGATCGTGAAATCGCCAATCTGAATATGGGGCTTCCCGCCGGCATCATTGCAAAAATGAACCAGCTCGAGGATCGCCGGATCATCCGCGCGCTGTACCGCGCATCGCAGGCCGGCGTTCCCATCAAATTGCTCATCCGGGGATTCTGCACCCTACGTCCCGGCATTCCGGGTCTCAGTGAGAACATTCAGGTCAGCTCCATCATCGGCCGCTTTCTGGAACATTCGCGCATTTTCTACTTTCGCTCGGGGGCGGAGCAGGAGATTGACGGCCGGTTCTTCATTGGATCGGCGGACTGGATGTACCGGAACCTGAACAGGCGTGTCGAGATCGTGGCACCCATCGAAGACCTGTCGTGCCGCCAGCGGCTCTGGCAGATACTTCAGGTCAGCCTTTCGGATCAGCGCCTTGCCTGGGACTTGTGTGCCGACGGCAGTTACGTTCGGCGCACGCCGACGGACGCGGCCGCGCAGCCCGGCTCCCATGCCGCGCTCATGAACATCGCCCGCGATGCAGCGATCGTTGACACCCAGCGCGAATCCGAAGCCTGATTCTCCCGCCTCGCTTTCGCAAAACCCGGCCCGACTCCATCCTGCTTTCAACGCACCTGCCCAAATCGCGGGTTTTCAGTTCACTCTCCTCAATTCGATCGATACCCAGCCGACTCGCCCGATAACCGAGCACATTTGGCAAACTCTCAAGGATTTCCTCCCGCCGGCGTGCGACGTATTGCACATTTCACCTTGCGCCCCGCCATTTGAGGCCATCGGCGCGGGACGGATAACTAACGACTCCCGGGGAATGGTCGATTTTGCGGATGCGGCGAATCCCGAAGTTCTGCGGAGAAAACGATTGATTCAGCGCCAAAAGTATTTGACGCCCTGGCCGAAATCCCGGGCGAGGCCGCTGACGAGGCCCTGCTTGCGGGGCTTCTCGAAGTTGCGCCTGAAACACAGGTCGAAATCGTCCGCACGCTCATCCATCGCAACAATGACGCGGGCCTTCAGGGACTGCCTCCGCTCTATTACAAATTGACGCCGCACGCTCAAACGCAGGTTGTCGCACATGCGGCCCGCATGTTCAGCTCGCTTCGGGCCTGCGTGTGCAGCAGCAACGCCCAAACGCGGCAAAATACACTCGCAATTGTGCGCCGTAGCTCCAACCCCCGCCTTGCGTATCTCGCCACGCATGCCATTCACGACGGCTCCCAGAAAATCCGGGCTGAGGCGGCTGAAGCGATTCTTGAGATGACCCAAAAGCATATCGCCGCCCGCGCCGAGACCATCGAGTCGCTTCGTGACACGCTGTGCCACAATCCCGACATCCTGCTCGTGGTGACGGAGGCGCTTCGCGTTCTGGCCGAGGAGCACAAATACCTGGTCACGGCGCTGCGAGAAGCCCTCGAGCATTACGAAAGCCACCACAGGCCTGAAGTGGTCGAGGCCGCGATGCTGCTCGCTTCTGATCTCGAATCCAGCTTGTTTGATCAGGCCACGCTCAAGCGCGGCAAGCTCACCCATGCCATGTTCGACATTCTCTCGGGCGATTGCGAGCCACGATTCGTGCCGTTTCTCTATATCGCCATGTGTCATCCCGAGATGCGCCGCCGGCTGGTGCCGAAGATTTCAGCCTGTCGCGACCGGGCGTTTTTCGCCGAATTTATCCGCTCCCATTGGATGACCCGCGATCCCAGCATCCGCAAGAACCTGGTCTATATTCGCAGCATCGACTGGCTCGACGACGGCTTCGAAGCCGCGTTCAATCTGCCGCCCGATGTTGCGACGATGATGCCGGGCTGGCTGCTTTCGCTCGGACTTCCCGCCGGCCAAAAAGTCGCCCTGCTGCTCAATTGTCTCATCGTCGACAATCCCGCTGCCAATCGTGCCGCAGTGTGGGCACTTGTCGAACTCGACACACCCGCCAGCACGGTGGCCCTCGAAAGCATCGCGGGGCACGAAAATCCGAGCCTCGGCCGGATTGCACAGATGGAACTTCAGCGCCGGTCCCGCCTCGGTCGGCAGGTGCAAAAGCGGCCCGAGACGCGCGGCAGACCCGACGAATGGGTCGCACTGCTCGAGCGCTCCAATCTAAAAGAGGACTTTGAGGAATTCTGGCAGAACTTTGAGCACATCCAGCCGGCCCTGGCCCGCTCAACGGGACATTACGCACTCAAGTACATCAGCGGGTTCTCAAATCAACTTCAGAGCAAGCTGCTCTCGCAAAACGCCGCCGATCGATTCCGCGCAATTCGGCTCGCCCTGACCCTCAACATCGCCCGTCAATTCGAAAGAGATATTTTTGCGTCGGCCAATGACCGAACGCCGGAAATCCGCGCGGAAGCCATGTCAGCGCTCGGTCAGCTCGGCGGAGAAACCAGCCGCCGCATACTTGAACGCGGGCTCGGCGACGCGATCGATTCCGTTCAGGCCGCCGCTATCAACGCACTGGACGCAATGGGATCGAAACGGCGCGACGAGCTCGTTCTGCCGAAGATTGACAGCGACAATGCGGATGTTCGCGCGGCCGCCGTGCGCTGCCTGCTCAAGATGCGCGTGCCCGCCTCCGCGGCCGCATTGATCCAAATGATGAGCGATCCCCGGTCCGACCACCGCTGCGCCGCACTCTGGATCGTCGATCAACTCAGGCTCGCCACCATCGCCCCGCGCGTTCTGAAAATTGCTCAAAACGATCCCGACCCGCGCATCGCCCGCATCGCCATGCACGTGGCCGGCAGACTTCAGCGCGATCCGGCGCAGTTAAATTCCAAGCCGGAAGAGGCAGGCGCCCTGCCAAGGCAGGAGGTGACGGCGTGATCACCCTTGCCAACATGCTTGCCCAGTCCCGGGTCGCGGAAAAGCTTCAGAAGATTCGCGGTGGATTCAATGATCGCCCGACCAATCCCGCCGATCTCACGGGTGTGTTTCTGACGATCCTCATTCCGATTTCGTTTGTTTTGCTGATTCTTCTGGTTCGAAACCTCATCGCCCGCTACAAGAAGGGACACGGCTCCCCCGCACACCCGATGCGACTGTTCGATACGGTTCTCAAGAAAATGGGGATGAAATTCTCTGACCGCTTTCTTCTGCGGGCCCTGGCCCGCTCGTCTCATCTCAACCACCCGACTGTCGTTTTCTTCAGCCGCGAAACTTTCAAAAGACACGCAACCGCCTGGATTGAGAAACTCAGCATCAAGCCCATTCAACATCATGCGAAAGCCAGAATGTCCGTCATTTCCGAACTTGCGTTCGGACCCGAGCCTGAACCCATTGTCGAATCCGGTGTCGTCGCCGCCGTCGAAACCGTCAACGAGGCCGTCGAAACCGACGTGACGAGCGATTCGCCATCTTCCGATGCGATCGGCGACGAAGTCGGTCTTGAAAGCGCCGATACTGAACCAGCAGAAGTGAAATAAGACCAGCGCCCTGCAAAGACACGCCCGTTATCAAGCCTATTCACGCATTCAAATGTTCGCCTACTCGCAGTATTCAGCGTACGTCTTCGCCGTCTCCCAGACGCGAACTCTTTTATTTGAGCGGCGCCGAGCTTCCCGTGGAGATACCCCCATATTGTCTTGGCAATGTTCTCCACTGATGGATTCACCGACTGAAACTCCCTCACATCCGCATTCAGGTGCTTGTGATCCAGCCGGTCGATAACTTCGCGACGAACCACTTCCTCGAATTCGGGCGGCAGAAGCACCGTTCCATCATCTCCCATGGTCTGCCGCCCAATGGTCACCTCGACCTGATAATTGTGGCCGTGGCCATTCGGATTGTTGCACTTGCCGAAACATGTCTTGTTTTCCGCATCGCTCATGGACGGCACATGCAGGCGATGCGAGGCCGAGAATTCAAAACACTGTGTCAGTTCCACCATGCCGGGCTCCTTCGACATCACTGCATACGACAGAAACGGCGTTGTCCACAATTGCAACTTTTCCAGCTCGCATCTTTCCGGTACGCCGTGAACGACGCCTTCCCAGATGCCGCGAACCAACTGCTCGCCGGTCAGCTTCACGCCCACCCGCGAGAGCAGGGTGGCCGTCAACGGAATGGCTTGATTGCGCAGCAGCTTGTCCAGCTCGACAATGTTGATGAGATAGCCTGTCGCCGGTTCCGGCACGCCCGACACCGTGACCCGCAGCACCAGATAGGGCGCAATTCCCACTGCGGAGGGCCACCCGCCCCATGAATTCGAAATTGGGTGCGCCCGGCGAACCCATCCTCCCCCCGTGCGGCGAGCGCCCAATCTCGATCAATTGAGAATCGAATCTCGCGCATCAGCCGCACGCAAGGTGCATCATGTTTGGCCGGCTCCCTCATTTCGCCATTGTAGCACCAATTTGCGGATAAAACCGGCGCCAAACGTCGCTTCAGAGACACCGGCGAATAGAATAAGAAGTGCTTGATGCGACCGATACAGAAATTGGATACTGGTACAGTTTGATGTGGCACGGCCGCCCCCGGCTGTGGAGCCTCATCAATCTGTACCAGTACCAGTAATTGCAAACCGCGATGGACGATTCCTTCATGACCCAACAATTAAAGATCCAAGCCATACTGCCCATGCTCGCAGTGGTTCTCGCCTGCGGCTCTCCCGGCATTCAATACGCCCAAGAGCCCGTGACCACCCAGCGCTCCACGTCACAGCCGGCCGATACGCTCGACGCCCACGACTGCCTCGCGATCGCAACCAATCTGATGGCGGAAGACAACTTCCCCCGCGCCACGGTTTACTTTCAAGCAGCGAGGGATCGGGCAGCCAAGAGGGATCGCGATATCAAAGCGGCCGCCAAACGGGCGCTCGACCGCCTCGATCTTCTCGGCCAGACGCCGCCCCGTCTCAGTGTTCATGAATGGCTGCAAGGATCCATGCCGCCGGGGAGCACGTTGCAGGGCAAGGTTCTGCTGCTCTTTTTCTTCGAATCGATCGACCCCGAAGCAAAGCACATCATTGGCGCGATGAACAGCCTCTACGAGCGCAACCGCAAGAACGATTTCGAGTTTATCGGCATCGCCTCGGTGCTTGGAGACGACGAACATCAACAGCCGGCCGACATTCGCCAATTTGTCAGCGACCAGCGGATTCACTTTCGGGTGGCTCTGGATGAAGGCGGTGTCATGACACTTCACACGTACAAAGGACGGTCGCTGCCACATTATGCCCTGATTGATCGCGCCGGGCGCGTTCGCCGGCTTGGCGAATATTCGATGGACGAGATCGACTTTGCCGTGCGAAAGCTGCTGATTGAATCGCCGGACATGGCGTTGCCGGGCAGCACCCGCGTCATGCCTCAAAGCCGCGACGGCCGCGAATTGATCGACACTCGCGCCCCGCAGCTCACACAAAAGACATGGGCCAACACGCCGGACAACCTGCCGCCGGACCCGCAGGGCAAGGTCCGGCTCATTCGGTTTCTCATGAGCGACTGTCCATATTGTCGTGCCACATCACCGGCACTCAATCGCATCCACACGGACTATGCCGACAGGGGACTCCTGGTTGTCGGCATTTATCATCCCAAGCCAAAGCCGCGCGATGTGCCCGATGATGAATTCCGCCGGGCGATCCGGCGGCTTGAAGCCTCTTTTCCCTGCACCCTCGATGCGGACTGGGCTTATCTCGAAAAAATCTGGCTCGAATCCGGCACCGCGAAGAAGGGCCCGGCGCGCGAATTCACCAGCGCCAGCTTCCTGCTCGATAAGAAAGGGCGCATTCGCTTCGTTCATCCGGGGCCCGACTTTTTTCCAAGCGACAAGCCGGAACATGCCCGCCAGAATCAGGACTATCTTGATCTCCGGGCGGGAATCGAGAAACTCCTGTCGGAGTAGTTTGCGGCGCGTTTGATCGCCGCCATGGCGCGATGACGGGATTTCCATTTCACCCAAGTTGATGCACCCCGATACAATGGGCGCATGGCCGATTCCGCACCATCAAAGGCACCGCCTGCCGCGCGCTCGCGCCTTGATTTTCTTGGGCCGCTGCTCGGCATTCTTGTTGTTCTTGTGCTTGCCACGGTCGTTGCCGCCCCGCGCGTTCCGGCGGTCTGGTCATATCATCAAATGCCGGACGGCATTCGAAATGCGGACGGGCGGCCGGTGGTTTCAGAATTCTCCTCGGCTCGTTCGCAAATTTATCTGCCGGATCCGGACGATTACACCCGCCTCTATCGAGCCACGAAGATCGCACATGGGGATGTGGTTACGTGGAAAACAATGGAGGAAATCAATGCGCCGGTCGGCGTCGAACTTCATTGGACGGCCCCCATGGACTACCTGGTGGCTGATACCGGCCGGTTTATCAAGCGCATTGCGGGGGGCGCAAATGCATTCGAAACTTCGGCTGCAATTTTGCCGTTTGCACTCGGATTGTTCCACCTTCTTTGCCTGATGGGATTGGTGCGACAATTGTCGAATTGGCCCGTCGCGGTTGCTTGCGGCGCGCCGCCGTTTCGCCTTCGTTTCAACGCGTTTTTGAGTTGGGCCATATCGATCATCACTGCTTGCTTGAAGTGCTGCTCGTTCAATCGGCCGCGTGGATCGCGAATGGAGTATTCAGGGCTCAGAAGTCACAACGTGCCGCCGCAGGAACACTCTCCATGATTGTGAGCGGCATACTCATGGGCCTGGCCGTCTGGACGGCCGCTCAAGCCATGCTCTTTTCGGTCATTGTCATGATCGTGCTGATGGCTCGCGCTGTTTCACGTCAGGCTGAGAGGCGTACGACTGCTCTTATCCATCTGGCTTCCTGGACCACTGCATCGACATTGGTGATCGCAATGGCCTGTGTCGATGACGGGCCATCGGGTTACTTGTCGTCCATGATCGATCGCGTGAGCGGTTTGCATCTTTGCGTGACAGGAGCAGCCGCATCCATTGCGTGGCTCTTGTTTTTTCGTAATGCGAAATCTCTATCCAATCCCGGCATAGGTCGTTTTGCAACAACAATTCTCGCTTTGATCACTGTTGGCACTTTGGTTCTTGCAATCATTCGGGTTCCAGGGCGATTCGCGAATTGAATGACGAACACCTCTCCCGCTGGCATTCGCTTGTGGCCGAATTGCAGCCGCTGGTCGCCAGTGCATCGTCAAGCGGCGCGAACCCCAACGAAGGCAACTTTTCACTCGCTCCTCTACACGTACACCTAGGTTATTCGCCCTACCTTGTTTTGATCGCAGCTCTTTTGTTTGCATTGGCCGTCCGAATTCCCAGTACTTTGCGATGGCTATTGGGCATTGTGGCCGCGATGATCGCAGCGCTGTCCATTCTTCAACTGCGCTGGATCGATCACTATGCCACATTTGTTCTGCCAGTCATCGCAGTCGGCTTATTTGAGTCAATTGGCCGAGCAGCGAAAGCCTCGGCACGCATCAAACTCTCGCCGCGAGCGCAGGCGGCCATAGTGTTCATTATTCTCGGTGCATCATCCATTCCGTACATGACATGGCCGCGACTTGCCCTGCTTGCCCGTGCCAACGCCGCAGCTACGGCCGATCCGAAACTGACCAAACCGGAAACACAAGCGCTGCTTCGAGCGCTCGGCCCTCGACAGGATCAAATTCGCACCGATTTCGTCGCGCGGGCGATCAACCTTCAGGAAAGCAAATCGCTCTTTCCCGCGGTGCGGCACAACATTCTCTGCGAGGAAGGCGAAGGCCCCACTCTGCTTTACGAAACCGGCTTGCCCGTCGTCGCCGCGCCGTATCACCGTGCGATCGGCGGCATTGTCGCCATGATGGAGTTCTTCGCCGAGCGCGATCCCGTCAAAGCCCGGACCATGCTCGACCAGCTTCAGGTTCGATACATAGTCGTGCCCGATCACGTCAACGAGCAGCTTATGAACTTCGAGCAGATCGCCTTCGGCGAGCTTCGGTCTTACGACCCGCCGGAAGTGACGCTGGATGCAAACGGCCGGCTTCAGCGAAAGCTCCATTACAAGCCGGAGGTGGCCGAGACCATGGCCTATCGGCTGGCGATTCGTCCGCGCAACCCCGGCATTCCCGGCGTGGAATTGCTCTACGGAATCTGCGATGATCCCAGTCGTCCGGATGAAATGCATGGGCTGCTGTTTGTTGTCGACGACCTGCCGGGCAAATAAAAAGGGCCAGTTGGCAGGACAATTCGCGAATTCGAGCGATCGAATTCCCAGCCACATTCAATGGCATTCGTTGCGTTGCGACGATAGAATTGATCAAGGTGTTTCATGGCGATTTCATTCCAATTGGACAGCGGGCTTGAGGAGCAGCTTCGGCGCGATTTGGGCAATTTGGACGATGCCGCCCAAGAGGCATTGCTGATTGAAGCCTATCGTCGCGGAAAGCTCAGCATCGGGCGACTGGCGCGCACGCTCGGAATTGCCGTCCTTGAGGCCGACGCATGGCTTGCAGAACGCGGCGTGGCCTTGAACTACACGCTGGATGACTTGCGGGATGACGAAAACTCGTTACGCGAGTTAAGGGGCCGTCAATAGCAATGATAGTCGTTTCCGACACCGGGCCGATCAACTATCTCATTCTGATCGAACACCTCGATTTGCTGCCGCGACTCGATGGCGATGTGATCATCCCCCAATCGGTGGCACAGGAATTATCGAGTCCCTCAAGTCCCCCGGCCGCGGTCGCGATGATTCTAACTCCACCCGATTGGCTCAAAATAACTCCCGTCGGGGTTAGTGATGATACTCTGAACGATCTTGGCGACGGAGAACGCGAGGCCATTTCGCTCGCAAAATCGCTTGAGGCCGATCTTTTGCTGTGTGATGACGGTGACGCGCGTGCGGCGGCACGAAGTCGAGATATTCGGGTGGTGGGAACTTTGGGCGCGCTTCAAGAGGCGGCGGAGGCCGGCATGCTCGATTTCGCGGACGCGATTTCCAAACTTCAGCGAACCAATTTCAGAATTTCAAGAACACTACGGGAAGCCCTGTTATCGAGGCACCGGCAACCTCCGACTTCGGAAAACTGAGCAAACAACCGCGAGTTGCAATCGGCCCGGTTTGCGAAAAAAATAGACCGGTCAACTGGTCGAGTATTCGGTACTCGAAATGTGCCGCGATTGGCATAGAGCACTGCGATGCATAATCGGAATAGCGACATGCCTGACGCCGGAAAAACAATCCAGGATCTCCGCAATCAAATCAACGAGCATGACCGCCGATATTACGACGACGCCGCGCCGACCATCACCGACATCGAATATGACCGGCTCTTTCAGGAACTCAAGAACCTCGAAGCGGCACACCCCGAACTTGTCACGGACGATTCCCCGACGCAGCGCGTCAGCGAACGGCCGACCGAGGGCTTCCGGCAGGTGGAACATGCCGTGCCCATGCTGTCGATCGACAACACTTACAACGAAGGCGATCTGCGCGATTTCGACGGCCGCGTCGCCAAGGGACTCGATGGGCAGCCGTATGACTACATCGTCGATCCGAAGATCGACGGCGTTTCCGCGACGCTGCGCTACGAAAGCGGCCGGCTCGTGCTGGGGGCGACGCGCGGCAACGGCAAGGTCGGCGACGACATCACGGCGAATCTTCGAACCATCAAGAACATTCCGCTCAAACTGTCAGGCGGCGATTGGCCGGCCGTTCTGGAGGTGCGCGGCGAAGTGTACTGGCCTCGAAAAAAGTTCGACGCCTTCAACGAAAAGCGCGCGGCCGAGGGCGAAGAGCCGTTTGCCAACCCGCGCAATGCCACCACGGGGGCACTGAAATCGCTTGACCCAGCGGAAACCGATGCCCGGGGCCTCGCATTCATGGCGCATGGCCACGGTGAGATTGTCGGGGCGTCTTTCAAGCTCGCCGCCGATTTCTTTGCCGCCATCAAAGGCTTCGGCCTGCCCACAAGTCCGCACCAGCGCATTTTCAAGACCATCGACGAAGTCATCGCCTTCGTGGCCGATTGGGATTCGAAGCGTCGCACGCTTGAATATGAAACCGATGGCCTGGTGATCAAGGTCAACGGCATCGCCCAGCGCGACATTCTCGGCTACACGAGCCGGTTCCCGCGATGGGCCGTTGCCTACAAGTATGCCGCCGAGCAGGCCGAGAGTCGGATCGTCAATGTCGATTTTCAGGTCGGCAAGCTCGGCACCATCACCCCGCGCGCCGTCATGGAGCCGGTTCAACTGTCCGGCACAACTGTCAAGCACGCGACACTGCATAATTTCGATCAGGTTTCCCGGCTCGATGTGCGCATCGGCGACACCGTCGTCGTTGAAAAGGCCGGCGAGATCATTCCGCAAGTCATTCGCGTCGTACCGGAGAAGCGGCCGGCCGGCGCGAAGCCGATTGCGCCGCCATCCAAATGCCCGGTGTGCGGCGGCGATGTGGAAAAAGACGAGGGCGGCGTATACCTGCGCTGCATCAACCCGACATGCGACGCGCAGATCAAGGAGCGGCTCAAGTATTTCTGCGGACGCGACCAGATGGACATCGAATCGCTTGGCGACGTCATCGTCGAGAAGCTTGTCGACGAGGGCTGGCTCCATACATTTGCCGACGTGTACACGCTGCCGTCGCGGCGCGACGCGCTCACGGATTTGCAATTCGAGCAGCAGCGCACCAAGGATGGCGAAACAAAAACCAGCCTCATGAAGCTTGGTGAAAAGCGGGCCGACAAGATCATTGACGGAATCGAAAAGAGCAAGAAGCAGCCGCTGGCCCGTGTGCTGGCCGCGATGAACATTCGGCACGTCGGCGAATCTTCGGCCGAGCTGCTGGCCGAGCACTTCGGCGACATGCAGCAAATCGCCGAGGCGACCGAAGATGCGCTGCAAGAGGTGGACGGCGTCGGCCCTGAGTTGGCCAAGTCGATTCACGCCTTCTTCAATAGCGATGCCGGCACTCGCGCCTGGATCGCACTACGCGACGCCGGCGTGAACATGACACAGGCCCGCCGCGCCGTGGCGGCCGATTCGCCCTTGGCGGGAAAGACCGTCGTTATCACCGGCACGCTCTCGCGCTACGATCGCAAGGGCATCGAATCACTCATCAAGAGTCTCGGCGGCAAAGCATCGGGAAGCGTCAGCAAGAAAACGGATTTTCTCGTCGCGGGCGAAAGCGCGGGCAGCAAGCTGGAAAAGGCCCGCGAACTGGGCGTAAGAATTCTGACGGAGGACGAATTCACGGCACTGGTTGAATCGAAGTGAAAAATCGAACGGGCTGTGCGTAAAGCGGGGCGGCTACTGTGCGGCTTCAGCTGCGGCCTCGTGCCGGGCGACGAGGGTGTTCAGCAAGTCGTCGGTGACGGGAACATACTGGCCATGTGTGCGATCAGAGATTTCAGCCAGATCGGCATCCTCGGCGGCCGCGCCAAATGCGATGACGTGGGTCACAGCGCCGGACTGTTGGGCCATCTGCGTCAGATATTCGATTTCGGAAGGCGGCAGGCGCTTCGAAACAACGAGGAACAGCTCGTCGGCATACCAACTGTCGGTCACGGCGAAGGCACGTGCCAGATCGGTGACGCCACTGGCCAACCTGCCATGCAGCATGGTCGTCGCGCCGGCCAGATCGGTCGACGGCTCGAATACTTCATACAACCTTGCGCCGTCCGGGTTTTCGACGGCCTGCACGATGCCGAATCGAACCGAGCCGTGCTCATAGGAGTTGTTCACGGAATTGGTGACGAAGGCGATTTTGTCGAGATAGGGCGCCATCGACGCATCGCCGTCGATGACATAGCCGACCGTGCGCCCTTCGATCGGCACGCCAAAAAACGAACGGTGCGGATTCGAACGAAGAATCGCCAGCCTCGGATTCTCACCGGCGGCCGGAATGATATCGGATGCGTCGGAGTCGTCTTCGAATGAATAGGTCAGCGCATCGAGCCCGCCGACCGGGCCGTTTTCCGTCGCGTTCCAAACGACAAAGCCCAGCAGTGTCGCGCCGATAAAGGTGAACGACGCGGCCACGCGAAATGGCGTGAACCTCGGCGCGGCGATTCGTTTACCTTTTACAACCGCAACTTGCGTCGGCATGCGGCGACCCGGCAGGGCTTCCACATAGGTGGGTGAAGAGAATGATTCTTTGGCAACGACCGGCGCGATAATGGCCGGTGCCTCCGGGCGATCGCCGCTTCGCGCTGCGGCCCGCTGAGACCGAGGGACTTCCACCAGATGGCGGCAGAATTTGCAACGACAGTGTGCGCCCTGGAAGACATCTTCCAGAACGAGCGTGCGCCCGCCAGAATTACACTTCAGTTGCAGCGGCATGAGACCGCTCCTAAGCGACGTTGTACCGCCTGACCGGCGGAGAAACCCACTCCGCTCGTCTCCCAAAGATTCTAGGGCTGGCGGAATAGAACAACCGCCAAAGACATCGGCACGCGCGCCGATTCACCGCCTTGGAAGACTCGCTGAGATGTCTGCATTACTGACTATCCCAAATATACAGAAATCTGGGCCTGATTGTAAAGTCAAAAGGCACCTCTATATTGATTAGATTCATGACCGAACCCCCTGTTACTAGGGATTTTGCGTAAACATTCGACGACCAGTCCAGCGGCCGGCGATAGAGCACCACATGGGCCGCTTTCAGTCCCGCCCGTCCCCTGGCGACCTCGATTGCATCATGAATTGTCCCAACCCGGTCCACCAGACCCGCAGCCAGCGCTTGAGCGGCCGTGTAAACCCTTCCGTCAGCAAGCTTTACGACCTGTTCGCGATCCAGTTTCGGCCTTCCGGCATCCACCGCATCCACAAATTGGTTATAGAAACTGTTGACCATGTCCTGAAATAGCGCGCGCTCCTCAGCCCGCATTTTGCGAAACGGAGAACCCGTATCCTTGAATTTGCCCGAGGTAATGGCATCGGACGTGATTCCGAGCTTGTTCATGCCGCCCGAGACATCCACCATTTGCATGATCACGCCGATCGAACCTGTGACCGTCGACCTCTGAGCCATGATTTCGTCGGCCGCGCAGGCCAGATAGTACCCGCCACTGGCGGCCACATCCTGGAAAAAAGCGACAACAGGTTTGCCGGTCTTACGCTTGAACGCGAGAATTTCCTCATAAATCGTGTCGCTGGCGGTGACCGTGCCGCCGGGTGAATTGATGCGCAGCACGACCGCCTTCACGCGGTCATCCTTCGCGGCCTTGTCCAGCTTTTCGACAATCAGCGAAACAATGTGCTCGCCTTCGGAGAGCAGGCCCATTTCGCGGCCGTTCATGAGAACGCCGCTGATGTCGATGATGGCGATGCGCTCGCTGATCCATTTCGGATCCTTGTAGACGATCTGCTCCCGCAGCGATTGATCTTCCGGCATGGCCGTGATCTTGAAGCTGCCCGTGGGCATGCAACCGGCAACCAGTGCAATGAGCGCGGCAGTAGGAATCAGGGCGGATGTCGATATGCGCGCGGAATGGGCGAACAAGGCGGGCGTCCTCCTGTTACCTATTAAAGCCTATCTCAAAGACCCGAGTGGCGCCGTCTAATAGGCGGTGAGTACGGGTCTTTGAGATAGGCCCTTAAGAGTGATATCGACGGAATCTCGGGCCAAGCGCACGCAAAAGGCGCAAAATCGGCGCGGGCGACACTTTTGCAGTTCAATTCGTCATGAAGCGTCCGACTCCTGTGCCGGTCGAAGAGCGCGGCACATCACCCGGATGGCAGAACGACACCCCACAGATAATCCTGTGTTAGTCAGACAGTTTCAAAAAGTTTGCCAGCAGCCGCGTGCCTTCGACGGTGAGAAAGCTCTCCGGGTGGAACTGCACGCCTTCGAGCCGATGAGTCTTGTGCCGCACGCCCATGATTTCACCCTCTTCGGTCCATGCCGAGATTTCAAACTCCGCGGACAGCGTGTCGCGCAGGATGATGAGCGAATGGTAGCGCGTGGCGGTGAAGGGGTTCGACAGCCCCGCATAAAGCGTGCGACCATCATGTCTGATTTCGCTGGTCTTGCCGTGCATGATGCGTGGAGCGCGGTCGACGGTCGCGCCGAAGGTGTGGCCGATGCACTGGTGGCCGAGGCAGACGCCGAGGACGGGAATCTTGTCGTGGAAGAACTGGATGGCGTCGTTGCTGATGCCGCCTTCGAGCGGCGTGCAGGGGCCCGGGGAGATGATGAGGTGCGTCGGCTTTTTCTCGGCGATTTGGTCGACGGTGATTTCGTCGTTGCGATACACGGCGATCTCATGGCGAAGCGCCGCATCGGCCAGCCCAATCTCGCCGAGCCGCTGGACGAGGTTGTAGGTGAAAGAGTCGTAGTTATCGATGAGGATGATCATGGTTTATCGTTGGCAGTGCCGCACTCCGGACATTTTGAGTTTGTCGAACCGTGGAGATTGTATCCGCAGGCGGAGCAGTATGTCCCACAGGGCTCGACGACCTTGACTCGGTAGCCGCCAATCATCGTCAAGAACATCAGGACAAGACCGATGATCACCAATGGCAACAGCACGAGACGCGGGACGTGATATCCGAGTATCTGAAACCAGAACCAAGACGAAGTAAGCAGCAAGCCGACAGCGTATGGAAACACGCGCGTTCCCGGCCCGAACTTTAAGAGCGAATTGCAATGCTTGCAGTAGCCAAGCGGTCTGTAAAAACGGAGGGACAACGGAAGGGGTGCCAGGCAATGTGGGCAGTTGCATCTCACGAATCTGTATCCGCCAAGGGCTTCGCAACCGGAACGGAAGCACACGGTACGGCGGCCTCACGGGAATCACCCGGCCGCACTCGGGGCAGGTGCCGGTCATATTGCCGGCCAGGTTGTAGCCGCATCCTTCGCAAAAAATGCCGCGCGGCTCCACCACCACGATGCCCTCCATCTTCATCGCGGCAATGGTGGCCACAATCGTGAAGGCAAGCAAAACGGCGATCACCATCCACTGCGATTGAAAGTGAAACCCCGTCGCGCTCATGTAGCCGAAGACGCCCCCGATCGGCGCGAAGACCGCCGCCATAAGGAAGCGGCGCTTCAGGCTGAAGCCCAGCGTGGAATCGCACACCTTGCAGCGCCAACGGGCCCAGGCCCAGGCGCGAAAAAGGCGGCGCTCCATCGGGATTTTCGTGCGACATCTTGGACATTCGCCCATGGCAGATAGTGTAACAAATTGCCGATCAGGACGCACGAATTACAACGCGATACCATACAGCCTTTCCGAGCAGGAGCGACGATTCATCAACCCCATGGGAGGCGTTTGTGACACGCGAACAACAACCCGGCTTCGAAACCCTCTGCGTCCACTTCGCCGAAAACCGCGAACGGTACGAAGGTGCGGCCGCCCCACCCTTATTTCAAAATTCGACCTTCACCTATCCCGATGCCGAATCATTCATGCATCGGCATGCCAGACACCGCCCGGTACGACTACACGCGCGTGTCGAATCCGACGACCGACATTCTCGAAAAGAAAATCGCCGCCATCGAGCGCACCGATGCGGCGCGGGCATTCGGCTCCGGCATGGCCGCAATCTCGGCGGCGATTCTCTCGTGCGTGAAGGCCGGCGATCACATTGTCACGATTGAGAGCGTGTACGGTCCGACGCGCACGCTGCTGACGGACTATCTGCCGAAATTCGGCATCGAGACAACGTATGTGCGCGGCACCGAGATTGAGCAATTCGAAGAAGCGCTGCGGCCGAACACGAAGGTGATTTATCTGGAATCGCCGTCGAGCCTGCTGTTCGAATTGCAAAACCTAAAGACTGTCGCCGCGCTGGCACGGTCGCGCGGCATTGCCACGATTTGCGACAACAGCAACGCGACGCCGTTCTACCAGAATCCGACCGAGTTCGGCATCGACCTCGTCGTTCACACGGCCACGAAATACATCGGCGGCCACAGCGATCTGGTCGCCGGGTTCGTCGCCGGGCCGAAGGAGCGCATAGCGACGCTGGCGCGGGCGGAGGGCGAACTGCTCGGCGGCATCGTCGATCCCTTCGCAAGCTGGCTGATGCTGCGCGGCCTTCGCACGCTGGCGATCCGGATGGAGCATCACCACAAGAGTGCCGTAATTCTGGCACGCTTTCTCGAAATGGACATGCGCATCGCGCGTGCTGTACGACGGGCTGGCCTCCCACCCGCAATCGGGCCTTGCGAAAAAGCAGATGCGGCCACTCCGGCATGATGAGCATCGAATTACAGCAGAATTCCCGCGAGGCGGTGTTCGCGTTTGTGAACGCGCTGCGCTATTTCTGCATCGCCGTGAGCTGGGGCGGCTATGAAAGCCTCGCGATTCCGATTCACGTGACCGATCCGGCGACAGGGAAAAAGACCTGGCTCGTGCGGCTGAGCGTGGGGCTGGAGAGCATCGAGGATTTGAAGGCGGATGTGTATCGGGCGATGAATGAGGCCGGCGTGTGATGGAAAGTCAATTCAACATTCGCACTTTTTCATCGCGGGGGATATCACGACGAGCAACGTCTCATCGCGGTGAGATCGCATCGCGCAGCGATGTCCGTCGCGAGCCGGATCGTGTCGATCCGGAGCCTGTTCGCGATGAGCCGGTGTTAGATTGTGCGAGGACTCTCGAAAAGAGAATTCCGGCACAAGGTTCTCTCGACAGGCAACGCCGGCTTCGTCACAGCAGGCCTCGGTCCGACACGGACCGGCTCGCGATGGTCGGCTTCGCCAAAACGAGAATTTCGATTTGGACAAATTTCGAGTTGAACGAATTTCCAGTTGGACGAGACAGTCAGTTCTGCGGCTTTACTTCTGTCGACTCGACGACGCGACTTTCGACTGACTTGGTCTCGCCGGCCTGCTGCGTCGGCATCCGCTGCAGAATCTCGGTGAACATCGACCGCGCGCGCCGAATGCCGATCGCCAGCGTAAGGGCAAATCGAAGCATCCATGTCAGCACGAGCAATCCGAACGCGCCGAGAAACCCAACCTTGTCCATCAGCAAAAGCGTCGCGATCCCGGCGTAGCAGGTATACGCGAAAACGTTGATAAGTGTCTTAGATTGCCCTGAAATCAACGGCTGTGCGGCCGGTCGCGGCGATCCATCATGCCGCGTATCGGATTGCCGTTTTGCACCGCCGACGGAAGCCATGGCTCCATCCAGCGCATCGAGCACCGCCACGTCAAACGTATACAATCTCGCCGAAATCAGGTTTTCGCCCGCGCTGCAATGCAATTCGATTCGCCCGGCTGATGTCATGATTGTGGCAGTTCGCCATGCCGAAGAAAATCTCAGGCCTTGCGTGACAACCTGCATGTCCCTCGATTCCTCCTCGGACATGTCCTCATGCGATTCTTTCGCCACATGCGAATCGAAGCTCGCGGTCACTTCGCCGTCGTAACGCACGCGGAACGCTTCGACGATTCGCTCAAACGAAGGCGGCTCGCCATCAAATCGCCAAATTGACAGACCTATCGCCATCGTGCATTGCCCTCATGCGTATCTTAGTATTTCTGTGGGACAGGCGTCCCGCCCGTTTGAATCTGTTGGGCAAGCCGCGCCCACACCGGCGAGACGCCGGTGCCACATCGCTTTATTTGTCTCTCTCCAACAGACAAGCCCCCGACCACGGCCGCGAACCGAGTTTGCCCTTCGGCTCAGGCAACAAGGCAATCAGCCTGAGAAACAGCGGCGACCGCTTGATTTTCGCGCCCGTCCTGATGGTCGACATCACCTCGGCCGCCCGCCAGCCCAAAGGCTCAAAAAAGCCGATTCCCTCCTCCGGACCGAATTTCAGCGGCGCGCCGGCCTCTCGAAGCGGATCGCCGATGTTCTTCTGTAAAATTCGAAGAAGCCCCGGCGAGCAAACATCGGTCACCCAGTGCCGCATTCCCGGCATTGCCGCGAGATCGCCAGCCAGCGCGGCGACCTCCTCGCGCGACAGATAAATGAGGAGTCCCTCGGTGATAACCACCGCCTTCTTCGCCTCGCGACCGACGCGTTTCGAACAACGCGCGCCGCGCGGCCATATTCGACAAATCCATCGCCACGCGCTCCAGCCGACATCGCGCCGTTTCGCTCTTCAAGACCTCTTCCTTGTACGTCAGCAGTTCCGGCAGATCGACTTCGACCCATTTCAATGCGGGCGGCAGATCCATCCGGTACGGTCGCGCATCCAGCCCCGCCGCCAGATTGATCACCGCGTCCGCCCCCTCTCGGATGGCACGATCTATCAATCGATCGAATGACCACGTCCGCGTCACCCAAGCCCAGGAATGTTTCGTGCCCGACGGCATTTCCCGCACAGCCTTCATCCCGCGGTCGCCGGCCAGCATTCGGGCGAGGGGGTCACGAAAGACCGCATCGGCCCGTTCCGACTCAAGCGCCCGGAAAGCGGCCGCCCACAGCGCGGTATCCGAAATGCTGCGGAATGGACGGGTTGTTGTCGTTCATGTTGGGTCTTCACCGGAAGAAGCGCGGAGCATCGCACCCGCCGGAGTTGTTATAACAGGTGATATTGCGCGGGGCCAATGGAAAGCCATCACTGAGATCGACTTCTTTGCCCTTGTGCCGATGTGCATGCGACATGCCCGCCCGATTTGGAGCGAGCCGCGGATACAACTAGAATGGCTGCAGTGTAAGAACGTCCAAACTCGGCAGAGGCCGATTCGTCTGATACTGACGGGGTCAACATTATCAAATGAGCAATGAACTGCCCATGTTTAATGCGTTGAGCGGCGCATACATCGCCAGCATGTACGATGAATTCCGCGCCAGGCCGGAATCGCTGACGCAGGAATGGCGGGACTATTTCGCTAGGCTGGACGGCAATGGTTCAGACATGGCCGCCGCCACAACAATTCTGGCCGCGCCCTCGGATCGTGCCGATGCATCCCTGTCATCCGGCGCAAGGGCCGCCCAGCGACAGGATCGCGTCGACCAACTCATTCGCGCCTATCGCGTCCGCGGCCACATGATCGCCCGATTCGATCCGCTCGGCATGCCCCGCGAGCAGCCGCCTGAACTCGACCCCGCGCACTTCGGACTCATCGACGAAGACATGGATCGGCAGGTGTCCAGCCGAACCATGCGGGGCCGGACACGAGAACTCTGCGCGACGTGATCGATCGCCTTCGTCTGACCTATTGCCGGTCGATCGGCGTTCAGTTCATGCACATCGACGATCTGGCGATTCGCCTTTGGCTGCAGGAGCGAATGGAGAACTCGGACAATCGCACCGTGCTGTCCAAGGCGGACCAGTTGCGCATATTGTCGACGCTCACCAAGGCGGTCGTATTCGAGAATTCGCTGCACACCAAGTTCGTCGGCGCGAAGACTTTTTCGCTCGAAGGTTCGGAAAGCCTGATTCCGCTGCTCGACCTGACCATCGAGCGCGCCGCGAACAAGGGCGTGCGAGAAATTGTCATCGCCATGGCACACCGCGGGCGGCTCAACGTGCTGGTCAACATCATGGGCAAGCGCCCGGCCGACATGTTCCACGAATTTGAGGATCACGACGCCGGTTCGGACGGCGCCTCGGGCGATGTGAAATACCATCTGGGCCACAGCACGGACTGGGAAACGCTGGAAGGGCATCGCGTTCACCTTTCGCTCTGCTTCAATCCGAGCCACCTGGAATTCGTGAATCCCGTCGCACTGGGGCGCATGCGCGCCAAGCAGGATCGCGCGGGCGATTCCCAACGCGAAATCGGAATGGCACTGCTCATTCATGGCGACGCCGCCTTTGCGGGGCAGGGCGTTGTGCAGGAAAGCCTCAACCTGAGCGAGCTTGAGGGCTATCACATCGGCGGCGCGCTGCACATCATCGTGAACAACCAGATCGGCTTTACGACACCGCCCCGGCAGGCGCGCTCCTGCACCTATGCGACCGATGTCGCGAAACTCCTTCAGATTCCAATCTTCCATGTGAACGGCGAAGACCCCGAGGCCGTCGCCCAGGTGATTCATCTCGCCATGGACTATCGCCGGCAATTCAAACGCGATGTCGTTATCGATATGTATGGCTATCGCCGGCATGGCCACAACGAGATCGACGAGCCGTCTTATACCCAACCGGTGCTCTATCGGGCCATTCGCGAGCGAAAGCCGGTGCGCGAAGGCTATCTCGACCATCTGCTTTCGCTGGGACAGGTGACGCGCGAAGAGGCCGACGAAATCGAGGCGGCATACAAGCGCGAGCTGGAAGAAGGCCTGGCGATGGCTCGCAGTGAAACGTATGCGCCGCCGGCCGCCAATGCGACGAATATCTGGAGCGACTACCACGGCGGGCCGGAGGAAACGGCGGAGGATGTTGAAACCGGCGTGCCGGTCGATCGGCTCAAGATCCTGCTGGGGCGAACGATGGTGGTGCCGGATGGCTTTCACATGCACCCGCGGTTTCAGCGGGTGATCCATCGCCGCGAGGAAATGGCCGACGGCACGGCGCCGCTGGACTGGGCCGCGGGCGAGGCACTCGCCATGGCGACACTGGCGACGGAGGGTTGCCGCGTGCGCTTGTCGGGTCAGGATGTCGAACGCGGAACGTTCAGTCATCGGCATGCGGTCTTGCACGATTTTGAAACGGGCGAGACGTATGCGCCATTGCAGCATCTGGAGGAGGGGCAGGCGCCGATCGACATTTACAACAGCCCCCTGTCAGAGGCGGGCGTGGTCGGCTTTGAGTATGGATACAGCCTCGATTGTCCCGAGGGGCTGGTAATGTGGGAGGCGCAGTTCGGCGACTTCGTGAATGCCGCGCAGGTGATTATCGATCAGTTCATCGTCAGCGGCGAGGACAAGCGACGGCGACTGAGCGGGGTCGTGCTACTCTTGCCGCACGGCTTCGAAGGTCAGGGGCCGGAACACTCGAGCGCCTACATCGAGCGATTTCTCACGCAGGCGGCCGAGCACAATATCCAGATCGCGCAGCCATCCACGCCGGCGCAGATTTTTCATTTGCTGCGGCGGCAGGTCGTTCGAAAATGGCGCAAGCCCCTGATCGTTTTTACGCCCAAGAGCCTGTTGCGCCATCCCGCGGCCGTTTCGACCCTTGATGAGCTCGCCGCCGGTCAATTCCAGCGCGTCATACCCGATCGCGTCATCAAGACCGAAAATGCAAAACGCGTGCTGCTGTGCGCCGGCAAGATTTACTATGACGTGCTGGCCGCCCGGGACGAGTCGAAGCGGAACGATGTCGCCATCGTCCGCCTCGAACAGTTTTACCCGCTTCGAATTCACGAGATACAGGCCGTTGTCGAACAATACCACGATGGCACGCCGGTCGTCTGGGTTCAGGAAGAGCCGTGCAACATGGGTGCCTGGAATTATCTGAGAATGCAATTGGGCGACCGCCTGTTCGGAAAGTATCCGTTCAGCGGCATCCACCGCGCCGAATCGGCCAGCCCCGCGACCGGCTCGCACGCCACACACAAGCGCGAACAGGACGAGCTGATCCGCGCGGCCATGGGGTAATTCGCCATTCGAACACCGAATCCGCGCGTGGCCGATCGTTGGACTTCGACTTGATTCGGATGCACTTCGCTTGAATTCGTCATCGCGCCGATCCGGCGTCGTCCGCGCGATGCAAGCGGGATGTCACTTCCTCGACGGAAACCAGCGCCCCGCGAACACCCTCATCGCCGGATTCAAGCCGGGCGGAATCCCCGACCTTGAACGGGCCGACCGCCATCCGCGTCAGCGTTTCGCAGCAAGCGCCGCACTTGAGTGCCTCACCAATGTCACGGGCGATCGCCCGGATGTATGTGCCGCGCCCGCAGTGAATGTCCAATGTCGCCCGCGGCCATTCGTAATGAAGCAGGTCGATGCGGTCGATGCGCACAGGCCGTGCGGCCAGTTCCACGGACTTGCCCTTGCGCGCCCGGACATAGCTCTGCACGCCACCAACGCGGATGGCGCTGAAGTTCGGCGGAATCTGCATGACGTTGCCGACCATGCCCGCCAGACAGGCCCCCAGGGCCGATTCGCCCGGCGGCTCGGACACCGGAACATCCACAAAGGGATGCTCGGGGTCAAACGTCTCGTTGGTCACGCCAAGCCGCAGCGTGGTTCGATAGTGCTTGGGAAGCTCCATCAGTTTCTCGACCAACTTGGTGGCCCGCCCCAGACAGGCCAAAAGCACGCCGTCGGCGAAGGGGTCGAGCGTGCCGGCATGGCCCACCTTTCTGATGCCGAAAACGCGCCGAAGTCGATAGACATAATGGGCAGAGCTCCGCCCGGCAGGCTTGTAAAGGTTTACCACGCCGGATATTGCGATGGATTCGGCATGGTTCGATGACATATATCGTTCCTTGTTGTGCTATACTCCGACGTTCGGGCCGCGACGGATGCGGGCCGGGAGCGGCACGGGCCTGTGGCCCACCCGCCGGTCTTTCACAGGAGCAGTACCCATTATTACTGAAGAGCGGGTTTCCCGCAGCACGCGAATGCACGGAATGTCCACCGAGCCGCTACAACTCAGCAACCATGTCATCATTGCGGGCTTCGGCGTGGGCGGCCGATTCATCGCCGAGTATCTGCGCGAAAAGAACACGCAGTTCATTGTTGTGGAGATGAACCCGCAGACCTGCGATGCCCAGCGCGCCTGCGGCGTGCCGGTGATCGAAGGCAGCATCGCCGACGAGAGCATTCTGCGCCGCGCGGGAATCGAAACGGCCTCGGTGCTGGCGCTGGCCATTCCCGATGAAGACGCCGCGCTTCGTGCGACGGAACGCGCCAACGCCATCCGGCCGGAAATCCACATCATCGCCAGCACGCGCTACACCTCCACCGGCCTCGAAGCCCTGCAGCGCGGCGCCGACGAAGTGATCGTGGCGGAACAGGCGGTGGCCCAGGAGTTCTATCGAAGGATCGATCGATTCGTGTCGCGCGGGAATAAAAAGGGAAAGTAATAGCCGCACAATTTGCTCGGCAACCAGATAAAAAAATACGAAGCCGATGGAGATCACTCCACCGGCTTCTTTTTTTCCAGTTCAATTGTTACGCAACTGCTTTCACTTCCGAGTAGCGATCAGTTCTTACCCTTCATAATCCCCACCACGCCCGTCGCAATCGCGCCCACCGCCAGCACGCCGAGGACCGACCACAGAATGACGCCCTTGGAAATCGCCCCGAAGATCATCTCCGGCCAGGTACCCTGCATCGACGACGCGGTGGCCAGGCCCAACAGCGCCATGCTGAGAATCCCGACGAACAGGCAGATATTCATCCAGAGCGTCGAATCGTCCGGTCCACCGATCGCGGCCGCGCGGGCCGCCACCGATGGCGAGAGGGACGGCGCGCCGATTTCGCGAACCGCGGGGGAAATTGCCGTACCGCCCCGGCGACGCGCGGCGGGGCGTCTTCGATGACCTCGGCTTCCACCTCGGTCTCGCCCGCTTCGGTCGGGGAGATCACGTCGAGCAATTCGGCGCCGAGGCTGGTGTCGTCGCTCTCCTGGGTCAGATCGAGCAGGCCGCTGCCACTTCCGACCGAGTCGAATTCTTCGACGCCGCTCGAAATCTGCGTTTCGCCCATCGGGTCGCTAGGAACGCCGAGTTCTTCTTCATCAAACACGCTAATGCCGGGCTTGGTGACTTTGGTGCCCTCTTTCGCGATGGGGCTGTCAACGATCTTCGAATCGCCGGGCTCGAGACTGATGATGCTGGAACCGGAGAGGCCAAGATCGGGCACATCCTCAAATTCGCGCGGCGCGGGCTTGGCGGGCTGCTTGCCCTTCGCGGCCGGCCCAATCGAAGAGCCGCCCTTGTCGCTTGAGGGAAGCAGATCGATTTCGGAGGAGAACTCGGCCTTGATATCGCCCTTGCCGCCGGCGGCCGGGAGTTCCTCGGGAATTTCATCGATGTTCAGTGATGCCAGGCCCGTGCCGCTGTCATCGGCAAACGAAATGCCGCTGGCGCTGCCGCTTCGCTCATTCGGATCGACCCGCGGAAGCGCATCGGCCTCGGTGCTGTCATCGAGCGCGCCGAGCGAGGCCGATGAATCGGCCAGATTCGACAGGGCCGAGGCGAAGGACTCGTTGTCGTCGAGGCTGATCACTTCGGGCGAAGCGCCCTCGAGATCAACGACGCTGCTGCCTTCCTTCGCGGCCAGGGCCTGCACTTCGTCCTTCTTGTAAAGCGTCTTGCCGGCATCGCGCACTTCGCGAAGCTTGCCGGCGCGAACGAGCGCTTTCACGTCGTCGGCGGACTTGCCCAAAGCCTTGCTGACTTCCTCGATGGTCAGATATCCATTCATGTCATCTATCCTGTGTTTCGCCCCTCTTTTCAGGGCAGGGTTTGTGGCGCGACGGCAGAGCCGTGCGTGCCGGATTCAAGTGCGATGGGCGATTGTCCGAGGCATTTGCTCGAACGTCGCAAATCGCGGCAGGGTTGTGGCGCCGGCGTCCCGCCGGCAGGCACAGGCGCGAGGCCCATGCAACAATCTTCGAACTCGCTTAGGGCCCATCTTCCGACTGCGTGGTCGGCGAATGAGTGCCTACGTCCGTCGTGATGTCGGCTTCCTCAAGCGGGACATCGGGAGAGATGCCGCCGCTGGAGATTCTGTTCTTGATTTCCCGCTGCTTCTCGAGCAGCTTGCTGATTTCCTCGGGGCTCGTCTCATCGACGCAGTTGAGATTTTCGAGGTAGCGGTCGTACACATACGATCGCGCCGCCACAAGCCTCAGCTTGCCCATGCTTGGCACATACTGGTAGCACCAGATGGTGCTGTTATCCACGTCCATCATGAACAGGCCGTAGCTGTTGCGATCGATCTGCCCCGTAAAGGCAAATATGCCTCCCGCGCCGTAGCGTGGCGAATCGCCATACGCCGGCCGCGCCGAAAAGGGCAAGTCTGTCCGCAACACCAACGCCGTCGCAATGATGGCGAGGAGGATGGCAATCACCCAGAGGACTGTTTGGTTCTGCCGTGGCTGTGGAACCGCCACGGACACCACTTCGCGATTCTGATCTGCGATCATTCGTGGTTCCTGACTGCTGGCTGTCCCCAAGGATTGCTAGACACTAATTATTACGCGAATCGGTCGCAATCTCAAGCAGACTCGAGGGTTGAATCCGGACGGATTTTGCGCGAAAAGCGTCCAAGGTCCGATGTTGATGGTCCCGGCCCGCCTTATCGCGGCGAGTTCGTCTTCATGTGCCGAATCCGGCTTCGAAGTTATACTGACGCAGATGCCCGTTCCACATGGGAAAACAAGGATTCGCAGGGAATTCCGGGAGATCGGCCGTCCCGCAAGCCTCGCGGCGTTGCGGTATGAAATCGGGCGCACGACTGGGCGGGACGATTCTGGAGTCTGTCGCTCAATCCGGACACTGGGGCCGATATTCGATCTTCGCGGCGGACCCTGTCGTCACTTTCGGCTCTGAGGACAAACCGGAAACCGCCTGCCCATTCCAGCAGCTTGAGTCCCAATTGCGGCCGTGGTGCGACTGGGCCGAACCCTGTGAACTTCCGTTTGTCGGCGGATGGATCGGCTACATCAGCTATGAAGCATCGCGATTTATCGAGCCGATGGCAATCCACGCGCCACGCGCCTCCACCTTGCCATTGATGCAATGGTCGCTTTTCGACACGGTGCTGATTCACGATGCGATGAGCGATCGATGGTTTGTCGCCGGAGTCGAATTGCCGGCAGACATGTGCGACGCCGAACGCGCGCCGCTTGAGGATCGACTGGATCAACTGGCCGACTGCACCGAGTTTCTCGATCCGAACGATTCGTCAACATTCGACGCTGGGAGCCCAGCCTGCCACACGATTGGCTGGAATTTCGCGCGCGGGGAATATCTTGCGAAAGTGGAGCAGGCGCTCGGGTACATTCGCGCGGGCGATATTTTTCAAGTGAATCTCGCCCGCCGTTTTCATGCTGAAATCGACGCGCACCCGTTTTCGTTATACGAGCGCCTGTGCCGCTCCAATGCCTCGACCCATGCGGCGTTTATGCCCATTCACGGGTGTCATTATCGCGGCATCGGCCCGGCCGCGGTCATCTCATCGTCTCCCGAATTATTCCTTTCACTATCGGGCCGCGATGTTGTCACCCGGCCGATCAAGGGCACGCGGCCGCGCGGCTCGACGCCCGCGGACGACCGGCGGGCGGCGGCGGAATTGGCGTCCAGTAGCAAGGATCGCGCCGAACTCAACATGATTATCGATCTGGAACGAAACGATCTGGGCCGCGTCTGCGAATTCGGCAGCGTTCGCGTCGAATCGGATGGCGCCATCGAAACGCTGCCAACCGTCTTTCACAGAACGGCGACGGTGACGGGCCGGCTGCGCGAAGAGCTGGACGCGATCGATCTTCTGCGGGCAACCTTTCCCGGCGGCTCGATCACCGGTGCGCCAAAAGTGCGAGCCATGCAGATCATTCAGGAACTGGAGCCGGAGGCGCGCGGCCCCTATTGCGGCGCGATCGGCTTCATCGGCCTGGATGGTTCGATGCAGTTGAATTTGCCGATCCGCACGATGACGATGCAGGGTTCGCGCGTGGGGCTGCACGTCGGCAGCGGAATTGTGGCGGATTCCAATCCGCCGGATGAATACAACGAGCTGACCGCCAAGGTCGCCGGAATGATGCGCGCCATCGGCGTCGAAACGCGTGACGGAGTGTTGGCATCAACGTGATAGAATTCGCAAGAGCGGTAATGTCGATCCGAAAGAGTTTTCCGAGCCGGGGGAATACATGATCGAATTGGTTTATCTCAATGGCGAAATTGTCGAGGCCGATGCGGCGCGCATATCGGTATTTGATGCCGGCTTCACCCATGCCGCCGGCCTCTTCGAAACCCTCAGGGCCTACAACGGCCGCGTCATGCGGCTGGAAGAGCATCTTGCAAGGCTGGAGCGATCGGCGATCGAATTGGATCTGCATATCCAGATCGATCGCGATGAAATCAGCGCGGGCCTGTCCCGACTGCTGACCGCCAATGAATTGACCGATGCCAGAATTCGAATCGTCGCCACACCCGGCGGCATTCCGCGTCCGGGTCAGCCGGTCGAACAATCGTCAACGCCAACGATATTGATTTCCGCCACAAAAGTTCAGGCCTATCCGCCGCTGCTTTACACGCATGGCATGCGCGTCTGCATTTGCGACCATCGGCAAAACCCGCACGATCCGATCGCGGGCCACAAAACCCTCGCCTATCTGCCCCGGCTTATCGCACTCAAACAGGCGGCGGAACGACAATGTCAGGAGGCGCTCTGGTTCACCACCGACAGCCTGCTTGCCGAAGGCTCCGTCTGCAACGTCTTCGTCGTCCATGACGAAGAAATCTCCACGCCGCCGTTGGACACGCCGATCCTGCCCGGCACCACGCGCGGCGCGGTCATCGACCTGGCACGCGCAAACAGCATTCCGATTCATGAACGGCCCATCAACATCGAAGTGCTGCTCGCGGCACAGGAGGTGTTTTTGACCGGCAGCGTCCTGGAAGTCATGCCAGTGTCGGCCATCGAAAAGCACATGGTCGGACCGGGGGAGCCGGGTCCGATCACACAACGCATGATGATGCTCTACAAACAACTTGTCGCAAAGGAGTGCGGAATTGGCTAAGCAAATCGCACGAACAATGGCGGCGCGGCATGCACAGCGCTCAACGCCGAATCGGGGCAACGCGCAGCGCGTAAGTGACTTATGTCACCACATGGAGGCGCTCGCGCCAAGTTGGTCGGCCGCTGATTGGGACAACGTCGGCCTGTTGGTCGGCAGCGCCGCGTGGCCGCTGCGGCGCATCTTGCTCACGATCGACCTGACAACCGAAGTGCTGGCCGAGGCCAAACAGGGGCGATATGACGCCATTGTGGCATACCACCCCCCGATTTTTCGGGCAGTGAAGAACATGCGGCCGGGGCCGTCGACGCAGGAGGGCGTGGCGGCGGAAGCGCTGGCCAGTCGCATCGCTGTTTACTCGCCCCACACGGCGCTCGATGCTTCCGATGCCGGGCCGAACGCCGTGCTGGCGCAAATGGCCGGCATCATGAGCCCCGTCCCAATTGAAGCAGCGCGCGAGCCGCAGGGCCGATGCAAGCTGGTGGTGTTTGTGCCGCACGAGCATGTGGAGCGCGTCGCCGCTGAGATCTTTGATGCGGGCGGCGGCCGGATCGGCGAGTATTCGCAGTGCAGCTTCCGAATTCAGGGCGAGGGCACGTTCTTCGGATCGGATGCGGCCAACCCGACCATCGGCTCGCGAAAGCGGCGCGAATCTGTGCCGGAGATTCGGCTCGAAGTGGTTTTTCCGCGAATGCGATTGGCTGAAGTCGTGAGGGCCGTGAGAGGTTCGCACCCGTATGAAGAGCCGGCGTTCGATGTATATCCGCTTGAAACACCGGCGGCCGATTCGATCGGCCAGGGCCGCATGGGCGCCCTAATGAAACCCATTTCGCTCGGCGCATTGGCGGGCTCGCTAGGCCGAAAGTTGAGTGCCGCAATCGTGGCAGTCGTCGGAAAAACATCTGAAAAGGTCCGGCGTGGATTTGTGTGCGTCGGGGCCGCAGGCTCGCTGCCTTTTGAAATCAGCGGGGGGGCCATCGGCACGGGCGACGTGGTATTGACTGGCGAGATTCGCCACCACGACGCGCTGCGATATGTCCGGTGCGGAGCGGCGGCGATCGCGCTGGGCCATTGGGCCAGCGAGCGGCCGGTGCTGGGCCCACTGAGCGTTCGCTTGCGAAAGGCGCTGCGCGGGTCGGCCATGGTGGTCAGTCGGCGCGACCGCGATCCTTTTACTGCGGTTAATTCGAGGAAGTGATTTTGCGAGAAAGTCGAGTCATGCCAAAACAAAATCGGCGCATCTGCGCTGCGATGGCCGTAATGCTGTTGGCGCAAGCGTTGACGGGCTGCGCCGAAAACGCCGGCTCGCCGCAGAATTCGTCCAAACCCCAGAGCGTCACGGATCACATGGTGGAGGAGCAGCGCGCCGCAAAGCAGCAGGTGACGAGCGCGCCGGCGGAGCCGGCCGAACCGCCAAAACGGCCGGTCGGGCGCGCCATCGCCACCATCAACGGCGAGCCGATCGGGCGAAGCGAATTTGTGGAGATGCTGATCGATGCGCACGGGTTGCAGTTGCTTCAACTGGTGCTGCTGCGCGAGGCGGCGCGACAGGAGGCCGACCGGCTGAACCTCGCGGTCGGCGAGGCGGACATTTTTCGCGAGTATGACATCACGGCGCATGCGGAACATCTGAACGGAAAAGATGTCGAAGCGTTGACACCCGTCCGGCGCGAGCAGATCGTCGATGAATGGACGCGCAGCCGCGGCGTGTCACGCGCCGAACTGCATGTGGCGATGGAAAAGCAGGCGATTCTGCGAAAAATCGCCGAGTCGATGCTGGCTTCGAAGACTCTCAGCGAGGCGCAGATTGCCCGCGAGTATCGCAGGGTTTTCGGCGAGCGGGTCGAGGTGCGGCACATTCAGTTCGACAACCAGCGTGTGGCCCAACAGATTCGCGAGCGGCTCGATCTGGGGGAACGATTCGAAGACCTCGTCGCGGATTACAGCCAGAACTCGCTGACCAAGATACGACAGGGGTTGATGCCGCCCTTCTCGGCCGATGACGAATCGGTGCCGCCGATTCTGGCCAAGGCCGCCTTCGCGTTGAAGGAGGGCGAGGTGTCGAATCCGGTGGAGGTCGAGGGGTATATGCACATTCTGAAGCTCGAGCGCCGCATTCCAGCGGACGAGCGGCCCATGGAGGAAGTAAAGCCGAGCCTGGAGAAGCACATTCGCACCCGGATGATCGAAGCCAAAATGGAGGAGTTGGGACGGCGGTACCTTCTGGGGGCCAAGCTGCAGATCAAGGACAAACTGCTTCGCGAGAAATACTCGACAGCGCAGCGGACCGGCCGAATCGAAGGGCCGCCGCTGGTGGGGCAGTGAGGGCGTTTAATCTGACCGCGTCCACTGCGTGTCAAACTGCCGGCCGCTTCTCCAGAGTCAAGTTGATTGGCTTCGGGCGCGGCGTCTTTATTTATCGAATGCCGGTGGAGCGCGCTCAAAGCCCGAACATCTTTGCGCGACGCCGCCGGTTCAGCGCCCGCTGAAGTCGCAGAACAGCCGCCTCCTTGCTCCTGGCTTCAACTTCAACGGTAATGGGTTGATCCAACCAATCCGATGGAAAATCACGTGGATTGATAAACTCAGCGTGTATGCGCGGATTGGCACTTCGCCATCCATGTGCGGGACTGGAAACATGGAAGAGCGGTTCGCGGTCCCAAGTTGTAATGGCTCGCCCTGTAACTTCGCGGGGAGTCAGGTTGTCGGACAGGCAACGGTGATGATGAATGTCATACACAAAGGAAATGCGATCGGACTCGCATAACGGCAGCAGGTCTGCAGGCGAAAAAAATACGGTCGTCATTTTCCAGTGCGATGCACTTTCTCGCCCCGTGAGACAGGCGTTGGAGACCGGCGGAGGCGGGCGATCGCGGCAGGCTTGTCGCCGTAAGCGCCGCCACCGTGAAGTATGATGACGTCGGCGCCGATCCACTCGGCCACTTCGGCCTGATACTCAACTTCGGCCAAGGAAGTCTCAACAATTTCGCGGCGCGGCGAGTTCAAAACGACAAACTGGTCGGGATGGAATGTGAGCCGAATATTGCGCGAGGCGGCCATCCGGCCGCACTCACGGAACGCGTCGACAATTTGTTCTGACCCCGGCAGCTCATTTACTTGATATCCGACGGCGGGGTGTGTCTTGAGCGGAAGTATCTGACTGTTGACTCGAAACGAACCGATGCCATTGCCCGCGCAGAACCGCACGGCGGACAGTAGTGCCTCTATATTGGCACCGATGATGTCCGCAAGTCGCTTGAGTCGTTCGGCCGGCGAAAGACGCAGCATGGCCGCGGCGGTGGTGGTTCGGAAGCGGATAGGCGCGTCGCGAAAGGCGCAGCACAACCCCAATCGAATCACAGCGCACGTCTCCTTTCATCGGCCGGCTGCTGTTGGATCGCGGATGACTGCTTCACCGCCGCGCGGGCCTCCGCCGCGCGACGGATTCCGTGAAGCATGCCTTGAAATACAATGCCATGCAGGGGAGCAACGGCATGCCAATATGCGATGCCGGCAAGGCCGCGTGGTTTGAACCTTGCCGTCTGGGTCAGAATGCCGCCGTTCGGCGCCGGAGCCACTTCAAATGTCAGTGTGGCGACACCCGGCAGGCGCATTTCGGCGCGCAATTCGAGCCGTTTCCCCTCTTCATGACCCGTGACGCGCCAGAAGTCGACGGCCTCACCGTAGGCCAGCTTGTTTGGGCTGCGGCGACCGCGACGCAGCCCGGGGCCGCCGACGAGCCGGTCCATCATGCCGCGCAAATGCCATAGACCATCGGCCGCAAAGTAGCCGTTGTCGCCGCCGATACGCGACACGATGGCGAAGATGTCGTCCGTGCATGCCGCGACATGAGTCGATCGGCTATCCTTGAAGATTTTTCCGCCCGACCAATCCGGGTCGCCCGGCATCGGGCCGGCATCGGACCATGCTGTCTCTGCCGAGCCGGAGGTGGACTTTCCGAGTGCAAGTTTGATCGCGCGTTCTACCGAAACGCACTCATGGGGCATGAGTCGGCAGGCGTCGTCATTCCGGCAGACGACCCGGTTTCGCAGACCCTCGGCCAGCGGCCGCGCGATGCGATGGCTGATGGGCGTGACCAGGTGAATCCAGAGGGAACTGAGCCGCGGCGTTAACACAGGCACCGGGATAACCAGCCGCCGCCGCAGTCCGAGGGCGTCGCTCATTATGTCCATCAATTCCCGGTAGGTCAGCACGTCCGGGCCGCCAATGTCGAGCGTGCGACCGGTGGTGGCGGGCGATTCGAGGCAGGCCACCAGATAATGCAACACGTCTCGAACCGCGATCGGCTGGCAAAGTGTCTTGACCCAGCGCGGCGTGACCATGACGGGAAGTCGCTCGACGAGATAACGAAGAATCTCGAAGGAGGCCGAACCGGATCCAATAATCATCGCGGCTCTCAAGACTGTGACCGGGACACTTGTCGAAGCCAGCGAATCCTCGACTTCACGGCGCGATGCGAGATGCTCGCTCAGACCGTCGCCTATTTCGCCAAGGCCTCCGAGGTAAACAATCCGACCCACACCGGCCGCCGCCGCCGCCCGTGCGAACGCGGCCGCTAACTTCTTGTCCCGCGCCCTGTAGTCCGATCCAACGGCCATCATGGAGTGGATCAGGTAGTATGCCGCCGTGCAGCCTTGCATAGCGCTGGCCAGACGGTCTTCGTGCTCGAGGTCGCATTCGAGGACCTGGACCGATGTGTCGGTCGACCATGGCCGCGCGTCAATTTTTCGAGCGCAACGAACGAGGCACCGCACGGAATACCCTGCCGCAATCAGGCGCGGAACGAGCCGTCCGCCAATGTATCCCGTGGCTCCTGTTACCAGGACGAGCGGGCGTTCCGATGAGATATTCGACTCAACAGTCAAGGATCGCCCTCGAATCCTGAAAAACGCGCCCGTATCCATTGCCGCAAGAATCACTGGTCAAGAAACCGCCGCGGGCGCTTTTCGCCCATCATGATTCCAACCGCAAACCGGGCGGGTTTGCTTGGATCTGCCGAAACGCGGATGATGATCCCAGCCTTGCATCCCACCGCCTTCAGTCGCGGCGGCACCCCGGCTTTATCTCAGATTATTGAACGCGTCTCCCACCATCGCAAATGAGCTCCGAAGTTGCACCGCTGTGACCACGAGGGAGCTTGGAAGATCGTGTCGACCCATGAATCGCCCGGCACTCGACCTTTCAAAATTTAGGCTCGGGCGGGAACAGCGAATCACGAATCGCCATGAGCTCTTCACATGTGTCAATGTCATCCGAGACTGGTATGAGAATGATCGGGTTCAGGCCGGGATCGCGGCGCTGGGGCGGGTTGTTGGGCGTATCCAGAATCGCAAGCGATGCCCCGATCACAAGCTGTTCCGAGTCATCGATCACGCTGCCCCGCAAACTACCGTCGGAAAAAAGAGACATTTCGTTTGCGAATATCTCACGGCGAGCGATGTAAATTTCACCCTCGATGAGGCCGAACAGCTTCACCAATACGGTCACGCCCGGTTTCCCGTCATTGTCGTCGTCGCTGATCAGGGGGTCATTTCGGTCCATCGAAAGTGGAACGCTTGGGTCACCCTCAATCCCGTTAAGTGTCGGAGTTGCAGGACGCCACAATTTCCACACACCGTCCTCCTGATATACGTCGACGATTGCACCAGGCGGCTGAATGGCTTGTGTAGCGGCATCTGAAAAGACAGTGTCGAAATTCTGATTGGCGATATACTCCGCGCGGCAGAAACGGTCGTATGCGACGAGCTCTCCGTTTTCTATGACCAAGTCCGTGAAGCCGTACGAAACAATGAACGTGGACAACGGACCATTGGCCGTCTCGCCCTCATAGGCGACGATGTCGTAATGGGCGTAGTGCCCCTCCATGGCGACTAAGGCCTTTTCCTTGCTGGCGGGCGCGATCCAATTCGGATCATTCGCGGGCGCTTTATACAACGGGCTGTCCGGCCAGGGCAGCGGAGTCGAGCAGCCGCAAAGAAGAAAACAACCCGACGCAATAGCGGCAACCGCCACGATGAGAGGCGATGACGTCAACATTCGAGTGTTTTTGCCTCGCAATAACCGAGTCCGGAATCGATTCATAATTCATTTACCCTCTATACTTGGCCTTGGCCGGTCGTGCCCTCAAGAGCACAGTACAAACCGGTCGTTCATTGGCTCGCCCAATCAGCTTGGGCGCGCCGGGAACGGCACTTCCAACCCCTTGTCACGCGTATGGACCTTTGGACCGATTTAGATCATCGCCAAGGAACCGCCTGTGTCCTTCTCCAGGTGCTGCGTGGTCGTTAGTCGCGAAACGCTGTGCAGGAATCGTTTACTTCCACACGAAGGCCGAAATCCCGAGAAGATCGCGCACGAACACCATGTCGCCGCTTACGGCTAAGTGTGCCCATGATTCGGCGCCGGCGACCTCCCTTCGATCAAGCAACCGAAACTTCTTCGGATCGGCGGCGATTAGGAGTAGTTCACCGCGCTGATTCAGCGCGAGAATGCGATCCCGGTTGGCAACCATGCTCCAATAGTCGCCGAAGGAGCGTGTCCGCCACGTTTCCTCTCCGGTCTTCAAGTCGATGCAGCACGCACGACCGTTTGCAAGGTGCAAGTAGGCGTAGTGGTCGATCACCACGGGCGAAGACATATAGCCCTGCGCCTTGGTGGTCCATGCCTCGTTGACACGTAGTGCCGAGTCGTGCTCTTCGACGCGATAGAAAAACGTCTTGTTTTTGTAGCCGCTGGTGAAAACCCCATTGTCGAACACCGTCGGCGTGAGAATGTTCATGCCGCGAAACGACGGCACCACCTGCGACCACAAGACCTCGCCTGTTTCTGAAGCAACACCCGCCAGCTTCTCGCGCATCTGCACCACGAGCTGCGGCGTGCCGTGTAGTGTGGCGGCTACCGGAGACGAGAACGCGCTGCCCATTCCGCCGCCGTCGATAAGCGTCCGCCAAATGACATCGCCGGTTCGCTTATTCAATTTGACAAATCCGCCGCCGGCTTGAACGTAAACGTGCTCGCCATCGACCAGCGGGGAGCTCACGAAGCCGAATGACGGCAACGGCGTCCCGAACTTGTTCGAAAAATCGACCCGCCAGCGTTCGGCGCCGGAATCGATATCGAGGCAGATCAGAACATCCTGCATCCCGGCTACAAAGAGCGATTCGCCATCACACGCCGGTGTGGCTCGAATCCAGTCACCATTCTTCTTTGCGAAGAACGGTACGCTTAGCGCGCCCTTCCACTTGGCCCGCCACAACTCTCGGCCGGTGGTGCGGTCCAGTGCCCACGCAACCTCATGGGTCTTGTCCTCCGTCTCGGTGACAAAGACGCGCTTCCCCCACACGATCGGACCACTGTAGCTCGGCCCAAGCTCGACGCGCCACTCCTGAGTCAGGGTCGCCAGGTTTTTGGGCCATGCCGGCGATTTGGCAACTTGGGAATCACGCGATGGTCCACGCCATTGAGGCCACGAATCGCCCTCTGGCTCGCCGCCATAGGCTGACGGTGTTGTGAGCAGCACGAACAGCGCCAATAGGCGCGTGATGCGATGTGATCTCACGAAGGATTCTGGCCATGCTGATGCTTTGCGTTTCAAGGTGTTTCCTCCGGAAATTGCGGCATCAACTCGAGACGCACTGGATCGTATCCCCTATCGGGCAGCCGTTGGAGGATGCCATCGTAAATTTCCGGGGCAAGTGTCGGTGTACGGCTCAATATCCAAAGAAAGGTTCGAGTCGGGTCGCCCACAACGGCCCACTCGTAATCTGCCTCATCGAGCTCGATGATCCAGTAAGGAGCGCCAAAGGGATAGAAGAAATAAACAGTCAGCTTGGAGTTTGTTGTGGAATCCGCCACGGTCGCAAACCCTTCAATTGTTCGCCCAACCGTGCCATCCTCATTGCGACAGATGTTCACAACCTTGACGTTGCCGTCGGACTGCAGCGTGTAATCAGCCGTCACGCCGAAGCAGCCGTTCTCAAAAGTCACGGGGTACTTGGCGATTTCGTACCATGTCCCCATGTAACGCTGTATGTCGACGTTTGGAGCCGTGGATAAGGTGGGAAGGAGAGATTCCAGAGATTGGCCGCAGCCGGACACGCCAACGCATATGCCGGCAACCATGAGCGCGTGCGAGTTTCGGAAAGAGAATCGAGTACAACGTGGACGAATGTTCATTTCAACTCCTGAACAAAACTGAGAAAATGAGGCCACTTGGCAACATGGCGAAGCGGCCTCATTTCTCTTGACCTTTTGCCTTGCGGTTACGCCATGGCGGGCTGGACATTCCATCGCCGCTGAATGCCCTTAAGCGATGCGGCTTGATAGACCGCCGCAATACCGACGAGCGTGTAAACCAGTTTCGCGAGGATCGAGCCCGCGCCGAATATCGTGGCGACGAGGTCGAAGTTGGCGGTTCCGACGAGGCCCCAATTGAGGCCGCCCACCACCAGGAGTACTGCTGCAATTACATCCATCGTTCTCATAAGATTGCTCCTTTCAGAGTTTGATTGGTTCCAACCAAATTCCAGTTTGCGTAACTTTGACTCAGTCCGGGAGGATCACGGTGTCGATCACGTGAATCACGCCGTTCGTGGCCGGCACATCGGTCTTGAGAACCTTCGCCTCATCGACCTTGACGCCGCTGGTTGTGTCGATGCGAATGCTTTGGCCCTGAACGGTCTTGGCCTCCTTGAGGTTGACGACATCCTTGGCCATGACCTTGCCGGCGACAACGTGGTAGGTCAGGATCGAGGCAAGCTTCTTCTTGTCTTTGAGCAGGCTTTCGAGCGTACCCTTGGGGAGCTTGGCGAACGCCTCGTCCGTGGGAGCGAAGACTGTGAACGGGCCCGATCCGCGAAGCGTGTCAGTCAGGCCCGCAGCTTCGACGGCAGTCAGGAGTGTTTTGAACGAACCGGCGGACCGGGCGGCTTCAATGATGTCGTTTTTCGGCATGATGACCGCGTCGATGACGTGAATAACGCCGTTGGAGGTTTCAATGTCGGTCTGGGTAACGGAGGCCTGGTCCACACGAACGCCTTTCGTTGTGTCGATGGCGATCGATTGTCCGAGTGCGGTCTTGGCGCTCTTTAGTTTCACGACGTCGGCGGCCATGACATTGCCGGGCACGACGTGATAAAGCAGCACGCTTCGAAGGGCGTCGGGATTCTTGAGGAGCGACTCGAGCGCTCCCTTTGGCAGCTTGGCGAAGGCCTCATCCGTGGGTGCGAAGACGGTGAACGGACCGGGCGACTTCAGCGTTTCGACGAGACCCGCCGCCTTTACGGCAGTGACGAGGGTCTTGAAGCTGCCCGCGGCAACCGCGGTGTCCACAATGTCCTTCATGTCGGAAGCCGGCTTGTCGCTACAGCCTGATGCGCTTGCAGGCTGCGTGAGGCCGGCCAGTGATCCGATGACAACTAACGTGGGTAATGCGAGAATGCTCCTCTTCATGTGTATTCCCTTTCGGTCGATGTTCCCGTAAAAGCGGGACGGTTTTGCGTCGCGTGAGCTCATAACGTTGAACTTCATTGGTTCGACGCGGTTGACACATGGGTATTCGTTGCAGCGGGCCGCTCGGATTCACGGGCGGGCAGTTTTTATTTTTTTCCGATCTTGTTGATGGGGCTGGAATTGGAATCAAGCGGGGGCAGGCGAACTCGTTGGAATACGCTGGAATTGCATTTTGAGACAAACGGAGGGGTTGAATCCGTATCACGGTTCGCAACGAACACCATATGTGTTGCCCCCAGTGTCACATGTGGCCAGGAAGGCGCATGTAAGCGGGGCAAAATTATTTGCTGCGCATTGGAAGTTGGAAGATAATGCTTTGGAAACGTGGAATTGCAAACAAGTGCGGTGTACTGATTCGCGGCGACAAGGCCGCGAGTTAGATCTTATTAACGGATCACGGTTTGGACGAGTGCATTCTCCAGCGGGTTGCATACGGTGACACCGACGCGGTCGCAGCCTGCGTCGATCGATTCGGCGGTCTGGTATGGACCCTTGCGCCGGCTGCTCGGCAGGCCCGAAGAGGCGGAGGACGCTGTTCAGGAAGTTTTTATTGAGTTGTGGAAGCACGCCTCCCGATTCGATCCTTCCGTGGCGAGCGAGACAACCTTCGTGGCTATGATTGCCCGGCGTCGGCTCATTGACATTCGCAGGCGGTTATCGAGACAGCCTTTAAACGAGGGCGTGCCTGTAGAGGAGCTTCCGATTGAGGCGCCTCTCGGCATCGCGCAGGTGGAGATGCGAGACGATGCGGCCAAGGCGGCGGTCGCGCTCGGTCAGCTCAGGCCTGAACAGCGGCGTGTGCTCCAACTGGCCGTTTGTCAGGGCTGGCCGCATCAGGTCATCGCGGACCGGTTGGGGATGCCGCTGGGAACCGTGAAGACCCATGTACGTCGAGGTCTCATCAAAATTCGAGAGGAACTCGACGCCCATCAGCGGGGAAATACCCCGGGGGTGTCGCATGAGCAAGATCGCAAATGGAAATCGCGACCATTTGTTTCAACTGATGGCGGACCAAGCCACGGAAGGACTGGGCGAGAGCGAATTACAGGTGCTTCGCAACCTCTTGAGCGAGCATCCGGATGTGGACGCACTCGAATTTGAATTGGCCGCGGCGGCTGCCGATCTGGCCATGATCACAGATGAATTGATCGAGATGCCCGATCGGCTTCGCGACCGAATTCTGACCGAAGCAGGCCGCTTTGTCGGAGCGACAACCGCCTCTGTCTCGAATCGGCGTTTCGAACTGGCCGGTAACGGCAAAGTGCAGCAGTTCAAGCTGCGACGGCGAAGCGTCTGGTCGGCCTACTTTGTGGCGTCGGCTGCGCTCGCGGCGGCGTTGGTGGGTTGGTGGCAGGTCGCCGCGCTGTATCGTGCAGAGTCGCATTCTCCGACGGTTCAATACGCAAGTTTCGTGCGTGAAGCCGGGGATGTCGTCCGTGTTCCGTGGGTTGGGCAGGAGAAGGACTACAAGGGCGTTTCCGGCGAGGCCTGGTGGAGCCAGAGCCGGCAGAAAGGGTTCATGCGATTTGTCGGCCTGACCCCGAACGACCCGGCCAGGAAGCAGTATCAATTATGGATAGTCGATCCGTCGCGCGACAAGCATCCAATCGATGGCGGCGTCTTTGATGGCGGTACGGCGGGCGAGGTCATCGTACCGATTGACGCAAAGCGCATGGTCGATCATCCAGCGGTGTTCGCCATCACCCTGGAAAAGCCGGGCGGCGTGGTGGTTTCGGACGGTCCGTTACTTGTGATCGGAGCCTTGCCCGGTTGATCGAGCCGAATAGGATTGGATCGGCGCCACGTGGCAAGCAAGCGGAAAACAATATGAACGCAGATGCCCAACAAGCCAGCTTTGTCCTCGATTCGGTGGCCAAGGCCGTCGCGAACTGGACGGTCGAGCACCACGCCGAAACGCGCCCGCAGCTTATCCAGCACTATGGCCCGTCGTGGCGCGCGGACTGGGTGAACCACACACTGGCGCAACTCGGGCTTCTCGCGCAAGCGACGGCCGTTCAAAGCGCGGAGCTATTCGCCCATTCCGTTCACTGGACGCATCAATCCTTCACGGCGCGCGGCATCGACGGCGACGATCTGCTGCACAACCTCTCCAGTCTGAGGCACGTACTCGCCAAGGAACTTCCTCCGCCGGTCGCCGAAAGGGCCGCCACCTTGGTGGACCGCGCGCTCGAGCAACTTTCGTCGGCACACGACGAGTCCGACAGTCATCCTTCCGTGGCTTCGCCTCATCTCGATCGGATGCTGCAATACCTCGAAGCGATCCTGGAGGCTGATCGAAATGGGGCCGAGCGGATCATTCGGGCGGCGCTGGACGATGGCATCGGAATTCCGGCAATTTACGAGCAGGTTCTCGCGCCGGCGCAGGCGCGGCTTGGTGAAATGTGGCATCGGGGCGAGATCACCGTTGCCGACGAACACCTGGGCAGCGCGACAACGCAGACCGTCATGTCGCAGTTGCGGCTCAGTTTCCAGCGAAAAGCGCCGAACGGCCGCAGTGTTGTCGGGACCGCCACGGCCGGAGACCTTCACGAGATCGGTCTTCGGATGGTCACCGATCTGTTCGAGCTGGACGGCTGGGATGTGGTGTACCTTGGAGCCAACACGCCAACCAACGATGTAATTGAATTGCTCTCGAGACGCACTCCGAACCTGCTGCGCTTTCAGTCAGCACAGCGCTGACCCTTCGCGACGCGGGAGGCTTGATCGCCACGATCCGCGACACCTCCCCGATCGTCGGAACGAAGGTGCTGGTCGGCGGTCCGCCGTTCCGGATGGTTCATGGTCTCTGGAAAGAGCTGGGGGCGGACGGCTGTGCGCACTCGGCCACGCAGGCAGTCGTCGAGGGAAATCTGCTGGTCGGGTAATGAGAGAGACTTGCGACGAAACGGCTAACTCGTGAATTCGTTGCAACCTACAGCAGATTTAAGTCGTTACATCGTGACATCAAATCGATGCATGTGCGCTTTGTTGCGCATGTATCTCGCCAATTGGAGCTTCATTTCGGCCGCCCCGCTTGAACATTGTCAAGCGAGTTGGGTTTCATGAATGCAACGCATGAAGCATTGCTCGGGTCGTCGTTTGAGTTTTTGGACACTACTCGGGCGGAATCGCCATTGCAAAAATGTCGTCATGAGCCGACGACGAAGGAGATTCGCACGTACATCTCGGAGCCGGATCGAGGCCGTCGCAACTGGACGGGGAAGACTGAAGAAGAGCAGGCCGCGAAGTCGGCGGCGCGTGACGCGGTGTATGACAATCGTCGTCGAGTGAAAGGGGATCGCGGCAGGCGGCTGATGAAAGCGCGCGGCGAACTGATCGAGTGCAGCTTTGCGCACTGCTATGACACCGGCAGATGCGCCGGACGCATCTGCGCGGTCACAAGAATATTCTGAAGCGCCTGCAGATTCACGCGAGCGGCTTCAATATGGGCTTGATCCTGCGCAAGTTGATCGGATTCGGCACGGCGCGCGGCCTGCAGGGACTGCGGGGCGTCTTCGGCCGCGCTTTTTCGGCGCTCGAGCGCACCCTGCGAGCCGAATTCGCTCCGATGGTTGAATTGATGAAGTTCGGACCCCGTGCCGGTTCGTGGCTGCCGATTCTCCGGTCAAACTGCGAATTGATCCGTTACGCGGCCTGAACAACGAAACGGGTGATTATACCACGGCTGCTATGGGTCGCTGTAGCGAGTTAGACGGCTGGCGGGTGAACGGAAAAACGCACTGGTTGTGGTGTTTTTCGGCGACCGACCTGACCTATTTCATGATCGATCGGTGTCGGGCAGTCCGGCCTTGCTCAAGTTTTTCAAGCTGGAATTCGCCGGCACCCTGGTGACCGACTTCTGGGGAGCCTACAACGCGGTGGCCTGTTCCAAAAGGCAGATGTGCCTGGTGCATCTGTTGCGCGATCTGGAAAACGTCGAGGCCTATCACCGCGTGAATCAGGACTGGCCGGCCTTCGCCAAGAAGCTGCGCCGGCTGGTCAGCGATGCGATCCGCCTGTGGAAGCGGGAGGCCGTACCCGCGGGCGAATATGCCTCGCGCCGGGCGCGGCTCGATCAGCGGCTGGCCGAACTGATCGAATCGCCATGGGATCACACGGATGCTCGACGCTTGATCAAGCGGCTTCGACGGCACGCCGGCGACTTGTTCACCTTTCTGGACGAACCGGGCGTGCCCTTCGACAACAATCATGCCGAGCGCGCCATTCGCCCGGCGGTGAACATCCGCAAGAACAGCCAGAGCAACCGCAGCGAGCGTGGCGCCAAGACGCAGTCGGTGCTGATGAGTGTTTACCGCACGTTGAAGCAACGTGGACATTCTCCGATCGAAACGATCGCGAAAGCAATCGAAACTTACTTAAACACCGGCCAATTGCCGCCTCTACCATCAAAAACCGCTGCAATCGGGTAAAGAGTTACCAAATTTCAAATGTCGAATTGCCCCAGCCCCCGCGCTCACTCGCCCAATTGCCCTGCATTTCAATGTTTCGGCGTTTTCCCATTTCGGCGTTTCATTCAATCGCCCAATCGCCAGATCGCCATGAAATTTTCACCCCAGGAGTTTTATCAAAGAACATGGCTCTCCACAAATGTCCGCCGATCAGAACACACTCCAAACACAAGCCTTACAACAATCCTGGCCCGTCGGAAATGCAGCGAAAATGGTGATGAAAGCGCGGAAAAAGCGGCATCGGCTTCTTGGCGTAACCAATCGCCGCGGCCCGGCAATATTCGTCGAAGGAATTATGGGATGCCAAGACGATGGCACAATGGAATCTCTCGGAAGCCCGCCGCGCCATTCCTCGGATTGTCCCAAGCCAATCGTCGCGGGTTCGATTCCCACCGCCCGCTGTCAAGATGGAACCACGCGGAACCAAAACGAATCGCCGGTCACTCAGCGGATTCGTGCGAGAAATTCCTCGTAGCTTGTGTTCCATGAGAGAATGCCGAATCGTTGCATTAGCGCTTTCACATTATTGGGAATCAACTCTGCATTCGTAAGCAGGTCGGTTTCGTTTGCGCCATAATTGGTCGGAACGGGCGCGGCGTGGCCGTCCGCGAATCCGACGATGGTGACGCCCTGACGCAGCCTGATCAGTGCTCCGCCTGCGCCCGGTGTGCGGCCGAATCGTGTTTGGAAGGCGCATGCCGCTGGACGACCCGATCCTGATTCCAGCAGTTGCCCTCCATATTGTTCTGATTGATGCCGCCCTGCCCGCCGGTCGCGGCGGGGTTTTCCTCGGCGAAAAGCGGCGCGTTGCTCGCGGAGGCGGTTGTGCCTCTGTAGGACTTTGCCGCGGGAATGGAACTCGGGAGTCTCAGTCCCATGCCGGCCAGCATGCTGTAACTGAATTTGCCGTTGCCGGTGGGAATCATTTCGCTGGCATTGGCCTGCCCCGGAATGGCCGATGGCACGTCAGAGGGACAAAGCACCAGCTTGGGATTCTGGTAGTAAGGATACAAAAGTCCGAATCGTGGCGCCGCGGTAAAGCCCATCGGATTGCCGCTCGTCGGGATCAGTTCATTGCCGGCCTGATAGCCGCCGCCCGACTGGTTTCCGATTCCGAGCCAGTCCAGCCCATACTGATTGGCCGGCAGCCCGGAAACGGTGTAGTTGTCGAGACAGGGCGGATAGACCTCGAAGTCAACGGTATACAAGGTAGCGCTGATGGACAGCTCGCGCAGATTGGAGACGCACTGAACCGCCTTGCCCCGCTCCCGCGCAGCCGAAAGCGACGGCAGGAGAATGGATATCAGCAGGGCGATGATGGCAACGACGACCAGGAGTTCCAGCAGTGTGAAAGCGCTGCGTTTTGTCATGGGGCACCTCATGTTATTGTTGGGCCGATCCAGTTGGAATCAATTGAGCAGCGCTTCGGCGAAAAGGCTGACGTCAATCGCGTCAAGCGCGCTGTCTGTATTCATATCGGATAACGATGGCGAACAGCCGGGATGGTCCGCGGCGTATCCCGTCGGATCGACGATGGCCTGAACGAAGGGCTCGACATCATCGATGCTCAGTATCTGATCGCAATTCGCATCGCCCTTGATCCGCACTTCAACGGTGACGGCCGGGCTCGTTGCGGTGCCGCAGGGGGACTCGGCCGCGAGTTCATAAACTCCCGCGTCGTCCGGCAGAATCGATTCGATTGTGAGCACAGGCGAATTCACTCCGTGGATTCGACCGTCGTCGAGCAGGATGGCCCCGCCACGACGCCATTGAAGCGACGCCGGCGGCGAACTGGTAACAGTCGCCGCGAGCGTAACGCTGTCACCGGCGCTGGCCAACTGGTCGGCAGGCATGTCGAAACTCGGCGCTCCGCTGCCGATCGCCCAACAGATCGAGCGCTCGATCAACGAGTCACCATCGGCCGCGATGCTGTTCCAACTGCTGTCTTCGATGAAGAAAAAGACGCGGCGATGGGGGGCGACATAGCCGCCGAGAAGGACGTCGCCTGAGTCACACGCCAGCAGGGCGAAATCCCCCGCAGCGCCGGCTCGCGTTGCAAGAAGGTCTGCGTTGGCGGCGAGATTGCCCTGGCCGACGCTCATGTTGGCGCCGGAGTTGAACACGGTCTTGTTGCCGATGGAGAGATCCGAGGTAATGGGATGGCTGGTGTCGACGACATTGACCTGAGTCGTACCGGAAACGGACACGCCAAAATCCGCCAGCGCCTCACGATCGGTCCTAAGCAGGGCTTGCTCCCAGAATACCAATGGGACAGCGACGTCGCGGAACTGACCGGCCACGTTGGAAGAAGTGATTGTCGATGAGACTGCGACGAGATCGAACTGCGCGCCGAGCGCCGCGGCCGAGGGACGATTGGCCGGCTCGTCGTCGAATGCGGTGACATCGAAGCCGTGCTGTCGAAGGTGATTCGCAAACGCGGCGTCGGCGGCCGATGGAGGCAGTGTTCCGCCGATCAACGCCACGCTCGGCACCGGTCCGACGGTGATGTAACTCTGCTTCTGTGCGACGGTGATTCCATCGGCGCCGGTGACCGTCAGCGTCACGTCGTACACGCCGTCGTGCTGATAGGTATGTAGAGGATTCTGATCGGTGCTTTCATATCCGTCGCCAAACCGCCAGTGCCATGCGGTGGGTGATGCCGAAGTGGAGGCATCCGAAAACTGAACCGCCAGTGGCGCGAGACCGCGCGTAACATCTGACGAGAAATCGGCGGAGCTCACGAATTTGACGCGGAGAACATGCGCCCCGCCGTCGATGGGAGAGCTGTACCCCGTGTCGCGATAGAGGTCGGTGAAATAGAGGCCGTCGGGACCGGCAGCGAGTCCGACACAGGTTGCTTTTCCGACGCCATTGTATTCGACGAGCGATGTCGGCCCGCCGGTGATCGCGCCGGCGGCATTAAGCGTGAATTCGACGATTCTCTTCCCGAGAGCCTGCTGGCCGGTTGCCCAGGTTGGTCCCGATTCGGAGATGAACATGCTTCCCATTTTTGGCGCGGGAAATCCGCTGCCGCCGAATGACTCTGGCTGAATGAACGCCATGTTCACAGGGCCGTGTGCGGGATTCCAATTGTATAGGGCGAAGTTCGCCATGCTCGCGTCGCTGCCATTCCAGAGATAATTGCGGCCGGCCACGACTTTGACGATTCGATCGACGCTGGGGCCATTCTCGACTTCATAGAGCGTATTGTCAGCCGCTCGCCAGGCGCCGCCGAATGGATTTCGCACGCCATAGGCATAGACGTAGTCCCGTGAGTTAATGCCATTCGAGGCATCATAAAACGGGTTGTCGTTCGGCGCGGTACCGTCAAGATTGACTCGAAGTATTTTGCCGCGATATGACGACAGGTTCTGGGCGGTGGTGGAATCGAATCCGTCTCCCATGTGAACATAGAGCTTGCCATCCGGACCAATGGAAAAGTTCGAGATTTGGTGCGACTGTCCCTGCGTTTCACCAGCCATGTCGAGAATCGTCGTTTGTGACGCGGCGCTCAGTCCGCCATCGTTGCTATGGAAGCGGACGATTTTTGGATAATGCGCTCCGTTCGGCGGGGTCGCGTCGTAGAGCATGCCGGCAAAGACATCGCCCGAAACGGGATCGACCGCGATCCCCGCCAGGCCCTGCTCACCAGAGCCGGGAAACGCGCCGGTTGGCGTGTAGTTAAGCAGGTTTGACGCATAGGTGCTGACCGATCCATTGCGAAGAACGACTTTGATCGCGCCATAAAGCTCGGTCACGTAGAAGAATGGGTCTTCCAAGTCACTGCCTGTATTTGGAATGAATGCAATATTAACCGGGAGTTGGAAACCGGTTGCAATAAGGTCGACCTTATAGCCGGGCTGCAGCGCGGTCCAAGGCACGGCCGGCGTTCGCGCGAGTGTTGTAAAAACGGGTGATATCTCGTTCGCTTGCCCGACATACGTACTGCCGTTTGACGTGACCCAGAAATAGGCGTGCTGAGTCGCCGCGAGATTAATGGCCGGCAGGTAGATCGTGTGATTGTCACCGTGGTCGTCGGGGAATGAAATGTCGGTTTCGGGCAAGCTCAGCAATGCGGAACCTGTGATCAAATGAACGCGCACGTCGACATGTGACGAAAGTGCGGTCGGGTTGATGATGAGATTTCCCGTCCCGGCGTCGCCGCGAATCTCGAGAAGCAACTGCGCCGTTGCGGATTCAATGAGGATCGTCGACGGCGTCGCGTCGGCGGGCAAATCGACGGACTGTCCCGCGGCATTTCGCAGCGCGGGCGCCGGCGTTTCCCCGATATCCTCCAACTCAAGCGGGAAGGTCGAAATCGTGGAACCCGTGGTGAAATAACGGCCGCCCCACAGACTCCACTGTGTGGCGGCATCACCGCTGCTGTCCTTATGTCGAACGCGAAGCAGGTAATTTACGGTGGGTAGGAGGCTCGTGCGGCCGGTGTACGCGCCTTGGAAGATGCCGTCTCCCAGGTGGGTGTGAACGCGCTCCACGCCTGTCAGACAACTGGACCTCCAGACGAGCTGCGCCGGTGAAAGCGTCCAAATCTCCCAATCAGAACAAACATGTGTATCGCCGACATCCACATCCGCAAAAGCGCTGCATTCCATGTGCACATCTTCAGGATTGACGATTTGCCCGTCTGTTGCAGGTTCAGTCACGAACGGCGCGCTCGGCGGTGTATTCGCAATGGCCTCCGAGGTGATCGCGAATAGCGTCAGCGTCGCGAGCAATGCCCTGATTCGAACAGCGGAAGTTTGCATGAATTCTATCTTTCGATGATTGGGCCGCCTTAGAGTGTCACGTTCGAATCTGTATTCTACTGCATCACGTCAAAGCGCATATGCGTCTTAGCGTGAAATACGGAGGAGTCCACTCTCAATCAGGCGGTTACAGCCGCGCTCCGGATCGTCTTGAACCGGAAGCGCGGCTGCACCGACGTTTGTTGATTCGTACCGGACGTCGCCCTGCGTAAGTTGCCGCCCGCGAATCTGCGGAAACGTTTACAGGGCGAGCGGAAAGTTCAGGGATTACGGCACGAGAAGGTCCGTAAACTGCTGAATATCCGCACCGGTCACAAACGTGTCATTGTCAAAGTCACCCCGGGTGATGTCGCAACCGGGATACTGGATCGCGTAGTTGGCCGGATCGAGCGCGGCGATGGCGAACGCGGCGACGTCATTTATGTTGAGAACGTTGTCGCAGTTCATGTCGCCGAGCATGAAATCCGTGGAGCCGACTTCAATCATGGCGAAGTCGCCGGCTGTCACTCCGGCCAGGTTCACGTCATTCCAGAGTCCGTTGCTTCCGAGCATTTCAGCATAGTCTTCAGTGCCGCCGAAGTTGTTCGGCTCGCCCGAACTCCAATTGGTAAACGTCACGAGTTCGCCGCTTGACCAGACGAAGTTCCCTTCGACGATTTCGTCGTTAAACCCGATGAAACCGCGTCGATCTGTGCTGTCGAAGAGCAGCACGTTGAAGCGGACCCACTCATTCTCGTCGGCGTCGCTGATGGTCACGAGATGGCCGCCGAGATTGTTGACGGCGAAATCTTCCGCCTGAGTCCAGGTGAAGCCCGTATCGATGAGGTAGTAGTCGTGATCGTTCGCGGGATTCGTCACCGGTCCGTGAATGATCGGGGTTTGGAATCCACTGCGGATGTTGACGGTCACGTTTCCGACGTTGGTGCCGGTGTTGAAGAACACAATGAAGTTATTCCCGAAAGTAGCGGCGAATTCGGTGACGGCAAGATAATAAGTTCCCGCTGCCAACGTCGTGCCGTCGCGGCCGTTATAGGGGAGGCCGTCGCCCGGTGCGGGTCGAGTGCCGCGACCGTAGGTCAACTGGCTCCAAGCACCGGAGCCATCGTCGTTATCCGAACTGACGAGGGTGCCTGAGCCGTCATCACGGAAGAGGCCGATCGTCGTATCGGCCAGCTCCGAGTTCTCAGTATCGATGTCGAGGTAGGTTCGGTTGGGGTTCGCGGCGTCGATCGTCGTCGGCACCGAGAACTTGAACCACTGGACGCCACCCGAGGAAAGCGCCTGGGTACTGGATACGGGCGTCGTGCCGATGGGACCGAGATCTGTAAAGACAGCGGGTGGTCCACCGGCAGGTACGTTGCCGAGCGCGAAGTTGACGCGGAGTGTTCCAGTCGAAGTCGCAGTTGTCGACACGTTGAACGACGTAGCGCCGAAGGTCGCCGGGAACGATGTTGCCGCCAGGAAGTACGTTCCTGCCACGAGCGATCCGTCGCGACCGTTGTAGGCAAGGCCGTTTCCGACGGCCGATCTTGCAGGTGAAGTCGCTCCGTAGGTTAACTGGCTGAGGAAGCCGGAACCATCATCGTCATCTGAATTAACCAGCGTACCGTTGGCGCGATAGAGGCCGATGAAGGTGTCCTGCGGGTTTGTACCACCGGTGAGGTTCGATCCCTCCGAATCGATATCAAGGAAATTGAGTGACGCCGGATTGACATCGGAGGCCAGCGTAAACATGTACCAGTTAATGGCTCCGGAATTCAGCGCGTCATCCACGGTCGTCAGCCCTGTGGTCAGCGTTCCAAGATCCGTAATCGATGCAACGGTGAAGTTCACCGAACCGAAATACTGTGCGAAGAGGGAGTCTTCTATGACGTAATTCAGCGCGGTCGGACCGGGGGTTGCGCCGATCGGCACCGTGAGATCCGCACTCCAAAGTCCGTCGTCAGCCGTGACGTCTCCGCCGGTGCCGCTGTCATTCAGCGGCAGGGTGGAGCTGAGTCCGATGGACGCGGCGTTCACGGTGACGGATGTGATTAGCGTCGCGCTTAAGCCGCCGCCGGAGAGATTCACCACATACTTGGCAGTGGTTCCTTCAAATCCCTGCGTTGGCGAGATCGATGCCGTGGGCGCGGCGGGTGTGACGGGATTCGTTGTTCCGAAATAGGTATTGAACGCGTTGTCAGTTACGAGGAAAGAAAGCGACGTCGGTGCCTGGAATGCGTCGAGCGGAACGCGAACGCGACTGCTGTAGATGCCGTCGTTCGCGGTGACGTCGCCGTTCAGGCCGCTGTCATTGAGGGGCAGCGTACTGCTGCCGAAGAACAGTGACGCATCCACTGTCACGGAGTCGATGCCGGGCGTCGGTTGACTATTTGTAGACATGGCCACGGTCGCGAGCGGCTCGCTGCCGATGACCGGATTGGCAGGCGTCAACGAGCCGGTCGGGGCGATGATGGAGAAAATGATATTGCCGTTATCCGTGCGGTTTTGTACGTCTGTGACGGTAAAGGGTAAGCTGAAACCGTCGGCGAATGTGTTCACCGGGAACGAGATATCCGCACTCCATGTGTTGTCGTTTGCCATAACGTCGCCATTGGCGCCGCTATCGTTGAGGGCGAGGTTGCTGCCCAGGCCGACTGCGGTGGCATCGACCTCCACGGACGTAATATTGTTTGGCGAGCCACTGCCGCGCGAAACGACGACCGTCATCTTGCCGGTGCTTCCGGCGACGATCTGATTCGGCGTCACCGTTCCGACACCCTCGGGACCGAAATTGAGATTGAAGCTTTCCGGATCGCGCAAGGTCGCGGCGAAGATGCCGAAGGCGGATTGCACAGGTCCACCGGTGGCAGTCGGCGCCGATCTCGGGTTCTCAAAGGTGATTGCGGTAAGCGTCTTGCCGACTGGGTCGAAGCCCACGCCGAATACGAGTGAGGATGTGTCAATGATGGCTTCGTCCACCCAAAGCTTGTTGGTGCCGGTGCCGCCGTCGACGGCCCGATCGGTGTTCTGAACGCCATGGAAAATGCCAAGCTTCCGCTGGATGAAAACACCGGCGTGAGGGGCGGGCATCGCCGTGGAATTCGAAAAGAACCAGTCGGTGGCGTCCACATCAATTGAGACAGACGATGCGCCGCCGTCGAATTCGAGCGTAACGGCAAAGGTACCGAAGCTGCTGCCGCCGTTCGCCATATGATAGAGAACACCGAGCTGAGTATCGGTGCCCCAGATTGCATTCAGCGCGGTCAGACTGGAGGTTTGGGGTCCGGTGTGATCCGGGTTGTCAAGCCACAACGGCTGTATGCCGTTATCGCTGGTCGAGGTGCCGCCCTGAGCGGGCCACGTCGTTCCGAACGGGGAGAATGCAAGGCCGCCGCCCGCCGCCAAATTGCGGTTTCCAAGTTGAACCATGTCATTCTGAAGGGCCGTCGGATAGATCTGGTAAATCGTACCGTTGTAGCCAACCGTGCCGATGAAGCTCAGAGAATCCGTAGCGATGCCGTCGCAAAGGAATCCCCGGTCGGCAATAGCGCGATAGCCGTTGAGATCGCTTCGGTTTTCATGTGTCTGGCCGACGGTTCCGCCGCTCGCTGGCAGCGTTTGCTCCGATGCGCCGTGGCAAATGCCATTCCAGTTGAATTGGAGCGGAAGAGTGACCTCGCTGTGGGCCGGGTCGTCAATATGAAGTGTGAAGTTGCCGACCGCGTTGTTCTTGCCCGCTATTCGAATCAGATAAGAATTATTCAGCACGCCGTCCCACTGGACGCGCGAGCTAAATGCGCAATCGTTGTCGCTGCACGCGATTTCCGCGCCGCCACAGGTTGAGTAAACCGCCATCGTGGTGTCGACCGTTGATCCGCAGGTGCGCGCTTCGATTTTGTTGTTGCCTGTGGCGATATATCGGAACCAGAGGGCATTTGTGTCGTTGCCCCCGCCGCAGGAGGTTGAGTTTGCCGTTGCCGGCACATGGGAGTTTTCCGAAAGGGTGTCGCCATCGAAGATGTCCAGCGCCGCCGCGCAGTCAGCGTTATCCGGCGTGCCGGCGCGAACGCTGGCGGCGAAGATCGCGTAGCCTCGGCCGCCTGAACCGGGATAGACCGCATTCTGAAATGTAATGGACTTGAGATACTTTCCGACGACGGTTGGCTGAGGCGCCCAGGTGCCCTGGCCGCTAACGATCTTGGCAAAGGAAATGATTCCTTCAATCATCACAAGATTCTGGCCGCCGTTGATCGTGCTGAATGTCTGAATCACCGGCGCGTCAACGTTTCCGTTTGTCCCGCGCCATGTTGTGTAAGTCGTGGGGCTCACCGTGTGGCGAAGCCTGGCCGAAAGGGACACGGGGTTGTTCGCCAGAATGGCCGGGACCGCGGAGTTGTTGAACCAATCCGCCGACGCGAGTCGAATGGCGGGAAGCGTGAGTGTCGTCGCGCCGTTGTCGACATCGGAAAAGGCAAGGATGACATCGAACTGGGCGCCGGTGCCGGAGGAGTTGTGATAGAGAATCCCGAGTTCTGCGGCGCCGTCCACCAAAATGCCTGATCCGAGGGTCGTGGTCTGCGGCGCGGCATTGGTCTGGTCGCAGACGTTCCATGCAGGTGCGATGCCGACATTGGTGGCTGCGTTGACCGCTGCTTCGTAGGCAAAAATTGTGGCCGGGGAAAAACCCGTGCAGCGCGAACCCAGGTGTACAATGTCCAAGCCATTGAGCGTGGGATCGGCACCGGTCGTGTTGCCGTAGCCCAGCGTATTAAAATATGAGTACGACAGCCCCGTGTTGCCGATCGGCTGACCGGAATAAAAGGCCGGGGAGTGATTGTCGAGAGGATCGAAGATGAGTCCGCGGTCCGCAATCGAGCGGTAGCCGTTCGTTGAATCGGCAATCGCATTGTTGGTGGCGGCCGTCCATTCATCCCCTGATCCGGTGATAAACGCCGAATGCGCCATCCCGTGAAAATTGTAGTTCAGCGGGATTTCATAGGTGACGACGGATGCCATTAATGTGGCACCCTCCATACAGATCGTAGCCAGCATGGCTCCTGCGAAAACGAGCACTCTATTGCGGTTCATTTCCAGTTTCCTCCCAATGATGTCTGAATCGTTTTGACCTAGAGCCGCGCGTCGGTCGTCCCGACAACCCTTCACCGCGCTCGCATTGGATCAGCCCGGAATTTCTGGCTCGCCCATTGAGCGTTCATACTAGCTGAGTGCAATTGCGGAATGCATTAGAAATTCTCCTAAATTCCACTCCTAATCGGCTGAATGTTACACAGGTACAACAAATGTCGCTTCGGTACCGATGGTTCAAATCGATGGGCAAGTTGCACGAATTTTCGGGAATAAAACATCCAAGACTGGAGTTGGGCTGCAGCCTCAAGGACATCGACGACATCAAGGTGCGTCGGATGCGGGCGCGGAGCGAACCGACCTGATGTTCCCGCGTCGAAACCAATGCTTTCGAACCATGTGGGTGCGTGGTTGATTCCTAGAACGCTTGTGTTTGATTGATTTCTTAAGGATTATTCTTATTTCTAGGGGTATTCCGAAATTACTTGCCAGTTGGATATGTGTAGTCGTAATAGGACTATTGTAACAAGGCGAGGCGTCCTGAGTGCCGCGGCTTGAACTGCAGGCGCACACTTGAAGCGGATTGGTCCAAAAAAGATGCTGCCTTTCGACTAGCGATTCTTGTGGCGGAATTCTGTCGGTGTTGTCTTGGTGGCCTTTCGAAAAACACGACAGAAGTAGGCCAGATCGTGATAACCGCAGTTGGCGGCGACCTCCTTCAGCGGGCTGTTGTATTGTCGCAACATGAACTTTGCGCGATCAATCCGAACAAGCGTGAGGTAGTCGCTGAAACGCATCGCACCTTCACGGCGAAAAAGCCGCGACACATGATTGGGCGTCAAGCCAAACGTTTTCGCAACCGACTCGCGTGTGATCGGGTTTTGAAAGTTCTCCTGCACATAAAGGCCAAGCGCCTCAAACGTCCGTGCCGCCTTTCGGAGATGCGTCGGCGTCGGATCGGCCAACAGGTGTTTGCACACATGAAGCAGTGACTCCGCCAGCAGACATTCGAGTGGATTCTGACGTGGCTGGACCGCCAGGGTCGTCAGTGCGCTGAGAATGTGTTGAGCCAGTCCTTCGAAGGGACTGATCGTCGTCTTGAAGGCCTTGGTGGGTTCGTCGCCCTGGCCATCGTGCGAAACGAGGCTGACGCCGATCTGCGTCTTGCCGAAAAGCAGCGTGAGCACCTTGACCGGCGTGGACCAGTCCGGCTTGTTCCAGCAGTTTCGACCAGCGAAAACGACATCGCCGCGCGCGAGGGTGATTCGCGTGCTGCGGGAATCGCGAGCGATTTCCATGTGGTGTTTGCCGCTGATGGGAATGGATAGCCTGGGGAAATCGGTGACGTAGGCAAGCACGGGCGGCGCTACGGTCGCTTGGGCAAACTCGACGTGTCGAATGCGCGATCGACTCAGGAACTGCGAGAGCGCGCGGCTAATGACGTCTCGATCCGAATTGGGCTGAAGCATGGCCAGCGTCCCCAAACATTCGAATGATACACCAGTCCCACAAATGCCACATCTTCTTGTTTTGCGAGCGCGAGTGAAAAGTCTATGCTAGTGTAAGAGATCGCGATAATTTAGGGCCATTGTCAACTGCCTGGTGCAGTTGTCGTGAGTCGGACGGCCCGATCGAACTGGTCAGCGGGTTGTGCTTTTGGGCTTGCCTGTCCAACACAAGGTGAATGTTCTGTTGGGACTTGTGGCTTGATGTCTCAGTAATGCCGCGTGGTCATGATTGGTTTGAAGAAGATACTACAAGAGGCTTTGGCGTTACTATTCCCGTTCGGTTCGAATTCGCCGCCGGACGCATGAACATGAAAAAGTCCTTACAACAGCTTCGGCAGCACTTACTAACCGGCGTTTCCCACGTGATACCGTGCATTGCGTGCGGAGGCATCCTGATCGCCATCGCGCTTGCGTTCGCGCCGATGACGGAGGGCAAGGGGCCGCCGGAGCAATCCCAGATTCTGAGTCTAATTCTTCAAATCGGCGATGCGGCATTCAAGCTGTCTTTCCCGATTCTCGCCGGCTACATCGCCTATGCAATCGCTGGCAAACCGGGGCTCGTTCCCGGAATGATCGGCGGTTTTCTCTCCGCAGGATTTCCAGCCCGCCTGTTGTTTAGCGCGGCGCACCTGGAAGCAAACGGGTTGCCTCAGGACCAAATGATTGTCGCCGGATTTCTTGGTGCGATGATTATCGGATTGATCGCAGGGGTGGGTGGTGCAAGGTCTAAAAAAGTTGCCCACTCCGAAGTTTTGAAGCCTGTCATGCCCATTCTCATCATTCCGATCATTTCCTCATTGTTCGTCGGTCTTCTGATGATTGGTGTGATCGGCTGGCCTACAGGCGAAGTCATGGCGCGGCTCGGTGGCTGGCTTCGGAATCAACAAACCGGCGACGCGGTCGGCCTCGCGATGGTCCTGGGTGCAATGATCGCATTCGACATGGGCGGCCCGGTCAACAAAGCGGCGTTCTTCTTTGGCGTCGCCATGATCAAGGAAGGCGAGTACGGCGTGATGGGGGCATGCGGCGCCGCCATCTGCACGCCGCCGCTGGGCCTGGGTCTGGCCACCGTGATTCAGAAAAGTTTGTGGCGACAGGAGGATCGTGACGCAGGCGTTGCGGCTCTTGCGATGGGAATGATTGGAATAACGGAGGGTGCGATTCCGTTCGCGGCATCTGATCCGGTGCGGGTCATTCCCTGCATTATTTTGGGATCGATGACGGCGTCGACAACGGCGATGCTCTCGCATGTCGGCAATCACGCGCCGCACGGCGGACCCATTGTGCTGCCGGTTATCGACAATCCAATGGCCTATATTGCTGCGATTGCAATTGGAACCGTGGTCACGGCAGTTTCGATAAACGCTGTCAAGATGTTGACGCAGAAACGCGAGCCTCAAGTAGCGGAGATGGTTGCATGAAGATTATTGCAGTAACCGCATGCCCGACCGGCATCGCCCATACCTATATGGCGGCCGAGCAACTCGAGAAAACCGCCAAATCGCTCGGCCATCAAATAAAGGTGGAAACGCAAGGTGCGATGGGGATCGAAAACGCCCTGTCGCCAAAGGACATCAGCGAAGCCGACGTCGCCATCTTCGCAATTGATATAGAAATCGAGGAACGTGAACGGTTTAGCGGCAAGCGAATCGTTCAGGTCCCCGTCAAGGACGCGATCAAAGATCCGAAAGCGGTCTTCGCAAAACTCGACGGCTGACGCTCCGACCGCGCTGCCGTACTTCACTCATGATCAATATGCAATCCGCACGAGCCGACAAGTTTGAACACGCCTTTTGCTGTCCGCTTCCGAACGGACTGCACGCGCGCCCCGCAAGCCAGCTTGCAAATCTCGCAACGCGGTATGCGTCGGAGTTTCGACTGACCAATGAGCGCACGGCGACCGTTGCAAATGCAAAGAGCGTGCTCGATGTCGTAGCAATGGATGTTCGCTGCGGGGATGGATGCCGCATGGAAATTTTCGGCGAAGATGCTGAACCTGCACACGCGGCGCTCTGCGAATTCGTGACGAATGTGCTGCCGACCTGCGACGAGCCGATCGACATCGCGACGGTCGAGAGACAGCGGGTGCTGCCGCCGTCGCTGCGACGGATCATTGGAATGTACTTCGAAGGTCGGGCCATCTGCTCGGGCATCGGACAGGGCAGCGTTATCATTGCCCGCAGCCTGAGTCTGCCGACTGAACTTGGCGAGGAATCGCCGGAGTCGATGGATGAGGCGCGGAGAAAAGTTCGTGTCGCAATTACGGCACTCCGATCGACGCTGGAGGCGCAACTCTCGGCAAAGCCCGTCAGCGGCGAGGCGGCCATTTTGCGGGCACATCTTGCGATCGCGGGGGATGTCGGTCTTGCCGAGTTCATCGAAGCGCGCATTCTGAAGAATCGTTCGGCAGCACAGGCCGTGCTGGAGGCGGGGCGGGCGTTCGCCGCGAAGCTCAATGCGGCCCAAAGCGGATATATTCGCGAGCGGGCCGTCGATGTAGAGGACATTTGTCTTCAGTTGCTTGAGATCATTCGCGGCGAGTCGTTTTCGGCGGCGGACATCCATCTGGAGGGGCCTTCGGTGGTCGTGGCCGACACACTGACGCCGAGGCAAATCCTGTCACTCGACAAGCGGCACGTGTCGGCGCTCGTGCTCGCCCATGGCGGAACGACGTCACACGCGGTGATACTGGCGCGATCCTTTAGCATTCCAACGCTCGTCGGTGTCGCGGATGCAAGGGCGAAGCTCGCCCGCGCCGATGAAGCGATCGTCGATGCCCAACTGGGTCTCGTCATTCCATCGATCACGCCCAACATCAAGCGATACTATGAACGCGAACAACGAAAACTTCAGGCGCGAAGCAAGCGGCTTAGGAGGTTTTTGTTCAAACCTCCAACAACAACCGACGGCGCGACAATTGATGTTGCGGCCAATGTCTCGACCGCCGAAGAACTCGCCCAGGCGTTCCTGGCCGGCGCCGACGGCATCGGTTTATTCCGCACCGAGATGCTCTTCATGGATCGCGAGGCGCCGCCGACGGAGGAAGAACAGTACTCAGTCTATCTTCAGGCCGCCCGTGCCGCGGGCGACAAGCCGGTCATTATCCGCACGTTTGATGTTGGCGGCGACAAGCCGGTTCCTTATCTCGATCTGCCGCAATCCACAAGCGCGTTTACCGGTTATCGAGGCGTTCGCGTGTACCCGCAGTACCGCGAGTTGTTCCGATCTCAGCTTCGGGCCGTCATCCGGGCGACCGCGTTCGGCAACATTCAGGTGATGGCGCAATGGTCGGCACGCTGGACGAAGTCAGGTGGGTGCGGGCCCAGATCACGGAAGTTCAGAATGAGCTGTCGGTCGAAGGTGTCGAGTTCGATCCGGCCATGAAAGTCGGCATTATGGTGGAAGTCCCGTCGGCCGCATTTATCATTGACCAGCTTTCGGTCGAAGTCGATTTCTTCAGCATCGGTACAAACGATCTCATGCAGAATTATCTGGCGGTCGATCGCGGCAGCGACGAGGTCGCGGGGCTGTTCAACGCGCTGCATCCTTCGTTTCTGCGGTTGCTCAACAAGATCGTGCAGGATGCCCTGAAAAACGGCCGATGGGTCGGCATGTGCGGCGAAATGGCGCGTAGCGCCCGGGCGCTTCCATTGCTCGTCGGGCTTGGGCTGGATGAATTAAGCATGGCCTCGCCGGATATCGCCGCTCAGAAGGACGGCATCTCCCGTTTATCGGCGGAGTCATGCCGGGGATTGTTGGAGCAAGCCATGGCGTGCCACGGCATCGCTGAGGTGGAGGGCTTGCTGGCTTCGTTTTACGGCGAAATGGGTTCCGTATGTCTGCTTGATCCGGAGTTGATCATTGTCGATTCTGACAGCGTGAGCCGCGATGAGGCCATCAAGGAAGTGATCGATGCAATATTCGCGGCCGGTCGCGCGCAGGACCCAAGTCGACTGGAAGCGGCCATCTGGGCGAGAGAAGACACGTATTCGACCGGGCTAGGCTTCGGCTTCGCGGTCCCGCACTGCCGCACGGATGCAGTTTCGGCAAGTTCGATTGGCGTGGTTCGGCTGACGAATCCTGTCGATTGGAATTCGCTCGACGGCAAGCCGGTTCGATTTGTGATTCTACTGGCGATGCGGGAGTCCGATGTAAACGGCACGCATATGAAGGTGTTCTCGACGCTGGCCCGCAGGCTGATGAACGAGGATTTTCGCGAACGCATGATGTCGGCCACGGATCGACGGACGATTCTCGAAGGACTGCGGGATGAACTCGGGCTGGCGTAGTAAGCGTGTGACGCGATCAGCGTGTGATGCGCTTCTTCAAAACTAATCCTTGTATCTTGAGAGTCTCTTCGTCCCATTTGGGCAAGGAGATTCTCGATGAAGAAACGAGCAACACCATCTTTTCTGATCCATTGACGCCGACTTAGGGTCACTCCAGCATCGCATCGACAATCAATTGCACATCCTTGCCGTCGGCTGTTTCGTCGGCATTCATGTCGGCGCGGGCCATGCGGCCGGGGTCGGTTTCGAGGCCGAGCAGGACATTGACGAACAAGGGCACATCGCTCGTGTCGATGTCGCCATCCGCATCCATGTCCCCCGGCTGCGGGATGCCGATCGAAAGGCCCGTCAATTCGACCGAACTCCACGCCAACTCGCCCCGACCATACGATGCCACGCCGGTGGCGGCTAGGCGACAGGTCGAACTGGAAGACAGGCCGGTCGTCGGTTGCCAGCATCCGTACACTGGCCACGCGCACCCAGAGCGGCTCGGCGGCTGTATCGGCCGATAGGGTCGATCCGCCGAGCTCGTCCACGAGCTGGCCGACCGTTTGGCCCGAGCCGAAGACGTTAAAGACGCCGTGGTGGTTCATGCTGATGACCGATGCCTCGGGCGGGAACGTCAGATCGACATAGGCCGAGGTAAGGCCGGTGTTCACGTCGCCGACGTCGCTGGCCCAGATTTCGACATGGAATTGCTGGCCGGCGGTGATTGAGGTGAGCGAGGCGGGCAATGTCAGCACCGTGTCGCTGCCGGAGGCCGCAGCCCGGACCGTGACGCGGAATTTCGCGTCGATGTCGGCCAAAGCACCGCGCCCGCCGCCGGAATCGACGCAGGGCGGATAGAGGATCGTCGGGTCATTCACATTCTTGAGCCAGCCAGTTGCAAACCAGCTCAGATCGCTGACGCCGACGAAGTCATTGCAGTCGAAATCGTGGTCCTCGTCGCCGGGCGGCACGCTTTCCTGCCAAGAAGCGGCGAAGAGCGACAGGTCACCGACGTTGATGACCGTGCTGTTGTCGAGGTCGTAGGTCTTCAGCGGCGGGGCGATCTCGATGGTTGTTGAGCCGCGGCTGACGAGCGAATCGGGAATGAGCCCGCGGCCCAGCGCCGCGACGCCGCCGGCGCCCTGCGAGAGGGATATGCCGCAGTTCGGCACATCGAGACTGGCCAGCATCTTGATCCAGCCGATGCGGACCCACTGCGGCGAAATGCCCTGGCCACCGGGCAGCGCTGATCCGCCGAATTCATCGACCATGCCGCTTTGGATCGAACCTGAGGGGAAAAGAGTAAAGAGCGAGCCGTGCTGCACCTCCTGTGCGACGGATTGCGTGCAGAAGTTGACATCGACATAGACGCCGGTGAGGCCGGTGTTGGTGTCGCCGATGTCGCTGGCCCAGATTTCGACGTAGTAATATCCGCCGCGCGTGACGGCCTCCTGGGAAATCGGCTCTGCCGAGCGGATCTCCGATGTGACGGACGGGTCAACAAGGGTGATGACGGGGACAATGCGAATATCCGGCTCGCAGGAGTCGGGGATGTTGTTGGCATTGGCGTCGGCCGAAGTGCCAAAGGCGATGTCGCAGGAATCGGGCACGCCGTTGCCGTTGCAGTCCGGCGCCGTTCCACCGGCAATATCGCACTCGTCGACAACGCCGTTGTTGTTGCAATCGCTTTCGCACTCGTCGGGAATGTTGTTTTCGTTGCAGTCGCTGCTGGTGGCTGAAGCAATGTCGCAGGAATCGGGGATGGCGTTGCCGTTGCAGTCGGACGGCGAGGGAGAACCGTAGTTGGGGGAAACCCAGTTCGGGTCGTTGGCTTCAGTCGCGGTCGTGATGCCGCGCGTGCCATGCCGGTTGAATCCGGAAGAATCGAGCGCGGTTTGCCCGCTTCCCGAATTCAACTTCCAATAGCCGGCCAGCCCGGGTTGCGGCGAGGCGTATGACTTAAACCGGTTCGCGGCGATCTGTGGACCGGTGCGGACCACATCCCACAAACGAACTTCGTCGATCGTGCCGTTGAATGCATAAAATCCGCTCGGTGATGCCGGCCATGTACTTCCCGTCCGGCCGATGCCGACCTGATTACGGCTCATGGTGCCGTGAACGATCGTACCGGGTAACGGTGTTGAGTTGATCAACGCGCCGTCGAGATAAAGGTTCTGTCCATTGACCGCGCCGACGAGGGCGACGTGGTGCCACTGACCGTCGTTGACAGTGCCCGTTGAAGTGATGGGCGCGGAGACATTGTTGTAGAACTGGCCGCGAAGCTTGCCATCGGTGCCAACATAAATGGCCGGCGTGTAACTGCTTGGGCTTGTCGGGTAGGCCGCATTTTGATAGCCGAATATGACGCCCCCTGCCGTGGTCTTGAACCATGCCTCCAAAGTCAATGTCATTCGGCTGCGAATCAGATCATCGGGCAGGACAAGAAGATCGTTCGATCCGTCAAAGACCAATGCTGCATTTCCGACGGCGGCTTCACAATTGTCGGGTGTTGCATCGCCATCGCAGTCTGCGGCGCCGGCATCGAGTTCGCACCAATCGGTTATGCCGTCGGCATCACAATCGGTCGTGCCGCCCACTTCGCAAATGTCGATCAAGCCGTTGTTGTTGCAATCGCTTTGCGATTCGCACTCATCGGGGATCATATTGTCGTTGCAGTCGGCACTTCCGCCGCTGGAAACATCGCAATGGTCGAGGCGGCCGTTGTTGTTGCAGTCGTTATTGATCCCTTCAAATTCAAACACGGCGTGTTTTGATGTATTTGAGTCATTCCAAACCCCAGCCGGCACGCCGTTAGTTGGCCACGGGCGAACGAACAGATCGCCCCAATTTTCGTTTCCGCCGCCATTGGGTTCTCCTGCAAACCAATTCACATATGTCACCGGCTCGCCGCTAGCCCATTTCCATTGACCTTCGCTACCCACATCGTTGTAACCCATCAAGACTGTCAGATCGGGCGTGAGCTGGCTAAATGTATCAACGAGCCATTGGTTTTCTGCCGCGCTTCGGATCGTCGCAAGATGCCCTCCCATCGCCACGGCCGCCGCCTCCGCAGCAGTCCACGAAAATACACCCGGGGTCAGGTAATAGTAGTTGCCATTGATAGGGCTAAAAATGGCATCTTCAGGCATTGTGGGGATGCCTTGCTGCAACTCGCATGCATCGGGGATGCCGTTTTCGTTGCAATCGAGGCAAGACAAATCACCCGGCGGGCAGTTGGCGATTTCGCAGGCGTTTGGAATTCCATCGCCATCACAATCCTGGAAGCCTCCGGCTTCGCACAGCTCAGTGGTGCCGTCGTTGTCGCAGTCGAAGGTGCCGCCCAATTCGCATTCGTCGGGGATCAGGTTGTCGTTGCAATCGGCGCTGGTTTGGTTGTTTATGTCGCATTGATCGAGGCGGCCGTTGTTGTTGCAGTCGTTGGCTTGCATGGGTGGGCCTACGGCCGCCCAAGTTGGATCATTCGTATCGACAGCCACCTGGCTTCCCAATTGCCCATGGTTGCCGAACAGAGAATTGTCGTTCGCGGTCTGCCCGCTTCCTTCATCGAATCGCCAGTTGCCGACGAGGCCGGTCTCATTTCCCAACAACGGATTATTCATAGTCGCCGTCAGCTCGGACTGGGTCCTGGCAATGCTCCAAATTCGAACTTCGGCGATTTTTCCGTCGAAGTCCTCGTTTGATGTCGCAATGTAATTCCCAATGTAAAGTGCGGAATTTGAATAGAGTAGTGTGCCGGCTGCTGAAGCACTTCCCTTTAACACGCCGTTGATATAGAGGTGACAGAAATTCTGCGAACTCGAATACACGCCTGCCACATGAATCCACTGTCCTGCGTAAGTGCTGAGGGCAACAGTGTCCTTTGCATTGGTCGATCCGCCCGAAGCGTTATCGATACGCAATTGAATGCGTTGATCGCCGCTTTGTGAACCCGCAAGGATATATCCCGATCCAAAGTCCGCACTAATCCGGACAATGCGGTTGTGGAATCCGCCGGGCCCATCAGGTTTGATCCACGCTTCAATGGTCAGCGCCTGCGTGGGTTCAAGTGAATTGTGCCTTGGGACGCGGACATAGTCGTCCTCTCCGTCAAAATCGAGCGAATTCTCGCGAATGAGTTCACAGCCGTCGGGGATGCCGTTTTCGTTGCAATCGAGACACGACAAATCACCCGGCAGGCAGTTGGCGATTTCGCAGGCGTCCGAGATGCCGTCGTTATCGCAATCGGCAAGAGACTCGCAGATATCCAGCACATTGTTGGCATTGCAATCTGTCTGCGGTTCGCAGTCGTCGGGAATCTGATTGCCGTTGCAGTCACTTATCTCCGGGTTGGCGATGTCGCATTCGTCGGGAATGCCGTTCGCGTTGCAATCGATGGCATCCAACTGACGGAGTTGCAGGAAAGCCTTGGCGAGCTGCGTCGCCGATTCGGCGCTGAGCGGCGTACCGTCGGATCGAGAGGTGAGCAAATAGTAAATCTCGTTCACATTTCCCAGAGGTTGAACCTCGTGCTGCTCAACGTTTGTAAAGGGCGAGACGGTTTGAACCACCGGTTCCGGCCCGGCCGGAACAATGATCAGGTGATTGACAGAAGGCCGATAGGCGGCCCAGATGCGGCGCACGAAAACGTCATAGTACTTTCCCCGATCATTCACGCTCAGCTTCTGCGTGTCGGAAACACCCAGGCCCCCCGTGGGGATGGTCCCAGTGATTCGGAAATAGGTGATGTTGATGTTGTTCGCGACCAGAACGAACAGGCCGTCGTACTTGGCGGTGAAGTACTGACTGCCCGGCCCGAATGCGCCCATGTTGGGTGAGATCTGATTGTTGGAATACTGAAGCTCGGTGGCAAGATTGGTATTGAGAATGTTGCCGCCGTTGTACATGTTGTTGCCGCCGTTGACAATCCTCGATCCAGTCCCGCCCTCCACGAAGTCGTATCGAGTCGGAATCAGACTCGAAAGTGAGGCGTGATTCGCTTGGAGGGACGCGAGTGTTCCGGCCAGATTGAACTGTGCAAAGGCGACATCGCACTCGTCGGGAAGGAAATTCTGGTTGCAATCGAGGCTGGCGCCATTTTCGATGTCGCAATCGTCGGGTATGCCCGACCCGTTGCAGTCCGGATCGCATTCATCGGGAACGGCGTTCGAGTTGCAGTCCTGCGAAGCGTCGTCCGAAATATCGCAGGCATCCGGCAGGCCATTGGCGTTGCAGTCCGGATCGCACTCGTCGGGTACGGCGTTCCCGTCGCAATCGAGGCTGAAACCTCCCAGAAGGTCACACGAATCCGGAATGCCGTTGTCGTTGCAGTCCGATTCAAGCGTTTCCGCGATGTCGATCGCGTCGATTATGGAGTTGGCGTTGCAATCGGCGTCGAAGCCGGGTCGCTTCGGGCGGGAGCAATCGACGACACCGTCCACTCCGAAGTTAAAGTTGTTGGAGAACATCCCGGGGCCAAAGGTGGCGCCGTTCAACAACGTCACGGCCAACCTCACCTCGCAGACCGTACCTACGGGAACGCTTGCGGGGTCTTCCGTCACGGGATTGGCGTTGTCCGCCGTCAATACGGCTGTGCCATAAAGAAATCCTGTAGACGTTCCAATCGTTCCGACGAAGTCGAGTGCGGCATTTCCAAATGTGACGCGAATCCGGTGATTTCCACCGAAATCCTGGCGCGATGTAAACACACCGTTGAAATTAAATCGGGCAACGTTCTTGCTGCCGATCACATTGGTGGTGGATAAGAGTCCAGCCCCGCCCGTCGACCCGCCCGCGCCTAGCCCTTCCGTGGCGCCATTCGACATGATGACGGCGGAACAATGAAAGTAGCGGATCTCCCCCGAAGCGGCATCGAATGCCAGATCGTTTCGATTGATGACGAGCCCATCCAGTGTATGGGCGCTTGCGGCCGACGCGGAGATGAACGCGACAGCTCCAAAAGCGTGGAATGACAAAATGCGTTTGATTGACATCGTGGCAATGGCCTCTCGTTTCGATTGTGAAGGGCGTTGACCGGCACCCGACCGGTCAGACAGAACTGGCAACGCCATCATATACCTAAGTCGTTGGTCGCACCCCTTGCGCAACGGCCGGCCCCAATTATTTTCGATGAATTTTCAGGTGAGAGGTGCCGGCCCCGGCGCGAAAACCCTGCGCAGCACCGCTAATACGAAGCTGAAACCGTGCACCGTTCGTATCCTGTGCGCCGGCAAGAATGTATCCCGGACCTGAAAATGTCGCGTTCCGAACGATACGGTTGTTGGAGCCTCCATTGCTGTCGGGCCGGACCCAGACCTCGATTGTCAAATACTGCGTCGGCTCAAGCGATATTGACCGGGGAATCTTGACGAACTGATTGGTGAAATCCAGGGAACTACCGGAAAGGTTCAGGTCGCCGACATCCGGTACGCCATTCCCATAGCAATCACTTGCCGTGCCGCACCCCGCCACATCACACGGCCCGCCCGGCGTCCCGCACGAAAGTTCGCAAGCATCCGGAATGCCGTTGCTGTTGCAATCCTGAGCCAAGCTTTGGTTCGCGCACAGGAACATCCCAACGAGCGAAACAAACACTGCTGCCGGTCTTAATCCCCATCGTTTATCCCGCGGGAACTGATCAAATACGGAGTCCCGACTGCAATCGGTGTTGATCGACGCCATGGGCTATCACCTCTTATGCGATTCGTGAGAGATTTTGCTTGGCTTAGGGCAAGCCTGCCGACCCTGCCGACCTGGCTTTTGGTCATTGTACTGCCTGGTTCGTCCTTTCAACTACTCGATCGCAGCGAGAATCAGGAAATTTCGCTCGAATATTATCATTGACTTGGGTGCGTACCCGTTCGGTTCTTCAATTTCTGTTAATACCCGGACACTTTTCGCCCAAATCGGATGAGTCAAGAACGGACACATCACAACCGCTGAGCGCGAAAATGCACTTGGACGCCACAATCGGAGTGTGCTCTTGGCCAATATGAGTGACTTACCAAAACTCGAGCCGGTACAATGACTTAGAGTCAGCGAATCAGTTGGGGTCGAAGCAGCTGCGATGGTAGCAGCACCGCCGATTCGTGGAGCAAAGTCACGCGCTGAATCAGTAGAGACCGACGAGCGGTACACAATCATCTCTCTTGATCGGCTTGGGGTTCAGGACGCCAGGCAGGCAGAATTGCGGTGGACTATCGATTTGTGGGCTGACCAATTCCACTTCGTCGCGCTCGACATAATTGATCAGCAGCATGGATGGATCGAGGCAGGTGATGACACAGCGCCCGGCGGTTCCAGGTTTGCGCATGATCGATGTACATTCATCTTTGCCCGGCGGCAGAACGCCAAACACGACCCGACACCCCCAGGGAAAATATCGCAATTGTCGCCCGGCGGCTGCATCGAGTTCCATGCAGCAGCCGATGAGCGTATTGCCGTAGCCCGACAAGTGGACCGCTTTGGGGAACACGTCGCGCTTAAGGTGCGACAACATGTCCGCGGCGATGGACATGCCGCCGTAGTGAACGCCGCGGATTTCAGCCCGCTGCGAATCGGTCATCGCTTTTCCAAGAGCCTCGAGGATCGGCGGCGTGCTGAACAAATGCGTGATGGGTTGAACTTGAGTCACGCTCATTGCCTGCTCGACAATATGACTCAAGTATCGATCGGCCGCGAAGGATTGCGGCGGCAGTTTCTTTGCCCATCTCGAGTCGAAGTCGACTGTGAACGGCTCCATCGCGCCGGTGGCTCGGGCGATGGAACGCGCTGCGCGGCCGATCACATGGGGTCCGGTGGGACCGACATAGAGCCACGTGCCCGCGGCGGGAAACCCAACGTGGCGCGCGGCATCGACAAACGGCTGAACGAACGCATCGTGATAATCTTCGACGGAATAGGCCGTCCAGACTGGATCGCCAAGCGTACCGCCTGTTTGGGCGAGTAGCAGCTTCTCAGGATGGATTGCCAGCGATTTCGGGATGAAATCAGAAATCGGCCGGCCCAGAAGAATGCTGCGATCCATCAAACCGAAGCAAGCGAGGTCGTCGATGGATTTGATTCGTTCGCGCGGGTCAAAACCGAGACGCGCGGCGAATTCGGTCCAGTAAGGTGTGCCGGATTGCGGATCAAAATGGATTTTGATGATTTGAGCAAGGCGTTCCGAAAGACCTGCGATGGCGGATGAATTCAAGCCCATCTTATTCCTCGATCAATCCATGGGCCAAAAGAAATCGGGAGACCGTGCATACCAGATCGCGCTCGCGGCCGCGAAAGAAGTGCTCTGCTTTGGAGAAAATCTCGATCTCCCTCGGGCCGCCTAGTGAATCATACCAGAGCCGGAGATCGCCTGCCGTGCATGAAAAGTCGTTGTCGCTGGAAATAACCAGCAACGGCGTTTGCAGCGATTGAAAGAGCGACAAGTCATTATCGCGCGGGTTTGGCGAGATACAAATGACTGCGGCCGCTTGTGAATCCGCAGCCACACCGGCGATAGTATGACAGCCAAAGCTGTAACCAATAAGAACAGTCGGTGCAGCGGCGATTGATCTTAAGTAAGCAAGTGCTGAGCGGGTGTCATTGCGCCAGTCCGCCTCCTGCGGAACGTGATTGGTGCGCCAGAATTCCGACACTGTCCGCGCCCAATCAGCCGATGAGGTCCCTGGCGACCGAGGGTTTCGGTAATCGAAAGAGAGCGCTGCGGCGTTGCGCTCCGCCAAACCGGTTCGCAGCGAGCTGGCAACATTGCTGTTCATGTTTCCGCCAAGAAGCGGATGTGAGCCGGCGATAAGCGCGCAGGGAGTTCTCCCTGCTGCCGAATAGGCGAGTTGTCCGTTGAGCGACGTGCCGTCAGCGGGAATGGTCACCAGTTCTTCAAGGCACATCCACATAGTCGTTGTTACGCCGCTCCCATCAGATCAAGCCGACGGGAAATTCGTGAAGGAATGTTTCCATTAGCGGCACCATTTTCAAGGCGGCCAGGACATCGCCGAAAATGTTCGCCTCGCCCGAGAAATATGCGTCCTGCAATTTGGCCTTGCCGCGTATGATTCGTTCAAATGTGCCCTGTTTGACGCGAAATCCGAACTGTTCGCGAAGGGACGTTGCATGTCGGCCGGTTTCAACCAAGCGGCCGGCGACATAACGACACGCCCATTCTCCGCCGCATGAACCCTCGATGATGAATCGAACAATCGCATTGAAGCCGGAAATATGGGACGCAGCGGACCGGGGAATGTGTCGCACGAGGTATTTTTCGAAATACCATGCCGGGTCGAGCGATTCCGAAGCGGCTGAGTGTGCCACTCGTGTGGCACGACCCCATTGGACGCGGGCGGAAAATTTGAGACACTTCATGAAATGGAGCTTGTCAACAAGCGGCCGGGCTGCGAATTCGCCCGTCGAGAGGCTGCTGGTGAAAGTGAGATCCCGTAGAAAATAATCAAGTATGGATTCGCCGGCGGAATAAAACCCCTCCTCGTATCGAGAAGGATTTTCCCATGGCCAGACGCGATCAGTGAATTCGCCGCCGCGCAGATCGAAGTATTCCTCGAGCCAATCTTTGATTTGAGCAGATGTTGGTGGGGCCGGGTTTACGAGATTGAGGATTCCAGGTTCATCGCGACTTTCAAGTACCGTTCTCACGAGCTTTTCGGCGGCCCAGCAAACGGGAATCAGATTGGGGCGAACGTTGGGTTTGCCCATAATTCCAAGCGGCACGGCGTGTCGATCAGTTTCGCGGTCATTTTCCACCGCGCGGGCAAGCAGTTCGACACCACGTGCCAAAAGATAGATTCCTGCAAACGCTGTCGCACGGCCGCGGGCGCGGTCGCCGACGAGGATCGACGGCCGCACAATCGTCGCGACACGGCCAGGCCCATTCCACGCCATGACCAATTTTTCCGCCAGCCATTTCGAATTCTCGTAGTCGTTACAGCCGACGGCCGGCGCGTTCAGAATCTCCTCCGGCACGTTGCCGATTCGAATGCCGCCGGCGTATGCGGTGCTGACAAAGCAAAAGCGGGGCACTTTGGCCGTGCGCGCTGCTTCGAGCAGGGCCTGAGTTCCGTCGACGTTGGAGCGATATGGGTCATTGCCCAGGCGACGAAATCGCGTTGATGCGGCAGCGTGAATTATGTGAGTGACGTCCGTCAGCCAGTTTGGATTTAGTTGATCGGGGAGTTGGCCTGCAACAATCTCCACGCGCCCTGCTGCAAGATGGCCCTCAAGATTCACACCAAGCGGTTCCAGCAACGATGCGAGATTCGTCGTGGCGTCGCTGATTGAGCCACGTATTAAGACTCGACATGCCGTCGAATCCTTGTTCAGAAGCTTTGCCAGAATGTAGTGTCCAAGAAATCCGGTTGAGCCGGTGAGGAACACAAGATTATCGTATTTTCGTGTTGCAGTCATTTTTGGCCGGTGCCATCAGCGCCTTTTTCGGTGTTCGGAGTGTCGCTGGATGGAGTCGTTTTCCGGACGGCATGTTTATCGAGGCTTTGCATATATGTAATAACGAGCCACGTCTGCTCGCGCGTCAGCTTGTCTTTGAACGGTGGCATCGCGGTCGATGGGTCGTCGGGATAATTCAGCGTTTCACCATCGCCCTCGGTGATGACGCGAAACCACTTTCGCGGCGCGCCACGGTGCAGCGTGGAGGCAAACCGATTACCGAAGCTGTGAAAGTCCCTGGCGGAATGGCCTTCCAACACCGATGGGCCGTTGCCCCGCGCATCGTCACCATGGCATCTAGCACAGTGGTATTTGTAGATCACGGCGCCGCGGCTGACGGCCTCGCGGTCTTTGTATGCGTCAAAGGGATTGCGCGTGGTCGACAATGAAGAATCCTGATTTTCGAGGGTGGCGAAATCCTGTTTTCGCTCTGTGGCCATCCAATTCAGAAATGCCGTGCGGGCATCGCCGTTATCGTCATTCAGGTGTTGAACATATGCGTGTTCATCGGCGGGAATGATGGCCACTGAAAGTTGTTGAGGCCCTTCGCAATTGACGAGCGATACAAAGGCGAGAACGACAGCAATTCGGATGGATAGTTTTGCGACAATTCCAGGATGCGGCCTTGGCATGATTGATTTCCCCAATGGTCCGAAGTCGGACGTGGTCTTACGATTCTGTACCATGAACGCCTTGCTTGTTTTCGCCGCAGTTATTCAAGTCGCTATTATTTTCACGTGGCTTTGGCAGCATGTCGAGATCCAACGAATCAAATCGAAACGGCTCTTCGCGGCGAGGAGATCTGTTAATAGAAACCTGCCCCCGGTTTGCGTGATCATTCCGGCGCGAAACGAGGCCGGGCGTATCGGCGAATGCCTGCGTTCGATCTTTCAACAGGACTACGACGGCCTTCGGGTGATTGTTGTCGACGACCGATCGGACGATGGAACGAGCGAGCGCGCCCGTGCGGCAGCGGCCGGTGATACGAGGGTTAGCGTTCAGCGAATCGACGAGCTTCCCGCCGGCTGGTGCGGGAAATCGCATGCCCTTTGGCGCGCTGCCGAAACAGCGGAATCGCCGTGGCTCTTGTTCGTTGATGCGGATGGGCGCCTCGAGCCTGGTGGGTTGGCCGCCATGATTCAACATGCCGAGAAGAATCGGGCCGATCTGCTGAGTCTTTGGCCGCGAGACGCGAGCGAAGGATTCTGGGAGCGCCTGATTGTGCCGCTTTGCGGGGCGATGATCGTGATTTGGTATGGCCGGGCCGCATCGGGCGATGACGCGTCGACACGAGCTTTCGCAAACGGCCAGTTCCTTCTCATTCGTCGCGAGGCCTATTTCAAGTCGGGCGGGCATGCGGCAGTGCGAGAAGCGATTGTGGAGGATATTCCGCTCGCGCGACGGGTGAAAGCCGCTGGATGGCGCGTTCAAAGCGCTATTGGCGCAAACATTTGTTCCGTACGGATGTACTCGAGTTTTCGTGAAGTCGTCTCCGGCTGGACTCGCATTTACATCGGCGTGCTCACGCCTTTGCAGATCGCGCTGTCGGCCGTTTCGATTCTGTTGGGATCGCTCGCACCTTATGTTGTGCTGACCTTTGTTCTGGTGGTACGCGATCGAGTCGATTCGGCATGGTGGCGTTTCTTTGCCACACTGAGTGTTTTGCACCTCACAGCGCTGATGGTGACCAGCGTGCGCTTCTTTTCCCTGGCGCAATGCCGCCTTCGATACCTCTGGCTTTATCCTCTCTCGTGCGTTGCCGTGCTTATGATTCTTTTCTCGGCATGGATTCGCCGAATCGGCCGATCCACGATTCAATGGCGTGGAACGACGTACCGGATCAGCAGGTCTAAGATTGAGCCATGACGTCGTCAACGTTAGAACCCCCTTGGCAGGCGAAGAATGTTCTCCAGCAGGTGCGGATCGTCGAACGCGTGCTTGTCCCAACAAATGAGTTGCGTTCCGCGCTGCCGGGGTTGTCCCGCGCTGAGCATGCCCGTCCCGGCGAGCAGCCACCCTTCGCCGCGGCCCGCGTTGTGAACGAGTCCGTCGGCGCCGAACATGCTCGCACGGCCGAAGTCGGTCGGCATGTTTTCGAGCATTTCGTAAGGAAGCAAATCGTAGCGATGGCGAGTCAGAGTCGTGCTCTGGGTTGAGGTTTCGGCGAATTGGATGCCGACGGGTACATGATAGGCGGCCGGGCTGATGATGACGGGCCGGATCGATGCATTGTCCGGCAGCTTGAACAAGTCGCCCGATAACACTTCGATGGCGCCCGAATCTGGACGCGTAAGTGAGGACAATTCTGGCTTGGGCGGCGGGCCGAATTCCTTCCGCGCTGCGTCGTCAAGATAAGTCGCGGCAAAGCAACGGTAATGGCACCCGCAATTCTGCACGGCTTCAATGATGGCGGGGCGGGAATCGGCGTCGAGCGTGATGCGAATGGTGGCTCCGTCGATCGGACCAGCCTCGGGATCGCCGGGCCGGGTGGGCGGATGTTCCGGAAACCAGTAACAGTAACTCAGTTGTACGTGCTCGCGACTATTGAGAATTGTTCGACCGGAGAAGGCATAGACGCTGGGGTGATCCGTTTGAATGTCGACCTCGATATGGTCGCGCCGGCCGCCGAGGTGGACCGCACCGATCATGTCGCATTGAGTCTCATACCGATTGTCGCCGCGCGCCTCTTGCAGAATTTCCGGTGCTAATTGCTCGAGAAGCTTTCGTGTGTCGGCATCTTCTTTGTTTGCTACCGCATCGTCGCCGACAAGAGGTCCAGGCTCATAAACTCGGCCCTGTACGACAGCGGATTTCGAAGGCGATGCATTTGAATGCGACTTTCGCACCGACTCAACAAGCAAGCCGCCGCCCCGACGACTCTTGATGGATGGCTCTGCCTGATCGCAAATACGCCGTGCCTCGCTGCGCATGACATCAACAGTTGCGGTCGAAAGCGATTGCGCGAACGCCGCGTAGTCGCGGTCCATTCGCCGCGCATGGCGATTGTTAAGCTCGTACCGCAGGTCTTTCGGAACTGGCTCGTTTTGAAAGGAGTCTTTCCAGATTTCCCTTAGCGATGCATCAGAAAGATGTCCGATCTCGGCCCGCGCTGTCTCGGCCGCCAAGTCGTGCGATCGTGCGATGAGACGCGGAATCTCCTCGCCGGCAACTGAATCGGACTCGGTCGAAGCGGCTCGGAGGCGGTCGAGGAGATAATCGTCCACGCGCAGGAATAGCATTCCTTTGATGGGCTGGGACTTCGCATCGGTCGCACGGTCGTTGCGGATCTTCCATGCAACCGCCTCGGGAAAATCAGCGGGCATGCAGCCGATACAGACCAAGAGCGCCGCAGCCGCGGTACAATGGCATACTGTTTTGATTCGAAAGGGACGTTTCATCCGAGTGCATCGGGAAGGAGATTTCCGCCGCCGTACATTCGATCGAGCGCCTTCCAGAAGGAGCCCAACCAGAACTCGGACGCGCGGGCCGTGCCGAATTCGAGTTCGTCATTCAGGAACTTGAACCAGGCAGCTTTCTTCCATTCGACATACTTTAGAATCGCGCGATTTCCCGCGTCGCCCGGCTGCGGTTTGGATTGAACGGGCGGATTGTACAAACTTTGCAACGAATGATTCGAGTCTGGCCCCGCAAACACGGTATGCGCGTAAATGGTCTTTTCGGAGGACGGATCGTGAAGGCATACCAGCGCAACAGCTGTGCCGTCGTCGATGAGGCCGATATCCGTCGGAAAAATGAGCCGAATCAGATTGTTATCAAGAATTTTGAACAAGCGCGCCTGGCGCAGCACCGGGAAACCGGAACGGGCAAGACAAGCCGACTCGACGCGGTATGCGTCGCTTTCCACCACTTTGCTGACTACGGTACTCGTCGATTGTGAGGGCATTGAAAGGACTTCATTGTTACGCGCGAATAACTCCGATCATAGCTCGGTCAAATCGAGACATAACGATTGTAGTCAAGCGACCCCGTTGCGACCATCGGCGTGCCGGCGAATTGTATTGTCATGACTGGTGGTGTGTGCAAATCCACACTTTTCCTACTCGTGTAGCTCTGGCCACGAAATCACGTCATTGTAGAGCAGGTAGCAGCCGGTTTGAGCTATCGAAATTTTGATCAGCAGCAAGATTCAAAGGCGATAGGAATTGCAGTTGGCGAGTGTCTCGGAAAAGTGAGGCCCCGACCGATGCAAAACACGACGCACATACGTCAATGGGCTATTCATGTGCCATTCATCGATGCCTGCCGCGGTGCGAAGCTGAATCCAGTTCGAGGACGATCCTGCATCAATGCCTTGAATCGTGAGGCCGCGGTTCGAGTTGGGATTCGACGTCCCGATGCCGACGTTGCCATCTGGCTCCAGGGTCATTGTTGCGGGGTTGGAGGCGTAGTTGGCGCTTGTGCCATAGGTGAAGAACAATTCACTGCCGCTTGGATTCGTCTTACGGGCGATGCCCCAAGTAGTCGACAACCAGCCCGCCCGAGAATTCCTTCATTGCGATCGCGGATGCCCAGGAGCCCTGCGCCTTACTATGCAAGCCAAGTACGGCGTCCTGGCCTTCGACGATGATTTCGTCGTTTTCAAGGGCGCTGGCATTGATCGACAGTTCCTTCGTTTGCACGTGCAATCTGGCCTGCGGATCCGGTGTGGCCAGGCCGAGCGATCCATCGTTGAGCAGGCGCAGTTTGGTCGAATCTCCCTGCCCCTGGATCATGAAGGCATCTTGACTGCCGGTGCCTGAGCCCCCGTAGCCAAAGGTGATCACACTTGACCCATCACCCTGAAGTTGCAGCGCATGCTTACGCGGCATTCCAATGAGCAGCGGCGACTACAAGTCAAGCTGAATAGATCCGCTAAGGAATTGAAAAAAAGTCTGCTCTTGTGACCAAACGGCCTTTGCGGTGATCCGCCGGAGGTTGCCGCGGATGTTCGTAATATGTTCGTGGTCACATTATCTCATAAGCCGTTGTGTAAAAAGGGATTAGCGGGAGCTAGACCGCTCTCGAACTTGTGTCTCGCGCGCAGGAGAGACAAAGTTCACGTCTAACTCGCAAGGCACATGAGACGATTTGATTGACTCCAAATGAGTATGTGACCCTGCATTAGTTCAGAATTCACTCTCGCTCATGATGGGATCGAGTAAAGTTCGAAGGGCCAAGCGGGCCCGGTGGAGCCTTACTTTGACAGCGCTGGTTGAAATGCCAAGCCGTGCAGCCGCTTCCTCAGTGTCAAGCCCTTCGATGTCGCGGAGCAGAAGCACATTGCGATGCGTGTCCGGCAGACGATTGATGCAGGATCGCACGTGGGATCGCAACTGAGCGTTGTCGAACAGTTCGGAAGGCGACATCTCCCAATCGCGAATTGGCTGGGCATGGTGCCCGGTCTCGTCGAACGCTGGAAGCAGGCTTTCAATCGACACGGTTTGCCTGGTTTTGGCGGTCCGCAGTTTCATCAGGCAGGCATTGACTACAATTCGATGAAGCCAGGTGCCCAAGCCGGACTGCCCCTCGAATCTTTCAATCGATCGAAACGCGGAAAGGAATGCCTCCTGAACGGCATCGGCGGCATCGTGATCACAGCGCATGAACCGTCGCGCGACCGCGAGCATCATGCCGCCGAATCGGGCGACAAAATCTTCGCAGGCCGAAACGTCGCCCGTTATGACGCGGGCCACCAACTCGCGCTCGCCCGTATGAGCGCGAATTTGGGTTTGTAATTTCTGTGCTGAGTTCGGTGAGGTTGTCATCCCGATTTCTCCGTTTTCAGAAGCTCCGTTATGAAACTGGAATGTGCAGAGGTTTCCACCCCTTTGCGTATGGTCTCGCGCAGGAAAGCCACGCCCGCGGAATCGACGAATGTGACGTCGGAAAGGTCGAGGGCGAGCAGCGTACCGAGTTCGGATTCCTTCTCGATGGCCCTCCGGCATTCTTCCACCCATGGCCCAACAATCTTTCCTTCCAGTTTGAGCCATACCGTTTCATCCTTTGTTGTGCGCGTGATTCTGAGCAAAGCCGTCTCCTTTTTGGACTTGGCCAATCGATATGCAGACATCATGCCAGACATTGCGGGAACTACGGAATTAACATAATTCATTATAAAATCAGGATTTATGGCGCTGGCGAAACTCACTGGTCCTGAATGGAATTGTCGCAGGCCGCTGATGCTGCCGCGAGATGTCGTGGGGGCTACGAAGGATCGTGGGGTGGACGGCTGATTCCGAGTTTCTTCAGGCGGCTTCGAAGCGTGTTGGGATGAAGGCTTAGAATCCTGGCCGCTCCGGCAGGACCCTCAATGACCCATTTTGTGTTTTGCAGTGTTTCCAGAATGTGGGCGCGTTCCACGGCCTCGATGCTGGTTTCAGATGGCTTTGATGCTGGTACTTGGGCGTTGATTTGAGGGAAACTGGCGGTCGGAATTTCGAGCACATCGGAGTTCGCGAGAATGACCGCCCGTTCGATGATGTTTTCCATCTCCCGCACGTTTCCCGGCCAGGCATACCCAGTCAGCCGCTGCATGGTGTCGGGGCCGACGGAGGTCATGCGCTTGCCGACGCGCATGGCATACTTCTTCAGAAGAAACTGTACCAGCAGCGGAATGTCTCCGGTTCTTTCGCGTAGCGGGGGCAGTTGAATCGGAAATACGTTGAGCCGGAAATATAGATCTTCCCGGAATCTTCCTTCGCGGGAGTGATTCACAATATCTCGATTGGTGGCGGCGATAATGCGGACATCGGCCTTGATCGGCGCACTTCCGCCGATGCGCTCGAATTCGCGTTCCTGCAGAACCCGGAGCAGCTTCACCTGCACATCCATCGGCACCTCGCCGATTTCGTCGAGAAATAGCGTGCCGCCGTTGGCCAGTTCAAATCGGCCGATGCGCCGGGCTATGGCGCCGCTGAAGGCACCCTTTTCGTGGCCGAAGAGTTCGCTTTCGACGAGGCCGGTCGGGAGTGCCGCGCAATTGACCTTGATGAGGGATTTGTCGCGCCGATGGCTGTTTGAATGGATGGCGCGGGCGATCAATTCCTTGCCGGTTCCCGTTTCGCCGGTAATCAGGACTGAGGCATTGGTCGGGGCGACCCGCTCCACGAGCTTTAGCACATGGGTCAGCGATTCGCTGCGCCCGACGATTTCCTCGAAATCGTGAACGGATTTGATTTCCTCCTGCAAATAACTGTTCTGAGCCTTGAGCCGGGCCTGCTCCTGTTCCATAAGTACGCGATCGGTGATGTCCACGAACATCGTGCGCGTATAGTTTCCGCCGGGGTCGGGCTTGGACCACCATTGAATCCAGATCGGCTTGCCATTGTCTCGACGGCGCAGTTCGAGCACGACGCCGCTGGTATCGGTGCCGCGGCCGATGGACTCAAATGCTGCTTTCAATCGTCGTTGTGCGTCGGGCGTATCGGGAACGAAGGATCTGCCGTAGGTGCCGGAAACCTGATCCTCGGTGATGCCCAATATCTTCATCGCGGCCTGATTCGCCCGGAGAAATCGGGAGTCGAGACCTTCATGCACATAGGCGATCGGCGCTTCCTCAAACAAATCGCGGAAACGCTCTTCGCTGTCGCGCAACATTTTCTCCGCCCGAAGGCGAAGCAGTTCGGCGGTGGCGCGTTCCGCAAAAATGCGGAAGATGAAAGATCGGCGCGGCTCGGCCGGCATGGGTCGGTCGTCGAACACCGCGAGGTGGCCCATCGTCTGTCCATCGGCGCCTCGAAGCGGTACGCCAAGGTAGCTGTCGATGCCCAATTGGACGAGCGGTTCATCTTTGGGGAATTTGCTGCTGACGCCGGAGGGATGATGGCAAAGACTGCCGAAGATGACATCTTCGCAGGGGTGCCGCGCAAGTCCCATTCGACGTTGTCGATGAGCCGGCCATGAGCCCAATACGCCAGGGTTCGCGCCGTGTGGTTGCCGAGGAATTCGGCGATGAACGCATATTTTGTCGCGGTCGCAACGGCTAGATGACGCACCAGGGACTCAAAAAATGCAGGACCCACGGCTGCAGCCGTGCCTTCGACCATGGCGCGCAGAACTGCGATTTCGTCCATGTCTGGGATCGACGGAGACCCGGAGTTGGTATCGTCGGCCATGTGCGACACAACAGCGGTGAGAATACAAGCATGCAACCGCGAACTTCGGAATCTTCCGGCGCATTCGTCGCGGAGCAACTGCCATCCATTCTACCCATTTCGTTGGAGATAGCACGGCCTTCGTTTTTTGGAAAATCTGATGATGCGGTATTTCGCTGCTGCGGCTCACCATATTTTGGCGTCCGCGATCGGGGCGAACGATTGGCGCTTTCGAATTAACCACCGGCCTCGAAGCCGGGGTAGAGCGTCATTCCGCCGTCGATGAACAGGGTTGTGCCGGTGATGTAGTCCGCCTCGTCGCTGGCCAGCCAGACGGCCGCACGGGCGATGTCTTCCGGTTCGCCGATGCGTTTGTAGGGTATGAGCTTCAGCAAGTCGCGATACGCTTCGGGCGCTTCCCATGCAGCGCGGTTGATTGGCGTGCGGATCGCGCCGGGGCCGATACTGTTGACCCGTATGCGATAGGGAGCCACCTCCTGGGCGATGCTTTTCATCATGAGCATGACGCCGCCCTTGCTGGCGGCGTAATTAATGTGGCCGGCCCAGGGGATTACCTCGTGTACGCTGCTGATGCAGATGATCTTGCCGGCGGCGCAGGAGATTTCCCTGCGCACGCCGCGCCGTTTGAATTCTCGAATGGCCTCCCGCGCGCAGAGAAACTGGCCCGTGAGATTGACGCCGATCACCTTGTTCCATTGTGCCAGAGTCATGTCCTCGATCGCGGCATCCTGCTGCAGGCCGGCGTTGTTGATCAGAATGTCGACCGTGCCGAATTCCTCGCGCGCCGCGCGAAACATCTCGGTGACCTGCGATTCGTCGGAGACATCGGCGCAATGGGCGATCGCCCGGCCGCGATTCGAGCAGCCGCAATGGGTGGCTTCCTCGACGGCAGCAAGCGCCGGCGCATCGTCGCCGACGAAATTGATCATGACATCCGCGCCGGCCGCACACATGCCGATGGCGATGGCCCGGCCGATGCCGGAACTGGCGCCGGTGATGATGGCCTTCTGCCCTTTTAGAACGGGGCGGACTTCGCATTCGGGCATGACGATATTGGGCAATTGGTCGGGCATGAGATCGCGCACGCGGGCGCTGGTCATGGGCTTGCCGGCGTCTGGGTACGGTGTTGAATTTGGTGCAGAGGTTTGGCTCATGAAAAAAATACTCCGTGCAAGTACTCGGTGTTTGAAGTGCGCGTAGAATAATTACAAAATCATAACCGAGTAATTTGATGAACACTCTGTGGCTAAGTTACAGTGACTTTGCCGCTCCGCCTGATTTGCCAACTGCGAGTACGTTTGCCGGAATATTCCGGTTTACTACGTTTCCGGCACCGATTGTTGTATTTGTGCCAATCGACACTCCCGTGCAAATGATCGCGCCGCATCATATCTCAGCTTGAATCAGCCGGTCACTGATTCGCGCGGTCGACTATTGCGGGATATTGCTTCCGCCGGGCGCGAAACGGATTGGGGATTCATGCCCGGATTGGCAACGAGCTTCGCGATGAGTGCGGTCCAGCCGCACTGATGCGACGCGCCGACGCCGCGGCCGTTGTCGCCATCAAAATATTCGTAGAAGAGCGGATAGTCCTTGAAATATGGATCGCTTTGCAGTTTTTCGGCCGCGCCGCTGACGGGACGCCGGCCGGTCGTGTCTTGAAGAAAGATTCGCGACAGTCTTCGCGACAATTCATCGGCAACGCCGGCGATGGACATGAAAACGCCGGAGCCGGTGGGACATTCGATCTTGAAATCATCGCCGTAATAGTGATGAAATTTCTGCAGCGATTCGATGATGAGATAATTCACCGGGAACCAAATCGGCCCGCGCCAGTTTGAATTCCCGCCGAATGCGCCCGTGTCGGACTCGGCCGGCTGGTAGCGCACCGTGAGCGCGTTGCCGTTGCAATGAAAAAAATAAGGTTGATCGGCATGGTGCTTTGACAGCGCGCGAATGCCGAATTCGGAAAGAAACTCGGTTTCGTCGAGCATGGGCTTCAGAATTGCCTTCATGCGATGACCGCGAAGCAGGGCAAGAAGACGGCGCTGACCGACGCCCGGCACATTCCAATGCGACACCAGTGCGGCCAGTTCCGGCTTGTAATTCAGATACCACTCCAGCCGCTTCTTGAATTCGGGCAGCTTGTCGAGTGTTTCCGGCTCGAGCGTTTCAACGGCGAAAAGCGGAATCAGCCCGACCATCGAACGCAGCTTGAGCGGTACGGCATCGCCGCTCGGATAATTCAGCACGTCATAATAAAATTCATCCTCTTCGCACCACAGGCCGACGCCCGAATTGGGGCCGCCGATGTTGTTCATCGCCTCGCAAATATGCAGGAAGTGCTCAAAGAATTTGGTGGCGATGTCTTCGTAAACAGGATTGTGCTGCGCCAGTTCCAGAGAGATACGCAAGAGATTCAAGCAGTACATGGCCATCCAGCTTGTGCCGTCGGCCTGGTTGATGAAACCGCCGGTGGGCAGCGGCGCGGAACGATCGAACACGCCGATGTTATCGAGGCCGAGGAACCCGCCCTGGAAAATGTTGCGCCCCTGCGCGTCCTTTCGATTGACCCACCAGGTGAAATTCAGCATGAGTTTGTGGAAAACCCGTTCGAGAAATGCCAGATCGCCGGCATCATCCGCATTGCCGGCCGCGCGCCTCTGTTTGCGGTCGATCTGAAAAACGCGCCAGGTCGCCCACGCATGAACCGGCGGATTCACATCGCCAAAGGCCCATTCGTAGGCGGGAAGCTGGCCGTTGGGATGCATATACCATTCGCGCGTCAGCAGGACGAGCTGGTGTTTGGCAAAATCGGGATCGATCATCGCGAAGGGAATGCAGTGAAACGCGAGATCCCACGCGGCATACCAGGGATACTCCCATTTGTCCGGCATCGAAATAATGTCCGCGTTGTTCAGATGCAGCCATTCGTGATTTCGGCCGTTGCGTCGTGTCGCGGGCGGTGGCGGCTGCGTTTTGTCCCCGTTAAGCCATTGCTCGACGTCAAAATAATAAAACTGCTTGTTCCAAATCAGCCCGGCCAGGGATTGCCGCTGCACGAGCGCATGTCCGAATCGGCCATGTTGGATTGCAAATTCTGATAGAATTCATCGGCCTCGTGTCGGCGCGATTCAAAGATGGAATCAAAATCGCGAAAGGAAGTTTTCGCGCCGCTCTTGGCGAGACGAAGTCGAAAGGTGACGGCGCCAAGCGCCGGCACATTGGCACAATAATGCACCGCGGCTTTGGTTCCCATGTGCGCGGTGTTTACCGCATTCTCGCGACCGTTGACGACGTGCTCGTTGATGCCATCCTTGAAGAAGCCTGATGCGCCCTCCACGCCGTACAGCCGACTCACATTGGTTTCATTCTCGCAAAAAAGCACCTGCGATTCGCCGTCGGTGTGCAGGGAAAATTCGCCCAGTTGAGCGTGACGGGCGACGATTGCCTTGCCCTTCAACGAAATGCACGGCTTGTCGGACGTCTCATACCATGACCACATATTTCGAAACCAAAGTTGCGGTAGAACGTGAATCTCGGCATCTTCGGTGCCGCGATTGTGGACGGTGATGCGCATGAGAATGTCGTCGGGACCGGCCTTGGCGTATTCCACAAAAACATCGAAATAGCGATCATCGTCAAAGATGCCGGTGTCAATGAGCTCGTATTCCGGCTGCTCTTTTCCTCGCTGCCGGTTCTCTTCCAGCAGCGCGGAGTAAGGAAACGCCTGCTGCGGATACTTGTAAAGCATTTTCAGGTACGAATGAGTCGGCGTCGCATCGAGGTAGTAATAGAGTTCCTTCACATCCTCGCCGTGATTGCCTTCGCCGTTGTAAGACCGAACAGCCGTTCCTTGAGAATCGGGTCTTTCCCATTCCATAGTGCCAAGCTTAGACAGAGTCGCTGCTGATCATCGCTGAACCCCGCGATTCCGTCTTCGCCCCAACGATAGGCACGGCTGCGTGCGTGGTCATGCGGCAGGTAGTCCCACGCCGCGCCAGTGGCGCTGTAGTCTTCGCGCACGGTGCCCCACTGACGATCACTCAGATAAGGCCCCCATTTTCGCCACTGGCCCACACCGTGGTCCTGGTCCAGTCGGCGATTTTCCGCGTTTTCTCGCATGATGTGCCCTCGCGCAAGCGAATTGACAAGTTTGATCACTTGCTTGGATGCAATGAATGAGCGCCAGTTACATTAGTGTGGCTGAGACTGAATAAGTTCAGGCAAATGATGAGGATTGTAGTAATTGAGTAACTCCTGCCTTAGCGATCGCATCAGACGAATCAAGCCAATTGATTGCCGCGGGATTCCAGCACTTGGCACCCGAACCACGAAGGACCGCAGCCATGACCTGTCACGAGCTGGTTGAATTCCTCATCGAATACGCTCAGGGCACGCTCGATCCGGCCGTGCTTGGCGCGTTTGAACATCACCTCAATGTCTGTCCGGATTGCCGTTTCTATCTGAAGTCGTACGAATTTACGATTCGCATCGGCCGTGCGTCGGTACTCGGCGAGTTTGACGAACTGCGAACCGAGCTGCCGGAGGATCTGGTCTGGGCCGTCGTTGCATCGAGACCTGTGGCCGTCTAGACGGATTATGCCCTCCATGTCAGCTTACCAGTCACTGCTCCATCACTGGCCCGAGTACGCCATGGAGGCCGCCCTCCTGGGACTGTTCATGGTCTCGGCTTGCCTGTTCACCGCGCTTTTTGAGCACCCAGCCTCGGCCATTCGGCGGCGAATCGGCAATGCGGTGGTACGTCGCGCGGGCATTGGCCTGGCAATGGGACTAACGGCAGTTGCACTCATCTACTCCCCCTGGGGTCAGCGGTCTGGGGCGCACATGAACCCGGCAACGACACTCACGTTCTTCGCGCGCGGCATGGTCGCGCCATGGGATGCATTATTTTACGTGCTGGCGCAGATGATTGGAGGCGCGCTGGGAGTAGCGGCCGGCGCGGTCCTGCTGCGAAATGCGATTCGGCACGAGGCCATTGATTTCGTGGTGACGATGCCCGGTCGGCGGGGAAGTTCCGGCGCGTTTGCGGGCGAATTGTTCATCTCGTTCGGCATGATGTTCATGGTACTGGTGGCGACGAACGACGAGCGATTTGCGCCATACACCGGTTTCTTCGCGGGATTGCTGCTCCTGATTTACGTCGCATTCGAAGCGCCGCTGTCCGGCATGAGCCTGAACCCCGCGCGCTCGTTTGCGTCGGCGATCATCGCGCGAAAGTGGCGGGGGTTCTGGATCTATCTCGCAGCGCCCGTGGTCGGCATGTTACTGGCCTCAGCAGCCTATTCATCGCTCCCTCTGAACGTACCACTGGTATTGTCGCATCGCGCGGCAGCCGAAGCGTCGCCCCCCTGTGCCAAGCTCAACCGCTGCACCGGCCGCAACTGCGTTTTTGAATGTCGAAATCCTGCGAAACTGACTCAAAAAACCGAAGCAGCCCCCGTGCTTCCGTGAAACCCCAGCACGCATGTTGCATCCAATCTGCGAGGTCATCCATGCAAAACGACTACGACGTCATCATCATTGGTACCGGCGCGGGCGGCGGCACTCTGCTCCATCAACTGGCACCGTCGGGCAAGCGAATTCTCGTCATCGAGCGCGGCGCGTTCCTTCCACGAGAGCGCGAAAACTGGGATCCGAACGCGGTCTTTCGCGATGGCCGCTACCAGGCCAAGGAGCGGTGGTACGACAAGTTTGACGCGCCGTTCACGCCCTACACTCACTACTGGGTCGGCGGGAACACAAAAGTCTATGGCGCCGCGCTTCTGCGCATGCGCGAATTCGATTTCGGCGAGGTGCGACACCACGGCGGTCTTTCACCGGCCTGGCCAATTTCGTACGACGATTTTGAGCCTTATTACACAAAGGCCGAGCATCTTTACTCGGTCCACGGAAGGCGCGGCAGCGACCCCTACGAGCCGCCCGCGTCCGCGCCCTATCGACATGAGCCCATTCCCCACGAGCCGCGCATACAGGAATTGTTCGACGATCTCACGGCGCTGGGCCACCGGCCATTTCCGATTCCGATCGGCGTGCGGCTGAACGAGTCGCGGGTCCCCCACGCGCCGTACAAGCTGAGCAACTTCGACGGCTTTCCCGATCTGACCGAAGTCAAGGCGGATTCGCATGTCGTCGCGGTGCAGCCCGCGCTGGGTCATCCCAATGTGACCATCATGACGGAGTGCCTGGTTGTGCAGCTTGTAACAAGCGCCACTGGGCGGGAAGTTGTCGGCGTGGAAGTCGATCAGAACGGCGCGCGGGAAACGTATCGTGCGGGTATTGTCGTCGTTGCCTGCGGGGCGATCAATTCGGCCGCGCTTTTGCTGCGGTCAGTCGACGGCCGTCACCCCGATGGCCTTGCCAACAGCTCGGGGCTCGTCGGGCGCAATTACATGTGCCACAACAACGGGCTCTTCATCGCCGTGTTCGACCGGCCGAACCCATCGCAGTTTCAGAAGACCTTCGGCATGACCGACTTCTATCGCGCGGCCGACGATTCGCCGCTTCCGCTTGGCACAATTCAACTGATGGGAAAGCTCGATCTGGATTCGCTCAAGTCGCTCGCGGTCGAAGCACTGCCGAACACACCGGTCGAGGAGATTTCCGCGCGAAGCGTCGATTTCTTTCTCACCGCCGAGGATCTGCCCTCGCCGGAGAATCGGGTGACGCTTCGACCCGATGGCTCCATCAAACTGACCTACACCGCGACGAACGTGGAGGCATACGAGCGATTGCGTGCCAAGCTCGCATCGGTGTTGGATGAGGCCGATCTGCGGCGCGGCGGTCGTGGTGGGACCTATCTTCACACGAAACTTGGCATCAGCGGCGTAAGCCACCAGAACGGCACGCTTCGCTTCGGGCGCGATCCTCAAACGTCGGTTCTCGATGTCAACTGCAAGGCACACGACCTCGATAATCTCTATGTCGTCGATGGCAGTTTTTTCCCGTCGAGCAGCGCCGTGAACCCCTCGCTCACCATCATGGCCAACGCACTGCGCGTGTGTGACCACCTTCTGACACGATTGCGATAGGGCATAAATTATGCATAAATCGATTCTGTCGCTTCGGCGCATCCGCGCCGCCATTCTCTCGCTTCTGCTCATCGCGCCGGCCATCGCAGCGATGGCGACGGGCCGATCGCCCGCAACCACGAAGCCAACTGTTGCGCGGCGGCGCGCGGTTTCGTCGGTCGGCATGACCGTGGCGAATCTCGACCGCTCGATCGATTTCTTTCGCAGCGTACTGTCGTTTGAGATGATGGGCGAGATTGAACGCATCGAGCGCCACCCGAACGATGCTCATGAAATCGCGCGACGGGCGAGGCTCAACCAGGCGACGAGGTCATTGAACTGACCGAATTCAAGACCGCCGGTCGGCCCTTTCCCGCCGACACGCGCGCCAACGACCACTGGTTCCAGCACATCGCCATCATTGTGAGCGACATGAACGCGGCCTATGCAAAGTTGAAAAAACATGGCGTGCGCGAGGCGTCGCGGGACGGCCCACAGCGCCTGCCCGATTGGAACAATAACGCCGCCGGAATCCGCGCCTTCTATTTCCGCGCCCCCGACGGCCACTACCTCGAAATTCTCCAGTTCCCACCGGACAAGGGCGACCCGAAGTGGCATCGCGCCGATGACAGGCTCTTTCTTGGCATCGACCACACCGCGATCGTCGTGGCCAACACGGAGTCTAGCCTGCGCTTCTATCGCGACAGACTCGGGTTTTGCTTGGTCGGAGGCAGTGAGAACTATGGGCCGGAGCAGGAAAAGCTCAACAACGTTCTCGGCGCTCATTTGAGAATAACAACTCTGCGCGGTACGTCGGGACCGGCGATTGAGTTTTTGGAGTATCTCAACCCACGGGACGGACGGGACATTCGGTCTGATCAGCAGTGCAATGACATCGCTTATTGGAAGACCACCATCGAAGTTGATAACCCTGTCGCAATCGAAGGAACAGATTCGATACGGTTTCCTGCTCAGCGCAATTCAATGCCGAATGGCAATTGGAACACAGACGATCTTTCACGGCCGATTGACTTAAGCGATCCAACCGGCCACGCGATAAGACTGCAGAAAGCGCACGCACAGGGAGCTCCAGGGTGAATTACACAAGCGCTAACTTCGACAAGTTACTGACAGATAAGAAAGTTATCGCGATTTGGCTTAGCTCTACATGTTCGCCAAATGGCACGCCTTTCACGCGCCAATGCCACAATTACGCCACACTTTTGGCGTGCAGTCAAGATCTGGTAGGCAACACGCGGGTACCGCACCAGGGCAATCGCATGTGCATGTAAGTCCTTTGTTCTTGCCAGTTGTCGGAGACACCACTCTACGTTTTCAGTGTTGAGATCGCGGTCGCTCGCTTGAACATGCGATTGCCCTGGGTACCGCACACACAGGGGCGAGACTGGCCAAAGATGGCGAGGCTGGATTCTGCGGACTGTGCGGATTCTGCTCTTGGAGTTTGGGTTCGCTCGTCAGCCCCAGCTTGTCGAGCAGGAAATTGCAGAGAAGCGGTCCGCTTCCCAGTACGAATACAGTCAAACCGACACGGAGAAGCCACGAATCACGCAGCCGGTAGTTTGAGGGATATTCTGTGCTTTACGCATCCGCCGCCGACAAGGCACCGTGCGACTTGAGTCAGGCGACTTTTCTCGCCACCATGACGATGGCGGACAGGTGCTCACGATACTTGCGAAACGTTGCCCGCATGGCGAGGACGCGGCGGCGGCTTTCAGAATCTCGTGCCAGATTCCAGGCGAACCGAAGCGCGCCGGCCAATCCTTCGTCGGCCACCAGACGTCGCGGTTCGAGCAGGTGCATGGGCGCCACGTGCTGCGCGACAATTTCAAAGCCCTGTGACTCCATCAACATTTGCCAGCCGTTGGATGTCATCGGCATGACAACATGGTGAATCGCATCACCAAGGGCGTGGCGGATTTTGTCGATCAGCTCATTCGAGATCGACTCGGGCGAGAGCGCGATTTCATGGATGCCGTAGCGGCCGCCCGGATTCAGCAGGCGCGCGGCCTCGCCGACGATGCGGGACTTGGCCGTGGGCGATTGCATGGTGAGCATGGCTTCGCCGTAGACGACGGTCGCGCTGTGGTCCGGCAGGCCGGTCTCCTCGGCGCGGCCGACGATGCAGCGATGCGGCGTTCCGGCGAGCAATTGGCGCACGGTGTTCGCGGCATTTTCGTCGCGGTCGACGGCGATGTAGTTTTTGGGCGACCGTTCGAGCGTTATTTTCGCCGTGATGCCGAGTCCGGGGGCAAACTCGACGACGGAGTCGCCGCGGTTGATATCGAGCGAGCCGAGCATTTTTTGGGTCAGCTCAAGTCCGCCGGGCCGCAGCACTTTTTTCCCGAGGCGGGCGAGAACCCAGTGGCCCGGGGCTTTGTTCGCGGTGCATGGTTTGCCGATGAATTGTTGTTCGACGTGTTGCATGGTTGTCACCTGTTTCTCACTTTCATTTTCATTGCGGCAGCCTGCGCTCATTCATTCGCGGCCTTGAACATGGTCAGCAGCATTTTGAAATTAGTCGGTGCGTTCACGGCGTGCGGCACGTTGGCGGGCATGAGGATCACCTTGCCCGGCCCCACCTCGTACTTCTCGCCCGCGATCACGACCTGGGCCGTGCCTTCGAGCACGTGGACGAAAGCGTCGTATGGGGAGGTGTGTTCGCTGAGGCGCTGGCCCTCGGCGAAGGCGAAGAGGGTGAGCGAGCCGCATTTCGAGTTCAGCAGCGTGCGACTGACGATTGAGCCTTCGTTGTTCACCACATGGCCGGCGATGTCACATACCTGTCGCGGTGAGAATCCCGATTGTTTGAGTTGGGTATCCATTGCCATTGTTCGGCACTCCTTTCGGGGGTTTATTTGTTTTCACTTCAACGCTGGGGCCGGCAATTCGACGAGTTCTTCATCGCGCTCTGAATAAACCGACCAACCCGTCTTCAATCCCAAAACAAACCAGCCGAGCGCCAGCACGCCGGTCGCGAAGATCGTGTCGCCGACCACGCGGAGCCATCGCAAATTTTCCATGAGCGGCGTCTGCATGAACTCGGCTGACCGAGCGTACCACATGCCGCGCTCGACGCTGGCCCACGCCTGCATGAGGCCGACGGGGAGCAGGCTGATAAGAACCATCAGCGCGAGGCCGATGTTGATGGACCAAAATGCGTATGCAAGCACTTTGGTTTTCCAGATTTTCTGGGTGGCGAGGCCCTTGAGGCAGAAGAGCATGAGACCCATGCCGAGCATGCCGTACACACCAAAGAGCGCGGTGTGGCCGTGGACTGGCGTCGTGTTCAGGCCTTGCATGTAATAAAGGGCGATCGGCGGGTTGATGAAGAAGCCGAAGAGGCCGGCGCCGACGAGATTCCAGAATGCCACTGCCACGAAGAAGTAGATGGGCCACTTATAGGCGGAGACCCACGGCCGGGCGCGGCTAAGCGACAGATTCTCGTAGGCCTCAAAGCCGATGAGCACCAGAGGCACGACTTCGAGCGCGCTGAAGCAGGCACCGAGGGCGAGGACGGCAGTCGGCGTTCCTGTGAAATACAGGTGGTGGAACGTGCCGATGATGCCGCCACTCAGGAAGATGGTGCTGGAGAAGATCACCGCAGCACCGGCAGTCGCCTTGTTAAGTAGACCCATGCGTGCGAAGAGAAAGGCGATAACGACCGTGGCGAAGACCTCGAAAAAGCCCTCGACCCAGAGGTGAACGACCCACCAGCGCCAGTACTCAATGATGGCCAGATTGGTGTGACGCCCCCACATGAGGCCGGCGCCGTAGAACAGGGCGATGGCCATGGAGGCGATAAAGAACATGGCGAGCAGGCCGCGGTTTTCGCCGGGGTTTCGCAGTGCCGGCCACATGGCCCTGCCCATGAGAAACAGCCAGAGGAAGAGGCCGACGAAAAGGAAGAGCTGCCAGAAGCGGCCAAGGTCTACATATTCCAGCCCTTGATGGCCGAACCAGAAGTTGACGACGTAGCCAAGCTTTTGCTGCACGCCAAACCACTGTCCGGCAAGGGAGCCGACAACAATGGCAAGTAGGCAGCCGAAGAGCACGTTTACGCCAAGACGCTGGAATTTGGGTTCATAGCCGGAAACGGCTGGGGCGACAAAAAGGCCGGTGGCGAGCCATGCGGTTGCGATCCAGAAGATGCCGAGCTGGGTATGCCATGTTCTTGTCACTGCGTAGGGCAGGATTTCGGCAAGCTTGAAGCCGTAGAAACCGGAGCCTTCGACGCCGTAGTGGGCGGTGACGGCGCCGAGACCGACTTGCACCACAATGAGCGCGGCCACGACCCAGAAATACTTCAGCGTCGCCCGCATGGATGGCGTCGGCTTCATTGCGAGCAAGGGGTCGCGCATGGGCACTTCGACCGCACGGTCTTCTTTTGAACGCTGCACGGCGAAGTACCACGCCAGCGCACCGACACCCGCCAGCAGCAAAACAAAGCTGATGACGGACCAGACGACGATCGAGCCAGTGGGACGGTTGCCGATCAGACTCTCAGCCGGCCAGTTGTTGGTGTAGGTAATATCCGAGCCGGGGCGATTCGTGCCACAGGCCCACGCCGCCCAGAAAAAGAATGAGTTGATGGCGGCCTTTCGATCCTCCGTTTTGATGCTGGCCGATGGGATGGCATAGGCATCGCGAAGATCGTCGAGCTTTGGATCGTCGCCGAACAGGGCCGAATAGTGTTCGCCGACGGCGCGGATGGCTTCTGCGCGGATGGACGACACGACGATGTCACCGGTTACTGCATTGTAGGTGTTGGTGCGTATTTCTTTTTGCAGGCGTTCACGGAGAGCGGCCTGGGCTTCGGGGTTGATTTCGGCGAAAGGTTTGTTGTGGTCCGATTGAGCCCAGCGGTCGAGCAGCCATGTCGCCTCGCGATGGAGCCAGTCGGCCGACCAATCGGGGGCGACGTAGGCGCCGTGGCCCCACACCGTCCCCACTTCCTGACCGCCAATGGACTGCCATACGTTTTGGCCATCGCGAATGAGATCGCCGGTGAACACAACGACGCCGTCGGTGGTGATGACTTGCTTGGGAACAGGAGGCGCCTGCTGGTAGAGCTCGTAACCGTAATAGCCGAGCACTGTGAAGGAACCCACGATCACCGCACCAAAAGCCAGCCAAAGTCGCCTCGTATTCACGTCCAGACCTCCATTAACACTAAATGGACCCAAATATCCACTTTACTCTTACAACTTACATCGTATAATTTGGATGTCAAGGTCCAATTAGATTATTTATTGGAGCCTATAAAATGATCTCCCCCACCGCCGAATACGCACTGCGCGCCATCGTGGCCATTGCTCAATCCAGCGATGGCTCCACTACCACCGAATGGATCGCCCGGGTTACAAAGGTTCCGCCGGGCTATCTTTCGAAAGTCCTGCAAATGCTTGGTAGAGCTGGGCTTGTGGACTCCAAGCGCGGGCTGGGCGGTGGGTTCAAGCTGTCCAGACCGGCCGACAAAATGTCAGTCTTGGAGGTGGTGAACGCAGTGGACCCCGTAAAGCGAATTACCAAATGCCCCCTCGATTTGGCCACGCATGGGACTCGATTGTGCCCGCTTCATAAGCGACTGGACGACGCATTTGCGGAAGTTGAGCGATCTTTTTCGATCACTTCCATCGCAGAATTGCTGGCTGAGCCGACCGAAAGCACGCCGTTTTGTGAGCGCGGGCAGGAAGTCTTGATCAGTTTGCGCGTAATGAAGAAAGCGGCCGCGAAAGAAAAGGCAGATTCACAGCGAAGCGGCCGATCCATATCCGACTTTTGAATCCAAACGTGCTCCGGCCGTTCGAGAATTTCGTCGATGACCATGTTCCCGCAACGGGGGTAAATTTCATGCCTTCCTCGGCCACATCGACGACGTGGCCCGGGCGAATACCATCTCGCCCAATGTCAGCTTCTCATTCAAGCCGAGAAATGTCGTGACAGCCAGGCTGACCTGGTAACACTTCTGCCTCGGTTCCAATTTCGACGCGCTATAAAACGCGGGCAGAGTTCCATTTCCTGATGCGATTCGCACGGTGAAGGCACGCGCCCTTTCGGCATCGCAATCGGGGTGTTACGGTATATTGACAGCGCTCATCTCATTCTTATCGACACGGTGCGACGCGCGCGACATCGTCCGCACGGCAATACGCCAATCACGGGGAATGATGGCCATTCTGGAACAAACCGTGGGAGCGACATTCGAACGGCTGAAAGGGCTGGTCGGCGATCTCGTGCCCACTTTTGAACTGCTTATCAAAGCCGAATTGGTTTATCAAATCAACCAGCTCAAGCGCGAGCGCAACGCGGTTATCCTCGGGCACAACTACATGGAGCCGGCGCTTTACCATGGCGTAGCCGATCACGTGGGCGATTCGCTGGAGCTGAGCCGCATAGCGGCAACATCCAGGGCCGACGTGATTGTATTCTGCGGTGTGCGTTTCATGGCAGAGACAGCCAAGGTACTCTCGCCGAAGAAAACCGTCCTGCTGCCATCAATGGAGGCAGGTTGTTCGCTCGCAGCGGGCATCACCGCGGAGGATGTGCGAGCCCTGCGGCGACGCTATCCCGGTGTTCCCGTGGTGAGTTATGTCAATACCTATGCCGATGTGAAGGCCGAGAGCGATGCATGTTGCACATCGAGCAACGCGGCGGCGGTGGTCAAGTCGTTCGGCTGCGGCGCCGTGATCTTTCTGCCGGATGAGTACCTGGCCAGGAACACCGCGCGGGAAACCGGCCGCCGGTTCATTCTGGCGAAGCCGGGGGCCGCCGGCGGCGAGTCCGCGTTGGACGGGGATTTGATCGGATGGCCGGGACGATGCGAGGTGCATGAACGGTTCAATGTCGAGGATATTCACGTGGTCCGTTCGCAATTTCCGGATGTCATTGTTTTGGCACATCCGGAATGTTCGCCGGAGGTGGTCCATGCCGCCAATTTTCGGGCAGCACGTCGGCAATGATTCGATATGTAAGCGAATCGGCAGCCGGGCGGTATCTGCTGCTGACCGAGTGCAGCATGGGGGAGAATATCGCTGCGGAATCGAAGGGAAAGAGATGCTACGGCTGTGCAACATTCGCTGTTCGCACATGCAGCAAATCACGCTTCAAGATACGCTTGCTTCAATACGCTTGAACATTCATCAAATCGAGGTACCGGCCGATATCGCGGCCAGGGGCCGGTTGTCGCTGGAACGCATGATTTCAATCGGACCGGGCGGCAAGCGGGATTGAGTCTGCGACGAATTCGCCTTCGATGACTTGCGGGCGTGCGATCATGAACTCCAATTCCCGGTGAGATGGCCGTCGACCAGGCACAGTTCGATTTGCTTTAGCTGGGCGTCGTTGCTTTGCGGATGATCTTCGCGGTAGTGAACACCGCGCGATTCCGTCCTCATGGCTGCCGCGAATGCGATCATGGCGGCAGCGGTGATGATATTTCGTAACTCAATCAGCGACCGGCACGGGTGCGTGGTGCTCAGCGCGACCGTCGCATCTTCAATGAGAGCTTGCATTGCAGAGATTCCGGTGCCGCTTCTGATCATGCCGACGTATTCCCAAGAGGCTTCGCGAATACGGCGCCGCCATGCGGCGATTGCATTCGGGCCTGAATTGGATGATCTCGCGGGCGATCGCTCCCCGTGATCAGGGAATCGTGGCGCAGGATTCGCCTCGCTCATGGCCTCTTGTGCCGCGGCTTGGCCGCAGACTTCGGCCAGCACCAAGGCTTCGAGCAGTGAATTGCTCGCCAGGCGGTTCGCTCCGTGCATGCCGGTACACGATGCTTCGCCGCAGGCGAACAGACCATCGAGCGACGAGCGACCGTGCCGGTCCACCCTAACACCGCCGATCATGTAGTGCGCCGCCGGCCGCACCGGAACCAGCTGGTGGGCAGGGTCGATGCCATTGCCACGACACGTTTTATATACATTTGGAAAGCGACCCGACATGAAATCCGTAGGCCAATGGCGCACGTCGAGAAAAACGCAATCGCCCCTCGCCCGTCGAAGCTCCGTGACGATCGCCCGGCTCACGACATCGCGCGGGGCAAGTTCGCCGTCACTGTGATAATCGGACATGAAACGCCTGCCGCCGGCATCTACCAATCGCGCGCCTTCGCCGCGAAGCGCTTCGCTGACGAGAGGCATCGGCTCAATTCCGACATGCAAGGCCGTCGGATGAAATTGCATGAATTCCATGCTCGCGAGCACGGCGCCGGCACGCAAGGCCATGACCGTGCCATCGGCCGTTGCACCCAATGGGTTCGTCGTATGCAGGAAAATCCCGCCGGTGCCGCCGGTGGCGATGATGGTCGTTCTGGCACGAATGACGGCGCGTTCGGAATCGTTGAGCCAAACCATCGCGCCGGTGCATCGACCGTCGCAGGTCATCAGATCCTCGGCCATGCAAAACTGAATCACGTGAATGTTGGGTGTTCCGTGGACATGTTTGGCCAGGGTCGCGCCCAATTCGAGGCCGGTTGCATCGCCGCGGGCATGCAGAACGCGCGAACGAGAATGACCCCCTTCGCGGGTGCGGGCCAGCATGCCGCCTTCGCGATCGAACGCCATGCCGCGTGTGATCAGCTTTTCGACGGCGGCAGGCGCCCTTTGTATGACGTACTTCACTATGTCGAGATCGGCCAGTCCGCAGGCGACGCGAAGAGTATCCTCGATGTGGGCTTCGATATCGCGGGGGTCCTGCGTGGGCACGGCGATTCCGCCCTGGGCATACCGTGTGTTGGAGTCGTGCAGCTCCCCTTTGCAGACAACCAAAACCCGGCCGTGTTCGGATGCCGCGAGGGCCGCCGACAGGCCCGCGATGCCCGTGCCGATCACCAGCACATCGGTTTCGATTTTCGAAACACCGACTGGAATTGAACACTGCACAGATCGACTAAATGGCATGGCAGCCACATCGTTCAATCGAGCGTCGGTGACGCTTCCTGCCAACAATTAACAAGCCGCCAATTAATCACACGGGATGATGAGATGAGCGATTCAGTCATTGCGAGATTACTTTTTGAAACCGCCGAGACCCTCGATGCCGACGTCGTCAAGCGTTGTGTTTTCCAGCATTTCACGATAAGCCGTCGAAATGGGCTTCCAATAGTCGTGAAAGCCGCGGGGGTGGCTATTGCTGCAACGTGCCTGTCCGAAGGGGCACTTGGCCCGATCGAACACGTCGTCGAAACGGGAAAGAATGTCGATGAGCTTGATTTTCTTTCGGGGGCGAGCCAGGCGAAAGCCGCCGCCGACGCCGCGGGACGACTCGAGCAGTCCGCCGCAGACGGCATCGTGCAAGATTCGCGAGAGATACTGCAGGGGAACGCCTGTCTTGGCGGCGATGTCCCTGGCGAGGACCGCACCATCGGCGTCGTGCGCCGCGATGTAGACCAAGGCGCGCAGGGCGTATTGGGCGGTCGCTGACAGCATAGACTACCTGATGATCAACAAGTCCATGAGTATGTTAACGCGGAATGAAATCGAGCGTCAACGCCAATTTCGGCACAAAGTGACAATCACATCCGGGGCGCGCACAAACAGCCCGCGATTCCTCGACGCATCCGCACCCAGGGTCAAATCGGTGATGCGATTGCAACGGCCGTGAAACTGGTCGAGCGCCGCCTGTCACCTCGTGGATTTCGAATCATCCGCGCCGCCCCGCTTCGGTTCCGCCATGAGAACATCGAGTGCATTATGAACATCCTGAGGAACGTGTCAGCGCCGCCGAAAGGGTCAACCCCCAAGCGCGACCATTGCCGTTTTCTGCGCCATCGCGCCCCTGGCTTCCTTTGCGCCGACCGCGTTGCGAAAAAGGACATCCAACGAGTGTAGGTCAAGCTTGGAATCATGCCATGCCGGTCGAAGATTCACACAGCGACCATCCACAAGGCATGGATAAAGCCGACCGTTGGCGGTGACTCTAACGCGCCGGCATTGCTCGCAAAACGAATCGGTAACGGGAGCAACGATTCCGATGGTCCCGCAAAACGCACCGCCATTCACGGCATATCGCGCTGCTGTTTCGCCCCGCCGCCTCGGAAGCAGACGGAGTTGAAAGCTGGATTCAAGGTTCTTTAACACGCCCCTGGCCGGCACAAAGTGCTTGCGATTGAAATCGGCCGCAGGACCGATGGGCATGGCCTCAAGAAATCGCAATTCCATTCCACGCTCCAACGCCCACGAAGCCATTTCCGGAAGTTGTAGATCGTTAATTCCGGCAAGCACTACGGCGTTAAGGCGGGGCGGTGGAAATCCGGCGTCCAGTGAAGCATCGATTCCTTCGAGAACCGGTTTCAATTCGCCCCCGGTCAGGCGGCGATAGGTCAACGCGTCGATGCTGTCCAGCGAAATGTTGAGCCGATCGAGCCCTGCTTCGCGAAGGCTTTTTGCCAAAGGCGCCAGCCTCCAGGCATTGGTAGTCATCGCGACGGACAAATCGGGCATGGCCGCGCGAACGGCCTCAATCAAAGGCACAATAGTCTTGTGCAAGAGTGGCTCGCCCCCGGTCAGACGCAACTGCCGAAGGCCGTACGTCTCATGCATGAATCGGACCAGCTCAAGTCGCTGCGAATCGGTCAGGTCGTGAGTGCCGCAAACGTTCGTTGCATTGGGCCGGCAATACAGGCAGTGCAGATTACATGCGGAGGTCACGGACAGGCGCAGGTGATCGATAACTCGGCCGACCCGATCAACGAGTGAGCCAGCCGGAATCCGTTCGTCGAATCCGGAATGGTCCTTGTCCATGGCTGTCGATTCACGAAACACCGAAAGTGTTATTGGGAAAGCCAACTCGTCACCCTGAAATAGTCTGCCATACGCCGACAGTCAAACCCGCACGGATCCCTGCACGGCGCACGCGCCTCCGCGATACACCTCGACGCAGCGAGCACAAATCCCGAGTGAGGGGGTCCAAGTCGGAAAATCACCAATCACGGCAACCGATACGCTTTGCGCATCGTCCCGGCTTCCCCAATCAAACGTCGAGAAACCGCACAAAGGACAAACTGTGCCAACCGCCGATCGCGTCACGTTCGTGCCACCATCCAGATCGCGATTGCGAAGCGACGGCGGACCCTCGCGTGCCCACTGCATTAATGATGGGAAATCCAATCCGGATTCAACCGATTCCCGCCACGTCGCCTCGAACTGCTCAACACCGCTCTCGTCGCCCTGCAGTGCAAACGCGCGCAGATATTCACTGCATCGCTTGTCTCGTACGAATGCGGGAACCAGATCGCGAAGCGTGAGTCGCGCGTCCACCGACATCGCCCAAAGTACGGCCAGGCGATCCTGAACCAGGTTGCGAACCGCACGGTTTGGACCGGACGGCAATTCGCCTTGTGCAAATGCGAATGCGGGATCGAGCATGTCATCGACGTGCATGAATTCGTGTCTGGCCCAATAAGAGAATGCGTCACAATCGAGCAGCAGCCCGGGGGTAATCGCCATCGCAATGGTGAATCGACCCGGCGCGCCAAACAACTCCATGGCATGCGCTCGGGCGCTGGGGGCGTGTGTGACTGCCAGACGATTGACATGGGCTTCGATGTGTTTGAATTCCCGCAAGATGCAAGAGATGCGTTTCTCCAAGCCAAGATCACGGAACCAACACTCATGCAAGTCGGCGAAGGCGATTTCCCGCTTATCGAACTTTTGCTCGCTGTAGCAATTCGCGAATTTGCGTTGATATTGCGGCTCCAAGGCAGGATCGCCCCGCACTGCTTCGAAGACCGCACGTTCCATCAGATGGGGTTGCAGGGCGACGATCATGCCTTATCTCCCTTCCATGGCCGAGGCCAGCAGGGGTCCCAGTTCGACAGTCCCCGGAGCGCCGCAGGAGATGCTGCTGTCTTCGTCGCTGATCGGCCTGAGTTCCAGCCAACTCTGCCCGATCGAAACATTCAATTCCGTACACCATGATCTCAGGACACTCTCGCCAAGGTTGGAGACGCATCCGAGAAACGAAGCGACATCCATTCGGCGGATGCGTTCAAAAAAGGCCGGCATCCACATTGCGGCATGCTCCGATAGGAATCCCCGCTGCGCATTCAGACAGCACACGGCGTCATTCTCGTTTATTGCCAGCGTTTGTTTGTGCGCCAATACGGAAAGAAACTCCCATTCCGCCACTATATGATCGGCCCGCTCTACAAGCGGGCCTGCGGCTTCGTATCCAAAGGCGCGATAGAAGCCGGAAATGTCCGCGAGCGTTTGCGCCTGTTGAAAGACCTCCGACGTGCGGTACTCCAACTCATATGGCGGGCATTCTGATCGAACGGTATGGCCGAGAATCCGATTGTACACGTCTTCCTCCGGGGGACCGGCCTTGAATGAATTGAAGACACCATTCACCAGGCGATGGTCGATTTCGAGCACCGATGCCTCCTGGCGGAGTTCGTCCTGTACGCCCGCGCTGGTGAACCTTGCGATCCGTTCCTTTTCCCGCTGGCTGAACGATTCCGCCACGAATCGAGCCAGTGTCGCCCGAGCGAGGGGAATCGGATTTTCAGATTGAGTTGGCATGAGATTCCGGCCTCACAAATATCGGTTCTTCAACCTGCGTTCGGAACATCTCACGGCCTTTCCGGTCGAATGCAATAACCGTGTCGTTGAACATCTCAAACTTTCGACCGGCCACCGTGGTCTCCCAGACCTTCTCGCCTTCCTTCATTTCGTAGCGGGCGATGATGCGATTCGATCGGCGGAACAATTGAAGCACGGCCAGCAGCTCGCGATCCGGGGCGCGATAGCGATCGACGGCTTCCTTTACCCCCGGCCCGAACATTTGCTCAAGGTACTTGGTGGGTACCCATCTGGGCGGAATGTAGAACCCGTTCGGCTCCGTGCCGAACTGCGGATATAGCGGCAGCGCGACCCTGGCCACATGCACGAGAAAATAGAGCGGGTTGTACCGGTCATTCGCCCATGTCGTGTCTTCATTGACCTTGACCAATCCCTGCATCCGAACCTGGCCGATGCATGCCGCCATGCAGCGGGTTTCCATCGGAACGCCGTCGGACTCAGGGTCGCGGCCTTCCACGCGCGGATAACAGGCGATGCACTTTTCGCTGGTGCGCGTCGTGCCGCGATACAGTGATTTTTTGTAGGGGCAGGCCTCCACGCATTTTCGATACCCGCGGCACTCCTGTTGATCGATCAAAACGATTCCATCTTCGGGTCGCTTGTAAATCGCGTTGCGCGGACATGCGGCGAGGCACGCGGGATAGCTACAGTGGTTGCACAATCGGGCGAGATAAAAGAACCAGGCCTTGTGCTTCTTGTCGCCGGTGGCGTCTTCGCCTGCGCCAAAATCCATCGGACGGTTCAGCCCGCCGGGTGGCGTATCTTCATGGATGTTCGGGGCCGTCCATTCTTCCTCCGTCGGAAGATATCCCAGAACCTGATTCGGCTGATTGCCGCGCGCCACCATCTCCGGCGGCTTCGAAAATAGTCTTGCCCTTCAATTCGCCATACGGCTTTTGAGGATCGCCGTTGGGCTTTCCTTCCCAAGAGACCCCAGTGGGATTGGCTTGGCTAAGCAGGTCGAGGATTTTTACGTCCCAATGTTGCGGATATCCGCCATATGGCTTCGTTTCTACGTTCGTCCACCACATGTGCTCCTGACCCTTGGAAAAGGTCCAGGTGCTCTTGCAGGCCATTGTGCAGGTTTGGCAGCCGATGCAGCGGTTGATGTTGATGACAAACGCGAACTGTTCCTTCGGCGCAGCGGGCGCATGGGGGTAGTTCATCGGGCGGCCGAGTTGCCAATTGTAAACGGCGGACATGACGTCCTCCTTAAAAGTTCTTTCAGGCGTCGACAGTTGCTTGATGGAATTGCCAGTGAGCCAGTGTGTTGGCAAGATTGACGTAATGCTCGTGCTTGCCTTTTTGCTGCGGCGCATGCTCCTTGTCCGCAAAATCGTGCAGCATTCGGGCCTTTCGTTCCGGCGATAAGAGATTCTCCGCGATGACAAAAAGCACGTTGTCTTCCTTTTGAATGTGATGGCGAAGCATGTGGACATATCGCTGTGCGGCATGGCGAACGGCCTCAATGCCGCAGCGTCGCCGCGATCAGCCGCCGCAAGGTTGGTGTCAATTGCCATCAATAGCGCCTGGCCCTCGGCATGATCGTGCAACATGCATCCGATCGGGCCGCCATCCCTGGGTACGCCTGCGCTCTCGAGCGCCGGAAAGAGCTCGTCTTCCTCCTTGGCATGGTGACAGCCGTCCGCGAAATTGCGGAAAAAGTCGAGCGACTTGGCGAGGAATTCCGCGTCAAATGCGTCCTCATGCAGCATTCGATCGACCGCATCCAAGACTTGTTCAATGACCCGATGTTCGTCCATGAGCACCTGTCGAACGGTGGCTTGTCGCGATTGACAATTGCAGTTGCATGACGACATTTCGTTCTCCTATGGGTTAAGGACCGGCAATGACACGGTTCCGGCCGGTGATTGTTCAACTTTGACGCCCAGACCGCGTCCACCCCACCTTTGAAACTGCTCGTGAATCAGCGTCTGAATCTCGACTCGCCCCATCTGTTCCAATGCAAGTGCGGGACCTGCAAATCCTCCGACAAGAAAAAGGTCCAGGATCGCCGCCGGGCTGTGCCCCAATCGAATAAACTCCTCGATAAAACACTCGGCCATTTCGCGAACGGCCCCTGATTCGTCGATGGACAACTCGACGCCGTGCAGCGTCATCGGGTCGGTTGGATCAGGATCGTCATACGGCATTTGAGCGGTCTCCCAATGGTTGAATCGCGGCGCTGTTAGAATTCCTCAAACTCCACGGGCGATTCGGTGGACTCCATTTCGCCAACGAATCCACCTGCAAGGTATCTCTTCATCACGTCGCTTTCTTGTCCTGGTGACATGCCGCCCGTCGCCGGCAGCCAAATGCCCTTGCCGCCGAGTCCGCCGTCTTCCGCCTTCACCACTCGTACGAGCGTCTCTTTGGGCACGGTGTTGATGGCGTGGTTGTCCGCTTCACCTCCGAATATGAAGCCCATGAAGACCTTGGCCTTGTGAAACAGCGTATCGGTCTGATGCATCGGCATGTGCCAGTTGCGCGTCAGACTTTGCTGCGATCCATAACGAAGGTTTGCCTGATAACCGTCATCGCTGAGCGCCCGGCCGTCCGGCCGCGTTTCGTGTGCCTTAACGCTTTTTTCGGTCGCAATGTACGGAGAGTGCTTGATCATGATGCAGCTGTAGGGATATGCCGGGTTGTATACGGCACGAAGCATTAGCCGCGCAACTTTGTAGAACGGGTCGTTGGGTTTCGCGCCCATGTACGGCCGGTCCGCGGGATTCGCGTCCACATACACATAGTCGCCGTTGTTAATTCCCAGGTCCTTGGCGGCCTGCGGGTTGATGTGCATTTGGTGGTCACCGACGTAGGGCGATCGCTTGTCCATGCGGTGCGGGTCGCCGAAGCTGCTGTCGTAAATGTTGTGCCAATCGACATTGCTCCACGACGAGTGGACGCGATGGCGCGTCTTCGGTGTCAGTGCATAGAACTTGAAGCCCTTTTCCCATAGGAAATTCCGCGTCTTCTTCACCTCCAACCACGGCAGCTTGATGTTGCGAACCGTCCGATCGTCCCAGTGCTCGGCATCCTGCGAAATTCCGTAGTCGTTGGGACGCACATACGGATTGCTCGACACAATGACGTTCGGCAGATAGGGAGTGGCTTCGGTGCCTTCGCGATGAACGATGAAGTTCTCGCCGTATTCCAGCGCTTCCGGAATATCGGCATAGGCATGCAGCCGGCCTGTATCCGTGAAGAACGGCTCATCCTTGTTCACTTGTTCCCAAAACGGAATGCGCGGATAAGTTCGGAATAGCAGGAGCGCCGCGCCCGGTGGACCATACTTTCCGGCCATGATGTCATCGAGCTTGTACCCAATCGTGGTCGTGCAGGTGTCCAACAAGCGCTGCAAATAAATACCACGCTTGCCTTCGTGTTCGAATTTGAAGCAATCGTGAAACTTCTGCTTCCATTCGCCGCCAAGTTCCTCGCCGACCGCCTTCGCGATATTGGCGAGAATCCAGAGATCGTCCTTGGAATCAAAGACGGGCTTGATCCCGCCCTTCCAGATCTGCAGGAATGGATTGGAGCATGACGCGGTTACTTCCAAATCTTCGAATTCCACCCAGCTATTCGCGGGAAGTCCGAAGTCCGCGTATTGCACGGACGATGTCATTACGATGTCCTGCGCGATGATCATCTCGATATTGGGGTTCACGTTCTTAAACATGTCATACGCATGCTTGGCGTTATTGAAGAGGTTGACATTGGTGAATTGCAGCGCTTTGGTCGGTGTGGGCATGTGGGTCTTGCCTGTAAACACCTTTCGGCCCGCGCCCGGCGTGTCCACGATGAGCGGCCGATCGCCGTGGTTCCAGTAGGCCGGCTCTTCATCTTTAGTGTATGCATGGGCGTGAACATTTTTGCCCGGCGCTTTTTCATCGAGATTCAGCTCGAACGGATCCTCCGCGACCCAGCCCTTGAAGCCGGGTCCGGTGATCGCGCTGCCCTGGAACAATGCCGCCTTGTAATTGCCGGCCCAACCGTGAACGCCGGCACCGGGCTTGCCGATGTTGCCGGTGAGCAGCATCGGAAGCAGTGCCGCGCGATTGGCCTCCGTCGCGTGGAACCAGTGATTAATGCCTTCGCCTTGATGAATGGCGACCGGTCCGCCCGCCTTGGTTACGTCCCAGATGTCCTGCGCCATCCGCTCGATCAGTTCCTTCGGCGAATGGGTGATCTCCGCGACGCTGTCGACATCGTAGTCTTTCAGGTGAATCTGATACATCGACCACAGTGTCATCACTTCGGCTTCGCCGCCGTCCACGAGTTTTATTTTCCAAACGCCCTCCAGCGCCGGGTCGACTTTCTTGTCACGCATGCGTTTGCCGACGTCGTCCCGCGTCAGGGCGACCGGCTTGCCGGCCTTCGCATCCCAGACAACGCGATCGCCGATCTTTTCATGTTGTTCGGCCGTCAGGCCCTGCACTCTCATGCTGACGCCCGACTGCTCCAGGCTGCTCTTGTAGTTTGGGAATATTTCATCGGCTCGAAGGCGTTTGAGATTGTCGGTCCTTACCAGCAATGGGAAGTCCGTGAATTCCTTCACGAAACTCTCGTTGTACCAGCCCCGGTCGATCATCATTCGCGTGACGCCAAGCCACAACGCCGCGTCGGTCGCCGGCCGAATGGGAATCCAGTAATCCGCCTTGGTGCTCGGCGCGCCGTATTCCGGCGCGATGACCACGATGCGGCCGCCGCGCTCCATGCATTCGATAAACCAGTGCGAATCGGGCAGCTTGTTCTCCACCAGATTCTTGCCGTCCATGATGATGAGTTTGCTGAACCGAAGGTCGTTGAAATCGCAATCGGAATTCTGCAAACCATGCACCCACGGCTGCCCCGGCGTTTGATCGCCGTGCCAGGTGTAATTACTCCAATTGCGGCCCGCCTTCGCCTTGTCCGGACCAACCTTGCGAATGGCCGAGTCAAGCAGCGCCATCGAGTTGTTCAGTCGGTACATGCCGTATTTTCCGAGCACGCCGAGAAGCCCCATGCCACCGCGCATCTTGAACGTGCGGGTTCCCGCCCCTTCCATGGGTTCGATCATCTCCTCGGGATAGCCCTGCTCGCGCAGTAGCTTCGCGCCCTCTTCGCCGCTGTAGCGCTTGGCGATGGCGACATAGCCCTTGGCGATGTACTGAAGCGCGCTGTTCCAATCGATCTTGAGATGGACATCCGTTCCACGGCTGTCGAATTTATATTTCGTCTTGTTTTCGGGAGTGAGTGCCGGGTATCCGTCATCGGCCCATGCTTTCCAACCCTTGCGAACAATGGGGTGCTTCAGGCGATAGGGCCCATAGACCAATCGGTGAAAAGTGTAGCCCTTCGCGCACTGGCGCGGATTCCAATTCGCCGTCGCCTTGTTCCCATACACATCGCCGTATTTCTCATAGTCGTATTGCGTTCCCATTCGAACGATGACGCCGTTGCGCGTATAGGCCTTCACGCGGCAGGCGTGGGTGTCGTTCGGGGAACAAACCCAACTGAACGTGTCGTCGTAGGCGTATTGGTCGCGATAAATCTTCTCCCAATCGCGAGAGGGGTATCCGGCAAGCGGGTTGCCCACGTCGGGACGCGCCGCCAAGGCCTTGAGCGACCAGCCGAGAATACTGCTCGTGCCAACCGCCGCCGCGCACCCCGCTTGGAGAACCTCTCTTCGAGAAATGCCTGATGTTTGCTCGTTCGACATGATGTCGCTCCCAGGTAATCGACGCGGCTTACTCAATGACCAACTTCTGCCAGATGCTGATGTCCTTTTTCCCATCGCGATCGCCAACGCTGCCGTTCCAGATGGCGAATGAAACCGGCAGGAAGTCGCCTGAATGAAAGACGCGTTCATCGCCCGCGGTCGCACTGTGTTCGCAATCATGCGGAAGCTGCAAGGATCGCTGCATTTGCACCGACCACACGCCTCGCTGATAGACAGCCTGACCCTTCACGACCTGAACATTCGCGGGCTTTCCCGCCAAAGTGCCGGGCCCTTTTGCGACGAGACACTCGACCGGCGTCTTCAAGTGAGGATCCGCCACCAGATTTCCCGCGCCCCACGCTGTTATGTAGGTTGAGTTGTGCTCGGTCAGTGCACCGTGCGCCCAATCGACGGACGTCATGTCCTGCGCCCGAATCGGACACTCGTCATACATGTCGGTCACCCGGTCGGGAAACGCGGCATCGACATCCTGATAACCGCTGTCAATGTTCTTTTGCCGGTCTGCTTTCCACATCCAAATGTTGACTCCGCCGTGCTCGGAGTTGTCCCCCATGTAGAATGGCGGATCGCTCGCCAATGAGAATTGAATCGCGACGGCGTCGCGGAACTCGTCGACTCTGACCGCACGATCATCCCGCGTGGGATCAAGCCAGCTCAGTCGGATGGCCAACTCCTCTTCGTTGTGCAGGCCCTGTACGACCAATCCCTCAATCCGATCGTCACGCCACCACAACGGCGTCAGTCCGACATAAACGGGTCGTGCCTGATTCCATATCGGATCCGTCGGACCCGTAGGCAATGGTCCCGGAACGCTTGGAGCGCTGATCGTGGACTGGCGGAGTTGGGCTCTTTCCTGCGAGCCCGAGCGTGCCAGTGACTGGACATAATGAATAAGATCCCATGTGTCGTCGGCGGAGTAGTTCCCTTCAGAGGCCGGCATCGGCGTCCCGCGCATGCCCTTCATGATGCGGCAAAACAAATCGGGCCCTTCCATGCCGCCCTTGAAAATTCCATTCACGAATGATCGCGGCGGATCGGGAAATCCGTCGTCGTCGAATTTCACCGCCTCGGGCAGCGGATGGCCATCGGGGCCGTGACAGGAGGCGCAGGCCTCGGTGTAAAGCCGCCTGCCATTGAACCAGCGCAAGTAATCAACCTTTGGTTCCGGCGGCACGATGATGGGCTGCCCCGGCTGAGTGCGATCGTCATGCAGGGTCGGCACTTCCTCGGCCGAATAAGTGCCAGCCAATACGCCTGCCCCTAATTCCGACTGGACGGCATCGGTGTGTATCTTTCGAACGTACGCCACCAGCGCCTTCAGATCCGCCAGGGGCAAGTGCCCCCACGGTGGCATGGCCGAGCCGGGCATTCCGCGGCTGATGGTTCGGAACAAGTCGTCGTCCGATGGGATGAGATTCTGCGTCGTGGTGAGTTTGAACTTCCCTGCCTTGAAGTTGCGGGGACGGGGATTCATGAGGTAAGCGAACTTGCCGGCGCCATCGCCCTGCTCGCCGTGACAGATTGAACATTGCTTGGCGAAGATCGCTTGTCCCCTCGCCAGGGGGACATTGCAATTTGATCCTCGGCGAGTATTTCCTTCGGTCGAATCCCGGCTTGCTCCGCCGGCTCAGGTGCGGCGGATTGAGCCGTTGCCAACGGTTCCGACAACAGTGCCGCGAAGGCCAGCAGAAGGCCGGCAACCGTAAGCAAACTTATCGCGGGGAGAATCGTCGTTCTTTTCGATCGTTTTGTCATGATCTTGGGCCTCCATGACACTGCGGAGCTTTATACTATATGTCGATAAACTTATCAAGAAATAACACTAAAAAAACCAGATATTTTTTGGCCTCTAAAAAACCAGCTTCAGGAGCCACACGGCTCCCTCCCGGCAGGCAACGCCGCATACCGTCGCAAAATGAGATATTTCAGACGTGCGATTGACTCGCCAGCATAAAAACGATAACATGATAAACAACTCATGTATATCGCGCCAAGGGGTGTCGCGGTCAAATTCGCATTGAACGATTTGCGTACCTTTTTTATAAGTCCTCGGCCGCAGCCCGCCCGACGCATCTCACGCCGGGCGATCAGTCGAATCGGATTCACATCAATGAGCCAAGCAGTGCAATCGACATGCCGCCCTCCCCGATACAGCCGTTGGCGGGCCGCCACCCTCGCCACGGTCTATCTCCTGATGGCCGTGCACATACTTCATTGGAAACTGTCGGGAAAGACCCTCGCCCCGCTCGAACTCAATGAAGTGATGTACACCCTTGAACTCGGCATTGTGACGGCCGGCTTCATCTTTATGGTGTGCGCCGTGCTGGCCACGCTGATCTTCGGCCGTTTCTTTTGCTCATGGGGCTGCCACATCCTCGCCCTTGAGGATTTGAGCGCCTGGATTCTTGAAAAAATGCACATTCGGCCGAAACCCGTTCGATCGCGCGTCCTGATCTGGGTTCCCATCATCGCCATGCTTTACATGTTTGCGTGGCCGCAATTGTCGCGATTGGTATCCGGCGAGCCGGCGCCCGCCCTGCACTTGCGAACGGATACGGGAGGCTGGGCGTCTTTCGTGACCACCAATTTCTGGCGCAATCTTCCCGGCCCGGGAATCACGCTAATTACGTTTGCTGTGTGCGGATTTGTCATTGTCTATTTTCTGGGCTCGCGCGCGTTTTGCACCTACGCCTGCCCCTATGGCGCGGTTTTCTCCCTCGCGGACCGAATCGCGCCGGGGAGAATCATGGCCAGGGGCGACTGCACCAAGTGCGGCAAATGCACGGCCGTTTGCCAATCGCGCGTCAGGGTACACGAAGAACTGATCGAGTTCGGACGCGTCGTCAACCCGTCGTGTCTCAAGGACCTGGATTGCATCGCGGCATGTCCCGAAGGAGCGCTCGGCTATGGTTTCGGGTTGCCGGCGGTTTTCGAGCATTCAAAGTCCTCGCGTCTACGGACGAAGCAGTTTGACTTTACCATCCGCGAAGATCTTCTGATTGCGGGCGTCTTTATCGCATCGCTCGCCATTTTTCGGGGGCTGTATCAGACCGTTCCGTTCCTGCTGTCGCTGGCCATCGGCGGCATACTGGGTTATGTGGCCGTACTTTCCGTGCGCCTGCTCCATCTCAAGCACGTCAAGATCAACAATTTTCAACTCAAAATCGGCGACGGGCTGACACGATCCGGGATGGTCTTTATCGGGTTGACCGCCATCGCCGCAGGACTGACGGTCCATAGCGCCTTCATTCGCTACCACGAGTTTCAGGGCGGGCGTCACTTTCAACTGGCCCACGTTGCCGACGAACAGGTCGACGACGCAGCCGATGCCGCAGCCGAGCAATCGCTGTCCCACTTGGAATTTTGCAACGACTGGGGATTCCATCGCCCGCCCGGACTCACCCATCAACTCGCCGTGCTGCATGCCGCAATCGGCCGGCGGCTGGCGAACAACAACGACATCCCGCAAGCGATCGAACATCTCGAGAAATCATGCGTGTTCGATCCCGATGTCGCATTGGTGCGGTACAACCTCGGTGTTCTGCTCGCCACAACGGGGCGCTCCAAAGATGCACTCGCAGTATGAGAGGTCGATTGCGATCGATCCCTCGGATCCGGATGTTCACAACAACCTTGGTTTTCTATTCATGAACTGCGGCGACCTGGACCAGGCCGGCGAACACTTCCGGCGGGCCATCGCCCTGAAGCCTGACTTCGCTCATCCGCATTTCAATCTGGGCAGAATTCTCCAAGGTCAGGGATGGATGGCGGACGCAAGCCATGAGTTCGAACTTGCGATTCAACTGGACCCCAGCTACCGCGAGTTCCTCACTAACGCGGGTCCTGAACAGGGAACCGAAGCACAAAAGAGTCGAGCCACTGCGGGGCCATGACCATTGCAAAGTAGCGCTCGACAAAGGGAGTGGCGACATTTTTCTTGCGTTTATTCATTATAACTTGATCAAATAGTAGTTTTATGATACCCGAGGGATGGAGCATGACGATGAATCGAAAAACAACGAAAGCAAGCGCAGTTTTCGCCACAATGTCGATTCTTTGGGCCGGAATAGCTCAGGCCAATCAAGTATCCGGCATTGTCGTTCGTTCGGGAGATCTCGCCCCGATCGCCGGCGCGAAGGTCACATTCCAGGCGTCGCTCTTCAAGACGTTCACTTCGCCCAATGGCACATTCACCGTTGCGGTTCCCGCCGGCCCGAACCGTGTCATCGTGGGCGCCGCCAAGGGCTATTACAATGCCGGCGTTACGGTCACCTCGCCCACCGCTGGCGTGCAGATCGTGCTTCAATCCGTTCCCCAGGAAAGCGATCCGAACTATCAATTCATGGATCCGCAAAACTGTGCAATATGTCATCCCAATCAGCTCTCGGAATGGACCGATTCACCGATGGCCCGCGCCGGTCTTAACACATGGGTGCATGACATCTACAACGGCGCCGCTACGCCCGGCGGCATGGGCGGGTTCGTTTACACGCGTGATTCGATCTACGCACCCTCCAACCCCAATTCCGAGTGCGCTTCATGCCATCAGCCCGAATCCTGGATCCCAAATCCGTTCAGCCGTATGCAGGGGCCGCAAGATCTCGGCTATCCGTCCATTGCGACCATGCACGGAATTTCCTGCGACACGTGCCACAAGATCGCGGACGTCGATGAGTCGAAAATCAACTTTCCAGGCATCTTTCCCAGTGCCGTCGTCTTTACTCGGCCGCAAAGTCCCGTGGTGCATCAAGTGCAGTATGGACTGCTCGGCGACGTCACTTACAACATGTCGTCGATGATGCGGGCGTCGTATCAGCCGCAACTCATGGCCGAGGTCTGCGCTGTGTGCCACCAGGATCGCAGCGATCCCAACGAAAACCACACCTACACCGGCCCGATTTCCGAACCGACCTACATCGAATGGCTCGAATCCCCCTATAGCGATGATCAGGGACCGCTCTACGCGAATTGCGTCATGTGCCACATGCCGCCCAGTGGTGCAACGACTTTCTGCGAAATTGTGAATCCGCCGCTCATTCGCGATCCGAGCCTGATCCGTTCTCACAACATTCGCGGCACGACGCAGGAGTTTCTTGAAAATGCCGTCACAATGACAATGGACACCAGTGTTGTTGGTTCAAATCTGCAAGTAGATGTGACGCTTACAAACGACAAGACCGGACACCATGTTCCCACCGGCGTGACCACGCGCAACATGATTCTGCTCGTCGAAGCCTGGCCGGACGAACAGGATCCCATCACCAATCTCTTGCCGTTCACCGGCGCTCAGACCGTACACGACCTGGGCGGCATCGGCGATCCCGCCCAGGGGTATTACGCCGGTAGACCCGGCAAGCTCTACGCCAAGGTCAACCACGATGCCCAGAACAACAGTCCGACGTTCTTTACGGACGCCACCGGAATCGTCTTTGACAACAGGCTGGAGGCGCTGCAAAGCGACGCCACGTCGTATAGCTTCACCTTGCCTCCGGCCAGTGGCGACATCCGAGTCCGAGCGAGGTTGATCTATCGCCGTGCTTGGCGCGCGTTGGTCGATGCAAAGCAGTGGACGCAGGACGGGCACGGCAACCCGCTGGGCGACGTTCAACCTCCCGACTACGGATACTTAATGGAACAGACCGATGTGTCGATCGCGCACTGCCATTCACCCGGTACCGGCGATGTCAACGGCGACGGAGCCACCAACGGATTCGACATTACCGATTTTGTTCAGGTCTTGTTGGTGAATGCAAATGGACCGGCCTCGATCGCATTCTGCGCGGCAAATATGCAGAACAACTCGACTGTGGACATGGTGGACCTTGAACTCTTCATCCAAGCACTCTTGGGGGTTGAATGAATAAGTGAAGTCAGACAGCGCCAGTCCTTTGTGCTTACAGTCAAGGATGACCGTGCCGTCCGGGCGAATATTCATATTGGTCTCGAAGATGGCGTGAGGGTCGAAGTTCTCCAGGGGTTGAGCAACGATTCGCTCGTCGTGCTGGCCGGGAAAGACATGGTAAGGCATCGCGCAGAAATAACTTAAACGAATTACATGTGCTCGGCGCAAGCCTGTGTGTATTTTCGACAGCGAGACTGTTTATTTTATTCTTGCGTGACTCCTAAGTGACGGCGTACCGGTCCGACTGGTGCTCAAGGACGCGGGTCCATGTCGAAAGGCTCTCGACGATTACAAGGCTGGCCTACTGCAAACATGAAATCACCAATGCCGTGGCCGAAGGATTGAACAGCAAGATCATGGCCGTCAAACGCCGCGCCTGTGGATATCGCAACAAGGACAACTTCAAAACGGCCATCTACTTCATCTGCGGCGGACTGAATTGGGGTCCTTCCGACATTATCGTGGGTGAAAATTAGGCCGGAAACCGGACTCGGCGTCCGGATCGTCGGCCGTGGTAGTTCAATGGCCTGGAGATTGGGTTTAGCGCTTGAGGGCCGCCGGCAGCATGAAGGCAGGCGAAATCCCGTGGAAAACACGGAATTTCGCCCGTGCCGTACGGCCCCGCCGCGGCGCTCGGGTCGCTCCCCAGCGTTGCCATAACCGTCGTCTTGCCTGCGCCGGTTGCCAGCTTCAGTGAAAGGCGTAAAAGGCCTGGGTTTGCCTGCTCGTTCGCGGCGTCCAAGTATTCCAGAATGCGTTTTCCCTCGGCCGAATAAGGGGCAACCTCGCTCAACCAGATGGCCGTCTCGACTGCCTCAACCTGACAAAAGAACGGCCGCAAGTTGCTAAATGTGTGTGTTCGCCAGTGCTTAAGCAGGCGGGCGGTTTCCGGTGTGACGCGCCATTCGTTGGGGTTCGGAATTTTGCGCCAGGTATCGACGCGCTGTCGTACCTCGTTGAGGCGCGACATGGTTTCATATTGGAGCTTGTCAGTGGAGAGACCTTTGCCCTCGTCGAATACGAGCTCCTGTTGCTCGGCAGCCTTTTTTCGCTTCTTCGGCTTTGGGATCGGCGTGATAAACTCGGCACGGCGACGGTTTTCGATGATTCGATTTGTGGGCTGGCCGGACTCGTCGAGCTCCCAATGCCGAGCGGGGTGGGCATAGGGCGAGTTGAGGATTGGTTGCTTGAAGAAATCTTCCATCAAACACAAAACCCCGTGGCGAGGATTGCTCGACGGCCAAGCGCCGAACCAATCATTCAATCTGCTGGTTTGCGTCTTGCGGCCAGAACGGCCGATCTGATGAGCGGCCCGGTGCAATTGAATATTACTAAGGAGTCACGCAAGAATAAAATAAACAGTTTCGCTGTCGAAAATACACACAGGCTTGCGCCGAGCACATGTAATTCGTTTAAGTTATTTCTGCGCGATGCCTAAGTTATGTGTGGGGTGCCAAGCATTAGGCCCATTTTATGGCAGGCGATCGGCATGATTAGCCACAGAAACTGTGAATTGCTTCCCGGCGATTGGCCTGTTTGGTCCAATCAATTTCGGCCACGATGGTCCTCATCATACTCTCATGCACCAAATCCCGCCCCTTGGTCACCGGCGGCAGGAACAGCAGCGCCTCCTGAATATCAGGAGCGAGATGGTTGAGATTCATAATCTGCGTCATGCGCGGCTGGGTGACATGGGCGAGCCGCGCGAGCTCCGTCATGTCGGCCACGACGCCGTCGCGAATGAGCCGGTCGAAGTGGATCGCCAATGCCATTAAGCGCGAGATGCGGGGGATGCGGCCTTGTGGCGGCTTGGGTTCCGGCTTTTCAACAATCACCTTCCGCCCACGCTCACGCTTTGCAAAGTTGAGCTTGCGCTTGATCTTCATGCTGCTGCTCTTTTCCGCCTTTTGGCCTGCCTTGGTGTCGCGGGTTGAATGTCTTGGCTGGCGTCATTGGCGGCTGGTACTGCGTCGTACTCGTCGATCTGTGCCTGCAACGCCTTGATTCCGCAGGCGTGGAACGACACTTCCATTTCGCTTTCGGCCGCGTCATATTCCACGCGCCTCACCAGTAGCTCGATCACTTTTGCCTGCTCCTTCGGGCTCAGGTTGGACCACAGGGTGTCAAAGTCGGCCAGTGCCGCGACCACGTCGTCTTCACTGACAAGATCGGCTTCGATCGTCGCCCGTTCCACGCCGATCTCGGTCTTGCGCTTTTCAGATTGTCCGATCTGCTCGTACAAGTCGGCGATGCGGTTCGTCGTCGCCTCCGACGTAGTTTCTTTCGTCGCAATTCGTTTGATCTCGACGTGGCAGCGCGAGATGCCGCGTTCGAGAATGGCCCGCTCGCTGGTCAATCGCTTGATCGCCTCGTTCGCTTGCGTCGTCGCCGCTTTCAACGTCCCGGCCACCAGCGCCGGGTCTTCGCCGATACATCGAATCTGTTCGACCACGGCCTTCTCGATCTCGCCCGCGGGTAACGCGCCGCTTGGACAGGCGTGCCTCCCCTGCTTCACCGCATTCGTGCAGACGTAATACCGATACCGCCGCTTTCCTTTGCAGGTGAACGTATGCGACATCGTCTTCTGGCAGGCCTTGCAGACGATGAGGCCACGCAGGAGTGCCCCATGCCGATTGCGATGTTCGCTGTTGCCGGCGCGGCCGTTCTTTCTGAGTTTGTCCTGAACCCGCTGGAACACCTCGTTTTCAATGATCGCTTCGTGCTCGCCTGCGTAGATTTCCTTCTTATGCCGGATCTTCCCGATGTAAATCACGTTCGTCAGGATGTTGTGCAGCCTGCATTTGTCGAATGGGAAGTTGCCTTTCTGCTTGCCGAAGCGCGTGGTCCATCCCTTGGTCAGCCAGTTCTTCTGGACCAGTTCCTTCACCACCGGCAAGAGCGACCCGAATTCCAGATACAACTTGAAGATCTGGATAACCTTCGATGCCTCGGTGGGATTGATCACCAACTTCGGTGAGCCACTGGATCGATCCACGTCATAGCCAAGGATCGGCGTGCCACCAGTCCACTTTCCTCGTTGGCGCGAAGCAGCGATCTTGTCGCGGATGGGCGGCGAGTGAATTGGACATGACCGGGCACCGACGGTTTTCTCGGGCGCGAATGCGCCAGGGGCCGGTAAGTGGCTCGTGGGATCTCCCGAAGCCTTGATCCTGATGAATGTCCTGATTCCCACCGTGTGTCCCCCTTCTCCCTCGCGGCGGCCCCCGACGTGCAAGCTTCACGCCCGATAGTCCGAGCCTCTTGCGATTACACTGGGAAAACTGCCAGTATAATAGTGCCACGCATCTGTCATAATCTGAATGTCCCCTTTCTAGCCCCGGCCACCGCCATCGGAGCTTCACTCCTACTCTCCGCCATGAAGGCCAGTTCCAACTGGTTTTTCTGCCGCTTCACGCCCATGAGTCGAACCGACTACTTGCCGCTCCAATCCGTTCGGGCCTTCATCCGTCCTGGCGGTGATCGTTCAACTCATTGGAAACACCAAGACCACGACGGGCTTGCAGATCCGCGCCGAACTGGATGACAATGTCTATCCAACCAAGGAAGTCGTGACTGCAGAACAACTTGCCAATGTCCGAATGAAGCCAGAGACCTTCCACGGCGAATGGAACTATGGAATTACACCAAACTGAAATTCGTTTATTCTATTTTCGCGCGAATCCTAATAGCGGGGAAGCTCAAAGGTCATACTTCATATGAACAGAATTTCTGCTTATGCCAATATTCTCGCGTACTTGGAAGCAAGCACAGGGATGACCAAAAGGCTCAGCATCGTTGACGTGATTAGTCCACCCAGAATGACAACCGCCATTGGCCCTTCAATTTCCCGGCCAACTTCGCCGCTGCCGAGTGCAATCGGTAAGAGGCCGAGGCCGGTGACGAGTGCAGTCATAAGCACTGGCATAAGGCTCACGCGCGCCCGCGAATCGCGGTGGCGGAATTCCAAGTGAGGCCTTCCATTTTTACGAGGTGCTCGTAGTGCGAGATCATCATGACGGAATTGCGCATGGTGATTCCGAATAGCGTGACGAATCCGACGATGGTACCGATAGAAAGCACGGCGCCTGTCATTGTGACTGCCAGAACGCCGCCGACGAATGCAAGCGGCAAATTCACCAGCACCAGCATCAAATTGCGGCCGTTATGAAACACCGACGCGAGCAAAATGATCATGCCCAGCCCGGCAACCGACGAATGCAGCAATAGCTCGTTTCTAGCTTCCACTTGTGCTTCGGCCGCGCCGCCGAAGACAGTATAGAAGCCCGGCGGCAATTTGGAGCCGGCCACGGCGCGTTTGGCTTCGGTTACGAACGAATCCAGATCGCGGCCTTCGACGTTGCAGGTCACAGCCTGCCGGCGACGCCCGCCGTCATGAAGAACCATGTATCGCCCGCTGACCGAATTGAGATCGGCCAGCTCGCGAAGTGGAACGCGGATGCCGACGGCGCTGCGCAGCACGAGATTACCAACAGATTCCGGATCGGGCAGGGAATCGGGATTTTGGAGAACCACGACATCGACGACTTTGCTTCCCTCAAAAGTCTGCGCGACGCGCAATCCCTGAATCGATGTTTGAATCGCCGACAGCACTTCGACCGGTTGAAATCCGAGCGACGCCAATCGATCCGGCCGAAGTGTCATCAAGAGATGCGGCGCGCCGGCGGCGATGCCACCCGAACGTCAGTGGCCCCGGGACGGCCGCGACGATGGCGGCGATGTCGTTCGGCTTGCGATCGAGCTGGTCGAGGTCATCACTAAAAAGATTGACGACGACGGCCGACGTTTCACCGGTCAACGTCTCGCCGATGCGGTCGCCCAGAAACGTGAGCACTTCAAACGTGATGCCCGGGTAGCTGCCGAGGCAATCACGGATTTGGCCCTGGACATCTGCTTGGTCTGCGCCGGGAATGTCCGGCTTCAGCTCCACGTGAAACTCGCTGCGATGCGGCCCCCACGGGTCCTCGCCCAATTCGGCACGGCCGACCTGATGCTCCACTGTGTCGATGACGGGCCGGCCATTCACTTTGATGTTGGTCAGCAGGTCCTTCGAAATCAGCATGCCAAGTCGCATCATCTCTTTAAGCGAGGTACCAGGCACGGCGTTCACCTGAAGAACGAAATGGCCTTCGCGAAACTCGGGAAGAAACTCTTCACCGAAATGAGTCAGCAGCACGACGGCGCCGATACAAAACGCAAGCACCGACGCGATGATCGCCTTAGTGTGCCTGAGCAGGATCGACAAGGTGGCGACATAGAGGGACTTAAGACCGCGAATCAGGATGCTCTCTTTCGCTCGTGCGGCCACCGACGGCAGGAGCACGCACGACATAGCCGGTGTCACCGTCAGCGCGACAAGCAACGACGCGAGAATGGCGAGTACATAGGCAGTTCCAAGCGGAGCGAACATTCGACCTTGTAGCCCCGACATCGTAAGCACTGGAACGAACACGAGAACGACGAGAAAAGTGGCATACACCACTGCGGTTCGCACTTCCAACGATGCATTGAGCACGACAATCCAGACCGGCTCCGGCGAAGCCGACTCGCTGTTGATGCGAAGGCGTCGAAAGATGTTTTCCACATCGATGATAGCATCGTCGACCACTTCACCAATTGCGATCGCGAGACCGCCGATTGTGATGGTGTTGAGCGTCATGCCGAGCCGTTCGAGAATAATAATCGCGACGAGTAGTGACAGCGGTATGGCAGTAATCGAGATCAACGCGGCCCGAAGATTGAAGAGAAAGAGAAAAAGCACAACGACGACCAGCGCGGCGCCGACATAAAGCGATCGGCTGACGTGTTCGAGAGCGGTTTCAATGAAAGTAGCCGGCCGATGGAGCCGTGGATAAAGCTCTATTCCTTCTCCCTCAAAGACGGGCTTCAGTTCTTCCAAAGCGGCTTCGACCGCTTCGGTCACTTCCATTGTGTTCGCGCCGTATTGACTCAACATTTTCACCAGTACACCGGGGCGGCCTTGAATTGAGGCATCACCAAACTTCGGCTCGGGAGCGACGACGACATCCGCCACATCGCACAACCGAACATTTGCACCAACACCTGTGGTAATCACAACCTTGCCCAGCGCGTCGGCGGTCAACGACTGCCCTTCTGATTGCAGGATGACGCGCTGATTGTCGGTTTCGATGAATCCGGCGCCCATTGTGCCGGTCGCGTTTTTTGATGCCGCAATTACGTCGCTGAGAGAGATTCCAAGGGCGACGAGGCGTTCGGGTTTGATCCGAATCTGCAATTGGCGAACGTCCCCGCCCATCGCCCCGACAGACGCGATTCCGGGCACGGCTTGAAGTCGCGGGCGCAACGTCCAATCCGCAAAGTTGCGCAGCTCCATCGGTGTGCGACGACTGGAGACGAGCCCGATCTTAAGAAGATCCATTGTGGCGGACGTAAGCGGCGTGAGCTTCGGGGCTTTCACACCATCCGGGAGATCGCCCGCGACGGCGCTGAGCTGCTCGGTGAGCATTTGCCTTGAGGTGAAAATGTCAGTGCCTTCATTAAAGACAATTGTAATTATCGAAAGGCCCTGAATGGACTGCGAGCGAATCGATTCGAGGCTGCTGACGCCGCCGAGCGCGCCCTCAATGGGCCGCGTGACCAGCGATTCGACCTGTTCGGGCGAAAGTCCGGGGGCTTCGGTTTGAATGACGGCCTGCGGCTGGACAAAATCGGGAAAGACATCCAGCTTGGCATTCGCGGCCGAATAAAATCCGTAGCCTAGCACCGCCAACGCGAGCGCGAGGACGACGCCCCGATGCCGGACGGATAAGCTGACAAGTTGCTGAAGCACGCTTCTAACCCCGATGCGGAGATTTCAACCCAGCGAGAAAGCCGATGGCGAATAAATTGAAAGCCGCCGCAGCTATTCTTCAGACTCCTCTTCCAATTCGATTTGGCCCTTGAGTTCTTCGGAGAGGAGAACTTGGGCAGCCTGTATCACGATGCGCTCACCGGGCGCCAGGCCGGACGCGACGAACCAGCCGTCTGGCGTGGGACTGTTTGGAAAGATATCTCTCGGCTCAAATCGCTCGTCCCCAGTTTGAATATAGACACGCGTCGAACCGGCGAACCGGAGCATCGCGCCGCGCGGAATGAGAGCGCCGAACAACGGCGATCCCTTGCGCGCAATGTATGCGGCAACCGGTGCGCCCGGGCACAAGTCGTCGCCGTCCGCCTTCACATCGAACAGGAGGGCAAGTCCTCGCGTCTGCAAACCAACTGTCGGCGCTCGGGCCAGCAATGTGGCATCAAATAAACGCGATTCAGTACCGATTGCATAGATGCGGGCGGATCCGGCTAGGTCATTTGGAATTTCGCCGATCGGCAATTCGATGCGCGCAATGAGATGATTTAATCGCACGATGCGAAGCAGCGGTTGGCCGCTTTCCACTGCTTCCCCGGGTCGAGTCAGTAACTGAACCACTTCGCCATCACTCACGGCGGATAGCAGGACGGTTTCTATCCCACCGGCTTTGTTGCCGAGGAGCTTATCGAGAAGTGCCTTGCGTTCGCGCGCCGAGACAAGCCTTGCTTCGTCCACGCGAACCTTGGTTCCTGCTTCCTCCATTGCACGGTCGGAGACGACTCTGCCCTGTTCGTTTAACTTCTTCTTGTTCTCGAATGAAGCGCGGGCCGAGGCCAAGTCGGCTTCCAATTCGTCGATATCACCCTGCGTTTCGAGCCGGCGGGACTGAATGTCCAGCCGCTCGACGGCAGTGAGACGCACTTCGAGCGACCCGAGCACCGTGCCGGCGGCGACACGCGCACCGAGCTTGGGCCATACGCTTTCAGAGCCGGCCGTGATAAAGCCAGGACAAGGCGCTCGAAGCGTGAATGATTCACCGGGATTCTCTTCAACGACACCGTATGCAAGAACCTCGGGTTGAAGCTCGAGCGGCTTAACCACTTCGACAACCAGTCCGATGCGAGATTGCGTTTCTTCGTTCAGTTCGATGACGGTTTTCCCATTTTCATGTTTGAGCCGCGACGGGGCCCCTTCCTTTTCTTCGCCGTCAGGTTCCTTTCCTGGTTCTTGAGTTGCTTCCTTGCCGGGCGCGTTGTCGCCCTTCGAAGGCTGGTTCTCCTCGCCCGAGAATACCATGCTCGCCCGCGCGGCCGACATCTCCAAGGCGTCAGTCATGGCCATTCGGTGATGAATTGTCAAGATTAGTGCCGCCGCTGCGGCAATGCACAAAGCGAATTGAGTGAATTTCATGATCAACCCCCATTTCGGATCAGAAAATGAACGCCGCAATCAGCTGTCTCGCAAAATCAAACAAAAAGCCGGCGAAGTTCTGGATCAATGTGCCGTATGCCGTTGATTGGTCAGTCGCCATGTTGCTCGACATGTCGCAGCCGAACACAAAAGCGATCCCACAAAGAAGCAAGCTTGCCGAAAACACACGATGTCCGGGATAAATCCTGATTGACTTCATCACTTGTCCATCCCCCGCTTTTCGTTCGATTCTGGATTCGCGATCGGCTGTGATGTTGCCGGCTCTGACAATCGGCCGCCTACAGCGCGTGCCAATTCCGCCGCGGCAACGGCAAGGTCTTTCCGCGCCGCCACATATGCGCGCCGTTGCAACAAGAGATTTTCCTGAGCCTCGATCAATGCGAGTACGCTTTGTTCCCCCGCTTCGTATGCGCTGCGGGCTGATTGCACATTCTCTTCGACCTGTGGCAATCCTTCGCTTCCATAAAAGGAAACCAGCTCAAGACCGGCGCGATAGGCCGTTACCGCCTGATCTATTTCCTGTGCGATCTGGTCGAGAAGGCCCTCGAATTTGGTACGCAACTCGATGACACGGTATTGCGCCTTGGCGATCTGGGCCTGGTTCTGGTCCCAGATCGGCAGCGTGATGGCGACCGTCGGCCCGAGAAGAGAGTCGATTATCTGTCGACGATCGAGATTTCGCTCGCCCTTTGTCTGAATATCCGGCGCGGTCAACTGGCCGTTTGCGACCGATGCACGCGCTGTGTCATTCAAGATTTTGCGCCCCGGCAGAGCGCGGCGCTCCGGGCGCTCGAACTCGACTCCGGCGCTGACACTTGGAACAATGTTGAGATATTGCCGCCGCAGCTCGCCTTCGGCCTGACCAATTTCCGCCATCGCGACCCGGCTGTCGATCCGCTGTTGTGTGCCGAGAATCAGGATGCCAGACTCATCGCCGATGGGCGGCGCGGACTTCGGCAGTTCATCGGCCAGTCCCCAAGCATCGCCCCTTCGGCTTAGACCCAGAACGCGTGCGAGTCCGGCCTCGGCCACGCGGCGATCACGCTGAATGCTGATGAGGTCGATCTGAACCTGGAGCATATTGGCCCGGACAAGATTAACGTCGAGCTTCGAGGTCTCGCCGCCGTCGAATCTTTTTTGCGAAATTCCGAGCGATTGTTCGACCAACTTGAGATGTTCGCGCGTGATCGCTTCGGTTTCCTGAAGTGCCAATAGGCCATAGCACTTCGATCGAATGTCCGCGACAAGATCCACACCCTCGCGAACGGCCGTCAGAACGACCTGTTCCAATTCCATTTCGGCGATGTGTTTGCGAACCGGTATTTGCCAAAGGTCCACAAGCTCCTGAGCGAAACCCATTGAGAGATTCGACCTGCCTCCGCCTTCTGGAAAACGAACGCCGAGTGACAGAGACGGGTTTGAGAGCAGCCCGGATTGAACCACGTCAGCGCGTGAAGCTCCAATTTTTTGAAAGAGACTTTGAAAGGCCGGATTATTCAACAGGCCGACACGCACTGCCTCGTCGACCGAAAGTCCATCAACCAGCAGCGCATTCACTCGTTCGTTAATCAACGAGAATTCGGCCGGCGTGAAGACGGACTCGACGCCGGTCTGTTCAGCAATCATGTCGCGGGTGGATTGGAAATCATGCGAAGGCTCGACCTTGGCGCAGCCGTTCCAGCCTACTGCGGCAGCAAGCGCGACAATGACTGGTGAGTGAATGCTGCGATGAAATAGGGAGAGGAATCGCTTGTTGGCGTGAATCGGCATGTTCCATGGACTCGCGCCGGCCGAACTTGGACTCTCAGGTGCACGTTTGTTGCCGCGTCTCGCATTACGAGCACAGCCATACGGCCGTCAACGATTCATCCACTACCACGAGTAATGAACCAGAACACCCGCTCCAAAATTCGGAGTTGTGTCCTGACCATCAAGGCCGAACATGATGCCGGGGCCAATGGTGAAGTGGTCGGTGATCCGCCATTCTGCGGCGACCTCGCCGATGTTCTGATTGCGCTCGCCGGTTAATTCACTACTTTGATTGATATAGTCGCAGATGATCGCGAATTCGTCCGTGAGTCGCCATTTGTAGCCCAGGCGCGCGCCCCATTGAAAATGTCGCAAGTCATCATCCTCGGCATCGCATGAGAGTTGATCCCACCAGGATGCTGTTTCCAGATTATTATGTCCGTTGGCCGAGGTAAGAAATGCGTTGACGACGAACGTGCCGGGACCGAGCTGTTTCGCAACGATGCCCTCCAAGGTCCAATCCACACCGGAAGAGTTGTAGCCGGTGGGTATTCGTAGCGCGTTCTCGATTGACGCTGTTGGCCACCAATTGCCCGGCTCCTCCCGGATCAGCCGCTGCTTCCAACTAAGTTCAATGTCTCCATTGCCGTCGACGCCCCCGTTGCACAATTCCAGCGGCAAATCGATCCCAAACTTGGCATTCGAAAGCAGCCAGCTACTGGGGACGTCGGGGCTATATTCTACTTCCATCACCATTAGCCAGGGGTCCGATTCGTGCGACTGGGTCTGCCAGCCGTTGAAGTAATTGACCTGCCATTCGCCGCGCTGGCCTGGTTGGCCGTCTTCAAGCTGGGTCCAGGTGTTAAACGACTGAATGTCTTCCATTGGATCGCCAGCTTCAGACTTTTCATCGGCGGCGTCTTTGGAGTCAACTTCTTCCTTGGCGGAATCTTCCGACTGATCTTTCGGCGTTTGGTTGTCGACGAGACTCATCGGCTCGGATTGCTTTGATACGACCAATGAGCGCGAGTCCCGACTACGACCATCACCAGCTTGAGCAAAGGATGCGACAGTCACAATTGAAGCCATTGCCAGGACGGATTGAATTCCAACCATTATTCTCATCTCCGCAGCTCATTAGAGGGCTCGATTCTCATGTCGAACCATCTCAAGTCACCAAAGACCGCCCCCACGCGAACATCACGGTATCCTTAATATCGGGATTCACAAGCGATTAGAACCGTTTTCAAGATTACATTGTTGTAATAATTGCCAAGAGTTCGAACATTACATTGTTGTCATAATTCCAAAGAACCAATTGACAATCGTATTGGAAGCACGGAGATGCTCTAGAATTGAATTCCCGTGCAATGCAATGACAAATTCGGACAGCGAACAACAAATCGCGTGAGACGTACTGTTGTTTTAGTCTTCGTCCGCCCCATCCTCGTCATCGTTTTCAGCTTCGTCGTGCTGTGCCCTGCCATCCGGCGTAAGACAGATTTCGTGCCTCTTTCCCTGTATTTCAAATTTCACTTCGTAAACAATCAGCGTTTTCTTTTCGATCTGAATCGCCGCTCCGTCACCCGCCATCTTTCTTGCGGCGGCCACAACCGACTTTGGTGATGCAGCTTCGCTGACAGATTCTTCAATCTCGACGAGGTCGCCATGTTCGGTGACGCGGGCCTCTTTTTTTCCGCCGTCCACCATCCACTCGCCTTCATAAAACTTCGATCCGTGTTCGATTTCCTCTTCAAATTTCGCGATCTTGGCGCCGCCCGCCAATTTTTTCAGGGCACCGAGCGCAGCTGCCGGCACTTCTGACTCCTTGACAACGCGTTCTTTTTCGCCATCTTCGCCCTTTGGGGGCGCAGCATTTGCTAAGACACCCATGAGTGTTCCGATCGCCAAGAGTGCGCCAATACAGACGAAGTAAATTCTCATCTTCATATTTCAGTCTCCTATTCGTGTTGTCCAGCAATCGCAGCCGACTAGCTGAACCCTGAACACCGTGTTTTCACGATGCATCGCATCTTATGAGTTCGTTCATGACTGATCGATGACGCCAACATGAAATTCCCGTCATCTTGGTGGAAAAATCGAAACTCTTCTGGGTGGTGCCCGCGCTTGCTCAAGCGTGCCGCACCTCCGACAATTAGCATCTGTTCAGAGGTGTGTTGGACTTTTCTCCTCGTCCGAAACGGTGTCGGAATGCGTGCTTTGGTTATCGAAGATGATCCCGGCGTCGCCACGTTCATCCAACGCGGCATGAAGGAGAACTCGTTTTCGGTCGACTATTCAGGCGACGGCCGCGAGGGATTGGAATTCGCGCTGCGCGACAGCTACGACGTCATCGTCCTCGATCTCATGCTGCCGGGAATCGATGGATTCGCCGTGATCAAAGGCATTCGGCAAAAGGGGCTGGTCACTCCGATCATTTGCCTGACGGCACGGGACGCGGTCGATGATCGCATCAAGGGCTTGGACCTCGGCGCGGACGACTACCTCGCGAAACCCTTTAGTTTTGCGGAATTGCTCGCTCGCATCCGCGCCCTAATGCGGCGAGGCACGCTTTTGACGGTAAATCCCATCATCGTGGCCGATCTGTCGATCGATATCGTGACGCGCCACGTGTTTCGACAGGGCAAGCGAATCGAGCTCTCGTCGCGCGAATTTGCACTGCTAGAGTTCCTCGGACGCCACGCAGGTCAGGTCGTATCGCGCACGATGATTCTCGAAAAGATATGGGATATGAACCGCGACCCTCAGACGAATGTCGTCGATGTCCATATCAACCGCCTTCGAAAGAAAGTCGACCACGGACATTCTGCGGCGCTCATCCACACCATACGCGGAGTCGGCTATGTCCTCCGAAGCGAGTGACCGCCGGCAAACGCGGCTTTCCATCGGAACCCGGCTCACTTTGTGGAGCACCGCGACGACGCTGTTGGCCTGCGGCCTGCTGTGCATCCTGCTCTATATTGGCTTCAGAGATTCTCTTTATCGCGAAATCGATGGATTCCTGGATGGGGAAGTACGAGAATTGTCTTCCATTGTTGTTGAGGATTTTGAAGAGGATGGCGGGCTTTCGGAACTGGAGCAGGAGGTCCGCCGGGAACTGGGCAGCCGCCTCAAACGCGACTTGATTTTTCGATTGTTTGATGAAAAGGGCCGCCGCCTGATGACTAGCGATCCGGCTGACCCGCTGCCGGAAACCTGGCATGACGAAAGGATATGGCGTCGAAAGAGTGGTGAGACAATTGTGGATGACTATGTCGTAGTGCCGACCAGAGAGAACTTTCGGGTCACCACCACATGGCTGTCACCCTCCGCAGGTCAGAAAGTCATAGTTCAATCCGCTTATCGCATGGATGAGATCGAACGATCGCTTGGCACTTTTTGGCGAGTTTCACTGACGGCAATGCTCATCGTCGGACTGACCTCCATCGCTGGCGGGCGCATCGTCGCACGGCGATGCCTGACACCCGTCGAACGGATCACTGCCTGTGCCGAACGAATCGGACACGCGCGAATCGACGAGCGCGTCCCCCTCAGTGGAAACGGAGACGAACTCGACCGACTTTCACGCACGCTAAACGACATGCTCGACCGGATCGAAGATCAAATGCGGCGAATGCAACAATTCACCGCCGATGCTTCTCATGAGTTGCGCACGCCGCTGACAGCCATGTTGGGTGCCGCTGAAGTGGCATTATCAAAACCAAGATCTGTTGATGAGCTTCGATCAATACTTCAGGAGAATGTCGAGCATTACTCCAGATTGGCCCGCATCGCAGATGATCTACTTCTTCTTGCGCGTGCCGATGCGGGAAAGCTCACACTCGAGCTCAGCCCCATTCGCCTGCATGAATTGCTCGCCGAAATCGTCGAACTTTATACGCCAATTGCCGAGGAGCGTGGAATTGCAATCTCGATTATCGAATCCGCTCCCGTCACGCTCTGCCTCGACAGCCAGCGAATGCGACAAGTCATGGTGAACCTGCTCGATAACGCATTCAAGTACATCGGCACGGGCAGGCGAATCGATCTGAAATTGGCGAGGCTTGGTGATAGCATCAGGATCGATGTTCAAGACGATGGTCCTGGCATATCGCCAGAGCGCTTACCGCATGTCTTTGACCGATTCTATCGAGCCGACCAGGCGCGAACGCGCGGCGCAGGCGCCGGACTCGGGCTTGCCATTTGCCGATCCGTCATAGAAGCACACAAAGGACGCATACAAGTGGAATGCCATAATGGAACAATAGTGACAATATTTCTGCCACCAGATAGTGAAGTAACCGCTCCTCAACCACCGCGAATTTTATTTTGAGACCCACAGAATTCCAGATCATGCAAACGCCTTCAACTCGATCCATTTTGCTTATTGTGAAATGGTCAGCTTAAGGACTTCGTTTATGAGCGGATTGAGAAGCCCGAACAAGCAAGAGCACGCGGGTGCTCAGCGCGGAATTGTCCAAGCAGGGACACCAGGTCAGCCACATGCTGGTGTCGCAGTTGCTTCATGAAGCGGGCTAGCGTCGGCGTCGGCGGTGCTCGGGCAGTCGGCGAGTGGGAGTGGGACAGTCCATATTGAAGACGGACCGGCCAATGGCGATCCCGCCTGGCGAATGACGGGCGATCTTTCCATGCCAGGCACCGGAAGCGTGAGCATCGATAACGCCTTCATGCTTGTGTTGGGAAATCTTTCAATCGGCGACTTCGGGTTCCCGGGTTCGATTCTGCTCACGGCGACCGGCAAACTCAAGGTCGAAGGGCAAGCGAAAGTAGGTACGAACGGCAGCCTCAACGGCAACGGCTTCTACGTTTGCCCGTTCACGCAGTACGAGCCAGGCGCTCAGATCAGCCCCGGCCTCGCTATTGCTGGAACGGTCGCGCCCACCAAGGCGATCAACAAGCATTCGAGCGTCGACCTATCGGCGGACGCCCTCGGCACGCTTACCATCGATGGTGACGTGGACCTACAGGAAGGCTCCATCCTCCGTATCGATATCGCCAGCGCATCTGAAGGCCAATTCGACCTCCTCAAGATCACCGGCAACGCCACCGTGAACGGCACGCTCGAAGTGCATTTCCTGAGTGACTTCGTTCCGGGGCCGCGCCAGACGATTCCAATTCTGCAAGTGACCGGCCAGACGACCGGACAATTCACCGAGGTCAATCTGATCGGTTTGCCGGAGGGCTTCGCCGGAGGTCGATTCGTCAACGGCGCTTTTGTGATCGACACGCCACCCGCGGCGGCGACGGTGGCTCCCGAACTTTGTGGGGCGGGAATCTGCAGCGCAGGGATAACCCCTTTGATGCTACTGTCCGCAATTGGTATCACGACAATACGGATGAGGAAGCATCAGCGACACACTTTCACGAATTTACGATAAACACTGAACGCATTTGTGGCATCAAACGCACCCGTCACGGAGCGTGAACTCCAAACTGCGCCAGCTCTGTCGTCGAAGAATGTACTCGCCAACGCCCTAAAGACTTTGAACGCTTGCGTCCAATTTGCGTCATAATCAGTTCGGAAATGAGTCCCGAGCCAGTTCCGGAGTCAGTCCGACATCAGTCGCCAACCTTCTTTTCAGGCGGCTCTTGCGCCTTGTCTGGCAATGGGTTAGGTTTTGGTTCTGGATCATTCCCAAGCTGGACGTCGAGGGTTCGAATCCCTTCGCCCGCTTTCATAAGTTCTGCAATAATGAGTATTTGCACCGACCGATATTTAGACTCTTATAGTTGGCGTGTCAAATTCAGTCCCAGGACAGTCTGCACAAAGCTGGCAGTCGATCCTATCGCTGAAGGTGAGGCTTCTTTCTTCGGCGCACACGAGAATCCCCGCGCTACCAAGCGATGATGCGCAACGACTCGGTGACGTACTAGTCCTTTTCAATGATGGCTGGGCGGAGCCCGCGGCTCCGGAAGTGTTCCGTCGCACGAAGCAGGGCCTGTTCAAAATCAGGATGCTCAAAGAGTCGCATGTCGAGGACCGTCCTTTGCCTGCCAGTCACGGGCATTTGGCAATTGAGCAAACACGCCAATCTCGAACCGCGAAAAAGGATTGAGGGACTGCCGCAATCGGTCCAGTGTATTCTTCTCCTTGCCCAATTTTTCTCCCAGAGCGCCGAACATCGCCCGGACGCGCGGCGGTTCCGTTTTCATGACTGTCAAGAGTCGGTCATAGCGGCCGGGTTGTGCAAGCATGGCGCGCGTTCTGGTGGTGGTCTGCTCGGGGGACAGCTCGCTGGTCTTTCCACTCCGCCGAAGAAAATCGAGCAACGCCGCGTCCTCCTGTGAGAGTTTCGACCATCGCTCGGGCCGACGGGTGTGAATCACCGCACCCTGGCCGACGAGTTTGCGCGGAAGGCTGGGCGCGCCGGTCGCCAGCTCGCTGCGGTGGGATGTCCGACTCGTGAATCCAAGCAGATTGGCGGCACTAATTCCGAATGGAAACATGTTGCTGTGGCGCGCAGCCAACTCCGGCTGCAGAGATCGTATCTGATCCGCAGTCATCACTCGGTCTCCTGATTGGGTCGTCAGAAGAGCGCGCTCCCAACATCGCCCTCAAGAATCCCATCGTCTCGACTCCTTCAAAATCTTGGGCGAGATTAGCGCTGTCATAGTAAGGCTCCTTCGCGAGAGAATACGCCACGAGACCAGCCGTTCGCGAATCTCGAAAGGCCATCTGTGCATAGCCTTGATGAGAATTCAAAACCTAAACTGATACTGCAAGTAAACGTAATCGGAATCACGCGAGAAGCCGGAGCTGTTTACAAAATTCGACGGCCAGAAGTGCGACCAGCCGACCAGTAATGCCGAGTGTACGTCTATCTGCCATGTGACGGTCGCATCGAGTTCATCGCCAACATCATTGCCCGATGAGCCCGTCACGTTGCGGCGAATCGGCACGCCGCCCGCGTTGTAAAGCGCATCGAGATTGGAATCGAGCCAGAAGTGATACCATGTCAGTTTGGCGGTTACGTCTTTTACCGGCTTGAACGAGAAATTCACGTTTGGCGAAATGATATTGGCCCGTGCCACGTCGTCCATGTAGCCGAGGAAGGCATGGCCGGTGGGGTAGAGCTGATTCCACGTGTCGTGGCTGCCGTCGCGCGGCGTGTCGTCGCCGGTGGCGAAGTCGAAGCCGACGCCGATGCGCGGGGTTGTTGAAACGTTTTTGAAGGTATAGCCGGCATCGCTTCCAAACATCCACGCATGAACTTCATCGCCATCCCATTTGCCCCACTGGCCACCACCCTCGATGTCGTAGTCGAAGTTGCCGGCGGTTCCTGCGAAGCGGCTACCGATGGTATAAACGTTGAGATCGCCGTAACGGCCGTTTGCATTGGTGAAGAAACCGCGGTCATTAAATCCCAGAAAATACAGATCAATCACCTGATCATTGATGCCCTTGTAGGAGGAGTAGATTCCGTAGAAGTTTTGCTCCTCACGCCAGTGGTCGATTTTGTGGTTCATGCCCTCGTTAATGTGTGTATTCCATGGGTTCGAGAAGGGCTTGTTCATGAAGAAGACCGGCTTGACCCAGAAGAAGTCGATGTCAAACTTTGGGCTGGCGTACATGAGCTTTGCACCATCGAAGCGGCGACCTTCGTTCATCCAGTCCAGCTTGCCGATGACGCGCTCCTTGCCATAGATCATTTCCTGACGGCCGATGCGAAGCGTAAGCGGTGTTTGCTCGCCAAGAAGCCGAATGTCCGCGAATGCCTGATGCACATCAAAGGTGTTTTCCATTCCGGGAATCTGCGGCAGATTCCGATCGGCCACACGGGCGTCGATTCCTTCGACGAAAATGCGGAATGTGTTTCGATAGTGAAAGTCCGCGTGGAGCAATTCGCGATAAAGCAGAAACGTATCATTCGTCGGATCGCGTGCGCCGAAGTTGCGATTTGTCTCAGACTCCATTCGAAAGCGAATTTCGCCGCCGAGGCGCAATCGCCAATCGTCATCCAGATGAATGTTTTTGATAGGATCAAAAATATCACTGTTGTAGGTGTCGGGCTCGCCGTCGAGATAGGAGAAATCCTCGTTGTATCGAAGCAGCAAGTACTTCGGCCCCGCTTTGGGGACTGATGGGGAGGCCGTCGGCGAATCATGGGAATCCGCCGGGCCTGATGTCGTCGGGCCTTCTTCGGATGCGGCAGGCTGGGAGGTGGCAAACTCAGGAGGCGAGGTTTGTGCGTTCGTTGACGAGCCAATGAAACTCACGACAGAGATCGAAACAAGCAAAACCGTTGTGTGTCGCCGGTACACGGCTGATCTCCTTCAACATGGAATGATTTAGCATTGCGATCCAAGGCAGTTGCGCGCTAGCACACTGGCCGTGAAACGCCGGCTGAATTCAAAGCGGCATCAGACCGGAATTCCAAGCGCTGCGGCAATGCTCTTAAAAAGTGGCGCTAGAAACCCGGTTGAAAAAGCGTTGAAAACTCCGGTGATAACGCCTCCGAGGACGGTACCGACCACATTGATAATGACGGCCGTGAATTGATTTCCAAAGCTGTCGATAAACGGTGGAAACATTACAAGGTTCCTTTCAAATGCCTATTCGATTTCTCAACGTAATTCGAAACACGACATGTATTCCTTCGGGGCGCTCTCATGATGTCGGTTCAGTACGGGTAAACTCGCCTGACTCAGTCACAGGAACATGACACTGCGCGCATCTCACGCGCTCGGGATGCGGACAAAGGATTTCCTCCCTCGCAGCGGGTCCCGTGTGACAGGCGGCGCAATTCTCGCGCATAAACACCTGATGCGGCATTGTGGGCGGCGAAATGGACGTTGCGCGCTTTCCTTTCCGCAGGTCCTGTCGCATGGGCAGAAAATCGCTTTCCACGAATAACGCCTTCTCCTCGGCATAAACGTGGCATTGCTCACAACGGGCAAACATGCCGGCGTTCGACTTTGTGGTGTGCGGCATTGGCGGTGCGAAACCCATGTCGCCGAATTGAATACCGGTTTGTGAATGGCAGGACGTGCAGCTCGCTCCCATTTGCATGTGTGGAATGATCGGCGGCGCGCCATCGTAGGCCCGCCGTGCGGCGCGGACCAACGATCGATCCGACGCCCGCGAGGATTTCGCCGAATCGACCGATCCCGGCAGCGAGGGAGCACCGGAATCGCACGCACCAAAGTACAAGAAAACAATAAATAGTCCGCAAGTTAGAGCGGCATACCGCAGACGCGACACATGCCGAACAGGAATCCTGTTCTTTCGCTTCTGATCGCGCACTTCTTGTAGTCCGGCTGCTTGCTGATGTTGCACATCGAGTCCAGCGTCAGCAGGTTTATCAACCAGAATTCGTCAAAAAAAGGCACAAACACGCTGCCGCGCGGCGGCTTGCCGCGGCCATCGACCAACACGCGGATTTTCAACTCACCACGACGGCTGACGAGCTTTACCCAGTCGCGTGATCTAACTCCAAGTTCCACGGCGTCAGCGCGATTGATCTCAACATAAGCACAGGGAACGGCCTGATGGAGCTGCTTGATGCGCCGGGTCATCGAGCCGGAGTGCCAGTGCTCCAGCACCCGCCCAGTGCACAACCAGAAGGGATATTCCGCATCGGGAATTTCCGGCGAGGGTGGTAGGGTCGCAGCCAGATCGCGGCCTTGTCGCCGTAATCATGAGCCTTGTAAAATGAACGCCCTTGGGCTTCTTCACATAAGGGTCGTGCCCCGCCGCGTAACGATAATTAGTTTCCTTGCCGTCCACGACCGGCCACTTCAAGCCGCGGGTTGATCGAAGCTGGTCGTAACTTGCCAGGTCTTTCCCGATGCCCAGCCCGAAGCTGCGATACTCTTCGAACATCGGCTTGTGCCAGTCGTTCTCGGGCCACGGGAACAGATGGCCCATGCCCATCTTCTTTGCCACCTGCATGATCTGCCATGCGTCTTCTTTCGCCTCGCCCGGCGGATCAACCAGTTTGTCCCATTGCTGGGTGCGACGCTCGCTGTTGCCGAAGCATCCCTCGCGCTCGATCCAGGCGGCGGCGGGAAGCACAAGATCGGCCACGTCCGTCGTCGGTGTCGGATAAATGTCACTGACCACAATAAAGCGGCCATCGCCCGGTTTGCGTTTGAACCGGTTGAGATTTGGCATCGTGACCCACGGATTCGTTGTTTGAATCCAAAGCGCCTTCACATCTCCACGCGTCAGAGCGCGGAACATGTCGACCGCGTGATAGCCCGGCTTGGGGTTGATTGTGCCGGCGGGCAGGTTCCAGATTTTCTCGGCCTTGGCACGGTGTTCGGGATTGGTCACCACCATGTCGGCCGGAAGCCGATTGTTGAGCGTGCCGACTTCCCGCACCGTTCCGCAGGCCGCCGGCTGGCCGGTAATCGAGAATGGATTGTTGCCGGGTTTGCTGATCTTGCCGGTGACGAGATGCAGGTCGGTGATCAGATTATTCATCCAAGTGCCGCGGTAGTGCTGATTGACGCCCATGCACCACAGGCTCACGGTTCCGCGCGATGAATCGCCATAGATGTCGGCGAGGGTCTCGATCTGCGCGGCAGGCACTCCACTGATCTTGCTGACTTTTTCAGGGGTGTAGTCTTCGAGGAATTGGCGAAATTCCTCAAGCGACGAATCCCGCGGTTTGTCGGCAAACGTATAGTGCTCGGCCTGGTCGCCGAAGCATCCGTAGCCGATTTCGCTTACGTCTTCGATGCCGCGTTTGAATACGGTGTTTTCTTCGATGAAGGCCGAGTCGATTTTGTTCTTCTTCAAAAGCAGGTGGAGAATTCCATTGGCGATCGCCAGGTCGCTACCGGGGATGAACTCCAGATACATGTCGGCATAGTCGCTGGTGGGCGTGCGACGCGTGCCGAGATCGATGAAGCGCGTGCCGGGCTTTTGACGCTTTCGCTCCAGCATGCGCGAGAATAGAACGGGGTGCATTTCCGCCGCGTTGTGGCCCCACAGAATGAAGTCGTCGCCATATTCAAAGTCATCGTAGCAGCCCATCGGCTCGTCACTTTGAAACTGTGTGACAAACCCCATGACCGCGCTGGCCATGCACAATCGCGCATTCGGCTCCAAATTATTGCTTTTCATGCCGCCCTTGACCCATTTGAGCGCGGCATAGCCATCGAAAATCGTCCATTGGCCGGAGCCGTAGACGCCTATTGAATCCGGGCCGGATTCATTGAGTGCTGACTTAAATTTTGAGGCAATGAGATCGATGGCCTCATCCCATGAAATGCGCTTCAGTTTACCGTCCGCACCGCGAAGCTGCGGATACAAAAGTCGGTCGCGGCCATAGAGCAGTCCCGGCAGGTGATAGCCTTTGACGCAAAGCAGCCCCTTGTTGACCGGGCTGGCCACGTCGCCGCGAACCGCCATGGCTTTGCCATCCTTAACACCAACTTCGACGCCGCAACCTGTGCCGCAAAATCGGCACGGCGCCTTTCCCCAATTCAAATCGGACGGCGATACGGAATCCATGGCGGCCTGAGATGCGGCGATTTGTTCCGCCGCGCGCTTTTGATCACACGAAAAGGCGGTGACGCCGTACGCGCCGGCCGCCGTTGTTCCGAGAACCGTCAGAAAATCACGCCGGTTCAGTAAATTCATGGCATGCTTGCCTCGCCCTGACTTGCCTGTTCACTCTCAGGCGCGTACCGCAGCGGTCGGTCCATTTCGGTCTTTTGAATCCAAACATGCTCCGGTCGCGCGAGAATATCATCAATAACTTTGTTTACGGCATCCGCCGCTTCTTTCTTTCCGGCCTCCGTCGCATGCGCGTGATTTCGCGCGCTTCCGGAATGAGGTGCATGTAAAAGCGATCGGCCACTTCGTACATGCCGTGCCAGTGTGTGTAGTCGGGGGCCATCATCGACGCACCGTGTCGCGCCCGCCGACCCTCGTGATGCCAGAGGTAGAACCAGGTCCATTCGATTTCTTCGTCAAACTGGGCCTTGGTGATAAGTCCGTTGTCCTGAAGTGCCTTCATGATGGCAGTTCCCGACTTGCCGAATTTTTCGTTGTAGAGGATGACCAAATCATCATACTGCTTGTAAAACGAAGAGACATAATCCGGTGTGTGGCAGTGGGAGCAGACTTCCTGCATTCGACCGCGCTTTTCCTGCCATGTGCTGACGGTCAGCGCCTGCCGTTTGACCGGATCGGCTTCGGTGACGATTTTCCCATTGGCATCCGTGTCGAGCAGCAGGCTGATCGGCGGGCGATTGGTCCATGAAATTCGCATACCGGGATCGTGGGTGACTTTCCCGCCATTGCGTGAATGGCCGGACATGTGGCAGGTGGCGCAAGTCGGCGCCTGGGAATAATCCTTGCCGAGCACCCAACTGGGCGAATCGAGATTCATCTTCTCCCGAAGATCGCGATAGGCGACGCCGTGCTTCGATTCCTCATAGATCTCCTTTTGGGGATGGTCGGGGCCGAGGTGGCACTTGCCGCAATTTTCTGGTTGTCGAGCACGCCGGGGAGAAAAGTCATGCCGGCTGTGGCATGCACTGCACGAGCCGAGCGAACCATCCAGGTTCAGTCTTCCGATACCGGTGTTTGGCCATGTATCCGAATGAAACCTCGGTTTTCCGTTTTGATCCTTGAGAATCCTGGCGACCGCATCGAGGTTGGTGGGCTTGCCGCTTGAATCCGGCTTCAGATCGTCGACGGTGATCTTGCCTCCATCCGTCGAAACCAATGCCACCTTGCTGCCGTGGCATTGAAGGCAACCCAACATCGCACTCGCCATTCCATTGACCTTGTCGACGGCCATCATGCCCGGCGTTGGCGAATGGGGGTTGAACGGTCCGCGGTTGCCCTCCACAGTTTCCGCCAGGAAGTTGTCCAGTGAAGCGAGGATGTTACCGGCTGCGGCATGGTGGCTGTGTTCGAATTCACCGTACTCAGTGGGATGGCATCGAGAGCAGTCGCGCGGGCTGACGACAGTGGCGATGTGTACGCCATAGTGGGCGAAACCGTCGGCATCGGAGGTTTCGGCCTGATGGCACTCGACGCAGCCGACACCCTTGGCGGCATGGGTGCTGCCGCGCCAGTGATCGACGATGCCGCGCGTCGATTCGGTATGACACGTAATGCAATCGCGGCTGGACTCGGGGACGATGGCGAGCAGGGTCGACATCGGCATTTCTTCCGGCGTCAGACCCTTGCGCGTCTCCAATTCTGCGACCATGATCAGCGCTACGCAAAGCGAAACGCCAAGAACAAAAACGACAATACGCTTGGTATTGAGAGACATCAGACCATGGCCTCCCAGACGGTTAACATAAGGAACGAAACAAATGCAAAAATGCCCACATAGACGCCGATGTCCTTCCCTGGTGCAAGCCTTTGAAGGATTGCATCGACCCAGGGCCACAGCACGACCAATCCCGCAAGCGCGCCGGTCATGAACACGGCGGTTTGCAGGCCGGTGAGTTTGAGCAGGCGAAACTGGAAGAAGAAATACCACTCCGGCTTGATGTGCTCCGGCGTGACGAGCGGGTTTGCTTTTTCATGCAGTTCGGCCGGAAACACGAGCGACAGCAGGGTCAATAGAAACAACAGCAGCGTGCCGATCATCAGTTCTGTAATCAGGTGATCCGGAAAAAAACTGAACGGCTTGTCTTCGCCCTTGCCTTCGATAAAGCGGTCGTGCCTGGCCGCGCCATAAACCACGCTGACCGCCAGTATCACTGCGGCAATGATCCAACCCGCCGGATTCGCCGCTTCGTTGACCGCCAAATCAAAAACGAGCTTGCCCATGGACAGGATGCCGACGAAGAGCCACAGCAGCAGGCCATAGGTGTGCCCGTGATGCATCAGCACGGCGGTCGTTGCCAGAATGACGGAGCCGATCATCCAAAAAACGCGGCTGCTTTCAAGGCTCAACTCATACGTGATCATCTTGACCGGAAATGGGTTTCGCACCGCCATCATGATCGCCGCTAACGCGCCGATTGCGGCCAAGAGTGCGATAAATCGTACACCGGGCAGTGCGGACGCAAGACGTCCGCTTCCGCCGGGACGCTTCCGCGGATCATCGAACGAAAGTTCCGAAACACCATGAATTCGCAGAATGGCAACGTGCAGGCCGATGAGTAATATCATCGTTACCGGAAGAATGCCGACATGCAGATTGTACATGCGGGTCAGGGTGTTCGGTCCGATGGTTTCGCCGCCCTTCATAAATGTCGCCAGCGCACCGCCAACCAGCGGGGCCGTCGCCGTCAATTCCGTGGCAACCGTGATTCCCCAGTAGGAAAGCTGCTCATAGACCAGTGAGTAGCCCGTAAAGCCCATAACAAAAGTGCATCCGAGCAGCCCGCAGCCAACCAGCCAATTGAGCTGTCGCGGATGGCGAAATGCACAGGAAAAGAACACACGGCACATATGCAGGATCACCGTGATGATCATCAGGTTTGCCGCCCATTTGTGAATGCTGCGAACAAACCACCCATAGGAAATGGTGTTGGTAATTGCCGAAACGCTTTCGTAGGCGTGATCCGGGGACGGCACATAATAAAATGACAGCAGAATGCCCGTCGTCAGTTGAATGAAGAAAAGGTAAGCAGGCGTGCCGCCCAACGCAAACCACCATCGCTTGATGTGGCCGGGCACGGGTTCATTGGTAACTTCCTGTACGCGACCCCAATCCAATGGCAGCATCTGCCAAAGGCGTCCGCTGGCGGATCGAGCGTGGGCGGGTTCATTATTCCGGGTTTCAGACGCCATAGTCGCCCTTTCCGGTAACCATGATCGACACCCAGCCATTTTCCCTGTTCACTCGAACTTCAAAGGTGGATAGGTTTTTCTTTTCCTTGGCGGGTGGGCCGGAAACGGCGATGCCATTCTTGTCAAACACACCGTTGTGACACGGGCAGAGGAATTCGCCGCGGCCGGCATCCCAATGAACGCGGCAACCGAGATGAGGACATGTGCTTGAAAGCGCCTTGAATCCAACGGCGGGGTTGTCGCGATCATCCGTCACGCGGGCCAACGCAATCTCCTCGCCGCGGGGATCTTTGACCATGATGCTTGAGCCGACTTTGATGTCATCCAAAGTGCCTACAAACATTTCGCGGCGAGGGGTGTGTCGTCTGAGCGGAACCAGATATTGAAGAAAATTCCAAAGCCCAAGGCCGTACCCCGCCACAACGCCGACGGCCATGAGGCAGGCCGTGAAAAACCCGCTGCGGGAGGGCGCGACTGCATTGCGATCAATCGGACAGGGGGATGTGATTGGTTCCGACATTGCGTGTCGTTCTAACGAAGCCATCGCGAGGCTGCAAGAAAAAACTCCCGATCGATTGAGTGGCCGATCGGCCCGCGATTCAATCTATAAAAGCATACACATATAGTTTATTGCTCGCAAGGCATTAAATTCGGCAAGCGCGCCGAGTCAGGACTGCTTGTTTCTTGATGATGCGCGCCTGCGTCGCGGTTTGATCGCCGGATGCTCGACCAGGTCTTTAAGATGGGTCTCGGCGAGCATTCTCCGAAAGGCCGATGTGACGGGTCGCCAAAAAGGATGAACAGGACACGGGGCATCATCGCTGCATCTGGCGAAACCGAATGGACACGTTCCGCGATCGGCGATCCCCTCGAAAGCGGCGACAACTTCCAGAATTGAAATATCCTGAGGCGGGCGCGCCAGGATAAACCCGCCGCCGCGCCCGCGTGTCGATTTCAAGAGGCGGGCGCGAACGGCCGAGCGCAATACGGCGGAAAGATACTGTCGCGGGATGCCAGTGGTTTTCGCGAGGTCCCTGGCCAGGATAGGGCCCGCATTCTCCGAATTTGCAATCGCCACGATTGCCCGCAGTGCATATTGAGCCGTTAGAGAGAGCATTATTATCCCGGCGTGCCTGACTCACAAAAAGGATTGGCAGGGCCCGCCACTGAACGGCCAACGCACGGGCGCCACAAAATCAAACTGGAGAACAATAGGAAATACGCGAGTGACACGGGAATGACCTGTTGCAAACGTCCTCGACTGCGGAAGTTATGAATCGGGGCGACTAGATTCGAACTAGCGACCTCCTGGTCCCAAACCAGGCGCTCTAACCAGACTGAGCTACGCCCCGGCAAATCATTTCTTGCGTATCCGATACATCCCCTATTACAGCCGGATTCAGGGGTTTCGTCAATGTTTGGCCCGACAAGGATTTACAACGAAAAAGGACAAAATGAACGCTTCGTTGGACGCTTTGCTTCGCCATTTCCGCCGCGCTGGAGCATCCGGCGGCCGACCGCCTCATCAAAACAAGTTGTAAACTCCCGCAATTTGCACATTGACTTTTGCTCGCGGGTTTTTCACCATAAGTAACCGTTCGTGGACGGCAACGTTCCAAGTGATATTGGGGCAGTTGTAGGCCGGTTCTTTCTTGAGTCACATTCAAACCTTGGGAGGGTGACGCGATGATGTCGCATCGCTTGCGAAGCTGTGTGGCGCTTGGCGCAATGCTGTGTCCGATCTTGTGCTCGGAAGTCGCGATGGCCGTCAATGGAACGCCGGTTTGGGTGAATTCGTTGGTCGGCACGCCCGGCACCAACTATCACATTTCATCGCCGTCCCTTGCATTCGACCATTATGGCGTGCCGTCCGTCTCATGGTCGACGGTTCACGCCTTCGGGGGCTCCAATACGGTTTATCGATCCAAGACCTCCGGCCTCGGCTTCTGGTCCCACCGCGTCGTCGAGCAAGGCACCGGTGTCGGACTCTTGACATCTCTGTCGTTCGATCGCTCCGAAAAGCCGACCGTTGCCTGGATCAACGGCGGCGGCGACGTGAAGACCCAATTCAACGATGTCACCACGCAGACCCTGCCCGGCGTGGCGGCAAACATCACACGGCCGGCCATTTCGATTTCTCATGATTTGACCGGCACATTGCGGGGCGCGTTCTCGGCGCAATCTGCCGCGACGGTTTATGACATCAACGGCGCCAACGGCGCCCACACAACTTCGCTGCTTGGAACATTGAGCAATGTGGTCGATATTCATGATTTGAGATTCCCGACAGATTACACCGGGCGCCGGCATGTCATCGCCAGGGCATCGCTTGCAACCAACACCGAGGGGGTCGTTGTCGCATCCGAGCCGCTGGGCGGTGGTGCGTGGACCTCCACCGTGCTGGCGACCGCGGATGATGTCAACGGCGTCGCCATTGCCATCAGTCCGTTGGATGGCAAGCCCGCGCTGGCCTACACGACTTACAACTCGGGCAACAACACTTCCAAGCTCTTCTACGCCAAACCGACCGGCAGCATTCTGCAAACGACGGAAGTGCAATCATCCACAACGGCCATTTTCGAGGACATCGATCTGGCATTTGATTTTTCCGACGGCCTGCCCGCCATGGCCTACGAGCGGAAGGTTTTGTCGCCCTTCGCCCAGCAAATCCAGTTTGCATACTTGAATGCCACCAGTAACTGGCAGACCAGCCTTGTAGACGGCACGGCATCGCTGGACAGTCCCCTGGGATTTCATCGGCGCCCCTCGCTGGCATTCGACGATTACGGTACAAGCTGGCCCGCAATCTCTTACATCGATGCGGACGGATCCTTGACTGTGGCTTTCGACCCACCCGGCCAGGCGCCCGAGCCCGCAGCCGCCTTACTGGTGTGCTTCGGCCTTATTTGCCTGTCACGAAGACGCAGAGGCTGAAACACACTGCCAATCATTTCCTTGCAACGGCTTGTGCGGACACTTGGCAAGCCGGTATGATCTAAAGCCGTATTTCGATCTTCAACTGTTACGCCGCCGCGGCACGGTTGACGAGCTCGGGCAATCTCCTCCAGCGACCCGTATCCAACTCGGTTTCCGCGCCGAGTGGTTTCCATAATTCCATGCGCTTGAGTTGTGTCGAACTGACGGCATCGGATGCGTTGTCCGATTCCATTTGGGGTTAGTGCGGGCATTACAGGCAACCCGCCGGCCCATGAATCCTCCATTCAAAGGAGATTTGAATCATGCACATTCATACTTTTCGCTTTTCCCTTCGCCTGGGAATCTTGTTCATCGCCTGCGCGATTTTGTATGGTGCGAACGTTCCGCGGGCCGGCGCGCAGGATCATGTCTGGTTTGAGGCAGTCCCGGTTTCTGATGGAGCACTCGTTCTGGACCAGGGTCCGGGCGTTGCTCTTACACTGGCCTGCGACACCACGATGCAGCCCGAGGACCCGGAGTTTCTCTGGGATATCACCATGCGGTTTCAGAATATTCTGCCGCTCTATGGCTGGACCATGAATCTAAGATCGGTTTCCGATTCGCTGGTCGGCATCGAATACGAATATGGTGAAAAAGTCTTTTCCGCGAGCGGGCACTTTCAAGGCTACGTGCCGCTGCCTTCGGTCTTTACCAGCGCGCTCCTCGGCCAGGCACGCGAGCTGACCCAGAATGTCGGCATGCACAGCTTGACGCCATCTCAAACTTACGAGGCATCAGCCGACGGCGTTGCCTGGTCGGTTTTCAAAATCCGAATCTCGAAAACACTGAGCGATGTGGATTCCGGATTTGTCGGAATTTATGGTGAGACGGGTCCTGCGGGATGGGCCGATGAAATCGGTTGGGGCAGCGCCATCATCGGCGACAATGACGAAATGGAAGTGTGGAATCCGGGCACACGATATCCCAGCCCATTGATCACGATCGACTGTCCCCAAGGTGCATTGTGGTCGCCGGGAATCGAAGGACCGTTGTATGCACCCGACCCGCCACCACCAGAAGATCCGCCGGCCGACGAACCGCCCCCGACGGAGCAGCCACCGGTGACTCCGCCTTCCAACGAGGAGACGCCTACAAATCCGCCGTCGGGCACTCCCGAAATCCCAAACAGCGACAACAACAACGGGTATGTCACGCCACCGACACCTCCGGACACAAACAACCCGTATATTCCCCAAAACTACGACCCGAATGCGTTTGCGCCGCCGATCGCCCCGACCGCACCGGCGGAAGACGAAATCGATTCGGAAGACGCCGCAACGCCGGCACCCCCGCCCAAGCCGCTCCCAGGCTCCGACAGCCTGGTGGCGCAGTGCGGGATGCAGTCGAGCTTGATGCTGATGATGACCATGGCGGGCGCGGTCTGCCTGAGAACGCGATTGCACCGCCGCCGCCGCCGATGAGTATGCCGGCCGGCTGAGCACTGACGCATTTGCAATTTTTCTTGCCTCGCGACGGGTGGGGTGGGGCCGAGTGCCTCGCCCCACTCGTTCGCATTCTTCATTTCAAGTGTTCGTGCGACCGACCGATAAGCGATGATTGTGACCACCCGGTTTCGATGCGGTTATTAATATTCGCGCCGTCGCGTTACGTTAGTCTTGGCGTCACTGGAGATTTTCCCGACGATCGATGCGAGGATGTCCTCCAGCGTGACGACGCCCATCTCGCCCTGCTTTTTGTCCACGACAACGGCGATATGAACACGCTTCTGTCGCAACAGGTGTAGCGCATCCACCAGCGGCAGGTCCGGATCGAGCGTCGTCGGCGGAACGGCGAGATCGTGCAGGATCACGGCATCCCCCGCAGCCACCGCATTGGCGAAGAGCGCCATCTTCACATTGACCACGCCGTTGATCCTACCGGTGGCCGGGTCGCGCAGCGGCCATCGCGTAAATGGCTTTTCGCCGAGCTGGGCGGCTAAATCGTCCACGCTGGCGTTGCTGTCAATAACGCCCGCATTTCGAAGCGGAATCATCACATGGCGAACCTTGAGATCGGCGAAATCAAAAGCGCGGCGCAGTAGTTCGCCGTGCTGCTCGTGAAACTCGCCGGCATCGTCGGCCTGATCGACCATGATCTCCAGTTCCGCTTCGCTGAGAGCCGGTTCTTTGAGATTGAGCCTGCCAAGCCCCGCCGCCAGCGTAATGCGGTTCGCGGACCAGTTCATCAGCTTAATCAAGGGTGCGCAGAGCCATTTTACAAACTCGATCGGTCGCGCCACGCGCAGTGCGATTTGTTCAGTGAACTGAAGCGTCAGCGCCTTGGGGAGCAGTTCAGAAAGGACAACCGTAAAGAAAGTAACGATGGTGAGACCGATCGCCAGCCCGACCATGCGCGCGACTGCGGGCGGCAAGCCGAAATCAAAGGGCGACAGCGCCCAGATTACACCGCGCGTCATCATCGGTTCGGAAACCGCGCCGATCAGAAGGTTGGTGGCAGTAATGCAGATTTGAATGGCGGCAAGGGAGTCGCCAATGCCCTGCTTGAGCCGCCCCAGCACCGCGGCGCCTTTGATTCCGTTTTGCCGCATTTCCTCGATCTTGCTCGCGCGAATCGCCACCACGGCATATTCGGCCGCCACAAAAAACGCGTTCAATGCGATGAGGACCGGAACAGCCAGGATTTGCAGAATCGTCACGTACAGCGGCATCGGATTGAGAGCATATCGATTCGCCCCGCCGGTTGAAAGGGACGACCGGGGGCACAATAATCCACTCAGGTTATTAAGTGTTGATCAGATTGATCGGAAAGCGAGCGAGATGAATGCATGCATATAAGGCCATCGGCGCCGGATTGCTGGCTACATGCGGAGCGGGCCTTCGCATGTTCTTTTGTTGAGGCCATCCATTTTCGACGCTCGGTCTGGGCGCAATTGTGGTAGGCCTGCCCCTGGCGATTCATTGGAGCCATGCCGCCGGCCAGACGGGCGAACCGTCGGCATGGGTCCGTGCCGCACAGGCGGCATTGTACGTCGCAGTGGGTGCGCTGGTGATTCAATTCGTCTGGCCGGTGATTCAGTTGAATCTGCTGTAGCCAGGGCTTCGAAAATTGGGGAGACACGCGTGTCGATTCGCACAATCCGTGAGATGTATCGGTACAATGCATGGGCCAATGAGTACGTCCTGAACGTCGCGTCGGAATTAAGCGACGCATTGCTCGATCAGGATTACGAAATTGGGCCCGGGCTGATTCGAGAAACGCTGCGACACATTTATTTCGCGGAGCGCATCTGGTATTCGCGTATCGGCGGCCCCGGCGCGGAAGCCCTGCCATCGCCCGAATCGCTCAATTCAATCTCCGAGATTCGGGCTGCCGCATTGTCGCTTGCAAACGCACGATGTCCGTGGCTCGATTCGCTCTCGGCAAACGACCTGAATCGCATCGCGGAATTTCGCGATAGAAAAGGCAATGCATGGGCGTGCCCCATCGGCGACATCCTCATGCACGCTTTCAATCACGGCGTGCATCACCGGGCGCAGGTGGCCAGCATGGTCAGCCGCGGCGGCCGCAAATTGAGCAATCTCGATTATCTTTTCATGCGAATCGCGAAGCCCTCGATTCGAATCGCCGACGAAGTCACGCGCGCCAAATTTCAGGCATGGGGCCGCAGCGTCGGCACGCAGCTCGATTCGTCCTGCGGCTTTGATGTGGCGGCCCTGCAGCACTACTTTGAATATAGCGACTGGGCCAGTGGCGTGGTGCTTCAGGCGGCGGAATCGCTGAATGACGCCGCGCTCGACCGGCACCACGACATCGGGCTCGCCTCAATCCGTCGCACACTCCTTCATCTGCAAGCCGCCGATCAAAATTGGCTGGAAAACTGGACAAAAGGCTCAAAGCCCGGCTTCGCGGAGCTGCCGAAGGAAACATCGCTTGCCGATCTTCGCACGCAATGGGAGCGAAGCATGGCCGGCCGCAATGCATACGTTGCGAAGCAGACCGACGACACCCTGGCGAGGGAAATCCTTGCCCAGCCGACCGAAGGCATAAAGCTCTATTTCCGCCTCGGCGAATCCATGCTGCAGTTGTGCGTACATGCGACACTGCATCGCACGCAAATCGTAAACATGCTTCGCCACAGCGGCATCAAGCCGCCGAGTCTCGATTTGATCTTATGGTTGCGTCAACGAAATCCGGTTGCGTGATTGCGATTTGCACGCAGTATTGTTGCAAAACAACAATCACGGCCACGTTTTGTGCAGCAGTCCGCCACGCAAATGTCCAGACCATGGAGCACCCATGTTTCACGTCGATTCCCTGCACGACTTTCTGCGTTACAACGATTGGGCCAATGACTGCCTACTTCAGGCCTCCGTCGCGTTTTCCGATGTCCAACTCGACCAGCCGTTCGATGTCGGCCCCGGCTCGTTGCGTCGAATCCTGATTCACATCTGGGCGGGCGAACAAACCTGGCTTCAGCGCTGGCGCGGCCGCGCTGAGACACCGTGGCCCAATGAGACAGAAAAAGTGCCGATCGCGGATCTCGCTCAGCGATTTGCCGGTGTGCGAACGGAGAGAACGGCGTTTATTGGCGCATTGTCACACGCATCGCTGTCGGCCGAAATCACCTACCGCGATTCAAAGGGCAGCCTGTTTCGGGCGACGCTGTCCGACATGTTGATGCAGGGGATTATTCACTCAATACACCACCGTGCCCAATCGGTAAATGTGATCCGCCGTGTCGGCGGCGCGATCGTTGATCTGGATTACATGTATTGGGTTCGAAAGCCCGCGATTGTAGAATAGGCACGGAATTCGATTTTGAGCAAAACGGCGAGACTCTTCCTATGGCTGGCCGCACCGCCTCCGAAATCCAGCTCCTCCTCGCGCTGCTTGACGACGCATTCAACGGCAAGGCCTGGCACGGTCCCAACCTTCGCGGCATTCTTCGAGGAGTCTCCCCGGCCGATACAACCCGACGGCCCCTTAACGAAAAGCACTCCATCGCCGACTTGGCCGTTCATTGTGCCTATTGGAAATACGCCGCACGCCGACGC